>CALIHR010000044.1 GCA_938020505.1 uncultured Actinobaculum sp. | reverse complement strand
CGCGACCCTCACCTTGGCAAGGTGATGCTCTACCAACTGAGCCACATCCGCGCATCCGCCCGGCTTCCGCCCGAACGGCGCTCACTAACTATAGACCGGTCCCAGAGGAGATGTCCAACCCTTACGATGAGGTCCACGCCACGCTGGTCGTTCTTGCGCCGAACTGCGCTTTCAGGCTAATCTCAGGTGCGCAGAAGGGCGATTAGCTCAGTGGTAGAGCGCTTCGTTCACACCGAAGAGGTCACTGGTTCGAACCCAGTATCGCCCACCCTCTTTTGCTTCAGTTGCGAGACCGTTTTGGTTTGGCAGCGCGGTTCGTTCTTGCTTAGTTGCGGCGCGCCTTGGCTTAATCCGTTGGCCTGTCGGCTTTAGCTTGGCGGCCCAAATGCCCGGTTCGACTTGACGGCTCCGGTTTGGCGGCTCGCCTGTTCGTTTTGCGTCGGCCGCAACTTCGCCTTGGCTTAGCCGCAAACCGACGCGAATGAGCGGTGCCTCGCGCCCCAGATTCGGTTGAGTTTCGTGGATGAAAAGCGCCTCGGCGTTTGATTTGGTCAATGTCAAAGCATGAAAGGTACCTGGTTGAAGAGCTCCGCCGAATTTCAAGCATAAAAAGTACCTGGTTATTATATAAGTTCCAAATTTCTGTTCTTTTCATCGACATAGGTACTTTTCATGCCGTAAATGCAGGATTCGGGAGTAAACCCTCCTTTCAGCAGCTGAAACATAAGAAAGCCTCATAAAACCGGAGAATCCACCGATAGAACCGCTTGATTCACCAGCAGCTACAGCCGACTCACCAGCAGCTACAGCCCACTCACCGGCAGTGGCACTCGATCCACCGACAGCGGCACTCAACTAGCTCTTTTCCCCGACGACGAAGCGAGACTCTTCCCCCTGCCACACAGCCGCAACTCGCCGCCGCAAGGCTTTCACGTCGTGCTGCGCGCTCTTCTCCAGCCCTGACAATGCCTGTCCAGCCTTGACAATGCCTGCCTGTGTACACAATTTTCCTATGTTCGCTTATATTTTCCTCGCGGCTCACGCGAGGAAACGGCGGACAAGGCCCACCGCGAAGTGCGAGAATTGCCGTATGCAAATATGGCCTGGACGTTCATACCCACTCGGAGCCACGTACGACGGCTCCGGGACGAATTTTGCCGTTTTTTCTTCCATTGCCGAGAGCATCGACCTGTGCCTCATCGACGACGCCGCCGACGAGACCAAAATCGAGCTGCGAGAAGTCGACGCAGGCGTGTGGCATTGCTATCTGCCAGGAGTGCGCCCCGGGCAGCGCTACGGATTCCGCGTGAGAGGCCCCTACGATCCCTCCAAGGGCCTGCGCTGCGACTACTCGAAACTGCTTCTCGACCCCTACGCGAAGGCGATCACAGGCAAGATCGCCAACGAGCAGGCGCTCTTCTCCTACGATTTCAACGACCCTTCCAAGCGAAGCGAACTCGATTCCGCGCCCCACACGATGGTCTCGGTGGTCATCAACCCGTTCTTCGACTGGGGGCATGACCGCCCGCCAAAGCACCGCTACAACGACACGATCATCTACGAGGCGCACGTGCGCGGCATGACCATGACGCACCCGGACATTCCGAAGGAGGTCCGGGGAACCTATGCGGGAATCTCGCACCCCGTCATCATCGACTATCTCAAGAGCCTGGGCATCACCGCCATCGAGCTCATGCCCTGCCACCAGTTCGTCAACGACACGGCGCTGCAAGCCAAGGGCCTCTCGAACTATTGGGGATACAACACCATCGGCTTCTTCGCCCCCCACAACGGCTACGCTTCCACCGACTGGCTCGGCGGCCAAGTCGACGAGTTCAAGGCCATGGTCAAGGCCTTCCATGAGGCGGACATCGAAGTCATCATGGACGTCGTCTACAACCACACGGCCGAGGGCAACCACATGGGCCCCACTCTGGCTTTCCGCGGCCTCGACAACCCCTCCTACTACCGGCTCGTCGAAGACTCCCAGGAGCACTACTTCGACACCACCGGAACGGGCAACTCGCTCAACATGCGCTCCCCCAACACCTTGCAGCTCATCATGGATTCGCTGCGGTACTGGATCACGGACATGCACGTCGACGGGTTCCGCTTCGACCTCGCCTCGACGTTGGCGCGCGAGCTCCACGCCGTGGACAAGCTCTCCAGCTTCTTCGACATCATTCAGCAGGATCCGCTGATCTCCCAGGTCAAGCTCATCGCCGAACCTTGGGACATCGGCGACGGCGGCTACAACGTCGGCGGCTTCCCTCCCCTGTGGACGGAGTGGAACGGCAAGTATCGCGACACCGTCCGCGACTTCTGGCGGGGCGAGCCCGCGATGCTCTCGGAGCTGGCCGGGCGTCTGACGGGATCGTCCGACTTGTATGCGTCAAGCGGGCGGCGTCCGATGGCGTCCATCAACTTCGTCATCGCCCACGACGGCTTCACCATGCGCGACCTCGTTTCCTACAACGAAAAGCACAACGACGCGAATCTGGAGGGCGGCAACGACGGCGAATCCTACAACCGCTCGTGGAACTGCGGCGCAGAGGGCCCGACCGACGACAAGACGGTCAAAGTGCTGCGCAACCGCCAGATCCGCAATTTCCTCACGACGCTCCTGCTGTCCCAGGGCGTGCCGATGCTCGCGCACGGAGACGAGCTCGGACGCACGCAGCAGGGCAACAACAACGTCTACTGCCAGGACAACGAACTCTCCTGGATCAATTGGGACCTCGACCTCGAGGCCATCGGATTGCTCGAGTTCACTCGCCAGCTCATCGAGTTCCGCAAAGCGCATCCGGTTTTCAGGAGGCGTCGCTTCCTCGCGGGCGACTCCGAGAAGGGCGGCCGCTCGGAGATCGGCGAGATTGAATGGTTCCGGCCCGATGCGACCACCATGGAAGAGTCTGACTGGACCACCGTTTACGCCCGGTCGCTCATGGTCTACTACAACGGCTCCGCCATCGGGGAGCCCGACGACCGCGGCGAGAACATCTACGACGACGACGTTCTGCTGATGTTCAACGCCGACGTCGCCGACCAGACGTTCACCATTCCGAGCGATCTGTACGGCGGAGCATGGGCCGACGTCCTCGACACGGGCAACCACATCGACGCCGAACGCCGCTACGAGCCGGGCGATTCCGTCAAGGTCGAAGAGCACTCGATGCGCGTGTTCATCAGGGTCGACGGCGAAGTGCCGCTGAGTCTGAAAGCCCGCAACGAGGAGCTCACCCAATGCATCAAACCGCATTTCGCGTTTCCTCCCGAGAGCCACCCGAGGTTCGCAAACGTCGAATGCCCGGGCGACTGCGACCTCGACGGAACCGAAGCAACCTCCGGCTCTGAGGGCGGCGACGCCTCTGAGGGCGGGGCTGCAGCGGACTCTGAGGGCGACGTCGTCGACTCCGAAGGCGACACGGTCCCAGGCTCAAAAGACGAGGCCACAGAGGCGTCTGCGGAGGCGCAAGAAGACAGCGCGCTCGAGGGCCATGCGGACAGTGTGCTCGATTCAGGCGAAGGCTCAGACGCAACCCTGGACGGTTCGGAGGAAGGCTCAGACGAAGCTTTGGAGAAAGGCCTAAGCGAAAGCGCCGCGGCTAAGGGCGCAGTGTCGAGCGGTCCAGCCGAATCAGGCACGCCAAACGTGTCCGCCGAATCAGGCGCGCCTAGCGGCTCAGGCGAGTCGGCCGAACCGAATGGGGCCGAAGGCAAAGACGGAGCCGTCGGCGGCAAGGACGCGCCTGCCGAAAGCCAAAATGCGCCTGGCGAAAACAGGAAAACGCCTGCTGACGGCGACAAAGACGAGCCTGCTCGCGGCAAGGATGCGCCTGCCGAAAGCCAAAATGCGCCTGGCGAAGGAAAGGACGCGTCTGGCGAAGGCAAAGCCCGGTAAACCGCAAACCCCAAGAGGAAGGAGATAAGACGACGCAGGAGACGGGGCGAGGCTCTCCAGAACGTGGAGCCCTCGCCCCGGCGGCTTTTCGAATCTTGGCCTACTCGCCTTGCGAATCTTGGCCTTCCGAGTCTCCTCGCAAGCGCCGCCGCACCGAGCCGAGCTTCGCCGTCGCCCAGCGCTTGGCGGCAAGGGCCTTGACCAGAGCCTCGTAGCGCAAAGGCGAGACCGGAACGTCCCATGCGCCGGGGACTTCGGCGATCTCCTCGCTGAACTTGGTCTTGAATCCGCGCACACCCGCCAGTTGCGGCGCGCGCTCCGAATCGATGCCCATGAGGTCAAAACTCTCGATTCCCCGCTCGCGCAGGAAGCGGGCCATAGCGAAGACGAGCAGATCGGGGGCGCCGGCTTTGCGGCCCTCGTCGTTCGACGCCGCATAGTAGTAGGTGGCCTGGGACGCGGTGGTCGTGACAATTCCCCAGCACAGCGGCCGTCCCTCGCGCCGAACGGTGTACAGGCGGCAGTGCTCGGGCCCGAGCCCGACGAGCATCGCCTCATACGTCTCCTGCGGCAGGATCCCAAAGGAATCGCGTTCGCCCGTCTCGACGAGCAGCTCGTACAGCTCGCCGAAAACGGCGTGCGCGTTCTCGGTTTCGTCGGCGGCGACGAGAGATTCGTCGCGCATGGCTTTGCGCACATCGCGCCGCCCGCGCTTCTTCATCGACGCGAGGAGGGCGTCCGCGTCCTTTCTCAGATCGAGGATGACGGTTCTGTCATAGGTGACCGATTGGAGAAGCTCGCGAAGGCCGTCGGCCCGATGGTGCGCGTGAAGCCGGACGAAATCGACCTCGGGTTCGAGGCTGCGGACCACCCTGACGAGGTCGAAGCGAAACGCCGCTTCCTCCCGCGCGCTGGGAGTGCGACCGGCCCAAACAGGGCCGTGTTTCGCCCAAAGATAGGTGAATCCTCGCCCCCGCATCTTCGTGGCGGTGAGGAAGGCCCTGGGTTCGCCGTCGACCAGCCACACGAGCTTGCGCCACGGAAGCCTCCCGCCCACGGCCCAGTCGAAGACCTCCCAGGCGGAGGTCTGTTCAAGAGGCAAATCGACCTTCGCTTCGTCGGCCAAGCTTTCGAATTCCGAGCCTGCATCTTCGAATCTGCTTGTCTTCATGGTGTAAGCCTACCTGCATTCGGCGCGCCAGCTTCAGCCCGAGCCCTTCGTCCGAGTAGTGTTGCGACGTGCCACAAATCGAAGCGCCCGCCGAGTTCCTCACGGCCCTCGAGTCCCTCAAGGGGCACGCGTTCCGCAGCGAACTCCACGTGAGTCAGATACCGCCCCCGGCGAAAATCGCGCCGTGGGCGGTGGCGCTTCAAGCCGAAATCAACGAGTCTTCCTCGCTCGACCCTGATTCCTACCGCGGAAACGCGCGTTTCGTGCTCCTCTACGACCCCGAAGGCCAGCCCGCGTGGGACGGCACCATTCGAATAGTCGCCTACGCCAACGCCCCCGTCGAATCAGACATGGGCGGCGATCCTCTGCTGGGCGAAGTATCCTGGACCTGGTTGGCCGAATCCCTCGAAGCCCGCGGCGCCGAGTATCACAATCTGACGGGAACGGTCACTCGAAACTACAACGAAACATTTACAGGAATGCACATGACGGATTCGACGATCGACCTCGAGGTGAGAGCCTCGTGGAGCCCCGACCATGCCGACGTCTCGGCCCACCTTGACGCTTGGGCGGACTTTGCCGCAAGCGTGTGCGGCCTGAGCCCCGACGGCGTCGCGGCCCTCCCCCGCTCCTCGGGGGCTCTTTGATGTCGGATTCGGTAGACATACAGCCGCTCGACGTCCCGAGCGAAGGAATCCCCGAGCTGACAAACCTCGACATCGACGACGCCGTCTCCGCCCTCGCCGCCGGACGCGGCGCGTTCGCCATCGACACCGAACGCGCCATGGGCATCCGCTACTCGGGAAGGGCCTACGTCGTCCAAATCCGCCGAGAGGGCGCAGGGACCTTCCTTATCGACCCCGTCGGCATCGAAGACCGCCTCGGCCCCCTCGCGGAGCTCCTGGCGACGGACGTGTGGATCCTCCACGCGGCCGACCAAGACCTCCCGTGCCTGCGCGAACTCGGCTTCAATCCGCCCGAGATCTTCGACACCGAAGTCGCAGGCATCCTTCTCGGCTTCGAACGCATCTCGCTTCAGGCGGAGGTGGCCGAAGTCCTCGGGTACGGCCTGGCCAAAGAGCATTCCATGGCCGACTGGTCGGAGCGCCCCCTCGCCCCGGAGCTGCGGGCGTACGCGGCGCTCGACGTCGAACTGCTCATCGAATTGCGGGAACGGCTCACGGCGATGCTGCGCGCGGCCGGGCGCCTCGAATGGCTTCACGAGGAGTGCGAAGAGATACGGCTGCGCGAGCCGAAAACCCCCTCGGCCCAGCCCTGGCGCAAGTCCGCGCGGAGGAACGGAATGACGGACAGGCGGGCGCTCGGCATACTCGAGTCCCTGTGGCGCTCGCGCGAGAAGCTGGCCAAAAAACGCGACCTCGCCCCGGAAAAGGTGCTTCCTTCCAAGGTTTTGGCGGAGCTGGCCTCGCGCAAGCCCCGTTCTCACGCCGACGTCACGCGCTCGCCCCTGCTCCAGTCGAGGATGCGGCGCAAGGACGCACACACGTGGTGGGACGCCATCTCCTCGGCCTGGTCGGTCCCCAAGGAGGAGCTGCCCCAGCGCGTCTTCCACGAGTCCGCCGAGCCTTTCCCGGCCACCCGCAACTGGGAGCGGGCCAACCCCGAAGCCGCGGCGCGATGGAAAGTCGTTCGCAGCACGGTGCTGACACGCGCCGACGATCTGGGAATTCGCCAAGAGATCCTTCTCAAGCCCGCCTATCAGCGCGCACTCGCCTGGGACGGGTGGGACGACCCCGAAGAGATTCCGATTCTCCTCGCAGCCCTCGGCGCGCGCCCGTGGCAGATCGACAACGTCGGCCAGGTTCTCGTGGCCGCGGCGCGAAGGGCGCAAAAGCCTCGCTCCTAGCTTCTAGAGGCCGCAGGGCGAACGGCGGGACAGCCTCGCTCCTAGCCGTCGGCGGCCGCGGCGCAGGGCCGCGGTGCAAAAGGGCCGGCGGCGCACTGCGTAAATCTCGCCGGGAGCCTAGGGGCGAATACCCTGCCGCACTGAATCGACGGCTGAGCCGATCGCCTCCGGCGTCAGCCCCTCTGAGCGGCGGACGGATGCGCGGGAGGCGTGGGCCAGGAAACGTCGGCCGATTCCCAGGTGGCGCAGCCTCCCGCCGTACCCCGCCTCGCTGAGGGCGAGGGCGATTTCGCTTCCGACCCCGCCGTCGACGATGCCGTCCTCGACGGTGACGACGGCATCGTATGAACGCAGAGTCTCGACGAGCTCAGGGGCGACCGGCAGCGCCCAGCGAGGGTCGAGGACGTCGGCGTCGCCGCGGCCCTCCGCCGCCTCGATCGCCGCGGGAACGGCCGCTCCGACGGCGACGACGGCGGTCCTTGCCCCGCCCGCCGAATAGACGAGGTCCGCGCCGCCCACGGCCCTCACGGCTTCGATCGGAGGCGGCGCCTCCCCCTTGGGGTAGCGCACAAGCGTCGGCCCCTCGATGTCAAGCGCCTCGCGCAAAAGCTCCCTCAGCCGTTCGGCGTCGCGAGGGACGGCGACTCTCAAGCCGGGGACCATCGCCGCGAGCGAAAGATCCCACATGCCGTTGTGGGAGGGGCCGTCGTCGCCGGTTACCCCGGCGCGGTCGAGGACCACGGTGACGGGCGCATTGTGGAGGGCCACGTCCATGAGCAGCTGGTCGAAGCCCCGGTTCATGAAGGTCGAGTAGAGGGCGACGACGGGATGGCATCCGGCGTACGCCAAGCCGGCTGCCATCGTCAGGGCGTGCTGTTCGGCGATTCCGACGTCGATCACCCTCTCGGGGAAGGCGTCGGCGAAGGCGCCCAGTCCGACGGGCCGCAGCATCGCCGCCGTCACGCCTATGACGTCTTCGCGCTCGCGCGCGATCTTCGCAATTTCCTCGGCGAACACGGCGGTCCATCCGAAGCGCGCCGGCTCGATGGGCAGCCCGGTCTCCGGGTGGATGCGCCCCACGGCGTGGAACCGATCGTCGGCGTTCTCCTCAGCGGGGCGGTAGCCCCTGCCCTTTTCGGTTATCGTGTGCACGACGACCGGCCCCCCGAAGTCTTTCGCCAAGGCGAACGCCTCCTGAAGGTCCTTGAGGTTGTGCCCGTCCACGGGGCCGATGTACTTCAGGCCGAGCGAGTCGAAGATGCCGGCGTCGATGAAGATGTCCTTGACGCCCTTTTTGATCGAATGGAGGGCGCCGTAGGCGGCCCGCCCCGGCGCTCCCGCGCCGAAAAGATGGCGTTTCGTCCATTTGAGGAAGGCCTCGTAGTTCTTGTTGAGACGGAAGTTGTCCAGCCGCCTGACGGGCTCGAATTTGCGGACGATGCCGCCCACCGTCGGCGCGTAGGAGCGGTCGTTGTCGTTGAGGACGATGACGATCGGCCGCTTCGGATCCTCCGCAATGTTGTTGAGGGCCTCCCATGCCATTCCCCCGGTCATCGCTCCGTCGCCTATGACGGCCACGACGCGGCGGTCCTCTCCGCGAAGCTCGAAGGAACGGGCGATTCCGTCGGCCCACGAGAGCGCGGTGGAGGCGTGCGAGTTTTCGACGACGTCGTGGATCGACTCTTTGCGCGCGGGATACCCCGACAGCCCTCCCTCCTGGCGCAGCGTGGAAAAATCGTGGCGCCCCGTGAGGATTTTGTGCACGTAGCTCTGATGCCCGGTGTCGAAGACGAGGACGTCCGAGGGCGAGGAGAAGACCCGATGGAGGGCTATCGTCAGCTCGACGACGCCGAGGTTGGGGCCCAGGTGGCCGCCCGTCTTCGAAACGTTTTCGACGAGGAAGGCCCTGATTTCCTCGGCCAGACCCTCAAGCCGCTCCGGCGGCAGGCTCTTTACGTCGTCAGGTCCGAGTATGCCCTCAATGAATCCCAAAGCGGCCTCCTTTTGCCGTCGTCCATTTTAACCGCCGAGTCGGCCGTTGCAGGGCCGCGTCGGCCCTTCGCCCATGTGTGCGAAGGGCCGACGCGGGCGTGACACTGTTTTCGGCGCGACGCCGCCGTCCGGAGGGAGACGCTGTCCAGAAAGACCCATCGTCCAGAGGGAGCCGCCGTCGGAAAGGAGTCGCGGCCCAGAGGGAGGCGCCGTCCGACCGCCTCCGCCGTCAGCCGAGCGAATCCAGGACGATGTTCAACCCCTCGGCCATCGTCGGGTGGGCGATGACGGCGTCGCGCAGCTTGGGCCAGGGAAGGCCGCCCAGCATGGCCGTCTGAACGGCGGCGATCACCTCGCTCGCGCTTTCGGCGACGATCGCGGCGCCGAGGATCTCCTCGGTCTCGGCGTCGACGACGACCTTGTAGAAGCCCTCGATGTGGCCGTGCGTCTTGGCTCTCGGGACCGCCGCCGCGGCGACCTTGGCCACCCGGATGTCCCGTCCGGCCGCGCGGGCCTCGCTCTCGCTCATTCCGACGCGCCCGAGCTCGGGGGTCGCGAAGACCGCCCACGGGATGAGGCGGCCCTCCGTCGAGGCGTCCTTGCCGGCGAAGAGGTCGCGCAGCACCCGGAAATCGTTCCACGAGGCATGCGTGAATTGAGGCGTTCCCGCGACGTCGCCCGCGGCGTAGACGCCGGGCGCCGTCGTCTCGAGGCGGGAATTGACCTTGACGAAGCCGCGCTCGGTCAGCTCGACCCCCGCCGCCTCCAGGCCCAGGCCTTTTGTGACGGGAGTGCGCCCCAGGGCAACGAGGAGGCGCGTTCCCGCAACCTCGCCGGCGGTCGTGCGGACGACGACTCCCTCGCCGCCCGCTCCGTCGCCGCCCGAGGATACGCGCACCGCGCGCTCGCCGGTGCGCACCGTCACGCCCTGCGCGGCGAGGTTGGCCGCCATCTCTTCGGCGACGTCCGCGTCCTCCCTGGCAAGAATGCGCTCCCCGCCCTCGATGAGGGTCACGTCCGCCCCGAAGGACGCCATCATCGAGGCCGTCTCGACGCCGATGACTCCGCCGCCGAGGACGACGAGCCGATCGGGGATCTCGGTCAGGCGAAGCGCGTCCTCGCTCGTCCAGTAGGCGACGTCGTCCAATCCCTCGATCGGAGGAATCGCGGGCGCCGTCCCCGTGTTGATCAGAACTCTCTCCCCCTCGACCACGCGGACCGAGCCGTCGGCCAGCGTCGCCTCGACCGTCTTCGGCCCGACGAATTTCGCCGTTCCGAGAACGAAATCCAGCCCGGGCGCGGCGAACATCTTCTTATGCGCCTCGACCATGCCGCCGACCACGCTCTCCTTGCGGGCCCGCAAGGCCTGAAGGTCCACTCTCGCCGAGGCGAGGTCGGCCCCGGGCAGATCGACCCCGTAAGACGCGGCCGTGCGAACCTCGGCGAGCCTTCGCGCGCTCGAGACGAGCGTTTTCGTCGGGATGCAGGCGACGTTGATGCACGTCCCGCCGATTTTGTCCCGCTCGACCATGAAGACTTTGTCGCCCTTCTTCGCGCGAAGCATGGCGAGAGACTTTCCGGCCTTTCCGCCGCCGACGACCACGAGATCGTATTTTTCGGGCGCGCTTGCCATCATATTCCTCCGTATATTTTACGTTTATGCGGTATGGGCTCGTTCCCACCCGATGCATATAACGTGCAGCGCACAGAAGGCATTCCGAGACGCGAATCACTCGATTCGCATCACTCTACTACGGTTACGCATTCGAAATGATGTGTGTTCGGGAAAATGTCGACCGCCTCAAAGAAGGTCGCCTTGCGCCCGCACCCCCGCATGACGGCGACGTCGCGCGCCATGGACGCCGGGTCGCAGGAGACGAGGACGATCCTGCCGACCTTCGCCTCGCCGAGCATCGCCGCCAGTTCCGTGCCGAGCCCCGCCCTGGGCGGATCGGCCACGACGACGTCGCCGTTGACCCCCTCCAGCGCGCGTGCGTCGATCCTCCCCGCGCGGATGTGCGCCCACGGCAGATCCCGAAGGTTCGCCCGCGCGTCGCCCACCGCCTCTCTGGACGCCTCCATCGCGTAGACGGCGCCCGCCTCCCCCGTCGCGACGGCGAGCGGCTGCGTCAGCAGGCCGGCCCCCGAATAAAGCTCGACAACGCGGTCCCCCGGTTGGACGTTCGCTCCGCGCATGACGAGCTCGATGAGGCTCGCCGCAGCCGCGCGGTGGACCTGCCAGAAGCCGCCTGCATGGACCTGGTAGGCGTAGAGCTCGCCGCCGGCCACGACGTCCTCGCGGACGACCTCGTCGGCCCGCATGCCCGGCGCCCACCACGAATCTCCGCCGATGAACAGGGCGGGGTCCGACCCCGAAGGGGCAAGCGCCTTGACTCGCTCCCCCGGCCTCCACCACGAACGCCAGCCGCCGAAGAGGTCGAGCTCGCCGATCTCTTCGACGGCCAGGGGAAAGCTCGCCACCCCTATGAGCTCGTGGCTCGAATCCCTGTACATCGCGGGCCGGCCGTCCTCGCCCACGACGAACTCGATCCGGGTGCGAGTGGCCCACCCGGAGGTCTCGGCGTCGCCGGGAAGGGCTGCGACCCGCGGCGAAAGGCCCTGCTCGGCGAAATGCTCCTGAAGGTCGCGGCCGCCGATTCGGCCGATGGCCGTCGCAAGGACGTGGCTTTTCCACTCCGCCTGATAGTCGAAGGCGACGTGCCCGAGATCGGCGCCGCCGACGCCGAGCGGCCCGGCCTCCGGCCACACGAAGTCTACCCTGTGCTCGGAGGGGTTCGACAGGACCTCCACGACGTCGCCGCGGATGAGCGTCGAGCGCTGCCCGGTCACCTGGACTCGCACGCGCTCGCCCGGCAGGCCGAAGCGGGCGAAGACGACCCTGCCGTCCTCCGCCCTGCCGACGGCGGACCCCCCATGGGCGACGTCGGTCAAATCTATGTCGAGCGTTGTCATTCGTCCTCCTCGGTCGGATGGAAAAGATAGGGGACCTCGGCGAGGATCACCCCGGGTTCGTGGCGCAAATCGGCTATGACGTTCGGCATCGACCTTCGCACGAAATAGCCCTCCCAGACGCCCGCCGCAAGGATCCTCTGGTAAAAGACCGCCACGACGTCGCCCGGGTGCGTCTGGTGCAGGGAGTGGACGTAGTCGACGATGTGCCCGCGCGTGGCCCCCTGCGGCGTGCCGAGAACCGTGAGGTCGACGGGAAGGCCCGCCTTCTTCCAGTCGTCGCGAAGCTGGCGCGTGCGATTCGGATCGAAATCGACCGTCAGGGCGGTCAGGCTCGACAACCTCATGGCCCGAGCGTAGCTGACCGTGCGCAGCGTCGGGTCGTCGACGACGCTGACGAGCACGACTCCGTGGACGCGCGTGGGCAGGCGACGACCCGCCGAAAGGTTCGTCACGGCGAGGGTTCGGGCAACCCTGCCCATGCTCCGGCGCGCCAGGAGCATGATGAGCGCGGGGACCGCCAGGCCGACGAGGGAGACGGCAAGCCACGTGCGTTCGATGAAGACCGTCAGGCCGAGCCCGGCGCAGCACACGCCCGCCATGGCGGCGAAGGCCCATTTCGTCAGGCTCGCGCGCCTGCGCTCGGCCCGCTCCAGCGACTCCTTGAGGATCCCCACCGAGCGCAGCGTCATTGCCACGCACGTCAAGCCGAAGTGCAGGAGCGCGCAGACGACGAAGACGGTGGCCCCCGCCAGGCTTGAGACGAGCACGCCCGCGAACCCGGCGGCCAGGACCGCCGTCAGCCCCACGATGACGAGGCGCGGCTTGATCGCGTCGCGAGTGCCTAGGCGGCGCGGGAGGATGCCGTCTGTGGCGAGCTCGCTCAGCAGGAAGGGCAGGCGGGCGTAGGCTGCGAGGGCCGCGGAGGCGCCGAGCAGGGCATATCCTGCGGCTACCGCCTTGTAGCCGCCGCCCCCCATGAGGCCGTGGGCCATCGACAGGCTCGGCACGCCGAGCCGCTGGCCGGGAAGCTCGAAAAGTATGGACAGGTAGAGGGTGACGACTATGGCGACGGTCGCGCCGCCGAAGCGGACGGCGAGCCAGGGCGGGCGGACCCTGCGGGTGCGGGCGCCGCCGTGGACGCGCTCGCTCAGGAGCACGAGAAGGCAGGCGGGAAACGCGGCGGCCATGACGGCCGTCATGAGCGGATGGGAGACCCCCGGGTTGCGGCCGGAGAGAACCGCCTGGCGCCGGGCGGACATGGCGGCGTCGGCCGCAGATCCGTCGGCGAGCTCGACGACGAGGCCCCATACGAGAACGGTTGCGACCGCGAGGGCCCCAAGGGCGGCGGTGACCCAGTACAGCCGCGATTCCCTTCCCCTTCGCAAAAGCACGGGAAGGGCCAACGCGAGAACGAGCCCGTACAGAAGCGGCCCGCGCGGCAGCGCCGGGAAGACTTCTACGAGGCTCGTCGTTGCGACGCCGACGCCCAAGACGATGACGATGACGTAGCACAGGTAGCGCGCCGAGGCGGCCACCACGCCCATCCCCGGGCCGATGTGGGAGGCCACGATTTGGTAGGAGAGGCGGCGCGGAACGAGGCGCCCCACCCATGTCGCGCCGAGGAAGGCCGCCAGGAGGCTGAGAACCGCCACGGCGGCGGCGGCGGCGATGTCCGCGGAATTCGCCCCCGAGGGGACGGAACGAAGAATGATCTGCGGAACGATGACGGCCGAGAGGACGATCATCGTGGTGTCGGCCGCTGCGGAGCGGGCGGGTATTTCGTTCGTCACAGTGTTCAGGCTACGCCACGTCGCGGTTTGAGGTAGCGTTCTTAGCGTGCACTTTGTCATCATGGGGTGCGGCCGCGTCGGAGCGACGTTGGCCGCGAATCTAACGGAGTACGGCCATTCCGTGGCCGTCATCGACCACAGCCCCGACTCGTTTCGGCGGCTCCCAGAAGGTTTTTCGGGTCAGCGCGTCACGGGGATGGGCTTCGACCGCGAGGCGCTGATCCAAGCCGGCATCGAGGACGCCCACGGCTTCGCGGCCGTCTCCTCGGGCGACAACTCGAACATCATCGCCGCCCGCGTGGTCCGCGAGACCTTCGGAGTGTCCAACGTCGTCACCCGCATATACGACCCGACGCGCGCAGAGGTTTACGAGCGGCTCGGAATCGCCACGGTCTCAACGGTCAAATGGACGGTCGAGCAGGTCTTCAGGCATCTCATCCCGCTGGGGCCGCACTTCGACTGGATCGAGGACGACGCCGGAATCGCGATCGTCGGCATCGACCTCGACCCTTCCTGGTTCGGGCGCAGCGTCTCCGATTTGGAGCGGGCGACGAAGGCAAGAGTGACCTATCTCACCCGTTTGGGAAGAGGGATGCTTCCCACGCCGAGCCTCGTGCTGCAAGACGGCGACGCGCTGCACATGACGGTCGAAACCGATCGGGCCGGCGCCGTCCAAAGGATCGCGAACCACCCAGCCGAGGAGGATCTGTGAAAGTCATCATCGCGGGGGCCGGGTCCGTGGGCATGTCGATCGCCAAGGAGCTCGTCCAATCCGGCCACGACATCACAATCATCGACCGCCACCCCTCGGCGATGAAAGTCGCCTCCGTCCCCGAGGCGGAGTGGCAGCTCGACGACGCCTGCGAGCTCACGAGCCTCCAGCGGGCGAATCTCGACGAGGCCGACGTCGTCGTGGCGGCGACGGGCGACGACAAGGTCAACCTCGTCGTCTCGCTCCTGGCCAAAACCGAATTCGGCGTCGAGAGGGTCATCGCCCGCGTGAACAATCCGAAGAACGAGTGGCTCTTCGACGAATCGTGGGGGGTGGACGTCGCCGTATCGACGCCGCGCGTCATAGCGCCCTACGTCGAGGACGCGGTCGCCAACGGGCGCCTCGCAACGGTCATGCACTTTCACAGCTCGGGGGCGGCCCTCCTGCAGACGACGCTTCCTCCCGAGGCGCCGATCGTCGGGCTCGCCGTCTCCGACGTCGTCCTCCCGCCCTCGATCGTCCTCAACGCGATCGTCCGGGACGGGGTGCCGTTCACGGCGGAGCCCGATTTGACGGTCGAAGCCGGCGACCAGGTGCTTTTCCTGCGCTCGGCCGAGGCCGAGGAAGACCTCGACATCGTGCGCGAGCTCATCGGCGACGACGCCTCGCCAGGGTCGGTCTAGCCCGTCAGTCTAGCCTGCGTCACGTTCTCTAGCCTGCGCTCACGTTCTCAGACGGCGGCTTCGCCTCTTCTCGGACGGCGCCGCTTGCGTCCGTCGGCGGAAGCGCGCGAACCGCCATCCACGTCGCCCAGGCCGCGAGCGCGAAGAGCGGCAGGCCCATGACGAGCTTGCTCACCGCGAGGGCCGTCGTCGCATCCGTCAGGTAGAGAGGCGTCTGAACGAGGAGGCGCAAGGCGAACACCCCTGCCCACAGCCACGTCAGACGGGTGTACGCGCGGCGAGTCGCGAGCCCGTCCTCGTCGTCGGCCCTCCTCCATCGCGTGGCGTCCCCGCGCAGGAATCCGAGGACGAGGCCCATGAGCGGCCAACGCACGGCGAGGGAAAGGGCGAGCGCGGCCAAATACCCGGCATTGAGGAGCAGCCCGACCGTGAAGTAGTCGGACGCCTGCCCCGTGCGCAGCGCCCAGAAAGCCGAGACGCCGACGCCGATAAGGCCGCTGACCGCGGGGGTGACGTCGAGCCTGCCCACAAGGCGGGCCGCCAGGGCGAGGACCGCGGCGGCCACCGGAGCGATCGAGGAGACGACGACGTCCTTGGTCGCTATGTAGACGACGAGGAAGATCGCCCCGGGGGCGACGCTTTCGACGACGCCCCGTTTTCCGCCCACGGCCCTCGACAGGTCGAAGTCCTCGCCGACGGCGGCCGCCAAACCGCCTCTGCGCTTGGCCGACTGCCTTCCGGCGGCCTCCGCCCGATCCGGAGCCTGCCCCTCCTCAGTCGCTTGATCTGTCACATCGACCCTCTCGGTCACGTCGTTCCTTTCCGCCGCGTCGATATTCTCGCCGCATCGATTCCGTTCTGTTCGCCTCTGTTCGCCGCGCCGACTCCGTTCCCGCGGCGCCCTTTCCGAACCGTGGGCGCCTCTCGGACTGCAAGCGTCACTCGCCCGGGAGCACCGTGTAGGCCGGATCGAAGATCGTCGGGACGGCGTCGCGGCCCGAGACGGCCCCGCGCACGGTCAAACGCGAGCCGACCTCGATGCAGCGGACGATGGTCCGCCCCAGGAACGCGAGGACGAACTCCCCCTCCGGGGCCTTGATCCTCGCTCGAAGGACCGGCGAGTTTCCCGCGCCGGGATACGCGATCGACGTGATCTCGCCGGTCACTTCGACTCGGCGAGGGCTCACCTCAGCGAACCTCCGAGATTTCCGGCCCGCGGCGCGGAAGGGAAAGCCTGTCGCGCTGGGGCTCGGAATGCCTGCTGCCCGAACGGGGAACTTCGAGCGGAAGAATGTCGCGCGGCGGATGGGCGGCGGCGCCCCTGACCACCACGAGCCTGTCGAGCACGGCGTGGAGCACGTTGCGCGCCTCGGCGTCGTCGACGGCGGCTCTGCCTGTCAGCGTCGCCCGCAGCAGCCAGCGGGGCCCGTCGATGCCCAGGTACCGAACGGGGTTGACCGTCCTCGACCCCTCGACCGGCATCTGCGCGTGGATCTCCTGCCCGTACTCTCCGTCGGCCTCGCGCGAAGACCCTCCCTGCGAGGCGATCGAGGAGATCATGTCGGCGCGCACGTCGTCCCAGAGGTCGCTCGACTTCGGCGCCGCGAAGACCTGAAGCTGGAGCGCGCTCTCGCCCACGATGTACACGGCGCCCAAGACCACTTCGCGGTTGCGCTCGACCGTGAATTGGATCGTCGCGCCTTCGACCGGCGGCAGCCTGAGGGCGCCGCACTCGAGCAGCTCGTCGTCTTCGGGCGCCTCGGCTTCGTCGTAGGGCCCGACGGCCTTCTCGGCCTCGGCCTCGGCGGCGACGTCGGCCTCCGCCTCTCGGGCCTTGGCCTTCTTCTTTCCAAATAGTCCCACGTGTCAGCCCTTTCAGAATCGCGGTTCGCTCGGTCGGACCATGCGCACCATTTTAGCCCGCGCACTCCGTGCACACGGGCAGCCCGTTTTCTTCGTACGCAAGCTGTGATCGATGGTGCACCAGGAAACACTGCGAACACGTGAATTCGTCGTCTTGGGCGGGCACGACGCTGATCGAAAGCTCGACGTTCGACAGGTCGGCCCCGGGCAGCTCGAAGCCTTCGGCGGCCTCGACCTCGTCCTCCTCGACCTCCGCCGACTGATGCTCTGAGCGCCGGGCCTTGAGCTGCTCGAGGGAATCCTCGCGGAGTTCTTCGTCCTGCTTGCGCGGCGCGTCGTAATCGGTTGCCATTGTCAGCTCCACTCGTCTCGTTTTGGCGGCATCGTCTGCCGCTGTTCAGGCCGCGGACACCGCGTCCGGCCCCGCGTGCGCCCACAATGTATCAGGTTTTTCGGATTCGTCCAGTCTGTCAATCCACGAGCGAAACGCACGGCCGAGCGCCAAGCGTGACACACCCGGGCGAATCGGCCCATTCCGCCCGTCGTGTGGCAACCTTAAGGTGACTACGATTTCAAGGGGAGACATGAAAAAACTGGAGCTCTTGGGACTCGGGCCCGACGGCGAGACTCTCACGCTCAACGACGCCGAAGGCAATAGGTATATCCTACCCATCACCGACCTGTTGCGCGCGACGCTCAGACGCGATAGGCCCGTCGTCGAGAACCCGTCCGAATCGAAACGGCAGATGACGCCGCGGGAAATCCAGTCCTATATACGCGAGGGGCTGTCCGTCGACGACGTGTGCGAGCTTTCCGCGCTTCCCGCCTCCCGAGTCACCCCCCTCGCCTTTCCGATCGTCGCGGAACGCGAGTACACCGCCCAGCTTGCCCGGTCCTTCTCAATCGGCCGCGACAGCGCAGGCCTGACGCTCGAAGAGCTCGTCGCCTCGCGCCTCGTCGGCCGCGGCGTCAACCCGAACGACATCGCGTGGGACTCCCTGCGCAAGAACGGCGAGCCCTGGACGCTCGTCGCCGTCTTCGTCACGGGCGACCGCGAGCATCGCGCCACATGGCACGTCGATCTGGAGCGGCGCCTCCTGGAGGCGCTCGACGACGAAGCCGCCTGGCTCTCGGAGACCCAGCTGCCTGCCTCGACCGGAACTTGGAGGGCCGTGAACACCCCTCCCGCGCCGGTGGATTTGGTCCAAAGCGAAAAAACGCACCGCCGCCACTCGCACAGGGCGGACGGCGAGGAAGGAAAGGCCGACGGGCACGGCGGGGGCGCGGCGGCCGAGGCGCCGGCGAACGCGCGAAAGGCGAACGACGACGCGGCAGACGGCCGCGGCAAAGCCGACGGAAAGGGGCGAATCGAAGAGGTTCTGGCCTCCCTCGACACCCAAAGGGGCAGGGTCCGTCCGATGCCGAAGGCTGAGGAAGACCCCGATTACGACGGCGCGCACCCCCCGGCTTCCGCCCCGGAGACGGCTCACGACGCGACGATTTTGAGCCTGCCCCGCCGTTCGGCCGCCGATCGCGAACAGAATTCCGCGGCGGACGAACAGCCCGGGCCCGGCGGGCGGGCGGGCGGCGGCGCGCGCCCGGGCCGTTGGGGCAAGGAGCCCCCTCAAAAGGCGAAAGACAGACGTTCCCGAGGCAAAGACGGCAAGGGAGGAAAAGGCGCGTCGGCGGAGGGAGACGGCGCGGCGCGCGACGGGCGCTCTCCCGACGGAAAGGGAAACAGGGGGGGCTCGGAGGCCGAACAGGCGTCCCCGGACGCCTTCGCCCCGTCCGAACGGCGATCCGATCGCTCGAAGAAACGGCGAGGCTCGCGCCCGTCGATGCCCAGCTGGGACGAGATCGTCTTCGGGAAGAAAGACTAGACGGTTCGGAGAAAGACTGGACGATTACAGGGGACGGCCGAAAGAAAAGGAACGGTCTGAGAAGGCTAGGGCTCGCCGAGGGGAAGCTGCTTTGCCGCGCGGGCCGTGCTCGCGGTCATTCGCTTCCTGTGGTGATATCGGCAGAGCACCTCATAGCCCGCCTTTCCGGCGTCGGTGTCGCCGACGACGACCTGCTCCCCCTCCGTGACCATGGCGCCGTCGACGGTGCGCGCGTTGTGCGTGGCGCGTTTTCCGCACCAGCACAGCGCCCTGACCTGCAAAACCTCCACTCTGTCGGCCAGCTCGATCATGCGCGCGGATCCGGGGAACAGCCTCGTCATGAAATCCGACGTGATTCCGAAGCCGAAGACGTCGATTTCGATCTCGTCCACGATTCTCGCCAGCTGCTCTATCTGAGCCTCGGTGTAGAACTGGACCTCGTCGCAGATGAGAAAATCGACTTCCCGCCCGCCGGTCCGCTCCCGCGCCACGGCCTTCCAAAAATCGGTGCTCTCATCCACCTCGAAAGCCCGCGACTCCAGGCCGATGCGCGAGGACAGCCTGCCGGTTCCCGCCCTGTCGTTGCGGGTGTAGAGGAGGCCTCTCATGCCGCGGCGCTCGTGGTTGTACGCCGTCTGCAGCGCCAAAGTCGATTTGCCGCAGTCCATCGTCCCCGAAAAGAAGACCAGCTCCGCCATCACGCGGCTCCAGCGAAAAACATCAAAACCTCCGCCGTCAAACGGCCTCTGCGATGAGGGGAACGAGCATTTCGACGGACGTGAGGGACCCGTGGACTCCCCGCATCGGCGGGGCCGTGCGCCCGCGAGAGTCAAAGACGGCGCAATCGCCGCGTTGGAAGGAAATGACGTCGCCCATGACGGAGCGGGCGAAATCTCCGACGGGGCCGAAGACCCCCGTTGCGACGGCTTCGTCGGCCGTCAGGACGAGCGCCGACTCGCCGAGCTCCTCCCTCCATCGCGCCGCGAGGGCCTCCGGCTCCCGGGTGTACACCTGAACCGCGCGATCCTCGCCCGCAACGAGGTCCGCTCCCTCGCGCAGCCGGGGGGAGTCGGCGAGGTCGATCCTCGTGCCGACGTCGACCATCCCGTGGTCGGCGGTGACGACGATGAGCGTTCCGCGCGGGACGGAGCGCGCCAGGGACGCGACGGCGGCGTCGAAGCTCTCCAACTCGGCCACCCATTCGCCGGACGTCCATCCCGTTGCGTGGCCCGCATGGTCGATTTCGCCCCAGTAGAGGTAGACGCATTCGGCCCCCCGCCGCAAAGCCCGGGCGGCCGCCTCGACCCGCTCGTCGAGGGTCTCGGCCGGCACGGCCTCAGCGCCTCGGAGAGCGGCCAGCGTCAGTCCCGAGCCGACGAACGCGGCGGGTTGGACCACGCGGCAGGCCTGCGCGCGCGGGCCCAGCCTTTCGAACAGCGTGGGCTGGCTCTGCCACGAGAGCGGGTCGAGCCCGGGATCGTCCCATTTGATGAGGGAAAACGGCCTGCCGCTGGCCGGAGACCGCAGCGAATACCCCATCATCGCGGTCCTTCCCGGGAGCTCGCCCGTTCCCACTGCGGTTATGGCGGCGGCGGTCGTCGAAGGCGCCACGCTCGCGAGCGGCTCCAAATGGGCCATCGACCGCAGCGTGGGGGCGTGCCCGCTTCTGGCGTCGAGGTTCTCGGCGCCCAGCCCGTCGGCCATGACGAAACAAACGCGCTCGGCCTCGGGCAGCCCGAGCGCCGCTCTGTCGCGTTCGGAGTCCGAGGCCGACGTCGCGGTCGCCAAGCCGACGGCGTCCATGGCGGCCGAAAGCGCCGCCCGAAGGCGCCGTTCCCCGGGGGCCGGAAAATCATCGGCCAAGGGCTGGGCGGTTTGGCTCACCTGCCCGCTCCGGCGAGGATCTCATGGAGGCGGAGGATGAATTCGGCGCCCTTGGAAAAGACGGCGGCGTCGAGGGACGTGTCGACGAACACGTCGAGGTCCTCGGCCACCGCGTGGGCCATCGAGCCGTGGTCGAGGGTGCAGGACGGGTCCTCGCATCCGGCCGGAAAGCTGTCGATCAGCCAGGAGCCGCCCCAGACGGCGTGGATGCCGATGGCCGAAAGCTCGCCCGTGTGCGGCCCCTGAAGGCTGCGCCGCCGCAGGAGCTGGACGTCGCGGAGCATCGACAAGGGCAGGGTGCGCACGCTCGTCAACAGCTCGCCTTCCGGCGCAAACTCGTAGGAGACGTCGGAGGAAATCACGTGCAGCGAGGAATCCGTCACGGCGTAGCATGTGACGGACTCGTAGACGGAGTCGCTGTCGAAAAGAGTTTGGGGACGCACGAAATACGCCAAGACTTCGGGATCGGATTTCAACGCCGCAGCGACGTCTCGAGCCACTGGTGCGTCGCCGTCGTTCAATTCGTTGAGTTCCGATATGAAATCCTCGTAACGATTAGCGTTCACTCGCCGATTGTCTCATTTTGATCGATCCGACGCACGCACGGTCTGCCCGGCGGGCCCTTGCGCGGCGGCCGGGCGTCGCCAATATCACCCCGAATGACGGGCGGGAAACCGGGAACAAGGGGAATACTTGTTCGCATGCCAAAGATTAGCGAGCCGTCCGCGGAGAAGGTCGTTGACATCGACGTCACGCAGGAGATGCGCACGTCCTTCCTCGAGTATTCGTACTCCGTGATTTACGCGCGGGCCCTCCCCGACGCCAGGGACGGGCTCAAGCCCGTTCAGCGGCGCATCCTCTTCCAGATGGGGCAGACGGGGCTTCGCCCCGACCGCGGCCACGTCAAATCCTCCAGGGTTGTGGGGGACGTCATGGGCAGGCTCCATCCGCACGGCGACGTCGCCATCTACGACGCGATGGTCAGGCTGGCCCAGCCGTTCACGCTCAGGCTGCCGATGATCGACGGGCACGGCAATTTCGGGTCGCTCGACGACGGGCCGGCGGCGCCCCGATACACGGAGGTGCGCATGGCGCCCGCCGCCATGGCGATGATCTCCTCGCTCGACGAGGACACCGTCGACATGGTTCCCAATTACGACAACACCCTCGAGCAGCCCGAGGTGCTTCCCGCCGCCATCCCGAACCTCCTGGTCAACGGCTCTTCGGGAATCGCCGTCGGAATGGCGACGAACATGCCGCCCCACAACCTCGTGGAGGTGATCGCCGCGGCCCGCTGCCTCCTTGCCGATCCCGAGGCGGACCTGGAGGAGGTCATGCGGTTTGTGCCCGGCCCCGACCTTCCCGAGGGCGGGAAGATCGTGGGGCTGGAGGGCATTCGCGAGGCCTACGCCTCCGGACGCGGAATCTTCAAAACCCGCGCCACGGCGCACATCGAGAACGTCACGGCGAGGAAGAAGGGAATCGTCTTCACCGAGCTCCCCTACCTCGTGGGGCCGGAGAAGGTCATTGAGAAGCTCAAAGACGCGATCACGGCCAAGAAAGTCCAGGGCGTGACGGGCATCCAGAACCTGACCGACCGCCATCACGGGATGCGTTTGGTGGTCGAGGTCAAGAACGGCTTCAACCCCGAGGCCGTCCTGCTTCAGCTTTACCGGCACACGCCGCTGGAGGATTCCTTCGGCATCAACAACGTGGCGCTCGTCGGCGGCCAGCCGAAGACCCTCGGGCTGATCGAGCTGCTGCGCGTCTTCCTCGACCACCGCCTCGACGTGACCAGGCGCCGCTCGCGCTTCAGGCTCGACAAAGCCTCCCGCGAGCTTCACCTCGTGGACGGCCTGCTGGCGGCGGTCGTCAACATCGACGAGGTCATCGCGCTCATCCGCTCCTCCGACGACGCCGCGACGGCGCGCACGCGCCTCATGCAGGTCTTCGACCTGACCGAGACCCAGGCCGAGTACATTCTGGAGCTTCGGCTGCGCCGCCTGACGAAGTACTCGGTGATCGAGCTCGAGCAGCGCCGAAGCGAGCTTCTGGAGGCCATCGCCGACCTTGAGGGCATCCTCAATTCGCCCGAGCGCCTGCGCGACCTCGTCTCGGCCGAGCTGGACGAGGTCGCCCGGACCCACGGCACGCCCCGCAGGACGGTCCTCCTCGAGTCGGACGGCGCCACCGAGGCGGGAAGCTCGGCCGCGCTCCCGCTCGAGGTGGCCGACGACCCCTGCTTCGTCCTGCTGTCGGGAACCGGCCTGGTGGCGCGGACCGCGGATTCCTCGCCGCCGGCGAGGGAGGGCGGGCGCGGGCCTCACGACGCGATCCTCGCGTGCGTCCCGGCCACCGCGCGCGGGCAGGTCGGCGTCGTGACGTCGGCGGGCCGGGCCGTTCGGCTCGACGTCCTCGACGTCCCCGTCGCGCCCGACGCACCCTCCCTCGCCGCCGGAGCGCAGCTGCGCGAGCTAGTCTCCCTCGCCGAGGGCGAGCGAGCCGTCGGCCTCATCGACCTTTCCGAAGCCGCCGCCCCGCCGGTGCTCGCCACCGAGCGCGGCAGGATCAAGAGGGTCGGCGCGAGCCACCCCGGCAAGGATTCGTGGGAGCTCATCGGGCTCGAAGAGGGCGATTCGGTGGTCGGGTGCGGGCATTGCGCGGACGCGGACCAGATCGTCCTCGTCTCCTCCGACGCGCATCTGCTGCGCTTCGACGGCTCGTCCGTGCGCCCTCAGGGCCGTACCGGGCGCGGCGTCGCGGGGATCCGCCTGGGGGCGGAGGCGAAGGTCATCGCCCTGGGCGTCGTTCCGGGCGACGACGTCGGCGGAACCCTCGTCGCAACCGTCTCGGGAAGCCGCGGCGCGCTCGAGGGAACCGTGGCGGGAACGGCGAAGGTCACGCCGCTCGACCGCTTCCCGGCAAAAGGCCGCGGAACCGGCGGAGTCAGGGCACAGCGGTTCCTGCGCGGCGAGGACTGCCTGCGGCTCGCGGCCGTGGGCCAGGCGCCGCTTCACGCCGTCGGCGCGGGCGGCCAGCCGATCGGCCTGCCCGAGACGGACGAGAGGCGTGACGGCTCCGGCCAGCCCCTGAGTGCGCCCGTCGCGGCCATCGGCTGAGCCCGCCCGGTCGTCGGGCCATGCAGCCGCACGCACGCGCGGAAACGACGTCGGCGAACTTGTCTTCCGCTAAACGGGCGGGCCCGTGCGCGCAAGGAGAGCGCATCCGTCAACCGGGTGCGCCGCCTCGTGCGCGGAATCAAACGGCCAACGGCGAGACGGTCAGAAACGGTTGACGTACACGCGGGTGACGCCCATGCGTTCGAAGCCTCGGTCGAGGAAGGTGCTCAGCAGGTAGTCCCCCTCGGGAACGTCCACGCCCACGTATGAGACGCCGGCCTCCTTGACCGCGTCGATCGTTTGGCGGAGCAGCACGGAAACAAGGTTGATCCCCCGGTGCTCCTCGCCGAGGACCACCTCGGCGAGGTAGCCCTCGGACCAACCGAGGGCCTCCCATTCCTCGTCGTAGCGTTCGCATACCACGTAGGCGGCGACCCTCGGGCGGTCCCCGCGCACGTCGAGCGCGACGAAGCTCCACGCCCGGTCGATGGCGGCGTGCTCGGCCTGCCAATCCCCGCGGGCCGAGGGCTCTCCGCCGGACTTCGTCTGCACGGCGTTGTAGAAGCGCAAGACGTCCTCGTCGAGGTCCTCCGTCAGGGGGACGATCTTCATGTGCGTGGGAACGTCGAAACGCGGAAAGCTCGCCACGCTCTTGCGCAATTGCACGTACTCGTGCGAAAGCTCGAAGCCCTCGTGCGTCAAAAGCTCGGCGAGCCCCGCGTTGGCCCCGTCGACGTGGACGACCGCGCTGCTGCCGCCGATGGCGCGCGCGGACTTGACCTGTTCGGCCGCGAGCAGCTTTCCAATCCCCTCGCCGCGGGCGTCCGGGCGGACGCCGCCGAAAAGGCGCACTTCGCCCCCGCTGCGCACGATCCGGGCCATCCCGACGGCCAGAAGGCTCGAATCGGAGGCGCGGACGCCGATGGCTCGCCACGCCAAAGAGGGATCGAAGAACCTCTTGATCTCTTCCAAGCTGGTGCGCAAGGGGCTGTCGTCGGCGGCCTCGATGGCGCCGACGACAGCATAGATTTCGCCCGCGTCTGCGGGCCCTAACTCAACCCACCCCATCTTTGGCAATTTTAGGCGTCGATCCGATCGCGGTCCACAGCCGCGGCCCCTTCGACGATGAACTCCCTGCGCGGGGCGACGTCGTTGCCCATGAGCAGCTCGAAGACGGCCTCCGCTTCCATAAGCGCCTGTTCGTCCTCCATGCGGATCCGCCGCAAGGTTCGGCGCAAAGGGTCCATCGTCGTCTCCGCAAGCTGGTGGGCGTCCATCTCGCCGAGGCCCTTGTACCGCTGAATGGGCTCGCGGTAGCTCTTGCCCGCGCGCTCGAGCTTGCGAAGCTCGGCGTGGAGCTGGTCCTCCGAGTGCGTGTATATGTATCGCTTCTTGCCGCCTTTGCCGCCCGAAACCTCGATTCTGTGAAGCGGGGGCACCGCGGCGTACACTCGCCCCGCCTGAACGAGCGGGCGCATGTAGCGGAAAAAGAGGGTGAGCAGGAGGGTGCGGATGTGGGCGCCGTCGACGTCGGCGTCGGTCATCATAATGACTTTGCCGTAGCGCGCCGCGGGAAGGTCGAAGGTCCGCCCGCTTCCCGCCCCGACCACCTGGATGATCTCGGAGACCTCCTTGTTCTTGAGGATGTCTGCCGTCGAAGCCTTTTGGACGTTGAGGATCTTGCCTCGGATGGGAAGGAGGGCCTGGAACTCGCTCGAGCGCGCGAGCTTGGCGGTTCCCAGGGCCGAATCCCCCTCGACGATGAAAAGCTCGGTCTCGGCCACGTTTTCGCTCCGGCAATCGGCCAGCTTCGCGGGGAGGCTCGATGCTTCGAGGGCGTTCTTGCGCCGAGAGATCTCCTTGTGCATGCGCGCCGTCACGCGGGCGCGCATCTCCGCCACGACCTTCTCCAGCAGCCTGGAGGTCTCCGTCTTCTGGTCGCGCTTGGACGATCCGAGAATCGCGCCCAGCTCCCTCTCGACCACGCCGGAGACGATCCCGCGAACGGCGGACGTCCCGAGGATCTCCTTTGTCTGCCCCTCGAACTGCGGCTCGGGCAGGCGCACGGTCACAACGGCCGTGAGGCCGGCCAGCACGTCGTCCTTCTCGATCCTCGGGTCCTTCGCGCTCATCTTCAGGCGTCGAGAATTCGATTCGACGAGCGAACGCAGGACCTTCATGAGCCCCTGCTCGAATCCGCTCTGGTGAGTCCCCCCTCCCGGGGTGCGAATGATGTTGACGAAGGACTCCACTCTCGTCTCGTAGCCCTTGCCCCAGCGCAGCGCGACGTCGACGTCGACGTTTCGCTCAACCTCGCGGCTGACGAGGTGGCCCGACTCGGCGTCGAGAACGGGGACCTTTTCGGCGAACGTCCCCTCGCCGGTCAGCCGCATAGTGGCCGTGACCGCGGCGTCGGGCGCGAGGAAGTCGACGAAGTCCACGGTCCCGCCGTCGAAGCGGAAAGTCTCCGTGCGAGGGCCCTCGTGCGGGGCCTCCCCTTCGGCGCCTTCCCTCCTGGCATTCTCCCCTTCGGCGCCTTTCCCTTCTGCGCCCCGCCTTTCGGCGCTCTCCCCCGCGGCGGCCTCCCTTTCGTCGACGAGGGAGATGGTCAGGCCGGGCACGAGGAAGGCCGTCTGGCGGGCCCTTTCGACGAGCTCTTCGTAAGAGAAGGCCGCCGACGCGAGGAAGATCTCGGGGTCGGCCCAGTAGCGCACCCGCGTGCCGGACTTTTTCTTGGCGACTTTGCCGACGACGTCGAGCACCGAGGACTCGGTGAACGCCGAAAAGGGGGCGCGGGGGTCGGGCCCGGATGCGCTGTCGGAGAAGCGCCCCGGCTCGCCCCGGTGGAACTGCATCTGGTAGGTCTTGCCGCCGCGATCGACCTGGACGTCCATCCGTTCGGACAGGGCGTTGACCACGGAGGCCCCGACGCCGTGCAGGCCGCCGGAGGAACCGTAGGACCCTCCGCCGAACTTCCCTCCGGCGTGCAGCTTGGTGTAGACGACTTCGACGCCGGAAAGCCCCACGCCCGGGACCTCGTCGACGGGGACGCCGCGGCCGTTGTCCCGCACCTCCACCGATCCGTCGCCGTAGAGGCGGACCTCGACGGCGTCCGCGTGGCCTTCCAGCGCCTCGTCGACGGCGTTGTCGATGATCTCCCACAGGCAGTGCATAAGGCCGCGCGAGTCGGTGGACCCGATGTACATTCCGGGCCGCTTGCGAACAGCCTCAAGGCCTTCGAGAACCTGAAGGTGCCTCGCGGTGTAGCTTTCGTTAGACGTCACTCGCACATCGTACTCACACACGCCCTCTTTCACGCATCGGCTCGCACAATCGGGCGAATCTCACTTTCGCACTTTCATTCGACAGCGGGCGCCGTCCTCGGCCAATGCGCTCGTTTCATCTTGTTTCAGCCGATGCGCTCGCGCTCGTCGCGCACCGAAACCGCCGAGGCCGCCAGCTTCTCAAGGTGCGCATTCGCGTGATGCCCGCAAAACATGAGAACCCCGTAGGGCATCTCCACGCGAACGTAGGCCTGCGCGCCGCAGGCGTCGCACCGGTCGAGAGCGGTCATGGCGCCGTCGTGGACGGCGGAGTCGTGCTTCATCTCGTCGTTCGTCAAAGTAGCCACGGATATATACAAGCATGTAGGACGGCCTCCGCCGGCTCCGAAAGCCCCGCTTTCACCTCGGGCTAAATGAGCGCTTCGCTACACTCTCCCGCGCGCGGCGGGGTTCGGGGCGGAGGCCGAGCAGGGCCGAAGGGCGCCGAGGCAGCGAGGGAGGATCGTTCGGAGCCCGGCGGCGCTGCGCAAACAGCGGGAGGCCGACGCCGTCGAAGCGACTTTCACGAGGCCGCCGGGCGGGGCCCAACGCCTGCCGCGGGGCGGGCGGCGTAGAATTCTTTGGACACGCAAACGGCGGGGCTTTCGCTCGTCGAAAAGCGGGGCTTTCGCTCATTGAGGAGCCTGGCGGCGTCCGCGCATCGACGGGCCGAGCTCGAATGGAGGGACAATGGGGTATGCCGTCGTCGACGTCGAAACGACGGGGCTGAGCCCGGTACGCGATCGGATCGTCGAGATCGGAGTCGTCTTGCTGGACGAATCGGGCGATCCGGAGGGCGAATGGCAGAGCCTCGTCAATCCGCTGCGCGGGATGCGGGCGATTTTCGTGCACGGCCTGACCAATGCCGACGTCGCCGACGCCCCGACGCTCGCCGATCTGCTTCCGAGGATTCGCGAACTGTTGGCCGGCAGGGCCCTCGTGGCGCACAACGCGACGTTCGACGTCGGATTCCTCAACGCGTCCTTCGCCCGGGCGGGCTACGGCATGCGCATTCCGCGCGAGGCGACGGTGTGCACGATGGAGCTGTCGAAGATCTACCTTCCGCCGGGAAGGCACGGGTTGACCGCCGCGGCCGAGCGCGCCGGCGTGGCGATGGCAGAGCGTCACCGCGCGCTGGCAGACGCCCACACGGCCGCGGGCCTGCTGCGGCACTACCTGAACGCCGAAGCCGACGGAGTTCGCTATGCGGAAAGGGCTTTCTCGCGCAGCGGCGAGGCCGTGGAGCCGGCAGCCTGGATCGAGGCGCGCGGCGCGGCCGCGGAGCTGAGCTGGCCCGACTTCCTCTTCTGACGCGGATCGCAGCCTTCGACGTCGCCGCAGGCGACGCTCGGCCTTCGCCGTCTCGCGGCACGGCCCTCGCGCGTCCGCTTGCCCGGCGGACGCGCGAGGGCGGATCAGTCGAGATAGTCGCGCAGAACCTGAGAGCGCGAGGGATGGCGAAGCTTCGACATCGTCTTGGACTCTATCTGCCGGATGCGCTCGCGCGTGACGCCGTAGACCTTCCCGATCTCGTCGAGGGTCTTCGTCTGCCCGTCGGTCAGGCCGAAGCGCATCGCAACCACGCCGGCCTCCCGCTCCGAGAGCGTGTCGAGGACTTGGCGCAGCTGCTCCTGAAGCAGCGTGAAGCCGACGGCGTCGGCCGGAACCACAGCCTCCGAATCCTCAATGAGGTCGCCGAATTCGGAGTCCCCGTCCTCCCCGAGGGGCGTGTGCAGCGAAATCGGCTCGCGCCCGTACTTTTGGACCTCGATGACCTTTTCCTCGGTCATGTCGAGTTCCTTGGCGAGCTCGATCGTGGTCGGTTCGCGGCCGAGGTCCTGAAGCATCTGACGCTGAACCCGCGCGAGCTTGTTGATCACTTCGACCATGTGGACGGGGATTCGAATGGTGCGCGCCTGATCGGCCATGGCGCGGGTGATTGCCTGCCGAATCCACCATGTGGCGTACGTAGAGAACTTGAAGCCCTTTGTGAAGTCGAATTTCTCGACGGCGCGAACCAGCCCGAGGTTGCCCTCCTGGATAAGGTCGAGGAAGAGCATGCCGCGGCCCGTGTAACGCTTGGCCAGAGAGACCACCAGGCGGAGGTTGGCTTCGAGGAGGTGGTTTTTCGCCTGCTGCCCGTCGCGCGAAATGAGCTTGAGCTCGCGCATGTACATGCGGTCCTTGGCCTTGTCGAGCGAGCCGGATTCGAGGATGTGCTGGGCGTAAAGTCCGGCTTCGATGCGCCGGGCGAGTTCCACTTCCTCTTCGGCGTTGAGGAGCGGAACCTTGCCGATCTGCTTGAGATAGTCTTTGACGGGGTCGGCCGTGGCGCCCGCCACGTGGACGCGGACCGCGGGCTCGTCCGACTCGTCCGAGTCCTTCATCGTGAAAGCGCCCTTGGAGGCGGGGATCGCGTCCTCCGTCAGGTTCCTCCCGCGGGGGCGCTCCGTCCCGTCCTTGTCGTCGGAGTCTTCCGCCTCCTCGTCCGAGTCGGCTTCCTCCGCATCCGACGAATCGTCCAGTTCGTCGGAGTCCCGGTCGAGATCGTCCATATCGACGTCGGAATCGACGCCCGCGCTCTGCGCTCCGCCCGTCTCGCCCTCGACGTGCTCGCCTTCGTCAGCCCGCTTCGCCGAAGACTTCTTCTTCGAGGACGCCTTCTTGGACTTTTTGGCTGGCTTCGCCGCGGCTTTCGACTCGGAGGCCTGTTCGTCTGCGGCGCCCTGCCCGGCGGCCTCTTCGTCGGCCTCGGACTTCGAAGCCGAGGACTTCTTGGACGCGGACTTTTTCGCGGAAGCCTTTGTTCCGGACTTCTTGGACTGCGCCTTCTTCGACTCGGATTTCTTCGCCTCCGCTTTCTTCGACTCGGATTTCTTCGCCGAGGACTTCTTAGAGCCCTCCTTGCCGTCCTTTCCCTTCGCTTCCTTCGAGCCGTCCTCGCCCTCGGCGGCCTTGGCGCTCGATTTCTTCGTCGTCTTCTTGGAGGCGGCCTTTGCGCCCTTCCCAGCGCCCTTCGCCTTCTTCGCGGGAGACTTTTTCGCGGAGGAATCCTTCTCGGAGGCCTCGTCGGCCTTCTTCCCCTCGGAGGCCGCAGCTTCCTTGCCCTTGGCCGGCTGCGGCTTGTTCGTGGCTGGCTTTTCGGCGCCGTCCTCGCCCTGCGCCTGCGAAGCCGTCTCGTTCTCGGTTGCCTGTGCGGATATCGTTGCCACGTGGGACCTTTCACCTAGGTTTTCTCTCGAACCAGCCGATTGTGGGCATAGTTCTAGATAGTGTCTACAACGCGCAAGCGGCGGAGACAATTCCCGCCGCCTGCGACTGTGACCTAGTTCTCCGGATCCGCCCTGGTTCGACGAGCCTAGTCCTCGAAGGCTTCGACAGGAGGGCACGTGCAGCTGAAGTTGCGGTCGCCCCACGGCCCGTCGATCCTCCGGACGGGCGGCCAGTACTTCGTCTCGACGAGGCGGCGCACGCACCGGGCGTCGTCGCCCCCTTTCTTGGCGGCCAACGCCCCAGGATAGGCCGCGAGCTCGCGCGAGTAGGGATGGCTCCACTCGTCCGCCGCGATGCACTCGGCCGTGTGCGGCGCGTTGGCCAACGGGTTGTCCTCGGCGGGCCACCTGCCTTCGCCGACGGCCCTGGCCTCGGCGGCTATCGCCTCGATCGCGCGGCAGAACCGGTCGAGCTCGCCCTTGCCCTCGGACTCGGTCGGCTCGACCATGAGGGTTCCGGGAACGGGGAAGCTCATCGTCGGGGCGTGGAATCCGTAGTCGATGAGCCGTTTGGCGACGTCGTCGACCGACACCCCGAATTCCTTGAGTACTCTGGTGTCGAGGATGCACTCGTGGCCCACGAAGCCCCCGGGCCCGCGATAGAGGACGGGAAGCGCGCCTTCCAGCCGATTCGCCACGTAATTGGCCGCGAGAACCGCGCTGGCGGTCGCCTCCTTCAAACCGTCGGCGCCCATAAGCCGCAGGTAGGCCCACGTGATGGGAAGGACTCCCGCGGAGCCCCACTGTGCGGCCGCGACTCTCCGGCTCTCGCCGGGGAGGAAGGGCGCCAGATGCCCCTTGGCGCAGACGGGGCCGACGCCCGGCCCTCCGCCTCCGTGCGGGATCGCGAAGGTTTTGTGAAGGTTGACGTGAGAGACGTCGCCTCCGAGGTCGCCAGGCCGCGCGTAGCCGACGAGGGCGTTGAGGTTCGCGCCGTCGATGTAGACCTGCCCTCCGGCCTCGTGGACGGCGGCGGCCGCTTCCCGCACGTGCGGTTCAAACGTGCCGTGGGTCGACGGATACGTGATCATCAGGGCGCCGACGCGTCCCTCGTTGTCGGCCAGCGCCTTGCGCAAGGCGTCCATGTCGGTGGAGCCGTCGCGCGCCGTGCCCACGGCGACCACCTTGAATCCCGCCAGCGCGGCTGAGGCCGCATTGGTTCCGTGGGCCGACGCCGGAATGAGGCAGACGTTTCGATCCGCCTCGCCGCGAGACTCGTGGTAGGCGCGTATGGCGAGCAGGCCCGCGAACTCCCCCTGGCTTCCCGCATTCGGCTGGACGGAGACGGCGTCGTACCCCGTGATGTCGGCGAGCCACCTCTCGAGGTCGCCTATCATCTCGCGATATCCGGCCGTGTCCTCCTGCGGCGCGAAGGGGTGGATTCGGGCGAATCCCTCGAGCGTTATGGCCTCGGCCTCCGCCGCGGCGGTCAGCTTCATGGTGCACGAGCCGAGCGGGATCATCCCCCGGTCGAGCGCGTAGTCCTTCGCCGCCAGCTCGCGCATGTACCGCATGAGCTCCGTTTCGGTCCGATGGGCGTGGAAGGCCTCCTGCGCAAGGAAGCCGTCCGCTCGCAGCCCCGAGGCCGGTATGTCGCCGATTCCGGCCGCCTCTGCGGCGGAAGGCGCCGCTCCGCCGTCCGGCGCCGCGTCTTCGTGTTCCGCATCCGCGGGCAGTCCGCATCTCTGGCCCGCCGCCGGACCCTCCTCGCCGAAGGCGGACAGGGTCTCTGCGACGACGTCGAGGTCGCCCGCACGGGTCCGTTCGTCCGTTGAGAGGCGAATCGTGGAGGAATCCCTGACGAAGACCCGGACGCCGCGCTCGCCGAGCGTTTGGGCGGCCTCCTCGGCCCGGCCCGGCAGCGAAACCTCGAGGGTGTCGAAGAACGGCCCCGGCTTGACGCGCACTCCCGCCGAGTCCAATGCCCGCGCGAGGGCGCAGGCTTTCTCGTGCGCCTCCGAGGCGATCCGGCGCAGGCCCTCCGGTCCGTGGTAGACGGCGTACATGGAGGCGAGAATGGCGAGCAGGGACTGCGCGGTGCAGATGTTCGACGTCGCCTTTTCCCTGCGGATGTGCTGTTCGCGCGTCTGGAGCGCCAATCGGTAGGCGGGGTGGCCGTCGGCGTCGCGGGAGACGCCCACGAGGCGGCCCGGGAGCTGCCGTTCGCGGGCCTTGCGCGCGGCGATGTAGCCGGCGTGCGGGCCGCCCCCGCCCATCGGCTGCCCGAGCCTTTGCGCGCTTCCGGCCACGATGTCCGCGCCGAAGTCGCCGGGCGGGGTCAGGAGCGCAAGGGCCAAGAGGTCGGCGATCACGATGAGGCTTCCGCCCTCGGCGTGAACGGCCTGAGCAAGCTCCCGGCAGCGTTCGACGTCGCCGATCGAGCCCGAAGCCGCCGGATACTGGACAAGCAGGCCCGCACACCCCGAGACGTCGACGTCGCCGCCGAGGGCGTCCACGTCGACGATCTCCAGGCCGAGGGCCGCCGCTCGGGTGTCGATGACCGCGCGGGTGTGGGCGAAGACGTCCGAATCGACCGCAACCTTCGTCTTTCCCTTGGCGCCGCGCACGGCGAGGGCGACGGCCTCGGCGGCCGCGGACGCCTCGTCGAGAAGGGATGCGCCCGCGACGTCCATTCCCGTCAGCTCGGTTGTCAGCGTTTGGAAATTGAGGAGGGCTTCGAGCCGTCCCTGCGAGATCTCGGGCTGGTACGGCGTGTAGGCCGTGTACCACGAGGGATTGCAGAGAATGTCACGCACGATCGGAGCAGGGACCACGGTGTCGTAAAAGCCCTGGCCGATCATCGACGTCGTCACCCTGTTGGCCGACGCGAGCCGGGCGAGTTCGGCGGCGACCTCGGCTTCGCTCAGGGCTTCCGGCAGTCGGCTCGGCGGGGGCGCGGGAAAGGGAAGGGCCTTGGCCATGAGCTCGTCGAGGCTGCTCGCCCCCGCGGTTTGAAGCATGGCCTGCCTGTCGGCGCCCTGCGTCCCGACGTGTCGGCGTGCGAAGGACATCATGCCTCCTTAGCGAACGCCTCGTAGGCTGCGCTGTCCATGAGCTCGGGCCGCTCGGCCACCTCGATCTCGTAGAGCCACGTTCCATGGGGATCGTCCGTGGCCAGCTTCGGGTCGTCGACGACGTCCTGATTGACCGCCACGACCTTGCCGCCGGCGGGGGCGACCAAGTCCGAAACCGACTTCACGGACTCGATTTCGCCGCACGCCTGCCCCGCAGTCACCTCGCTGCCCACCTCGGGAAGGTCGACGTACACGGCCTCGTCCAGCGCGCGGGCCGCGAACTCGGTGATGCCGACGCGAGCGGGGCTTCCGGCTGATATCCACTCGTGGTCTTCAGAGTATTGGCGGTCGTCGGGGTATGACATCTTGGCTCCTTTGTTCGGACGTACTGGTTGTTGGACGGAATTGTTTGTTCCGACGGATTGACTTGCAGACGGCCTTTCGCCCAGAACGGGCCCGGCCGCCGAGGCCGCTTGAGAATTCGCCCGAGCCGCAGGCGGATTCACCTGGGCCGCTTGTAGAACGGGAGGGCCGCCACTCGCATGGACTGCAGCGTCCCTCGCACGTCGACGTCGAGAACGGCGCCTTCGGCAATTCCCGGTTCGAGGCGGGCGAGCGCAATGGGGTATCCGAGGGTCGGCGACAGCGCGCCCGAGGTCACCTTTCCGACCTCGCGCCCCTCGCCCATCACCGTGTTGCCCGCCCGGGCGGCGCGGCGGCCTTCGCCGACGAGCGCGTAAAGGTCCCACGTCGGTTCGCGTTCGGCCAGGGCCGCGCCCCCGACGAATTCGTGGTCCGCCGGCAGCCGCGCGGCGCCGGCATCCGCGGGGGCGACGTCGCGCCCGAGCTCGTTGCCGTACAGCGGCATTCCCGCCTCGAGGCGAAGCGTGTCGCGAGAGGCAAGGCCGCAGGCTTTGGCCTCGATTTTCCGCCACACGTCGGGCGCTGCAGAGGCGGGGAGCATGATTTCGTAGCCCGTCTCCCCCGTGTACCCCGTCCGCGCAATCATGGCGGGGACGCCGTCGGCCTTCGCTTCGAGGGCGCGATAGTACCCGAGAGCCGCCACGCGTTCGGCGTCCTCCGGGCCGAGCAGGGCGACGACGGCCTTGAGCGACTCCGGCCCCTGCACAGCTATGAGCGCCCGTTCGAGGGTGCGGTCGACGATGGAATGGCTCTCGACCGCTTCTTCCTTGGCGCACCATTCGCGCCCGCGCCGAGTCAGCTCGTCGACCACCGCGGTTCTGTTGGCCCCGTTCGGGACGGCAAGGTACCTGGCCTCTCCCAGGCGGTAGACGATGAGATCGTCGATGATCCCTCCGTCCGGCGCGAGCATCATCGAATAGCGGGCCCGCCCCACCGGCATCGTAGACGGCTTCGTGCACAGCGAGTAGTCAAGGACGGCGGCTGCCTGAGGCCCCTCGACCTCGACCTGTCCCATGTGGGACAGATCGAACTTTCCGACCGATTCCCGGACCGCCCGGTGCTCTTCGCGATCGGATGTGTACCTCAGCGGCATATTCCACCCCGCGAAAGGCGTCATAGTCGCCCCGGCGGCGACGTGCTCGCCAAACAGCGGGCTCGGACGCAGTTCGTCCATTGTACCTCCTCAACCCTCCATTGGACCGTCTTGTCGGACGTTTCCCCTCCATCGAATGGGGCGCGTCACATTCTTCGTCTCGATGCTACCGCGCACCGGCCAAATTCGCGAAGCCGCGCCCACGCCGGATCTGCTGTCGTCGCCTGCCCGCCGACTGCCGGCGTCCGCGCCGGCCTCACGGCCGCAGTCGGCGCGTCCGCCGAATTCGCTTCCGCTGCAAAGCCATGTTGCCATCGACCGTCGTTGCGGCGTCGACTGGGAGCCACCGAATTGCAAGCATGAGTGCCGCAGTTTCCCGACTGAATGTTTTTTCGCACTCAAGAGAGTTCACGGGGAGACGTGACCAAAAGCAGGTCAACAGGCGTTCTCCCACAATCTAGAACGTAAGATACAAGAGTTCGACGAAGGAACGCATCCATACGTTAATAAAAGATCAAAGGATAGAGATGACACAGTTTGTTGTCGATGCTTCAGGGCTCCGATCGCAGAATGACGCCATGAAGGAATCTGAGGCCGCGGTGGCCTCCTCCGCAAAGAGCTACCTCGATTCTTACGCACCCGGCTTGCAGAACGCGTTGCCGACGGCCGGCCTTTACAACGCCGTCGCCGAAGCGAGCCGCCAGCTGACAAGCAACCTTCAACTCACTTTCAACCAGCTGCACACGGTTCTCATCGGCACGTGCAACCAGGTCGAAGGCGCGATCGATTACTACGAAAAGACCGACGAAGACAATGCTCGTGCATACGACCAGACACTGGGAGAAAACCGATGACAGCCCAGTCCATTCTCGATTCGCCGCCGCCGGCCAAAGAATTCGAGCGCTTTGACGACACCCTCATGGGCGAGGCCTTCGACCTTCTCAGCCCGTCCTACTGGGTGCTCAAGATCCTCTCGTACCTCAACTTCGACCCGATGAAGATCATCGTTAAGCCTTTCACCGGAGACTACGAGGCGGCGGGGCAGCATGCCAGTGCATACGGGCAACTCGGCGAGGCCTTCGACGCGCTCGCCGACGAGCTGGGCAAACGAGCCAGGGACATGACGGCTCAAGGGATGTGGGAGGGGAACGCGTCAGCGAACTTCGACGCCCACATGACGGAGCTCGCCGGCGGAGTGCGGACGCTTGGCGCCAACCTGAAGGAGGCCTCCGCCGGTTTCGACGACGCCGCCCAACGGATCTACGGCCAGTACATGATCGCCAGCCAGCTCCTGACGACCTTCCTCGACTGGGTGACCGAGGCGGTTCTCGCCGCCGTGAGCGGCATCGGATGGCCCACGCTCCTCGAAAAGATCCCCAGAGGACTGGGGTTGGTGCGCCGCATTCTCGACTGGTTCGACAGCCTCGCCGACATCGTCCGCACGCTGAGGGCGGGGCTGTTCGAAAAGATAGGAAAACTCATCTGGCAAGGAACGGGCAGGCTGGGAGACGCTCTCGATTTCGGGAAGTACCTCAACGCAGCAGGAAGATCCACAAGAAGTTGGGGAACGCTCGACGACATTGGCATGGGAGCCCTCACGGCGGGAAAGAACCTCGACAAACTGTCAGACTGGATAGACGCGCATGATCTGGCAATAAAAGGTCTGCAGATAGCACACGCGACGGGCAGAAACACGGAAATCAATCTGACGACGAATGCCGCGTTGCCAAATCCCTCCTTAGGCGACGAAACGCTCGGCTCTCAGCCGCCTGGCGTCGCCGACGGATCCGGTTCGTCCATGTTCGGCATCGGCCTTCCCGGGTCTCCCAAAGGGGAGCTCCAAGGCGTGTCCACCACTGAAATAAACCAGAAGGAATCATGACGGAAGGGCAAAAGAAGTCATGACCGTAAATAAACGAAGCAGACGCGGCCGAAGAAAGGAAAACAGACATGGCTGAAGAAGAGAAAACGGAAATGGACGAGGACAAGAAGGAAGAGCCGCTCCCCGACAGCTTCCCGCGCACGCCTCCTCCTTTCACCGACGGATTCATGCGGGAGACTGAACAGCGCTATTCAAACCACCGCAAAAGCCTGACCTGGCTCGTCAAAAACGCTGAAAGCGAAGACATTCGGCGCAAAGCCAAAGAGATGCTCGAGGGCAAGCGATCCGTCTACGAAGTGCTGCGCGACCCTGAGTTCGGACGAATGGCCGACAGGAGCATCAAGCGCCTGCAGCAGGTCATGAAGGCGGAGTCGATCGACCCAAGCGACCCTTCGACCTTCCCCGACAGGAAGAAGTTGGCCGAACTCGTCGAAAAGCACGGCGAAGACGACGGCCTGCGCCGAGGCGGGGACGCGAGGGACGACAGCGAGGCCGACCGCCGCAGGGGCGCCTTCGACGGTCGGCGCCGAAGCGACGAGCAGCACAAAGGCTTCGGCGCCGGGCATCGTTGAAGCGGCTCTCGCGAACCAGAGTCGCCTAAGCAGCGCCCCGCGCGTAGAAGTACCATGGCGCCATCATTCCCGAGGCGAGGGCGTCCGCTAGGAGACGCGTCAAAGAGTGCCCCGGATCTTTGCCCAGGGCTCTTTCCACCCTGTCGGCCGCAATCGAATTCAGGCACGCCCACCAGTGCAGATACGCGCTCGCGGCGAGAGCGTCGACCGATCCGCGGCACTCGTACGCCGCGACGAGGTCGAGCACCCTGCAGGCGGTTTTCAGCCGAGAAATGGAGGGAGGCCTGCATACGGCTTCCGCAAGGATTTCGGCGACCGCCTGCGCGTCCGCATCGCCGCCGCGTCGCAGGCTGGGCTCCAAGCCCCACGCCAAGGCGGCGTCCCGGTTGAGAGGGACGGTGAGGGAAGCGCTCGCCTCCCCCACGGCCCGGGCAAGACTCTCGCCCGGGCCGAGCAGCCGGCCGGCGCCTGCGTTCGCTTCCGCCAAGGCTCGCGAACAGCCCTCGGCCCCCTCAGGCGCATGGCCGGAGACGTTTCCCCGGAAGAGGGCGCTGTGCGCCTGTGCGGCGTCGAAGAGATCCCACAGATTCTGGGCCGCGGTCTCGCCCCCGCCGGAGGCGATCGCGGCAATCGCGGCGTCGGCCGCGGCTCTCGCCGCGGCTCGCATGCGCGGATCCACGGCAGGCAACGCCATTCCGGGCTGCTCGGCCCCCGGGGCGCTTCCCTGGAAGACAAGCTCGGCCGCCGTCGCGCAGGATTCGAGTTCGCGGACCTCGCGCACGGCCCGCGGGCCGCCGTCGAGGCGAACGAAGCGTTCGGCGTCCACGGCGAAGGAAAACAGCGCCGCCCCCGGACGCTGCGCATGAGAGACCATCGAGTGCATAAGCGCAATCCGCTGCGCCAATTCACCGACGTCCAGCTCGCTCAAACTTTGGCAGTAAAGGACGAGGACGGCGATCGTGACGTCGTGCCGGCGCGCCACTTGGGCGAGGAATCTGCCATGGTCCGCGGACAGCGGCTCGTTCCGATAGTCAAGGTGCACGATTGGCCCGACGCACAAACCGGTTCCGGCGGCGTCGGCGCACTGCGAGTCGAGTCCGCACATGACGAAAGTCGAGGACGGGCGGTAGCCGAGGATGTGGGGGACGAGGACGAGCGCCTCTTCGGGGGTTCTGACAGTGACCATGTGCCGATTAGACTCCTCGCGGCCCATGCGCGTTCGCCGAGGTGCGGCGCCTGTGAAGGAAGCGGACGCGAAAGAATCCTGTGGACCGGCGGGTTGGGAGAATCGGCGGGCTAAGCGGACCGACGGGTTAAGCGGACCGACGGGTTAGGCGGACCGACGGGTTAGGCGGACCGGCGGGTTAGGCGGACCGGCGGGTTAAACTGTGCGCATGAGCGAGAAGTCCGCGTTGGAGGCGCTGCGCGAGGATGTCTCGGCGCGGGCCCGCGCCTACCTTGACCGAGCGCGCGAGTTGATCGATTTCCCGGGCGACGCCGAAAGCCTGGGCGAGTTCCTCGATCCCGCCCGCCGCCTACTCTCCGGAGGCAAGCGCACGCGAGCGGCCCTCCTCGCCGCCGGCTACGCCTGCGCGACCGCCGAAGACCGCGAGCCGGCGATTTCCGCGGGCGCCGCGGCAGAGCTCTATCAGACCTCGGCTTTGATTCACGACGACATCGTCGACGCCGCTTCGACGAGGCGCTCCCAGCCCTCCGCCCACGTCGCTCTGGCCCGGCTGCACTCGAGCAGCGGATGGAGCGGCGACCGCGCACACTTCGGCACGTCCTCGGCGATTCTTCTGGGCGACTTCCTTCTGTCGCTGTCGACGGAGGCTTTCGCGGACGCCTGCGCGCAGGTCGGCCCCCGCGCGAGCCGAGCGGCCCTTCGCGCCTTCGCCCGCATGACCACCGAGGTCGCCTTCGGTCAGTACCTCGACATCAGGGCGGAAAACGCCCCGCCCGCCGCCGATTCAGTCGGCGCCGCCCTCTCCGTCGTCACCCACAAGAGCGCGCGGTACTCCGTGGTCTTTCCACTGCGCATCGGCGCCCTCCTAGCCGGAGCCTCCGGAGAGGTCCTCAACCTGCTAGAACGGGTCGGCGCGCCTCTAGGCGAGGCGTTCCAGCTCCGCGACGACGACCTCGGGGTCTTCGGAGACGAGGAGGCGACGGGCAAACCTGTTTGCGGCGACGTTGCCCAAGGCAAGCGGACGGTTCTTCTGACGCTCATGCTCGAGCGCCTGGACGGTGCCGACCGCGGCCGCCTCGTCGGGCTCCTCGGAAGGCGGGTCGGACCCGACGACGCCCGCTGGATTCAGGAGGCCGGAATCGCCTCGGGGGCCCGCAGCGCGCACGAAGACATGATCCGACGTCGCGAATCGGCGGCTTTGGCCGCTCTGGACTCACTCCGCGATTCGGGCCTCGCGCTCGCGGACGGGCTGGCCATGGCGGAATCCCTCGTCTTCGAACTGATCGGGCGCGTCTCCTAGCCCTTCCGCGCAGCCTCCCTCGCGCCTGGGGGCGACCCGGAGAGCGACGCCCCCTCAACCTGGGCATATCGCAGCCTCCCTCGCGACTGAAGGGCGGCCCTCCGCGAGGCTCAGCGCGAAGCCGTGGGCGCCTTCAGAAGGCGAGAGTCGCGGCGGCCCTGCGCACGGCGTGCACGCGCCCAGCCCGCAGGGCGTCGATCGGGCGTTCGCCGAGTTCGTCGTTCGCCGCGGTCAGCCACCGCCACGCCTCTTCGTCGCTGCAGCCGGCGTCGGAAAGGGCTGTCAGCGTGCCGCGGAGCGACGGGAGGACGGCGGCTTTCCCGCCGTCGTCGACGAGCGTCAGAGAAGAGATCGCGAGAGCGGCCGACTCCCCCCTGCGAACAGCCAGGATCCGCCGGTCGGCCAGCATATTCCTCACATCCCTTTGGGCGACGCCCAGAGCATCGGCCGCCTCGGGGATGGAAAACCATGTCTCAGGAGCAGTGGTCACGCGCACAAATCTAGCCCAAATTCGCCTCCCATGTGGCGCGAAACCCCCAACAACCACTATTGTCACATATGGCACTTTAAACACAGATGAATCAGGGCATATCTTTTGTCACGTTCATCGCTGTACGCACACGACATTTTGGAGGCACACATGTCCTTGCGCGCCCAGCTCAGCGTGGCCGTCGCCGCGACCGCCGCAGTAAGCGGAATAGCGCCGGCGGCAGCCGATTCGAGCACGTCGGCCGAAACTGCGGCCGTCGCCCATCCCGCGAAACTCGGCGCAAAGGCGCCGTCCCTGACGTATCGCGCAGCTTCGCACGACACCCTCGAGACGGTGGCGAAGCGAACGGGAGTCTCGCCGACGGCGATCGCACAGGCCAACAAACTGACCGGTCCCCTTCGAACGGGGCAGCTCCTGACGATTCCGGCGGCTCCCGGGGCTCTGAAGGCTCCTCTCCCAGCAGAGCCTTCAGGCTCGCTTTCCCACACGGTCCAGCGGGGCGAGACGCTCAGCGGAATCGCCCGCCAGCACGGAACAACCGTAGCCGCCGTCGCACAGGCCAACGGAATCGCCGACCCGGCCCGCATCTACGTCGGCCAGCGGATCTCAATTCCCGGCGCTGCGCAGCCGTCGCCGCAGGCCGCGGCCCAGAGCTCGGCGCAGACGAACGGGTCCCACACGGTCCAGCGGGGCGAGACGCTCAGCGGAATCGCCCGCCAGCACGGAACAACCGTCGCCGCGATCGCACAGGCCAACGGAATCGCCGACCCGGCCCGCATCTACGCGGGAAAGACGCTGACGATCCCGGGCGCGGCCACGGCGATCTCGCAGACGCCGCAGAACCCCGTTCCGAAGACCTTCCTCCACTACACCTACCCGGATTCGACCAACTCGGCCGCGAACGCCAACAAGCTCGCCCTCGAAAGGGCAGCCGTCCCCTCCCGCGCCCAGATGCAGGAGATCGTCCGTTCCACGGCCGTGCAAATGGGAGTCGATCCCAAACTCGCCCTGGCCCACGCGTACGTCGAGTCGGGCTTCGACATGCGATCGGTCTCCCCCGCCAACGCCATCGGCGTCATGCAGGTCATTCCCTCGTCGGGAGAATGGGCCTCCAGGCTCGTCGGACGGCGCTTGAACCTATTGGATCCGCATGACAACGCCGTCGCCGGCGTCGCCATCATCCGCTTCCTCCAGAGCAACGCAGACGGCGCCGACCAGGGAATCGCGGGCTACTACCAGGGCCTGGGCGGCGTGCGAAAGAACGGAATGAAACCGGACACGGTCGCATACGTCAACAGGGTCAAAGCGGCGCGGGCGCGTTTCTGACGGACTGAAGGCGCGGCCGGCATTCGGCATGCCGCCGCGCCTTTAGTAGTCTTGACTCGTGTCGGATTCACTCATCGGCTCAGTCGTCGACGGACGTTACGCCATCACCGCCCTCATCGGACGCGGCGGAATGGCCACCGTTTATCGCGCCCGCGACAAGCGCCTCGAGCGCGACGTCGCCGTCAAGTTCATGCACACGCACTTGGGCGCGCACCCCGACTTCACCGAACGCTTCAACCGCGAGGCACGCGCAGCCGCGAGGCTTTCCAGCCCGTACGTCGTGGCCGTCCACGACCGCGGCGTGTGGGCCTCCCCCGAGGGAACGCGGGCCTACCTCGTCATGGAGTACGTGCCCGGCCCCGATCTTCGCGCCGAGCTTTCGCGCCTGGGCAGCTTCACTCTGGGAACATCGCTGGCCCTCGGCGAACAGGTGCTTCGCGCTCTGACCTCCGCCCACGCCGCGGGCATCGTCCACAGAGACGTCAAGCCCGAGAACATCATGCTGACCGCCCCCGTGCCGAGCCCGCCCGAGACCCTGGAATCCCATCCCGACGTGTACGCGAAGGTCACGGACTTCGGGCTCGCCCGCGCAGTGACGTCGAACGCGACGGCGACGGGGCAGGTCATGGGAACCGTGGCCTATCTCGCCCCGGAGGTCATCACCGACGGCGACGCCGGCGAGCGGGCGGACCTGTACGCCCTGGGCGTCCTGCTCTACGAGTTCCTCACGGGAACCCTTCCCTTCGCGGGCAAGACCCCCATCGCCACGGCGTACAAGCAGATCAACGACGACATGCCGCGAATCGCGGACCAAGCCGACTGGCTGCCGCCCGAGGTCGACGCCTTCGTCGAAAAGCTCACGGCGAAGAAACCCGAAGACAGGCCGGCCAACGCCAAAGAGGCTCTCGACGGCCTGATCGCCCTCTGTCGAAAAATCGACGTCGAAACCCTTTCCCAGCGCATACCCGTCGCACCGAAGCGCGCCGCCCACGCGGAAAGGACGAGGGTCGACGTCGTCCCCGGCCTGGGGCAGGCCACGCAGGTCGACCTCGACCCCACGGCAGTCATCGGCGCGGCAGGCCGCGAAGCGAGCCAACCCGCCCGGGCAGCCGCGCAGAGCGACCTGCCCGCCCGCCAGGCGACGCTCGTCGACGCGCAGCCGGCGCCCGTCCCGCCGCAGGGAGTCTTTCCCCCCGACTCTTCTCCCCAGCACTCCCCTGAATCTCCGCGGCAGAAGAAACGCTCGCGTCGGCTGTCCCGGCGAGGCGGGAACGCCGCGGCGCCGATGCAGACCGGCGTCGCGCAGGCGCAGGATTCCAACGCCGCGTCGGCAGAGGGCTCCGGCGTCGCACCGGCCAAATCGAGAAAACGCATCGTCGTGCCGATCATCCTTCTCCTCGTCGTCGCGGCAATCGCCACGGCGTGGTACTTCATGGCGGGGCCGGGCCAGCGCGTGGACGTGCCGAAGGTCGCCGGCAAGAGCTACAAGGAAGCCGTCGCCGCACTCTCCTCAGAGGGACTGAGCGCCACGAAGAGGGAATCGTACTCCGATTCGGTGCCGTCCGGCCGCGTTCTTTCGACCGATCCAGCGGCGGGAACCAGCATTCACCCGTCGAGGAAGGTGACCGTCACCGTGTCGGTGGGGGTCGAGAAGGTGGAGGTCCCCGACCTTTCGGGAAAGACGGAGGCGCAGGCGAAAGAGGCGCTCCGCAAGGCCCGTCTCTCCTACGAGGTGACCACCCGATACTCGGAATCCGTGAAAAAGGGCCGCGTCATCGCCCAGTCTTCCAAGGCGGGCGCGTGGGTGGAGCACGATTCGGCCGTCAAGATCACGATTTCCGGGGGGCGCGAGCCGATCAAGGTCCCCAAGGTCGTGGGCATGTGGAAGAACGACGCCGTCTCCAAGCTCGAAGACGCCGGATTCACCGTTTCGATCGAGGAGGAGGCCTCGGATTCGGTCGCCAAGGACGCCGTGATCTCCCAGGATCCCGAGGAGGGGGAAAGCCTCCACAGGCACGACAGCGTGACGATCAAGGTCTCCACGGGCAACAGCCTCGTCGACGTGCCCAACGTCCTGGGCAAAAGCGCAGACGACGCCGAATCCGAGCTGAAATCCGCCGGTTTCTCGGTCAAGAAGCGCAAGTTCTTCGGCGCGCTCTACGACACCGTCAATCTTCAGTCTCCGAGGTCGGGCAAGAAAGCCCCGCGCGGATCCACGGTGACGATCGCGGTCCTGTAGTCACAGGCGCACGTCTGCACGTCTAGTCACAGGCTCACGTCGCGGAGCATCTCGGCCACGATGAAGGCCATTTCCAGCGACTGCTGATGGTTCAGACGCGGATCGACCAGGGTGCGGTAGCGCTCGCCGAGCGTGTCCTCCACGACTTCCTCCGCGCCGCCCAAAACCTCCGTGACGTCGTCGCCGGTCAGCTCCACGTGGATTCCGCCGGGGTGGGTCCCCAACTCCTCGTGAACGGCGAAAAAGCCCTTGATTTCAGCCAAAATGTCTTCGAGGCGTCGCGTCTTCATGCCGTTCGCCGCCGAGATGGTGTTGCCGTGCATCGGATCGGTCACCCACGTCACGGGCCTGCCGTCTTTTCGAACGGCCTCGACGATCGCAGGCAGACGATCCTCGATCTTCCTGGCGCCCATGCGGCTGATGAGCGTCAGGCGCCCGGCTTTTCCCCCGGGGTTGAGCTTGTCCATGAGGGCGAGGACCTCGCCGGGCTTTGCGTCGGGCCCGATCTTGACCCCGATCGGATTGGCGACTTTGGAGAGCATGTCGACGTGGGCGCCGTCGGGCTGGCGCGTGCGCTCGCCGATCCACAGGAAATGCGCGGAGCAGTTGTAGGGCCGGCCCGTGCGCGAGTCTATGCGCGTCAGGGAATCTTCGTAAGGAAGGATGAGCGCCTCGTGCGCCGAGTAGAAATCGACGGTGCGCAACGATTGGTCGTCGACGCCCGCCGCCCTCATGAAGCGCATGGCCCGGTCGATTTCGGCGGCGACGGTCTCGTAACGCGCGTACGCAGGGTTGGCGACGAAACCCTGATTCCATTCGTGCACTTTCGACAGATCGGCGAAGCCTCCTTGGGTGAAGGCGCGAATGAGGTTGAGCGTGGCGACGGATCGCTGATACGCCTCGACGAGGCGCCGGGGGTCGGGCTCGCGGGACTCGGCGGTGAATTCGTGCCCGTTGACGGCGTCGCCGAAGTAGGAGGGAAGTTCGCGGCCTTCGTGGACCTCCGTGGCGGAGGAACGCGGCTTGGAGTACTGGCCCGCCATGCGTCCGATCTTCACAACGGGAACAGAGGAGCCGTACGTGAGGATGACCGCCATCTGAAGGATCGTTCGGATCTTGGCGCGGATGCGCTCAGCCGTGGATTCGGCGAACGACTCGGCGCAGTCCCCGCCCATGAGAACGAAGGCTCTGCCGCGCGAAGCGTCCGCCATCGCCTCCGACAGCTGGTCGGTTTCGCCGGCGAAAACCAGCGGAGGCAGGGTGCGCAGATAATCGACGACGGCGTTCAGCTCGGTTTCGTCGGGCCATCGAGGCTGGTGCTCGGCCGGAAGGGAGCGCCACGAGGCGAAAGCGTCGATTGAATCTGCGTTGGAGAACATGCGGACCAGCATACAGTCCCCGGCGTAGGCTGCGTGACAAACGCCGGCCGTCCACGTGTCGCGGCGGCCGGCGCTCTCACCGAAATGGCGGCTTGTCAGCGAGTTCAGCGAGCCTCGAACTTCTGACCTATCGCTCCCATGAGGTTGGCGAACCACTGCTGGGAGACGTCGAACGCCTTGTGTCCCTTGATGCGCGGGAAGGCGATGCAGGAGAGCTCGTTGCCGTTCTCCTCGTCCTCGCCGATCACTCCGGGCTTGCCTTCGAGGGCGCAGTCCACGGCCATATCGACCATCGAGCCGATGAGGGCGAGGTCGTCGGCATTCGAATGCCACGCGCGCGAGTAGTAGCCCGACTTCTGCACCATGACCTTCTCCGCGCCTATCCGCTCGGCGAACTGCTTGGCGAACCACTGCCCGGGGTTGATGCTGTCGAGCTTGACGTGGCCGAAGGGATCGCGCTCCACCTCTTCGCCGGCGGCCTCCTTCTCGGCGATGATCTCGTCGACGCCGGCGCCTTCGGAGAGGAAGATGTTGACGTTGCCGATCTCGTCCATGATGCCGCGAAGGCGCTTGGCCTCCCCGTCGACGTCGATCGACAGCTCGGGCAGATAGACGGCGTGGACGTCCCACCGCTCCTTCGAAAGGCCGAGGGCGGGCGCCCATTCCTGCTCGCCCACCCACGCGTGGTAGTACTGGGCCGATTGCGCGGTGAGGTAACCGCAATTGCGGCCCATGACCTCGTGGACAATGAGCATCCTGGGGTTCGAACGATGCTCGCCGATGACGTGCTGGGCGAAGCCGGAGGCTTCCTCGGCCGCCGTCCAGGCGCCCAGCGACTGGCGGATCGGAACGATGTCGTTGTCGATTGTCTTGGGAAGCCCCACGACGGTCAGCTCGTAGTCGTGGTCCTTCAAGTACGCCGCGAGGTCCGCGGCCGTGGTGTTGGTGTCGTCGCCGCCGATCGTGTGGAGCACGTCCACGCCGTCGGCCTTCAAACGCTCGGCGGCGACCTGGAGGGGATCCTCGCCTTCCTTGACCAGGCCCCTTTCCACGAGGTTCTTCGCGTTCGTCAGCTTGACGCGGGAGTTGCCGATCGGCGATCCGCCGAAACGGGACAGAACGTGTGCGCTGCGGCGCGCCTCCTCGTCGACCACGATGTAGTTGCCGGTCAGGAGGCCGTGGTATCCGTACTGATAGGCGATGATTTCGATGTCCGGCGCAATCTCGGTGTAGCGCTGGATGAGTCCTCCCACGGCGGAGGAGAGGCACGGGGCAAAACCGCCGGCGGTGAGCAATGCGACGCGACGAACAGTCATCGTGAGCCTTTCTTTGGTCGTGATTCTTCGTGCTTTGGTCTTGGTTCTTCGTGCGCGGGCACGCACACGCTTCCATTCTATGCATGAGTATGCTGGAGGTCATGACCGATGAGACAGCGCGCGGCGATTCCGGGGACGGCTTCGGAGACGACGACGTCGAGTGCACGTTGCACGACGGCGCCGAGGGAGAACCTGGAGACCGGATGAAAGGCGCGTCTGAAGACGCTTCCCGAGGCGGGGACGTCTTCCAGAAAAGGTGGGAGGAGATCGTCGCCGGCCTCGAGGACTTCGACGCCGAGCTCGAAGACCTCGACGGCGGTCTCAGCAGGCTCGGCGCCGACTTCAAAGACGTCGACGGCGGGCTCGGGCTCGGCCTCTCGGGAAGCTCCAAAGACGGCTTCGACGACGGCTTGGACGGGGCTCTTGCGGGCCGCTTCGACGGCGCTTTCACGGACCGCCTCGACGGCGAAGTCGATTCCGACGCCCCCTTCGAAGAGCCCGAAGTCGTGGCGAATTTGCACGCCGGCCCGCGCGATTGGAGCGCCCCCGAAGACGAAGGCCTGGACGTCGAGGACGGGGTCGACGTCGTCGAACTCGGCGCTCTCATGCCGATCGACGAGGAGGTTCCCGAGGGGCATCCGATGTCCAGGTTCCTTTGGCTGTCCGCCGGGCTGCTCTTGCTCATGGGCGTCCTGGCCGCCTTCGACCTCGCCCCCGGAGGCACGCCCTTGGCCTTCGCCTGGGGCGCCGCCGGATTCGTCTGCGCGGGAGTTGCGGCGTTCCTCACATCGCCGCGGTCGGAGGACATCGATCCCTTCGACGACGGCGCGAGGCTTTGAGCGGCAGCCGGGCGGGGGCCCGCGGAAGGGCCCGGGCGCCGGGCGCGCGCCTCGACCTCGACGACGACGGACATGCCGGCCAGCTGTCCTTCGACGACTTGGGCACGCCGCTGGAAGAGGTGACGTTCGTCGTCGTCGACCTGGAGACGACTGGCGCCAAACCCGGACCCGAATCGATCACGGAGATAGGCGCCGTCAAGGTCCGCGGCGGGGAAACGGTCGGCGAATTCTCGACTCTCGTCAACCCGGGCCAGCCGATACCCGCGTTCATAACCTCGCTCACCGGCATCACGACGGCCATGACGGCCCGGGCGCCCAGGATCGCGGCGGTCATCCCCTCCTTTATCGAGTTTCTCAGCGCGGGCCCGTCCACCGTCGTGGCGGCGCACAACGCGCGCTTCGACGTCGGCCATCTCAAGGCGGCGTTTGCGGGCGCGGACTGCGCGTGGCCGAGCGTCAGGGTGCTCGACACGGTCGCATTGGCCCGGCGAACCTTTTCCTCAGACGAGGTTCCCAACTTCAAACTCTCAACCTTGGCGGGCGCATGCGGGGCGACGACGGCGCCGAGCCATCGAGCCCTTGACGACGCCCGGGCCGCAGTGGACGTTTTGCACGCGATGCTCGGCAGGCTCGGGCCGCTCGGAGTGACGCATCTGGAGGACCTCGCAACCGCGACGGACCCGGTTCCCCAGGCGCGGCGGAAGAAAGCGCGCCTGGCGGAGGGAATCGCCCGCTCCCCCGGCGTCTACCGGTTCATCGGCCCCGCCGGCGACGTCCTCTACGTCGGATCCTCGTCCAATCTCCGCGCACGCGTGCGCCAATACTTCACGGCCGCGGAAACGCGAAAGCGCATGGCCGAGATGACGGACCTGGCTGAGCGCGCAGAGGCCGATGAAACCCCGACCGTGCTCGAAGCGCGGATCCTGGAACTGCGCCAGATAGCGGAGTTCGACCCGCCGTACAATCGCCGGTCGCGCCGTCCGGACAACCGCCCGTGGCTTGTCCTGACGGACGAAGCGCACCCTCGGCTCAAGGTCACGGCGTCCCTTGCCCTGGAGGACGCTGCGGGCGCCCTCGGCCCGTTCGGATCGCGCAAGGCCGCGCGGCAGGCGGCCGAGCTCGTGGCCGACGACGCCCGCCTGCGCACCTGCACGGCTCGTCTTCCCGCAAAGCCGAGCGGACGAAAGGCCCCGTGCCACCTGCATGCCATGGGCCGCTGCCTTGCGCCCTGCGCGCTGCCAGGCGACCCCGACGGCCCCTCGCTTGCGGCCGCGCGCTCGATTCTCGGCGGCGACCTCGACGGCCTGTGGGAGCGCAGCATGCGACGGCTGGCCGGCCTTGCCGCGGCCGAGAGATTCGAACAGGCCGCCGCCGAGCGCGACCGCCTGCGCTGCGTGCTCAACGCGGCAAGACGGCGCGAACGCATCCTTCCCCTTTTGGCGGCGCGTCAGATCGTCGCCGCCCGGCGCGACGACGACGGATCGTGGGACGTGGCGGTGATCCGCTGGGGCCGTCTGGCTGCGACGGGCCGCTGCCGCGGAAACGCCGATCCGAGAGAGCTGGCGGCCGAGCTCGTTGCCTCGGCGAGTCAGACGGACAGGCCCGGCGCCCCCGGGGACGTCGCGTCGGTTGAGGAAACCGAGTTGCTCGCCGAATGGCTGTGGAAACCGACCGTCCGCCTGCTTTCCTTCGAGGGCGAGGAGCCCTTGGCGCTTCCGCGGGCCAGCGCCTTCAGATTTTCGCTTCCCGGGCCGGACGCCGATTGAGGAGGCGGCGAGCACAGAGCCCTGGAGCCTTATGAGGCCTTCAACTCGTTACGAGGCCTTCAACTTGTTACGAGACCTTCGACTCGTTACGAGGCCTTCAACTCATTCGACAGGGCAATCCACTCGTCGAGAAGCCCGGCGGCTGCGCCCGAATCGACCGTTTCGGCCGCGATCCGCATTCCCACGCGCATGCGTTCGGCGAAGGAGCCGCTCTGCGACTCCGTGCCCGGAAGCCTTCCTGCGGCGACGAAGGCGCCGGCCGCGTTGAGCAGCACGGCCTCGCGCACGGCCCCGGCCTGCCCGTGAAGGAACGCGCGGGCGACTTCGGCGTTGAAAGCCGGGGGCCCTCCGCGCAGTTCGTCGACCGTCGCCGGAGCGAGCCCCGCCTCCGAGACGGCGTCGAACTCGTGCCTTTCGACCCGGCCGCCCTCGATCTCCCACAGGTCGTTGACCGTCACGGAGGAGAGCTCGTCCATCCCGTTGTCGCGTCCGCGCACCACCAGGCCCCGCGAACCGCGCTCCGCCAGGACCCCCGCCACAAGCTCAGCGTAGTCCGGCCGGGAGACGCCCACGACTGACACGGCCGGGCGCGCAGGATTCGTCAGCGGGCCGAGGATGTTGAAGGCGGTGGCGACGCCCAGCTCGCGGCGCGTCGGCGCAACGAAACGCATAGCGGGGTGAAAGACGTTCGCGAAGATGAAGGTGATTCCCAATTCGTTGAAGATCCGCGCGACGTCCGCGCCGGAAAGGTCAAGGTTGACGCCGAGGGCTTCGAGGCAGTCGGCGGAGCCGGAAGCCGACGACGACGCCCTGTTCCCGTGCTTGACCACCGGGATGCCCGCGGCGGCGACGACCAGCGCCGCCATGGTGGAAATGTTGACCGTCTGGAGCCTGTCCCCTCCGGTGCCCACGATGTCGAGGACCTCGCCTTCGACGTCGACGGGAAGTGCGTGCGAAACCATGGCGTCGGCCATTCCGCGGATTTCCGTCGGCGTCTCTCCCTTGGCCGCGAGGGCGGTGAGGAATCCGGCCAGCTGGGCCGACGTCGCCGCCCCTTCCATCGCTTGATCAACGGCCCAGGCCGCCTCTTCGCGGGTCAAGTCCCGCCCGCCGACGAGTCGGCTGATGACGTCGGGCCACGTGGGAAGCGACACTATTTCTCCTCGGTGCTCAACAGCTCGGCGACCGCCGCCGAAAGCTCGCGCGGGTTGACGGGGTATGCGAGGGTTCGAGCCGCCCCGGACCATCTCGCCAGCCACTCGTCCTGGGGGCGCGCCACAAGGAGGATGAAGGGAATGGACGGATCGACTTCGTCGTGGACCGTCTTCCCCAGCCCCATTCCGCCGAGTTTGGGGGCCTCGGCGTCGAGAATCATGAGCGAACAGCCTCCCCGGCGGACCTCCAGCATGAGCGCGTCGGGCGTGGCGACCTCTTTCCAGGCGATCTCGGGCATCCCCTTGGCGGCCCTCCGGCCGACGGAGGAGCGCACCTCGCTGCGGGTCCTCGAATCGTCCGAATACACGAGGATCGACGTCTTTCCGTCGGCGCCCTCCTGCGCCGCGGACGGCTCGTCGGTTCGCGTCGAGGCGCTCGTTTCGCTCATGGCATCCTCCGTGGTCGATGGGTGGGCCAAGGCAATTGTAGCGAATCGGGGCACGGGCTCCGCCGCCTGCCCGGCCAAACGGCATTTTCGCCGTCGGACGAAAGCGCACCTCGACCACGGACTAACGTCCCTATACTTGACAGCGTCCGACAACCGGTTTTCGCGACCGGCCATGCCGCACCGACTATGCCGCCGACGGCGGCGCCCCACCGGAGGAACAATGACTTACACCCTTCCCGAGCTGCCCTATGACTACGCAGCCCTCGAGCCGCACATTTCCGCCAAAATCATGGAGCTTCACCACGACCGGCATCATGCAGCCTACGTCGCCGGCGCGAATGCGGCTCTCGCGAACCTCGAAGCGGCGCGCGAGGCGGGCGACCTTTCCAAAGTGAACCAGTTCTCCAAGGACCTCGCGTTCAACCTCGGCGGGCACACCAACCACTCGATCTTCTGGACCAACCTCTCCCCCGCCGGCGGCGGCCAGCCCGAAGGCGAACTCGCCGAGGCGATCAAAGGCTCCTTCGGGTCCTTCGAAAAGTTCGTCGCCCACTTCACCGCGGCGGCCACCGGAATTCAGGGATCGGGATGGGCCGTGCTCGCCTATGACTCGATCTCCGGCAAGCTCGTCGTCTTCCAGCTCTTCGACCAGCAGGCCAACGTTCCCGCCGGAGCCATTCCGCTGTTCATGCTGGACATGTGGGAGCACGCCTTCTACCTCGACTATCTCAACGTCAAGGCGGACTACGTCAAGGCCGTCTGGAACATCGCCAACTGGGAGAACGTCGCCGAGCGCCTCGAAGCCGCGAAGGCCCAGGCGCCCGGGCTCATCGTTCGCTGACGGGACAGCGGGGGCGCGGCGGGAACTTTCCCGCCGCGCCCCCGCATCCGCCGCCATACTTCGCGGCCGGAGTTTCACGCGCGGCTGCCGTCAGCGGCCTGCTCCGACGTTTCGCTCTGTCGAGCGGGCGAGCGCGACTTGGCCGGTCGGGCCGCTTCGTCAACCGGCCCCTCAAAAGTCACTTCGTGCTCAGGGGAGTCACTTCGTGCTCTGGGGCTTCGTAATCTCAGCGTTTTGAGGAATGTAACCGAGAATATCGACCACCGCGTACATCGCGGGCGAAGAGCCTTGGTCGCCCTGCCCTTCAACGGCGGGAACGGTCATGAAAACCCGCGAGCCGACGGGCAGGCCCACAAGGGAGTCGAAAACGGTTTTGTTGCCGATGGCGGCCAGCTGCGGGCCCTGGTTGCGCTCGCCCCAAGTGGTTTGGAAATTCTGACCGTTGGGAGAGATCGCGGCATAGGCGACTGTCATCGTCCCCGTCTTCCCCACGGCGGGCCCGGTGCCTCGGGCGATGACGGAGACGCTCTTCTCCGTAATGCTCGCCGAGGCGTCCTTGACCTTCAGCCCCGTGACCGGCGAGCCGATCGCACCTTGTATGGTCACAGGAAGCGTGGCGAGGTCCATCTCGGTCCTTGCGTCGGCTTGCCCGGCGGTCTCCTTGTTCGAGGCCTGATGGACCGTGATGTAGAACGTCATCACGTCGTCTTTGCCGATTCCCGCTCTAGGCTCGCCCTTTTCCCCGTAACCGAGGTCCGGAGGAATCGACACGAGAAGCTTGACTCCGACTTTGTGGCCGGCGATGGCCTCCCCCCATCCCTTGACCACTGCGGAGAGATCGGTGCCCATCGGAAGTCCGCGGCTGTAGGAGGAATCGAAGGGCTTGCTTTTGCCCCACACCTGGCCCACATAGTCGGCTACGATGTAGTCCTTCTTGGTGATCGTCGCCCCCGTCCCCTCTTCAAGGACGGTCACCGACAGTTTGTCGGGCGCCTTCGTCTTGGGGAAGGTGATGAGGGGAGTCTGACCCGAGGTGTTCAACGACGGCGCCTGGCTGTCTCCCTTGGGAACGGAGCTGGCGGAACCGCCCTTCTGCGAGGAAGTCGTGGGCGACTTGCTGCTTTCGCGGTCGCTGGAGGATCCGCAGGCGGAAAGCACAAGGGCGAGCGTCGCCGCGCATGCGGCGGCGATCTTTCGATGCGACATCAGCGCTCCCGTCAGTGGAAGGAGTCGCCGCATGCGCATGAACCGGCGGCATTCGGATTGTCGATTGTGAAGCCCTGACGATCGATGCTGTCGGCGAAGCCGATGGTGGCGCCGTCGAGATAGGGCTTGGACATCTTGTCGACTATGACTTCGACGCCGCCGAAATCGCGGATGGCGTCACCCTCGAGCTCGCGCTCGTCGAAGTAAAGCTGGTACATGAGCCCTGAACATCCGCCGGGCTGAACGGCGACGCGCAGGCGCAGATCGTCACGCCCTTCCTGCTCGAGCAGAGCCTTGACTTTGGCGACGGCGTCGTCGCTGAGCACGACGTTGTGGGCCACGTCAAGCGTCTCGGACATTTTTCCTCCAATGACAATCGGATGTGTACCCATCAAGGGTAGTTCCCCCGATCGGAACATTCCAAGAGCGCGCTGAGCGGGAACTCGCGTATGCGCTGTGGGCGAACCGGAATCGGCCGTCGATCCGCGCGTCGCGCCCCGCGACGTTTCACAGCCGGTCAGCGTGTCGCCCCGTCCGGTCCGACGGTCTTCACCACCCCCACGTTCTGGCGACCGCGCGGATCGCGTCGCCGAGCCTGTCGCCGACCGCCGCGGCCGATTCGGGCGTTTCAGGCTCGTCGAGGAAGGAACGCTCCGGCCGCATTTCGTAGACGCCGTTGAGTCCAAGCCCGGCCAGCTCTCCGCGGCGCAGGGCGCCGCAATCGTAGACGAGGACGACGGGAAGCCCCGCTTCCTGAGCCCGGCGAATCGCGCCCGCGGCGCCCCCGGGAAGCTCCTCGCCGACTTGGCCGCACACGTAGACACACAGGTCCGCCCCCTCTGCCCACCCTTCGAGAGAGGAATGGACGACGTCGCCGATGGGAACGATCCTTCCCCCGAGGGCTTCGAGGCCGAGCGCAAGGCCCCCTCCCGCCCCGGAGCAGGGGCCGCGGGCCGAAAGCCTTTGACCCGCAATATCCTTCCCGGGCGCCGCATTCGCAGCGCGAACAAGCCGATCGGCCGCCTCGCCGATGTGACGTTCCGCATCTTGGGCCCGGCGCCCGTCCAGACCTTCGCGCATCCACGCGCGCGCCAAACCTGACATTCCCATGAGGCGCTGCCGTCCGCCGACGACGACGTTCAGGCAGACCGTCCCCAGGGCGGCGCGCGCATCGGCGACGAGGCCCACGAGGCCTGCGACGTCGGCGGCCTTGACGGCGTCAGCGGCCTTGACGGCGTCGGGTCCGTCGGCCGTCCTGGTCAAACGGGCGCCGCCCGCTCGCTCTGAACCGCACTCTGGCCTCGAATCGCCTTCTGGCCTCGAACCGCGCTCTGGCCCCGAACCGCGCCGCGTCTGCGCGATCGCCCCGATCATGCCGACGCCGAGATCGCCGATTCCGCCCGGGACGCCGAGGGCGACGACGATCTCATCGACTCCCCGGCCGAGCGCCCACGCGATGTCCTCGCCAAGCGCCGTCGAATCTCCGCCGAAGGGCCCGGGCAGCGACTCGATCCAATCGAGGGCGATTTTCCTCTGAGAGACGCCGGCGAACCGGCGCAGCGGCCCGCCTCGCTCAACCAGCTCGTCCAATCCGAGCAGTTCGTAAACGCCCGACTCGGAATAGGCCGATGCGACGCCGTCGCTCGCAGGGCGGCAGCGAAGCGAATCCCGAGGGCGCTCTGACAGCCAGGCTTCGCGTGCGACGTCGCACACCGCCGAGGCGCGAAGCCCGGGAAGCGGGGACGCCGCGAGCGCTATCCTCACTCGGCCGGCCCGTCGGCCCCGCCGCTTCGAGGAAGGCCGCCTTCCGCCAGGCGGTCAAGGAGCAGGGCCTCGGCCACAATGGCGTTGCGCCAGTCCCCCAGGTGCAGCGATTCGTTGTGCGAGTGGGCGCGCGTGTCCGGGTCTTCAATCCCGGTGACGAGAATTTCGGCCCCGGGGAAGACCTCCTGCAGATCGGCGATGAACGGGATGGAGCCGCCGACGCCGATGTCGACGGGCTCGGTCTGCCACGCCTCGCGGAGCGCCTGCCGAGCGGCGACGGTCGCGGGAGTGTCCCCTCCTGCTTTGAAAGCCGGGCCGGACTCCTCCAGCTCCATCTCGAGTTGGGCCCCGAAGGGGGCGTTCTCACGCAGATGCGCCATGAGGGCGCGGCCCGCCTCTTCGGCGTCCTGGCCCGGCGCCACGCGAAGGGAAAGGCGCGCCTTGCATTCGGGGACGAGGGTGTTCGAGGCCTTGGCGCAGCCCGTCACGTCCATCCCGATGAGGGTCAGGGACGGCTGGGTCCACAGACGCGACGCGAGCGAGCCTCTCCCGGCCAGGCGCACGCCGTCGAGCACCCCGGCGTCGGCCCTGAGGTCCTCCTCGGGGTAGTCCGCGTGGGCGTCGTCGTAGGAGGCGAGCCCGGCGACGGCGACGGCGCCTTCCTCGTCATGGCAGCTGGCGACGAGGCGGCACATGGCGGTGGCGGCGTCGAAGACCGGGCCGCCGTACATGCCCGAGTGCACGGCGTGGTCGAGCATTCGCAGCGTGACGGTCACCTGTGCGATTCCGCGCAGAGACGTGGTGAGCGAGGGAACGCCCGCCTTCCAGTTGTTCGAGTCGGCGACGACGATGGCGTCCGACGCCAAACGGTCCCGGTGCGTCTCCAGGAAATGGTGGAACGTGGGCGATCCGACCTCTTCCTCGCCCTCTACGAAGAGGGTGACGCCGATGCCGCCGCCCTCCCCCAGAGCCGCGAGCGCGCCGAGGTGAACCATGATTCCGGCCTTGTCGTCGGCGGTTCCGCGGCCGAACAGACGGCCGCCGCGTTCGACGGGCTCGTACGGGTCGTCCTGGTTCCAGCCGTCCGGAGTCCCCTCCGGCTGGACGTCGTGGTGCGCGTAGAGGAGGACTGTGGGTTTTCCGGGCGCCGCCTGCCTGTGGGCAAGGACCGCCGGGCGCCCCGTGAGGCCGCCCGGGGCGACGACTTCGACGACTTCGGCGTCGAGCCCCCGCAGACGCGCCAACTCGGCCACTCGCTCGGCGCTGCGGCGCATATCGTCGGCATTTTCTGGGAAGCAAGCGGACACCGAGGGGATTCTCACGAGGGATTCCAGCTCTGACCTCGTGGTGGGCAGATTTTCGTCTACGCGGCGGGCGATCGCATCTGAAGCACTCATTCTTCTAGGGTATCCGTTCCGCCGAGGCCCCGCGCTCCGCCGTCCCCGCTCTGCCTTCTGCCGCCGCCTCTGCGCCCCGCCGCCCCGCGCTCCGCGTTTGCGTTCCGCCGATGCCCGGCTTTCCGGCGTCGCTCCCGACCCTCGCTTTGCAGGCCGGGAAAAACAGGCGAACCGCGAAATGAAGACAGCTCAGACGAAGGCGGCGCGCAGACGAAAGCCGGGCGCAAACGAAAGTCCCGGCAGACGAAGGCGGCGGGCCGAGACGGGCGCGCGCTCAGAGAGCGGTGCGCACCGGAAGGGTGCGCGCAGAACGGAAAATGGAACGTAGACTTATACGCGTCAATGACCGCGAGTAGATGGAGCCGCAGTGTTCGGCAAGAAGAAAACCGAGGCGACCCCCGAGCCTGAAGTCGAGGAGGCCGCTCCCAAACCGCGCAAGGGCTACACCCCGAAGAAGGCGACTCCGACGCCGTCGCGCAAGAAGGCGAACGCAGCCAACAGGCAGCCGATCGTCGCCAACCGCAAGGCGATGTCCAGGGAGGAGCGCAGGGAGCTCAAGCGCGAACGGTCCGAGGCGAACACCGCCCGGTGGAACAAACAGCAGGAGGCCATGCGCACGGGCGACGAGCGGAACATGCCTCCCCAGCACGCCGGCCCGGTTCGCCGTTTTGGCCGCGACGTCATCGATTCGCGGTTCTCTCCCGGATCGTACTTCATGCCGCTCGCTTTGCTCCTCCTCGCCGGGCTGTTCATTCAGAGGTTCGCTCCGCGCCTGTTCGTCGTGTTCACGGTCTCGGTCTACGTGATCTTCATCGTCATCGCCGCATGGACGGGAAAGAACGTGCGGCGCACGCGGGTGCTGGCGGAGCACAAATTCGGCGCAGACCGCATCCCCCGGGGATTCTCGATGCAGCTGTTCAGCCGCGCCTTCTATCCCAGGCGTTGGCGCATGCCCCGCCCCCAGGTCGCGCCGGGGAACATTCCGGCGGGGGCCGCCGACGCCGACTACAAAGAGGCGAAGGCCGAGCGAAAGAAGGGCTGAGAAACAAAGGCTGAGGAGCGGCGTTTGCCCGCTGAGGCGCACTGGCTGAGGCATGCGCGCCGAGGGCGGGCGTCCGCCCGCTTGGGGGGCTATTTGCGAGCCAGAGCGCGGTTGATCCGACCGGGCATGAGGGGCCCCTCGTACACGAAGCCAGTGAGGGTTTCGAGAAGGTCGGCGCCGGCGCTCACCATCGCTTCGGCGTCGCTCACCGTGAAGATCCCCCCGACGCCGATGACGATGAAATCCGGCCCGAGCCTTTTCCTCAAACGGGAAACGACCTCCAGGGCCCTCGCGCGAACCGGCTCGCCGGACAGTCCGCCTTCGCCGTAGGAGTGGGCCACGGTCGTGTTCGTCGCGACGACGCCGTCCATCCCCTCCTCGACTGTCAGGTCGGCGACGGCGTCGACGTCGCCGAGGTCGGGGGCGATTTTCACGAGAATCGGGACGCGGCGGCCGGCGGCGAGGTCGGCTGCCTCGCGTGTGGCGCGCACGATCGGCCTGAGCGATTCGACGGCTTGAAGATCGCGCAGACCGGGCGTATTCGGCGAGGAGACGTTGACGACCAGATAGTCGGCGTAGCGCGCGAGCTTTCTGGCGCACACAGCGTAGTCGGCCGGGGCGTCGGCGGCTTCGACCCACTTGTTTTTGCCGATGTTGACGCCGACGACGCAGGCGCGCCCGCGCCGAGTCAGCCGCAGCATGGCGAGCCGCTCGGCGACGGCGTCGGCCCCGTCGTTGTTGAAGCCCATGCGGTTGCGGAAGGCGTGCTCCTCCGGCAGTCGCCACAGCCGCGGGCGGTCGTTGCCCGGCTGGGGCAACGGCGTGACCGTGCCGACCTCGGTGAAGGCGAAGCCCATGGCGATCGTTCCGAGGACGGCTGTGGCGTTCTTGTCCTGCCCGGCCGCCAGGCCGAGCCTGCCGGGAACCGGGCGGGCGAGCAGGCCTCGCAGACGGTCGCCGCCCAGACGCCCGACCGTCGCCGAGCTCAGCCGGGCCAACGGCGACCGTCCAAAGGCGCCGATGAGGCGCATGGCGACTGAGTGAGCCTGCTCGGGATCGGTTTTCGCCAGAACGTGCTTGTAGAGAAGGCGGTAGAGCATCTCATCCTCCGTTGCGGGTGGCTATCTTCGCCGGCATCGACCAGGCCAGCCAGGCGAGCGCCGCCAGCGCGCCGACGGTCGGAAGATAGAAATAGGTGCTTCCAGCGTCGTGCCAAGGGCTCACCCGGTCAAGAAAGTCCCCGAAAGGCGTCAAGGCCGCGAAGGGGGCGCAAAGGTTGGCCGCCCAGCAGGCGGCTGCGACCCTGCGCATTCTCCTTCCGTTGTGCACCACGCCGACGGTTCCCGCCGCCCAGCAGGCGGCGGAAACGAGGGTCAGGCTCCCGCGGGCGCCGTGCCCGCCGAGAAAGTCGTCGGTCGAGGCGACGATTCCCCTCCACAGAAAAATCGCGGAGCCGACGGCCAGAAGAACGAATATGACGCGCGGCCAGCCTGTGGCGGTTTGCCGCCCGTCGTGCAGTTCGACCCCGTCGGTCATTCGGCGCCCCTTCCTGTCTATCATGGTGTCCATGACCCCGTTTGCCGCGATTTCGCCGAGCTCAGCCCCATCCGACGCCGCCGTGGCAGTCGCCTATTCCAGGGGGAACGTCCTCTCCTCCATCCTCGACGAGGACGAACGCGACTGCCTTCTCGCGTCCCTTCGGGGGTTGGCCGACATGTCCTCGCCCAATGCGACCCATCGAATTGTCTCCCGTTCGAAAGAGCATCGCCAAATCATCGCCGTCTCGCTGCCGCCGGATCCGTCGCCCGGCGATCTGCGCGAAGCCGCGGGCGCGGGCGTGCGGGCGGCGGGAGAGGCGCGCAACGTCGTCGTCGATATGCCGCATGCGAATGCTGAAGAGTTCGAAGCTCTCGCGGAAGGGGCCGGGCTGGGCGCCTATCGTTTCACCGCGTACAAGAGCGAGGCCGGCGCCGCGACGAAAGTGTTGGTTGTCACTGGCGTCCCGGCCGCTCCGGTCAAGCGCGTTCGCCTCATCCTTGAGGCGCAGTGCGCCGTGCGCGATCTCGTCAACACTCCGGGAGGCGACCTCGGGCCCTCGGAGTTCGTGCGCCGTATTCGCTCACTGGCCGACGACGCGGGCAATTCGGCGATCGACGTCGAAGTGCTCGAAGAGGAGGAACTTCGAGCCAAAGGCTGCGGGGGCCTGCTCGGCGTCGGCAAAGGGTCGCAGGAGCCGCCCCGCCTCGTCATGATGGAGTGGAACCCCGCCGGCGCCCGCGTGCACATCGCGCTGGTCGGCAAGGGCATAACCTTCGATTCGGGCGGCATGTCGCTCAAAAGCCACGAGGGCCTGATCGACATGAAAACGGACATGGCGGGCGCCGCCCCCGCCGCGGCAGCGGTGGCGGCGGTGGCGGGGCTTCAAGTTCCCGCGAGGGTCACCTCCTGGCTGTGCGTCGCAGAGAACATGCTTTCCGCCTCCGCGATCAGGGTGGGCGACGTCCTGCGCACAGCCGACGGAACCACCGTGGAGGTGACGAACACCGACGCCGAAGGCCGCCTCGTCCTCGCCGACGGCCTCGCCCTCGCCTTGCGGGAGAATCCGGACGAGGTCATCGACGTCGCCACGCTCACCGGAGCGCAGATCCGAGCCCTTGGCACGCGGTGCGCGGGCCTCATGGGCTCGCCGAACCTCGTCTCGGACATCGCGTCCGCAGCAGAGTCCGCCGGCGAGCTTCTCTGGCCCATGCCCCTGCCCGACTATCTGGAGGCCTCCCTCTCATCGAGCGTCGCGGACATGAAAAACACGGCCGGCTCCGAAGCCGGGATGCTCGTGGCGGGCGTCTTCTTGCGGCACTTCGTCGGCGACGCCGAATGGGCGCACCTCGACATCGCCGGCCCGTCCTTCAACACGGGAGAAGGCTGGGGGTGCACTCCCGCCGGGGCGACCGGCTACGGCGTGCGAACCCTTGTGCGCCACATTGAGCGGGCCGCGAAGGCGATGGGCTCGCAAGGCGCATAACGGCGCATAGGCCTCTTTCCGTTCGCCCGCGGCGCCCCGCGATTCCGCTGCGGGCGTAAGGCGGGCGGCGCCTCGGCCTCGCGCCTTCAGCCGCGCCTCTTCCTCTCGTTCCACTGGCGAACGGAGTCGGGATATCCCGTTTTGACGACCTCGTAAAACGGGATTCCCAGCTCGTCGGCGAGCTTCGCGCCGTCCCTGACGCCGGGGACCTTGCGGCGCGTCCATTCGCCGTCGCGCGCAACAAGCATGAGGGCGGACGGCTCGCGCGGAGTCTCGGCCTCGTAATAGGCCTCCACGCCCTGGCGCGTGGCGACGAACTCCCGGAAATGCGCGGTCGTCGCCGAACGCGCCTGCGCCTGGCCGCGTCTGGACGAGCCGGACGCGCCCGGCGATCTCTTTCGTGAAAACAGACCCATGGATCTAAGGGTAAGCCGGAATAGAGAGAAAGATGGCACAATGGAAGAGTGCGAAATCAACCACTCAGGTGGATAATTGGGACGTAAGTACTACGCCCAACCTAAATCAACTCGAAGGAGAGGTACGTGGCTGAGACTCTCGAATACGACGTCGTGGTGCTCGGAGCGGGGAGCGGCGGATACGCCGCGGCCATGCGAGCGGCGCAACTGGGGCTCAAAGTTGCCCTTATCGAAGGGGATAAGGTCGGCGGCACGTGTCTTCATCGCGGATGCATTCCCACGAAGGCCCTCTTACACGCCGCCGAAGTGGCCGACGAAATGCGCGAAGGCGGCTCCATCGGCGTTCGCGGAAGCTTTGAGGGCATCGACATGGATGTCCTCAACTCGTACAAGGACGGCGTCATCCAGCGCATGTACAAGGGGCTGACGGGGCTCGTGGCCTCGCGCGGCGTCGATGCGGTCAACGGATGGGGCCGGCTCGTCGCGAAAGACGCCGTCGACGTCGACGGAACGCTCTACCGCGGAAAGAACGTCGTCTTGGCGTCGGGGTCCTTCTCGAAGACGCTGGGCCTGGAGATCTCGGGCCGCATCATCACCTCCGACCAGGCCCTCAACATGGATCGCGTTCCCAATTCCGCGATCATCCTGGGAGGCGGCGTCATCGGTGTGGAGTTCGCCTCGGTGTGGCGCTCTTACGGCGTCGACGTGACAATCGTCGAGGGCCTTCCGAGCCTCGTTCCCAACGAAGACCCCTCGGTCTCCAAGCAGCTGGAGCGCTCTTTCCGCAAGCGAGGCATCAAGTTCTCGACGAAGACGATGTTCGAACGCGCCGAGCAAGACGAATCCTCCGTGACGGTCCACACGCAGGGCGGAAAGTCCTTCACCGCCGATTATCTGCTCGTCGCCATCGGGCGGGGACCGGCGACGTCGGGCCTCGGCTACGAAGAGCAGGGAATCTCGATGGACCGCGGCTTCGTCCTGACCGACGAGCGGCTGCGCACAAACGTCCCCGGCGTGTACGCCGTGGGCGACATCGTTCCGGGGCTCCAACTGGCCCATCGCGGCTTCCTTCAGGGGATCTTCGTCGCGGAGGAGATCGCCGGGCTGAACCCCAGGGTCATCGACGAAAACCTCATTCCCAGAGTCACCTTTTCGAACCCCGAGATCGCGTCCGTGGGCCTCAACCAGAACAAAGCCGAGGAAAAGTACGGCAAGGACAACGTCGAGGCAGTCGAATTCAACCTCGCGGGCAACGGCAAGTCGCAGATGCTCGGCACGCAGGGCTTCGTCAAGGTCGTGCGGGTCAAGGACGGGCCCATAGTCGGCTTCCACGCGATCGGCGCCCGTATGGGCGAGCAGGTCGGAGAGGGCCAGCTGCTTGTCTCTTGGGAGGCTCTGCCTGAGGACTTCGACGGCCTCATTCACGCCCATCCAACTCAGAACGAGTCGATCGGCGAGGCGATCCTCGCCCTCGCCGGCAAGCCTTTGCACACCCACAACTAAGAAGTAGGGAATCATGTCTGAACCGATTAAGATGCCCGCGCTGGGCGAGTCCGTCTCCAGCGGCACGGTCACCACGTGGCTCAAGCAGGTCGGCGAGGCGGTCGAGGTGGACGAGCCCGTCCTCGAGGTCTCCACCGACAAGGTCGACACCGAGGTTCCGGCCCCCGCCTCCGGGGTGCTCGAGCAGATCCTCGTGGGCGAGGACGAAGAGGTCGACGTCGGCACGGTCCTCGGCTACATCGGCGACGGATCGGGCGCAGCCGCGCCCGCGCAGACGGCTCCGGCTGAAACGCCCGCGCCCGCGCAGGCGGCTCCCGCCGCTCCCACGCCCCAGGCCTCGGTCGAACCGGCGACAGCCGGCAATGCGGCTCCGGCGCCCTCCTCCGGCGGCCCCGTCGCAGGCGTCGAAGTCCGCATGCCCGCGCTCGGCGAGTCCGTTGCCGAAGGCACCGTCACCACGTGGCTCAAACAAGTCGGCGAGGCGGTCGAAGCCGACGAACCGCTTCTGGAAGTCTCCACCGACAAGGTCGACACCGAGGTCCCCGCTCCGGCTTCCGGCGTGCTTCTCTCCATCGCCGTGGGCGAGGACGAGACCGTCGCAGTGGGAACCGTTCTCGCTCTGATCGGCGACGCCTCTGCGGCTCCGGCCGTCGCTCCCGAGCAGCCGGCTCCTGCCGCCGCAGCGCAGACTCCCCCTCCCGCGCCTCAGACGCCCCCCGCCGCGGCCGCGCCCGCCGTCACCGCGGGATCCGCTGCCGCGCCCGTCCAGCCCGCGGCTCCGGCGTCGAATCCGCCGAACGACGCCGCTTCCCCGGCGAAGCGCGCGGCTTCGCCGAAGCACGCCGCTTCGACCGTGGCGGCAGCCGGAGAGGCCTCGGGCTACGTCACCCCCATCGTCAGGAAATACGCCAAGGAAAAGGGAATCGATCTCGCCGAGGTCACGGGCACCGGCGTCGGCGGACGCATCAGGCGACAGGACATCGACGCCCTCGCCGAGGCGAAGAGGCAGGCCGAGGAGGCGCAACGGCAGGCCGCAGCCGCGAAGGCCCCGGCCCCCGCGGCGGCGTCGGGCAAGCCTTCGGCCGAGGCAGAGCGGCTGCGCGGCACGACGCAGAAGATGAGCCGCCTGCGCCAGGTCATTTCCGAGCGCATGGTCGACTCCCTCAAGGTCTCCGCCCAGCTGACCACGGTCATCGAAGCGGACGTCACCCGCATCGTCGCCCTCCGCGGCGCGAAGAAGGAGGAGTTCCAGGCGAAGACGGGAGCGAAGCTGACGTTCCTTCCCTTCTTCGTCAAGGCCGCCGTCGACGCGCTGAAGTCGCATCCGAAGATCAATGCGTCGATCGAGGGCAGACAGGTGCACTACTGGGACCACGAGCACGTCGGCATCGCCGTCGACGCCCCCAAAGGCCTCATGGTTCCGGTCATCAGGAACGCCGGCGACCTCAACATCACGGGCATCGCCAAATCGATCGCCGACCTGGCCGCCCGCACCCGCGGCGGGAAGATCGGGCCGGACGAGCTTTCCGGCTCCACCTTCACGATCACCAACACGGGTTCGGCCGGCGCGCTGTTCGACACCCCGATCATCAACCAGCCCGAGGCGGCGATCCTCGGCGTCGGCACGATCGTCAAGCGCCCCGCGGTGATCAAGGACGCGGACGGCAACGAGGCGATCGGCATTCGCTCCTTCGTCTACCTTGCGCTGAGCTACGACCACCGCCTGGTCGACGGCGCCGACGCCGGACGCTACCTCTCCGATTTGAAGAAGCGGCTCGAATCTGGCGATTTCGAAGGCGATCTGGGAATCTGAGTTTCCGCTTCGGATCCGAGTTCGAACGAGCCGATCCCGTCGCAGACCGGCCGATTTGCCCGCGAGGCGCCTCGAGGCCTTTTGGCTCGAGGGGCGCCCCGCGGGCTTTCGCTTGCCTGCGCGCAAAGCCGGCCGGACTTTCACCCGCACGCCGCCATGGCCAGCCTCTGTCACACGCCGCCATGGCTAACCCTTCGCCGGGGCAGTCGCGGCCGAGCACTCCGCGACGTCGCGCAAACGCCAGGGACTGTCCGCGACCTTCCAAAGCGAACACCGAGGACTGCGCGGCCCCGCCGACCGCCCGTCCGTCGTCGCGAACTCCTCCTGGACCGTCCGCACCCTCCACGTGCGCGCATCGACCGCCTCCACGCCCAGCAGCTTGGTCCGCAGCGTCGCAACCTTGCCGCCGTAACGCCGAAACACCGCCCGATCGCAGCGCCGAGCGGAGCCCTCCGCCGTTGTCAATGAAGCCAAAGCGCCCGCGTCCCCCGCAATGAGCGCTCGATCGCGGCGGGCGATGAGCGTCCTGACAACCCGGAAGGCCTCGCCCTTTGCCAGCCGGAACGCGCCGTTCCCCGCCGTTTGACGGGCCGCGCCCCGCGCAGAAGCCTGGGCCGCAGTCTGCGCCGCGGGTTCGGGCGGAACGTCGCTCGCCCCGACGGGAAGCGCCGCGCTCAAACCAAAGCCCACGCCAAATGACAATGCCAATGCTCGTTTCATAAACTCATGAGAGCACAAACGCGACGGGGCGCCGCGCCGTTATCCACAGGCTCCATCACATTGGCCTGCGCGGCAGTATCCACTAGAATCTGGGTGTTCGGAGGAAGGACTGACATGGCCAAGGACAAGAACGGCAAAAAGCCCAAAAAGCAACGCTGGTACAAGGTCATCGGCGAGGCATACAAGATCACCAAACGCTCCTACCCGTGGGTGGGCTGGGCGCTCCTAGGCGCCGCCGCCTTGGGATTGCTTTTCGGCATCGTCCTCACAATCGTCCTAGACAGCTTCTTTTGGATCGTCTTCGGCATCATGCTCGCGTTCATCCTGCCGATGATCACCCTCGTGCGGCTCGTGCGGCGGGCGAGCTACGGCCAAATCGACGGAATGCCGGGAGCCGTCTCCGCGGTGCTCGACAACATCGGCCGCGGCTGGAACGTCACCACGGAACCCGTCCGTTTCAATGCCCGCACCCAGGACCTACTCTTCAGGGCGGTCGGCCGGGCAGGAATCGTCCTCATCACCGAAGGGCCCACGCAGCGGGTGCGCAACCTCGTCTCCGAAGAGAAGCGCGCCCTCAAGCGCGTCGCCCCCAACACCCCCATCCACGTCATCAACGTCGGCAACGACGACGATCAGACGAAACTCATGGCTTTGGAGAAAGAGATGCGCAAGTTCCCCAAAGCCATCACCAACCAGGAAGTCGCGGCGCTCTCCAACCGCCTCGACGCCCTGAACTCCAAAGCCCTTCCCATCCCGAAGGGGATCGACCCCGCCAAGGCCCGAGCCAACCGCCGCGCTCTGCGGGGGAACTGACGCAGACCGACTCACCCCCGAAAGAACGGGCCGACTCCCCGCGAAAGAATCGACCTGATAATGTCGAGCCAACGGGGAATCGGCTGAGAAGAGGCGGGAATCGGGCGAGAAACAGACGGCCGAACACCGAGCATGGTCGGTCACACCCGTGGAACACATGCAGCGAAGCTCCAGACAGCCGAGTAACATGCAAGTGTTCGAGGCATTCGCCGCCCGAGTGTGCGACGTCGGCGGACGCCCCATCGCTTCACAGACGAAGAACATTAAGGAGTGACCGTGTTCTCAACCGCGGAAGAAGCCATCGCCTACACGCGAGAGGAAGGAGTCAAGTTCATCGACGTCAGGTTTTGCGACCTCCCGGGCGTCATGCAGCACTTCTCCATTCCCGTGGCCGCTTTCAAAGACGACGTCTTCACCGAGGGCCTCATGTTCGACGGTTCGTCGATCCGAGGTTTCCAGGCCATCCACGAATCGGACATGAAGCTCGTTCCCGATGTGACGTCGGCCTATGTCGATCCGTTCCGCATCGAAAAGACCCTGGTCATGAACTTTTCCATCGTCGACCCCTTCACGGGCGAGCCTTATCCCCGCGATCCGCGGAACATCGCCCGCCGCGCCGAGGAGTATCTGCACTCGACGGGCATCGCAGACACCGTTTACTTCGGCGCCGAAGCGGAGTTTTACGTCTTTGACGACATCCGCTTCGACTCACAGGTCAATTCCTCCTTCTACGCAATCGACTCGGAGGCCGGATGGTGGAACACCGGCCGGGACGAAGCCGGGGCCAACCTCGGATACAAGACACGGCTCAAGGGAGGCTACTTTCCCGTTTCGCCGAACGACCATTTCTGCGATCTGCGGGACGCGATGTCAGTTCGCCTCGCCGACGTCGGCCTAGAAGTCGAACGCGCGCACCATGAAGTCGGCACCGGCGGACAGCAAGAGATCAACTACACGTTCAGCACGCTTCTCGCCGCGGCCGACGATCTCATGAAGTTCAAATACGTCATCAAGAACACGGCATTTGAGCACGGCAAATCGGCGACTTTCATGCCCAAACCCCTTTTCGGCGACAACGGCTCCGGCATGCACTGCCATCAGTCTCTGTGGAAGAACGGCGTTCCGCTTTTCGCGGACGAGAGGGGCTACGGAGGCCTTTCTGACATGGCGCGTTGGTACATCGGGGGGCTCCTCGAGCACGCCCCTTCGCTCCTCGCCTTCACGAATCCTTCGATCAACTCTTTCCACAGGCTCGTTCCGGGCTTTGAGGCACCGGTGAACCTCGTCTATTCGGCCCGCAACCGTTCGGCCTGCATCCGCATCCCCGTCACGGGCTCGTCCGCAAAGGCGAAAAGGGTCGAATATCGGGTGCCTGACCCCTCGGCCAATCCCTACCTTGCTTTTGCCGCGCAGCTCATGGCGGGCCTCGACGGCATCAAAAATCGCACGGAGCCGGCCGAGCCGATCGACAAGGACCTTTACGAGCTCCCGCCCGAGGAGCACGCACTGATCGACCAGCTTCCGGAGTCTTTCGAGGACGCGCTCCGCGCGCTCGAAGCGGACCACGACTATCTCCTCGAGGGCGACGTGTTCACCGAGGACCTCATCCGCACATGGATCGACTACAAGACGGCCAACGAGATAGCTCCCGTGCGCCAACGCCCTCATCCTTACGAGTTCGCTCTCTACTACGACATCTAGAAGCGCGCCGTCGCCCATTCGACCAAACCCACCAGGCGACGGGACGACGCCGGCGTCTCCACGTCCGCCCGGACGAGGCTTCTCGGCGTCTTTCTTCTCGTCTCCCTTGGACGTCTCTGCATCCGCCCGGACGAGGCTCGACAAAGCGACGGATGGGCACGGATGGACGGAAAGGCGGGCCGATGCCGACACTCTCCGCACCCATCCGCGCCTCCAAGCGGGCAGATGGGCGGGCCCGACGCCGTCGCCCGCCGAACAAAAGTACCTGGATCGCAAGATTAGCCTCCAATGAGTGGTGAAAAGTGCCTAGGTTCAAGATAAGGACCAAAAAATGGGGCTTTTCACGAACCTAGGCACTTTTCATGCAGCCGCAAGCCACACCAAACACCACGCCGCATACGGCCGCCCAACTGCCGCCGCACCTTGCCGCTCCACATCTACACAGCCTGTCGCACAACGTTCCAGGCCCCGCCTTGCACCTGCACACCGTCGGACTCCGCGCCACACACCAGACCCAGCCACGCCCGCGCAGCTTTCCGCACAACGCCCCGCCGACCCGCCCGGCCCCGCCACACGCCAGCCGCCACACACCAGACCCAGCCACGCCTCGGCACCACGCGTCGCCCCCGCCCATAACGTCCGCCACACATCTTGCATAATTATTAGTTTTCGTTTATAGTTACTTATTGAAAAGCCAAACACGCGAGCCCGGAAGTCTGGAGTGTCCATGTTGAGCACGCTGAGAAACACCCGCGTCGTCGCCGTCGCATGCGCATGCATGCTTACGCTGGCGTCCTGCGGTTCGGCCGACGTCGTCGTCCGTGACTACAACCGGTCCGACATCGTGATTTTCGACGCCTCGTCCGTGCGCGCCGACCCGAAGATCGCCGCAATGGTTCCTCAGGCTGCAAAAGCCGATGGGAAGCTGACGATCGGGTCGAACCTCTATTACGCTCCCGCGGATTTCAAGCAGGGAGAGACGCCGGTCGGCTACGAGATGGACGTCATGCGGGCCGTCGCCGCGCGCATGGGGCTTGACCTGGAGATCCAAGAGTCCAGTTTCGATTCGATTCTCCCCCGAATTCCCAAACGGTATGAAGCAGGAGCCTCCGCCTTCACAATTACCAACGAGCGAACTGCGAATTTCAACATGATCCAGTACTACGAGGTGGGAACCTCCTGGGCGGTGGCGGCCGGCAACCCCTCGAAATTCACGCCCACATCAATATGCGGGCGGACAATCGGCGTCCAAACGGGCACCCTCCAAGACGAAGCGGTCGCCAAAACAGCGAAGAAATGCCATAAACAACCGACAATACAGCGATACGACGCCCAAGAGAGCGTCACCTTGGCGTTGAGCGGAGGGAAGATCGAAGCCATGACCGCCGACTCCTCGGTGATCAACTACGCCATCTCCAGAACCAACGGCGCGTTGGAAGCCGTCGGTCCGATCATGGAGAAGGCGCCGCAAGGAATCGTCGTCTCAAAGGACGACCCGGCCTTGACGACGGCCGTTCAGGCTTCCCTGCAGTCCCTCATGGACGACGGAACGCTCAAGAAGATTTTCAAGTCCTGGAACATCAGCGAGAACATCGCCTCCAAGGCGCTCCTCAACCCAAAGGTGTGACATGAATTCGAACACTGCAAACGAGCCCGCCCAGCAGAACGGCAAGGTTCCAAAGGCGAAGCAAACCGAGGGAATCAAACCGCCTGGATCCGCCCAATCTGCCAAAGGAGCGGAATCCGCGACCCGGCAAGCCGACGAGCAGCCTCAGCTCATCCGCGCGATCCCCATTCCGCACTACGGCAGGTGGCTGGCTGCCGCCATCCTCGCCCTCCTGGCAGCGATGGGCGTCCACAGCCTCGCCACGAACAAGAACTTCCACTGGGAGCTCATATGGAAAACGCTCTTCACGGCAGAGATCTTTCGGGCAATCGGCTGGACGCTCATCCTGACGGTTGCGGCCATGGCCATCGGCATCGTCCTGGCGATCCTGATGGCGATCATGCGGCGCTCGGACAACCCGATCATGCGGACGGTCGCCACGTTTTACATTTGGTTCTTCCGCGGCACGCCCGTCTACACACAGCTGATCTTCTGGGGGCTCATAGGCGTCCTCTACCCGCGCTTAAGCCTTGGCTTGCCGTTCGGGCAGGAGTTCTTCAGCTTCCGAACCTACGACCTTTTCACGGCGGCGGTCTCGGCGATCGTCGGGCTGGGTTTGAATGAGGGCGCCTACCTTTCCGAGATCATCAGGTCAGGCCTCAACTCCGTCGACAAAGGCCAAGAGGAGGCCGCCCAGGCATTGGGAATGAGCCCCCAGCAGATTCTCTATCGGATCATCATCCCCCAGGCCATGCGCGTCATCGTTCCGCCCACCGGCAACGAAACGATCTCGATGCTCAAGACGACCTCCCTCGTCACGGCCGTTCCCTTCACCTTCGAGCTGACGAAGGTGGCGACGGACTACGGTTCGCAGACGCTCCTGCCGATTCCGTTCCTCGTCGTCGCCGCGATCTGGTATCTGGTCATCACGTCCGTGCTCATGGTCGGCCAGGCGCGCCTGGAGGCCTATTACGGAAAGGGATCGACGAGCTTGACGTCGCACACGTCCCGGTGGCGCAAGCGCAAGCGGAACAGCTCTCGGCAAGAGGCGATCAACGCCGCCCACACGACGCCGGACGGCAACTCGGGCGTATGGACACCCTAGGAGGAAAACATGGCAATGGTTGAGATACGAGACGTCCACAAATTCTTCGGCGACCTGCACGTCCTCAAAGGAGTGTCGCTCGAAGTCGAGGCGGGCGAGGTTTGCACAATTCTCGGCCCGTCCGGCTCGGGAAAGTCCACGCTTTTGCGATGCGTCAACGTCCTGGAGGAGATTCAGGCGGGATCGATACGCGTGGACGGGACGCTCATGGGGTACCGCCAGGATGCCGGAGGGCGCCTGCACGAACTGCATCCCAGGGAGCTCGCGGTTCAACGCGCGCCAATCGGCATGGTCTTCCAGAGATTCAATCTCTTTCCGCATATGACGGCGCTGGAGAACGTCGTCGAAGCGCCGGTCATGGTCAAGGGCGCGAAGAAAGACGAAGCGAAGGCCAAGGCCGGCGAGCTTCTTGAGCGCGTGGGGCTGGCGGAAAGGGCAGACCATTACCCGGCCCAGCTTTCAGGCGGGCAGGCGCAGCGGGTCGCCATCGCCCGCGCTCTTGCGATGGAACCTGACCTCATGCTCTTCGACGAGCCCACGTCCGCGCTCGACCCGGAGCTGGTCGGCGAGGTCCTGGCCGTCATGCAGGATTTGGCGGCCTCGGGCATGACGATGCTGGTCGTGACCCACGAGATGGGCTTCGCCCGCGAGGTGTCCGACACCGTCGTCTTCATGGACCAGGGAAGCATCGTCGAAAGCGGCTCCCCCGAGGACGTCCTCGTCAACCCGAGCAACCGGCGCACCCGCGACTTCCTTGACAAGGTCCTGAGCCACGATTCGTGACGCGCGGCAAGGCCAAGGTCCGAGCCTCCCGCGTCAGCGACTCTCGACCAGCGGCGCCCCGTTCCATGAGACAGTCCGGTAACCGCTGGTTAGGTTTCCTTCGATCACGCACATCTGCCCGTTCTTCAGCACCTGCAAAGGCGCCACGTCGAGGTTCAAAGCCCGTTCGACGGCGCGGCGGTCGATGCCCGACGTTCGCATGCACGTCCAAAAGCCGATAGCCGCCCCGTGGCTGACGGCGGCCGCAGTGTGCGCTCCGCTAGCCTCTATCGAGCCGATCGCCGCATCGTACCGTTCGAGCACGTCCGCTCCGGTGACGCCGCCTCCCATCCGCTCCTCGAGCCGGCCGGAAAGCCACTGTTGAACCGTTCCGAGGTAGCCGCGATAGGCAGATTCGTCGCTTCCGCCTTCCCAGGATCCCGCTTCGATCTCCCGCAGGCCGTCCAGTTCCACCGGATCGATGCCGCGCGAGAGGGCTAGAGGCTCGGCCGTCTCCCCCGTGCGGCGCAGCGACGAAACGTAAATGGCGTCCAAATGCACGCCGTCGAAGGCGCCGACGAGGCCCGCCGCCTGTTCGCGGCCCAGGTCGCTCAGGTGCGCGCCGGGAGGGTTCGAATCGAGAATGCGGCGGACGTTGTTCGTCGTCTGGCCGTGCCTTATGAGATAGATTCGCATGACTGCTCTTTCGTTTCAGGTCTCCATGCCGAAGAAGACTTTTTCGACGTCGGCTCGGGCGCGCCGGGCCGACCGCATGTATTCTTCCTCGATGTCGTGTTTGACGGCGACGTCGCGCCCCAGGATCGTCGCGGCGGTCGCGAGGTCTCGAATCTCGTGCGAAAGGACGTCGATTCTGCTGCCCGAGGCCCTGCCGGACGCGAGGACGTTGATGTCGCGGAGCGCCGAGGCGAGCTCCCACGATCGCACGAGCCGCCGTTCCTCGTCGCCGGATATGAGGCCTGCCGCGGCGGCGGCGCGAAGCGCCTCGAGCGTCGAGACCGTTCGCAGCGCCGGGTGGTTCCACGCGTGGCACAGTTGGAGGAGCTGGGCGGTCCATTCGACGTCGGCCAATCCCCCGCGCCCGAGCTTGAGATGGCGGTTCGGCGAAACCCCGCTCGGAATCCGCTCGGTCTCCACCCTTGCTTTCATCCTCCGAACCTCGCGGATCTGCTCCTGGCTCAGGCCGCCCTCGGGGTAGCGGAAGGCGTCGACCGTCTCGATGAAACGCCGCCCGGTCGCCTCGTCCCCCGCGCACGGGCGCGCCCGCAGAAGGGCCTGAAGCTCCCAGGTGTGCGCCCAGCGTCGGAGATATTCGGCGTAGGAGTCGAGGGTGCGGGCCAGCGGGCCGCGGCGCCCCTCGGGCCGCAAATCGGAATCGACGCGCAGGGGAGGCTCGCTGTCGACGTCGCCCGCCAGTTTCATCGTCTGGGCCGCCACCTCCTCGGCAAGCCTCGCGGCCGCGGCCGGATCCGCGCCGTCGTGGGGTTCGTGCACGAAAACGACGTCGGCGTCGGAGGCGTACCCCATCTCCCTGCCGCCGGCCCTCCCCATGGCGACGACGACGTAGGAGCTGAGCGGGCCCTCCAGCCCGAGCTTCTCGCAGGCGGCGGGAACCGCCCCTCGCAAAGCCGCCTCGACGGCGATGTCCGCGGCGCACGAAATCGCGGCCCGCGAGGAGACGGGATCGACTGTCCTGAGCACCTGGCCCATGGCCGTGCGCAGCAGCTCGCGCCGTCTGAGATAACGGCCCGCCCGGGCGATCTCCTTGGGGTCCGACCGTCGCGAAATCATGGAGGCCAGCTCGCCTTCGAGTTCCTCGCGCCCGCGGGGGGCAAGCCCTCCGTCGTCGAGGAGCCACGACACCGATTCGGCGATGTTCGGCAGCTCTCGTGCGACGTAGCGCGACGTCGACAGAAGGATGCACAGCCTCTCGGCCGCCGCCCCGCCGTCGCGCAGCGACCGAAGGAACCACGACGTGCGGCCCATGCGCTCGGAGAGCACGCGGAAGGCGAGAAGTCCCGCGTCGGGGTCAGGCCCCTGTGCGAACCAGCCGAGCATGACGGGCAGAAGCTGGCGCTGGATGGCGGCCCCGCGCGATATTCCGTCTGTGAGCGCGCCGATGTGCCGCAGCGCCGCAGCGGCGTCCCTATACCCGATGGCCTCCAGACGGGCCTTGGCCGGACCTTCGGCGAGGGCGATGTCGTCCGGCGAGAGGCGCGCGGCCTCCGGGAGCAGAGGGCGATAGTAAATCTCTTGATGGAGGGAGCGGACTTCCCGCCGCGTCGAATGCCACAGGCGTTCCAGGTCCTCGGCGCCGGAAACGCCGGGCAGGGCCATGGCCCTGGCGAGCGCGCGCAGGTCGTCCGGGCCCGTGGGCAGAAGATGGGTTCGCCGCAGGCGCCTGAGCTGCACCCGGTGCTCGAGCACACGCAGGGTTCTGTAGTCGCGGTCGAGCTTTTCCGCGTCGGCACGCGAAACGTACGAGCCGTCGCGCAGACGGCGAAGGCCCTCGACGGTCTCCCGCACCCTCAGGGAGCGGTCGGTCCGGCCGTGGACGAGTTGGAGGAGCTGAACCGTGAACTCCACGTCGCGAAGCCCGCCCTTGCCCAGTTTGAGCTGGCGATTCGCGTCCCTGGCGGGGACGTGGTTTTCCACCCTGCGGCGCATCGCCCTCGAATCCTCGACGAAGTTCTCGTGGCCGGCCGCCTCCCAGACCATCGGCCACAGCGCGGCCATGTACTCTTCGCCGAGTTCGACGTCGCCGGCAATCGGCCTCGCCTTGAGCAGCGCCTGGAACTCCCAGCCCTTGGCCCACCTCTTGTAGTACGCGACGTGCGATTCCAGCGTTCGAACGAGCGGCCCGTCCTTGCCTTCGGGCCGCAGATTGGCGTCAAGGACCCACAGCCCCGGCTCAGCGGCGGGCGCCGAGACAATCCGGGCCGTCAGGCAGGCGAGCTTCGAGGCGACCTCCAGGGCTTCCTCCACCGCGTCTTCGGCCCGTTCCGCGCACTCGCCGCTCTCACCGCCGCCGCGCGCACCCACGCCGCCGCCCGCGCCGGCTGGAAGTCCCGCATCCGCCGCGGGCCGCGCCACGTAGACGACGTCGACGTCGGAGATGTAATTGACCTCGCTTGCCCCGGTCTTCCCCATGGCGACGATCGCCAGGTCGACGTTCTCGGCCCCGGGCGTCTCGGCGCGGGCGATCGCGAGCGCGGCCTCCAACGCTCCGGCGACAACGGCGGAGATCGCAGCAGACACCTCCGGCATGGCCTCCAGAGTGTCAGGGCAGGTCAGGTCGCACCCCGCAATCGCGAGGATTCGACCGTAATACCAGCGGCGCAGAGCGTTGACGGGCTCGGCTCCCGCCTTGCCGGCGACGGGGCGTCGGCCTCGGTCCGCTCCGACGGCGGCGAGTGCGCCGCGCTTTTCCGCTTCCTCGGTGAAGTCTCCCAGAGAGACTGCCGCGTCGAGCCCCGCAAACGACTCGGCGCCGGGGTGGGCCACAAGGAAGTCCCCCAGCGCCTTCGACAGGCCGAGGACGGCCAGGAGCCGGGGGCGCGAAGGCCCGGCGAGGAGGCTGCGCAGCGCCTGCTTGTCGGAACACGCCTCGGCCAGGCGCGTGAGCAGGAGGAGGCACTGGTCCGGGCTGGCGGCCCGGGCGAAGGCTTCGACCGGCGGCGGATCGATTCCGTGCTGCGCGCACTCGTCAAGGAGCCGTCCGGCTTTGGAGGGGTCGGCGAAGCCCGCTTTGCGCAGGCGCGAGGAGACGGATTGTTCGCGCATGGCGGTCAGCTGGTCGGAAGGAAGCGCGTGCGTTCGAACGGAGTGACTTGGCGGTGGTAGACGTTCCACTCGTGCCGCTTGTCGCGCAAGAAGTAGTCGAAGCAGTCCTCGCCCAGGGTCTCGGCCACGAGCTCGGAGGACTTCATGAGGTCGACGGCCTCCCCCAGAGAGCTCGGAAGCCCTTCGATGCCGGAAATCTCGCGCTCCAGATCGGACATGAGGGCCACGTCCGTCTCGGTCGGCACGGGAAGCTCGTAGTCCCTTTCAATTCCGCGCAGACCGGCGCGCAGGACGACGGCGAAGGCGAGGTAGGGGTTCGCGGCGGAGTCGAGCGCCCGGTATTCGACTCTGGTCGATTGGGGCTTGTTCGGGCTGTGCGCCGGCACCCGCACGAGCGCCGAGCGGCTGTAGGGCCCCCAGTAGACGTAGGAGGGGGCTTCGTCGCCGCTGTAGAGACGCTTGTAGGAGTTGACGTACTGATTCGTCACGGCCGTGATCTCGCGGGCGTGGCGCAGGAGGCCGGCAATGAACTTTTGACCGGTTCGCGACAGGCCTCCCGGCCCGGTCGCGTCATGAAACGCGGGCCTGTCCCCCTCGAAGAGCGAAAAGTGGGTGTGCATTCCGTTGCCCGGGGAGTTGACGAGCGGCTTGGGCATGAAGGAGGCGTGGACTCCCTGCTCGATGGCGATCTGCTCGACGACCGTTTTGAGGGTCATGACGTTGTCGGCCATTCTCAGGGCGTCGGTGGAACGCAGGTCGATCTCGTTCTGCCCGGGCCCGGCTTCATGGTGGGAGAATTCGACCGAGATGCCCATGTCTTCGAGGGTGAGAATCGCGTCGCGTCTGAAGTTCTGCGCGAGGGAGCGCGTCACGTGGTCGAAATAGGAGGAGTTGTCGATCGGAACGGGCTCTTTGTTCGGATCGTTTTCGGGATGGAAAAGGTAAAACTCGACCTCGGGGTGGACAAAGCACGAAAAGCCCATGTCCGCCGCCTTGTCGAGCGCGCGCCTGAGGATCGACCGCGGGTCGGAGCGCACGGGCTCGTTGTCGCGCGTGAGCACGTCGCAGAACATTCGAGCCACCGGAACGTCTTCGCCGCGCCACGGCAGGATCGAAAACGTCTCGGCGTCGGGCCGCACCGTCATGTCGTCCTCGTAGACGCGAGTCATCCCCTGTATGGACGAACCGTCGAAGCCGATGCCCTCCTCAAAGGCCTCTTCCAGTTCCGCCGGGGCGATCGCGACCGATTTCAGCTGCCCGACGACGTCGGTGAACCACAGGCGCACAAAGCGCACGCCCTTGTCCTCGATCGTCCGCAGGACGTACTCTTGCTGTCGCTCCATGACGCTCCTTCGCTAGGCTCCCATTGTGCCACCCTTCCGGGCGGAGCTCACCCTCCCGGGCGGGCTTTGTCTTCGGGCCACGACGAGGGCGCGCCCTGCCAGCCCTCGCGCAGAGGCGGCAGAGGGTCGGAGGAGTCGTCGGAGCTGTCTTCGGCGTGGATCCTCGCGCGAAAATGCCGGATCACATCGGCGACGTCGCTCCAGGAGGCCAGACTCCGTTCGGTCGAAGTGAGCCACGGAGCCATTTCTTCGACCGACCCCTTGTCGGTGAGGCCGTCGAGGGACTTCGCCCATTCGTCGACGCAGTCGAGGGCGACGGCCCACCCCGCGTAGCCGCTGAGGCGGCGAGGATCGGCGTTCTGCGAGCCCTCGACGAGAAAGCGGCGGAACCCGAGCGCCTGATCGTGGGCGGCGCTGCCGTCGGCGGAGCGGCCCTCCGTCCCGGCGAAAGTCGCCGCCCCTGCGAGGGCGGCCACGCCGAAGACGATCATCCAGAAATGGCTGATGCAGCCCGCGAACCATCCGATCGCCGCGACGACCCACGCGACGGCGCCGCCCACCAGCATGAGCGCGCCCGCGCTGACCACCGCCTCGTGCCAGCGGTCGAACCACTCGTGGTCTTCGACCGCCCGCCGAAAGACGAAAGCCCCCAAACGCTGCGAGATCGAGCGTCGAAGCCCGGAGGCTCGAGCCGTGGGCGCGCCGAGCTTGGCCACTCCGGTGCCGAGCAGCTGCGACCTGAAATAGCGGGCGTCGAACGGCCTGGCGGAAACGAAGGCCGAGGCCTCTGCGGCTCCCGGCGTCTGGAAGAGGTTGAGCAATTCCCTTTCAGTCTCGTCGCACTCCGGCCCAGGCTTCTTCCGGGCGACGAGGACGATGGTGCTGCGGGGAATGGCCAGCTCCTGATACTCGACGATGTAAAGGTACCCCCGTGCGGCCAGGTCGACGACCGTCGCGAGGGTCATGTCCGAGGGCCCGCAGTCGAGCGCGACGAAGCCGGCCTCCGCCGGCGTCATCGACGGGGGCTCCGCAATGACCGGGGGGATTCCGTCTCGGTACCTGCCGATTCGGGATCGCCTCCCCGGCTTGGGGGACGTCCCCCGTTCGACGTCCTTGTACTGGCGGTTCGGCCAGAAGGCCGCCACGAAAACGACCGTCGAAAGCACAAGGATGACAATGCCCGCGAGGAACTCCCCGCCGCTGATGCCTGCGTAATACATGAGAGATGCCAGAGCCCCTCCTTCCGCCCACCATCTTACGCAACCGTTGGGCGCGTCGTCACCCACTCAACGATAACGGGTATTCCTATCCATCGGGCGTTGCCCCCGGCGCATGTCTCGCCCCGGGCTGCGACGCGGGGTCGCATCCGGCCCGCTCCGAACGGATCCGAACGGGGACTCCCCGCGGGCGCATCGCCGCACCAAGGCGTCGCACGGAACGCCGAAAGCGGCCCGAAGGCTCCCCGCGGGCGCGCCGGCGCTTTCGGCCGTACAATGGGGCGCAAACGTTAGGAGCGCAATGAGCGACAACACAGTCAAACGAGTCCGCGTCCAGCGCCTTCGCCGGATGAAGGAACAGCGCGAGCCCATCACGATGTTGACCTGCTACGACGCCGTCACGGCGAGGATCTTCGACGCCGCCGGGATCGACGTCCTTCTCGTCGGCGATTCCTACGGCAACACCTATCTCGGTTACGAATCCACCGTTTCCGTCAGCTTGGGCGAGATGGAACTCGCCACCGCCGCCGTCGCCCGCGGAGCCAAGAGAGCCTTCATCGTGGCCGACCTGCCCTTCGGATCCTACGAGGAATCGTGCCAGCTAGCGGTCGCCAGCGCCGTCCGCCTCATCAAAGCCGGCGCACACGCGGTCAAACTGGAAGGGGGACTCCGGCAGGCCTCCGCCATCAAAGCGATTGTCGAGGCCGGTATCCTCGTCGTCGGCCACATCGGATTCACCCCGCAATCTGAGAACCGACTCGGCGGCCCTCGGGTTCAGGGCCGAGGGGAGCAAAAGGACGCCGTCATCGAGGACGCCGTCGCCGTCCAAGAGGCTGGGGCCTCCGCCGTCGTCCTGGAGATGGTTCCGTCCGACGTCGCCAAGAAAATAACGCGAATCCTCCGCATTCCGACGATCGGCATCGGTGCGGGGGCGGCGACCGACGGGCAGGTGCTCGTCTGGACGGACATGGCCGGCATGACCGCTTGGAGCCCCAGGTTCTCCAAGCGATTCGGCGACGTGGGAGGCGCTTTGGCCTCTGCCGCTGTGAGTTTCCGCGACGAGGTCAAGGGCAGGGGCTTCCCCACGGAGGAGAACAGCTTCTAAGCTCCGAACGGCTTCTCAACCCCAAGCGACGCCAACCCCGAACGGCTTCTCCACCCCAGGGGCTTCCATACTCCGGGCGCCGTCTAAACCCTGAAGGGCTTCGAAGTCCGAGGCGGGCAAGCGGGCATTTGCCTCAGCGGAGCCGCTTTACATGGCTATGCTTGTACCATGCTTGCTGAACGCGCTCCCTTGGGCACCCTCGTTCCCGGCGCAGTCTCCGCGCCGAGAGTCGTTCCCTCCGCCATCGAACGCCCCGAGTACATGTTCCACTCCGGCCCGGAGGCCGTCGCCGCCTCCGACGTCAAAGACGCCGAGACGATCGAACGAATACGCGCTGCCGGCCGGATCGCGGCAGACGCCCTCTACGAGGCGGGCAAGGCCGTCGCGCCCGGGGTGACGACCGACGAGCTCGACCGAATCGCCCACGAGTACATGTGCGACCACGGCGCCTACCCTTCGTGCCTCGGGTACATGGGCTTTCCGAAGTCGATCTGCACGTCGGTCAACGAGGTCATATGCCACGGGATCCCGGACTCGACCGTGCTCAAGGACGGCGACATCGTCAACCTGGACGTGACCGCCTACATCGGCGGGGTCCACGGCGACACGAACGCCATGTTCGCCGTCGGCGAGGTCGACGAGGAGTCGCGCCTGCTCATCGAACGCACGGGCGCCGCGACGCTCAGAGGCATCAAGGCCGTCAAGCCCGGCAGGCAGATCAACGTCATCGGCCGCGTCATCGAATCGTACGCCAAACGGTTCGACTACGGCGTCGTCGAGGATTACACGGGCCACGGCGTCGGCGAAGCCTTCCACTCCGGCCTCATCGTCCCCCACTACGACGCCGCCCCTTCCCATGCGACCGTCATGGAGGTCGGCATGGTCTTCACAATCGAGCCGATGCTCACCTTGGGCGACATCGCCTGGGATCAGTGGGACGACGGATGGACGGTCGTGACCCGGGACCGCGGCAGAACTGCCCAGTGGGAGCACACCCTCGCGGTGACGGAGGACGGGGCGGAGATCCTCACTCTTCCCTCCGACCCCGAGCTCGGCCTGCGCCCGTGACGCGCCGCACGGGGCGGCGATCGGCATGCCGCGCCCCGCACGCAGAGAACGGCGACGGCGAAAAGCGGGCGAATGAAAGGCGCCGCCGAGGCGGCCGAACCGGTGAAAGGCGGGACGATTGAGAGAACGGAACCATTGAGAGCGGGGCGAATGAGTCAGCCGATACGCCGGGTTCTGTTCCGGATCCGCTGCGGATCCGGCGGCGGCCATCCCTCTAGGCCGCGCGTTGCCGCGCGGCTCAAGCGGCCCACCCGCGCGCTAGACGGGAAGCCTCATCGCGCGCTGTCTGGCCTTGCTCCCGGCGGGGCTTGCCCTGCCGCTTCGGTCGCCCGAAGCGCGGTGGTCTCTTACACCGCCGTTTCACCCTTGCCGCTTGCGCGGCGGTTTGTTTTCTGTGGCGCTTTCCCGCGGGTCACCCCGGGTGGGTGTTACCCACCGCCGTTCCCTGTGGAGCCCGGACGTTCCTCGTGGACGCGGCCGAAGCCGACCCACGCGGCCGCCTGGCCGACTCATTCGCAGGAAAAATCCTACCCCGAATCGCCTCGACAGCCGATTCGGCAACAGCCAAACCCCGCCCGACTCAAACGCGCCCTCCCGATTCAGACATGAAAGAGTGAACGAACATGCGAATTCTCCTCTCTCCTTCCGAGCGCAAAACGCCGCCGCTGCTGGGGCCCACACTCGATCTGCCGTCGCTCTCCTTTCCCATGTTGACGGAGGCGCGCCGCGCCGTCGCCGGCAAACTCGCCTCCGTCTCCCGAAGCAAAAACGCGCTTTCGGCGCTCGGCCTCGGCAAACGCGCAGCCAACGCAGTCCGCCTCCAAGGCGACCTGTACAACCTGCCGTGCGCCCCCGCCTTGTCCGTCTACGCGGGCCCGTTTTACAAGGCGGCGCAGCTGCGGCCCGGAGACGACGTGTGGATATTCTCCGCTCTGTTCGGCCTCATCCAGGCCGAGGACCTCATTCCCGGCTATCGCCTGAGCATGTCCGTCACCCTTCCGAGGGTGGGCAGGCTTTCGTCCTTCTGGAAACGCGAGCTGGCCGGCTTGCGTTGCCACGACGTCTGCATCGACATGCGCTCGGACAAATACCAGGTGTGGAACCCTTCGGAAGACTGGTGGAAGGTCTACGTGACCGGCCCCGAGGGGCGAGTGCACCCCCATCAATCCGAGCACTACACGGGCCTGCTGACCCGCGCCCTTCTGGACGCTGACTCTTCAGACATCGTCGGCGTCGCCGAAAGCATCGGACGCGTGGGCGTCGAGGACGGCGGAACTCGCTTCAAAATCCTCACCCTCATAGTGGAATGAGCAATATAGCGGAGCAATCTGCGCCAGCGGCTTACGGCAGGCGCACGATGATGCAGCCGTAGTCCTCGGAGAGATAGACCTCGTCCTCAGGAAGGGCCTTGATCTGCGCCACCTCCACGGGCGAGAGGGGAATTCCCACGCCGGTACGTCCGTCGGGCTGCATTGCGATGACCGCGTAGCCTCCGCTCCTGCGCGATCTCTCGTAAGCGTCTTTGAGGCTCGGGGAAAGCGGAGCGAACAGCTCGTCGCGTTCGGCTTGGACCTTCTCCCGCTCGGCGAGGATCGAGGCGACGTCGTCTTCGAGCTCAGAACGGCCGCGGAGGACCTCGTCCTTGATGCGCTCAATCTCTGCGGACAGCGCGTCAACGGCCGCCTCGGCCTTCTCGACGCCTTCCAAGGCCGCGAACTCGGCTTCGGAGGCTTCGTCGAGCATGCTCCGCAAACCGGCTATTTCGTCTTGCAGCACGAGGAGGTCACGGCTCGTCAGGCCGACGCCGGAGTTGAGCTTCGCCTCTTTCCCGTCAATCTGATTGCGCAAGGCGGCGCTCGCGCGCTCGGCGGCCGCCAGCTCGTCGCGGGCGGTTTGCGCGCGCTCCTGTGCGGCCTCCTTGTCACGCGCACGCGCGGCGGAAACGTTGATGAGCGTTCCCAGCTCCTGCCGGAGAGGATGCTTTTCGTTCTTTTTGTCGAGTTTGGAGATGGTTTTGTCGAGTTCGACGATGTCAAGAAGCTTCAGTTGCTCTTTTGCCGGTGCCTTTGCCATATCACTGCCTTACAACGATATTCCAGGGGTCTGTCGGTATTTTCGACACGTAGACATCAGGTGCGCTCGGACCCAGCGATTCGGCCAGGCGACGCGCCATCTCCCCTAGCAGCGGCCACTCGCTCGCCCAGTGCGTCGCGCACACCAGCGCGCAGCCCGAGTTCCACAGGTGGTCCGTGGCTGGGTGGTGCCTGAGGTCCGCCGTCAGGAAGACGTCGGCCCCGGCGGCATTCGCCTCCTCCAAAAGAGAGTCGCCCGCTCCCGAGCAGAGGGCGACCCTGCGAACCTCCCGCTCCGGGTCCCCTGCGGCCAGAACGCCCGCCGGGACTTTGGGAAGGGCTTCGCCGACCTTCGCGGCGAAGGCGGCGAGCGTCATGGCCTCCTCGAGCTCGCCCACTCCCCCGATGCCTGTCTCCTCGTCGAGCGGCCGCTCGACCCCCACGCCGAGGAGGTCCGCCAAAGCGGAGGTCGAGGCGGCGACGTCGGCGTTCGTGTGCGCCGAAAAGAGGCCGATCCCTTCGCGGACGAGGGCCATCGTCCACCTGCCCTTGCCGGTGGCGCTGGTCACCGCATGGGTCCCCCGCAGGTACAGGGGATGATGGGTGACGAGCAGCTGCGCGCCTCGCTCGATCGCCTCGGCGACCGTCGCCTCGCAAGGGTCGACGGCGAAGCCGATCCGCGTGACGGCCGCGTCGACGTCGCCGACCGCCAGGCCGACCCGGTCCCACGACTGTGCGGCAGACGGAGGAAACAACCCGTCCATTGCAGCGACGACGTCGCTCACTCGAAGTACTGCCATGTGTTTTACCTTACAATGCAAAAGCGCCGAAAACCACGTCCATTGCCCTCAAACGCTCAAAAAACGCTAAGCCGTCCTCGCGAACAATGTGAAAACCCACGAGTGGAGGTATACTCGTGTAGTGCTTTCACGCCAGCACGCCTCCGCACGATCGGAATCAGAATGCAAAGCGGCATGTAAACCCGCCGGGATTCTGACAAGATAAGCGGATGAGGGGTTTTGCTGAAAGCGGAATCTCTCGAGCGGGGCCGATCGTTTGCGAGGTCCCGTTCACCACGGATCCCCAAGCCAATGCCCGTGGACACCAAGGGCCCACCCACACATCGCGCGTGGGCTGCCGAGAAAGGAATACACAACTTGTTTAGGCGATTGAAAAGACTCACCGCAGTCGCCGGAATCGGTGCGCTAGCCGTCGCTGGCGCCGCGGTACCGACATATGCCTCCGCACCGGGCTGGTCAGACGGACCGAGCGTCGGCGCCGGATACACAGGAAACCACGGGGTCATCTTGGGCCCCAACAACCAGAAGTACATGTGCGCAGCGGACGGCGACGGCCTTTCGGCCGCGGCCCCGTCTGTCACGTGGACGGACATGAGCGAAGCCAAGCCCGTGAACTCGCTGAGAGTCGCCACCTTCGTGGGAGGCTACCACCAGCAGCTCGGCGGAACCCGGGCCTACGGAATCACGGACGCGACGACCCTCGGAAGGATCGCCTGGATCGCCTCGAACGCCGAGACGTCCAACGGCGTGCGGGCCGCCGCCTACCAGATCGGCATCATTCGCGCCGCCGGAACCTTCGAGCACAGCATCTACCAGCTGCAGGAGCAAGGCAGGCTGGGCGACGGCAACGCGCAGCTCGGCAACGCCGTGCAGATGTCCAAGAACGTCTTCGCAAGGGCCGTTGAGGAGGCGGGCCCCTACAACGTCGCTCCGAAGCTCGAACTGGCCAAGAGCGGCAACGAGGGCTCGATCACGAACATCGGCGCGACCGCCCAGAGCGGCAAGTGGATGTCGGGATACTCCTACACCCTCCAGCTCTCCGGCCCGGCCGTCTTTGAGTCCAACCAAGGCAAGTCGCTGAGCGGAACCACGTCTCAGTCCGCCCAGAACGTCAAGATCAAGACCACCGGGCCAGGCGAAGTCTCGGTCAAGCTCGTGGTCAAGGACCTTCCCACCGCCAAGCCCTGGGTCACCAGCGGCAACGTCACGTCGCACGGCAAGACGATCCGCGGCCAGAACCTCGTCGTTCTCGGCAAGAAGGCCCCGGTCGAAGGCACGGCGAAGGCCAAGAAGGAGAACACGGAGTTCGCTCCCTCCATCTCCACGCAGGTCAAGTCCAAGAAGATCGCCAAGGGCTCGAGCCTGGTCGACACGGTGACCGCCAAGGCGGACAACTGGGCCAAGATCCCCGGATCGGACAAGTACGTTCCGGTCAAGGCCACGGTCGACGTCTACGGCCCCTTCAAGTCTCCCGTCGCTCAGACGAACGACGGCAAGGCATTCGCCGGCAAGAAGATCGGCTCTTACGATGTGACGTTCAACGGCCCCGGAACCCTCGACACCGCCGACACGGTGAAGGCGCCCTCCGAAGGCTTCTACTTCTTCCAGGCGCGCGTCGAGAAGTCGGCCCAGGGCCAGTACAAGGAGTACGTCAAGAACTACACCTCGCCGTTCTTCGAGGCCTCTGAGACGACAGTGGCCCCGTGGACCCCGTCCATCAAGACGAAGGCCTCCCAGGTCAACTTGGGCGGCGGCAAGGTCGGCGTTCAGGATCTCGTGAACGTCTCCGGCTTCCCCGAGGACCACGGCTCCTTCCAAGGAGTCGGCGAATGGAAGGCCGATTCCAAGACGATCAGCCACTCGATCTACTTCTTCCCCGAGGGAACCAAGATCACCGAGGGCGCCACGAAGAACATGAAGCCGCTCGGCACGGTCGAAACGCCCGCCAAGAACGGCACCTACACCATTGACGCGAGCAAGTTCGTCGTCAATTGGAACCTCGGCGCGGGAACCTACGTCATCGTCTCTACTTACCAGGGCGACTCCCGCACCTCGGCGATCAAGACCTCCGAGCTCGACACCAACGAGCACGTCAAGCCGACCTTCGGCAAGGTGACGACGGTGGCCAGCACCGAGAACGGCGGAAAGCAGCTCGTCGCGGGTGACAAGATTCACGACAACGTCAAGCTCGAAGGCTCTTTCCCCTCGGGCGCCTACACCGAAGTCAAGCTCTACTCGTGGGGCAAGGGCAAGGCTCCCAAGTGCGAGAGCGCCATTTGGACCTCCAAGCGCATCGAGCACTCCGACAAGGCCGGTGAGTACAAGACCGACTCCTACACCACGGACGCCAACGCCCAGGTGACCTATGGATTCGTCGAGACCACCTACGACAAGAACGGAAAGGTTCTGGCGGCCGGAAAGTGCGGCGAGTCCAGCGAAACGCTGACCTCGGTCGTGAAGCCGGGCAAGCCGGGCAAGCCCACCCCGCCTGCCCCCGCGCCCACACCGACCCCGAAGGCCACGCCCAAGCCTAAGAAGCCTGAGCTCGCCAACACCGGCGCCGCCGTCCTCGGACTCGGCGCGGTTGCGGGCGGCCTCCTGCTGGCTGGCGTCGCGGCTGTCGTCGTTCGTCGCCGTCGCAAGGACGCGTGATCTCCTAACGGTCTAGGCCGATAGCGGCCTGCTGGCCGTAACCGAGGGGCGCCGGCTCAATGCCGGCGCCCCTCTTCTTTGTCAGAGTTCCTTTGCCTTGTCAGAGTCCCTTTCTTTCTCAGCGGCCCTTCATTGACCCTCTATTGGCAGCTTTCCATCTGCGCTTTGCTCAAGCTTTTGCACTTATTCTGTTCACATTTCTTCCTTCAGCCGTTCATAGCGCATATTCTTTTTCTATTCTTCTGCATCTGGCTTTTATTGTTGAAACTTATCTTTTCGTTGTTTTAGAACCCACAAACCCCTTTGTCTTACACATCATTTGTATTTTTCATTTCTTCTACGATTAAGCACTATTTTCGCTTATAAGAATACAAGTGGATCCCAAATAACCTCATCCTGCACGGCGTTATCACACACGGCGAAACGAGGCCGCCATGCCGAACCGCCTTAGACGTCGATCGCGACGGCTATCGTCTCCGGTAGTAGCCCGAGAACAATACGTCCGTTCGGGGGACTCCCCATTCTTTGACGACGACTTTGCGCGTCTCTTTGGCGAGCGACGCCTCGCCGCACAGCCAAGCGTAGGCGACCGCAAGCTTCCCGCCTCGCCTCAGTGCGTCGGCCACGGCCGCCGCTTCTGCGCCTTCGGGAACGAAGTGCTCTTTGTAGGAGGCCAGTTCCGATCGGAACGAATCGTATCCCGGCTCCAGCAGGTCGGGGCTCGACGCCGCTATCCGCACGTGGGTGGCCGCCAACTCCTCGCCTGTGCACGCTTCGAGAATCCCTCGCATAGCCGGGGCGGAGGTCGGATCCGCCACGAGCAGCTGGCCGCCCGCCTTCCGCCGCCACGTCGACGTCATCGTCCGAATTCCAACCTCGTCGCCCCTTTGCGCATGCAAAGCCCAGGCCGATCCCGGCCCGCTCTCCCCGTGCGTCACGACGTCAAAAGTCAGCCTGCCCCGCTCCGCGTCGTGACGGCGAACCGTGTACCAACGCAACTCGGGCCGATCGGCCTTGTCGATCGCGTCCAACTCGGCACGGATGTTGAGCCCCTTCGCCCGAGGAAGGACGAGGGAGCACCCGCGCGGGGGAATGACGAGGCCGAAGTATTCGTCGGGGCCAGACGGGCGATATGTCCGCGGACCGGGGCCTTCGACGGTTATTCTTCGCAGTCTGGGCGCCAGGTCCTCGACGGCCTCCACGCGCACGGGAAAGCAGGCGTGCTTTTCCGGCGCCCGGGGCACGTCCATGAACAAAGAGGCGACGGCCCTGCACCCGTGCACGAGGCCGGAATAGGCGATGTTTTTGACTCCCATTGGATCTCCTCCGCGTCTTGAGCGTCCCGGCGTCCCTTCGCGCCAAGGCAGTAAGGCATACCTTACCTTCTATGTGCGGAAAAAGGCGCCTCCGGCAGGGCGAGCCGCCCTTGCACGCGTCGCCCGCGCATTGCGAAACGCCCCGCTGCCACAGCGCGCCCGGCCGTCGCCGAACTGCGGCTGCCGCCGGCGAAGGCAATCACTTCCCGCGCGAACGCCCTTCCGAGTCGCCGCCGGGCTCGAGCGCGTTCCCGCTCGGGTCAAATGCGTCGTCGCCGAGGTCAAGCACTTCGACGTCGGGGTCGAAAACGATGTCGACGTCGACCGCGACCTCGTTTTCCCCGAAGGCTCCTCCCCCGCCGGCCTCCGAGTCGGTGCGACAGGAATCCGCCCGGGAGGCGTCCACGCCGACGACGGTCAGCGAACCGAGGCCTTCGACGTACTCCGGCATGCTCTCGCGCAGCTCGACGCGCATGAACGGCCGGCTCGCACAAGGCTGCGCCGGAGAGAAAGAAAGTGAGACGACGCTTTCGCCGCAGGACCGGCAGACGGAGCCCAGGGCCAACGTTCCGCGAGTGAGGGCAAGCGGCGGAATGTGGCTGGCGAAGCGCAATGATTGCACGTTGATGACCATAGTGGGCCCGGTCGGACTCGAACCGACGACGCCTGCGGTGTAAACGCAGTGCTCTGCCAACTGAGCTACAGGCCCTCGGCGCTGGCCGGCAAAGGGCCAACGCCACAAGTGATTACTCTAGCGCCTGGCGCCGGTCGCCGTCAGGCGGATTCCGATCCAATTCTTGCTGGCCGCCACATTCGTGGTGGCCATGAGGCCGGCAGTCTCCGCCGCCTCCTCGACGACCGCCGCGGAAACATGCCCGGGTTCGCGCGGGCCCGGCACCAAGACCCAGCACACCGCCGAGTCAGATTCCAGGTTTGCCTTCATGTCGAGGAAGAGGTCCGCCAGGTCGTCGGCGTTGCCGTCGTCGTCGCGCCACCAAGCGATTGCGCCGTCGGCGATGTCGCCGTAGTCCTCATCGACGAGCTCTTCGCCGGTGGACTGCTCGATAGCGGAGCGCACCTCTTCGGCGACGTCGTCGTCGTATCCGAATTCTTGAACAATGCTGCCTTCGTTGAATCCCAAAGAACTCATGTGAATAGCCCACCCCATTCCGGCCGATTTGGCAAATGGTGAAAGCTTTCACGGCAAACGTTTACCTTCGAATCTGCGAAATACACCCGACGCCGCTACACTGGAAACAACATTGTGGGACCTTCGTCCGCACCTTCGACCCGTCGGTGCGATCCACCGCCAACGATCCACAAACCAAAACGTAAGGAAGAACAAGTGAGCGTGCAGCCCGGTGCATCACCGTTGATCAACGGCCAGCCGAACTACGTACCCGACATCGACGCCGAGGAAACCAGCGAATGGCTCGAGTCGATCGACGACCTCATCCAAACGGGCGGGCCCAAGCGCGCCCGCTACATCCTCATGGCCATGGAGGAGCACGCCCGGCGCAAGGGCGTCGAGACCCCTCCGAACCTCACGACCCCCTACGTCAACACGATTCCCGTCGAGGAGGAGCCTCTCTACCCCGGCGACGAGACCCTCGAACGCCAGTTCCGCCGCTGGGTCCGGTGGAACGCCGCAGTCATGGTCACGCGCCAGCAGCGCCCCGGACTGGCCGTGGGCGGCCATATTTCCTCCTTCGCCGCGTTGGCCACCCTCTACGAGGTCGGATTCAACCATTTTTTCCGGGGCAAGGACCACCCCGGAGGCGGCGACCAGGTCTTCTTCCAGGGGCATTCGTCTCCCGGCAACTACGCGCGCGCCTTCCTCGAAGGCCGCCTGACCGAGGCGGACCTCGACTCCTTCCGCCAGCAGGTCTCGAAAAGGTCGGGCGGCCGCGGCCTTCCGTCTTATCCGCACCCGCGCCAAATGCGCGACTTTTGGGAGTTCCCCACCGTCTCCCTCGGCATCGGCCCGGCCGCGGCGATCTACCAGGCGTGGTTCAACAGGTACATGAACAACCGGAAGATCAAGGACACGAGCGACCAGCGCGTGTGGTGCTTCCTGGGCGACGGCGAAATGGACGAGCCGGAGTCGCGCGGCCTCCTCCAGCTTGCGGCGACCCAGCAGCTGGACAATCTGACCTTCATCGTCGACTGCAACCTCCAGCGCCTCGACGGGCCCGTGCGCGGCAACGGAAAGATCATCCAGGAGCTCGAGGCCTTTTTCAAGGGCGCAGGCTGGAACGTCATCAAGGTCATCTGGGGCCGCGAATGGGACGTGCTGTTCCAGGCGGACAAGGAAGGCGCCCTCGTCAATCTCATGAACGAAGTGCGCGACGGCGACTATCAGGGCTTCAGGGCCAATGACGGCTCTTTCGTGCGCGATTCGTTCTTCGGCCGCGACCCGCGGACCAAGGCGATGGTGGCGGACTGGACCGACGATCAGATTTGGTCGCTCAAACGCGGCGGACACGACTATCACAAGGTCTATGCCGCCTACCGCGCCGCGACGGCCTACAGGGGCCAGCCGACAGTCATTTTGGCCCACACGGTCAAGGGCTACGCCCTCGGGAGGAACTTCGCCGGGCGCAACTCGACGCACCAGATGAAGAAGCTCAACTCGGCCGACCTCCGTCTGCTGCGCGACACCCTGCACCTGGACATCCCCGACGCGCAGCTCGAGGATCCCTACAACGCGCCGTACTTCAAACCGGATGCGAGCGAGCCGGCGATGGAGTACATGATCGAGCACCGCGAGCAGCTCGGCGGGTGCCTCCCCGAACGCCGGGTGTTCTCAGGAGGGGTCGAGCTTCCCGCCCAGAAGCACTACGACGCCATCACCACCGGCTCCGGCAAGCAGAAAGTCGCCACCACCATGGCGCTCGTCCGCCTCATCAAGGACATCGCCAAGGACAAGTCCTTCGGCTTCAGGCTGGTGCCGATCATTCCCGACGAGGCGCGCACCTTCGGCCTCGACGCGATGTTCCCGACCGCCAAGATCTTCAACACGCTGGGCCAGCAGTACACCTCCGTGGACCACGACCTGCTCCTTTCGTACAAGGAGTCCGAGAGCGGCCAGCTCTTGCACACGGGAATCTCCGAGTCCGGCTCGGTGGCCGCCTTCCAGGCCGTGGGCACCTCTTACGCGACTCACAACGTGCCGATGGTCCCGTTCTACATCTTCTACTCGATGTTCGGCTTCCAGCGCACGGGCGACCAGTTCTGGGCGGCGGCCGATCAGATGGCGCGCGGATTCATCGTCGGGGCGACCGCGGGCCGCACGACGTTGGCCGGCGAGGGCCTGCAGCACATGGACGGACACTCCCCCGTCCTCGCATCGACCAATCCGGCCATCGTCCAGTACGATCCGGCCTACGCCTATGAGATCGCGCATATCATGAAGGACGGCTTCGTGCGCATGTACGGCGACGGATCGGACGGACGCGACCAAAACGTCATGTACTACCTGACCGTGTACAACGAGCCGATCCATCAGCCTGCCCAGCCCGAGGGCGTCGACGTCGAAGGCATTGTCAAAGGCGTCTACCTCCTTGAGCCGGCCGAGGGGGACGGGCCGCGCGTCCAGCTCCTCGCCTCGGGCGTGGGGGTTCCGTGGGCCCGCGAGGCCAGGCGCATGCTCGCCGAGGACTGGGGCGTGCAGGCCGCCGTGTGGTCCGTCACTTCGTGGCACGAGCTGCGCAAGGAGGCCCTTGAGGCGGACGAGCACAATTTCCTCCACCCGGAAGCCGAGCCTCGCGTGCCCTACGTGACCGCCAAGCTGCAAGGCGCCGAAGGCCCGTTCGTGGCGACGTCGGACTTCGAACACCAGGTTCAGGACGCGATCGCCAAGTGGGTGCCGGGCGACTACTACACGCTCGGCGCCGACGGCTTCGGCTTCTCCGACACCAGGCCCGCCGCCCGCCGGTTCCTCAAGGTCGACGCCGCCTCCATGGCGGTGCGCGCCCTTCAGGGCCTCGCCGACCAAGGCAAGATCGACCGGTCGACCGTCAAGCAGGCGATCGACAAATACGACCTGTTCAACCCCAACGCGGCGGATCCGGTTCCCGAAGATCTGGCCTGAAAGGAAGCACTATGATCGTCACCACGACCAACGGCATCGAAGGCTTCAAGATCGACAGATACCTCGGTCTGGTCACCGGCGAAGTCATTGCGGGCGTCAACCTGTTCAAGGACATCGGCGCGGGCCTGCGCAACCTCTTCGGCGGGCGTTCGCAAGGGTACGAGAACGAGCTTCAGACGGCCCGCGAGAGCGCCCAGAATGAGCTCGTCGAGCGCGCTGAGAAGCTTGGGGCCGACGCCGTCGTAGGCGTCGACCTCGACTACGAGGTCCTCGGGCAGGGCGACATGCTCATGGTTTCCGTGACGGGCACGGCCGTGACGCTCTCTTACGGGGGCACAAAGGCTTAGAGGGCCCGAGGAGGCCGAAAGGGCCTGCCTCTCCGGCTGGAGGAGCCGCGGCAAAAGGCTTAGCTGAGAAGCGCCGCAGCAGGCGCCTCTCAACGGGAACCGCTGCCAAGGCAAAGGGCTAAGAGATCCCGCCGATCAGCAGGTCAGCCAGTTGGTCGGCGGTCTCGACCGTTCGCCAGGCGAGCGCGTACTCCTCCTCGGGAGCGGCGCCCCAGCGGACGAGCACGGTCGGCAGGCCGTGCGCGGCTGCGCCTTCGACGTCGTACTTCCTGTCCCCCACCATGACGGCGTTCGACGTGTCGGCGCCGGCGGCCTCGAGGGCTTCCAGCGCGTCCGCGACGGCCCAATGCTTGGCCGTGCGGCCGCCGGATTCGTCCGCCCCGCAGACCGCGACGAAGCGTCGCGCGACGCCCAGGCGTTCGAGGAGGGCGACGGCGGCCTCGGTCCTCTTCGACGTGGCGACCGCCATGGGCACGCCCGCCTCGTGCAGGCGCTCGAGCATGGCCTCAATTCCGTCGAAGAGGCCCAACTCCAATTCCCGCGCCGAATAGAGCCGCCGATAGGCGCCGACGAAATAACCGGGGTCGACGCCCAGCTCGGCGAAGGACTCGGACAGCGGCGGCCCGACGAACCGCCGATAGTATTCGCGCGGGCGGACGATTCCCGCCTCCTCCCGCATGATCCGGTCGAACGTCTCGGCGACGGCGTCCATGGAGTCGACGAGGGTGCCGTCCACGTCGAAAAGCGCGGGCCGGAGCGTGCGGCCTCCGCTCACAATTCGATTCCCTCGATGCTTCCGGCTCCGACGCGGGCGATCTTGCTCTTGACGAAGTCGAGAACCGTCGTCGGGCCGCCCTCTCCGCACGGGCCTTCGACGACGACGTCGACGACATGCCCGAGGTCGTCCTTGACCTCCCACCCGTTGACCATCGGGTCCTCCTCTCCCGGAAGGATGAGCGAGGATGTGAGCATGGCCTCCCCCAAGGATTCGAGGATCGCCTGGCTGATCCGGTGGTCCGGGATCCTCGCGCCGACTGTGTGCTTTTTCGGATTGACCGAGATGCGCGGAACGTCCTTCGTCCCCTTGAGGATGAACGTGTACGGGCCTGGCGTGAGGGATTTGATGAGGCGGAACTCCGAATTGCCGACGATCGCCAGCTGCCCCAGCTGGGCGAAGTCGTGGCACAGGAGCGTGAAGTGATGCTTGTCGCCTACCTGGCGAATCGAGCGGATCCGCTCCAGGCCTTCTTTGTTTCCGAGCGAACAGCCGAGCGCGTAACCCGAATCGGTCGGAAAGGCGATGACCTCGCCCGACCGTATGTGCTCGACCACTTTGTCAACGAGCCTGGGCTGGGGATCGACGGGATGAATCTCGACGTAGCGGACCATGCGTGCACCTTCCCTTCTGGCATACTCACATTGCACGGTACACAAAAGACTACCAAGGAAGGGGAAGCATGGATCGCCAAGCAGTCAGCGAGGCCGCCCGGGCAGCCCTCGAACGGGAAGGCGTCAGAAGCGCGGACGAGGCGTTCGACCTGGCGTCGGTCGACGTCGTCACCCGATGGGTCGTCGCGCGTGCCATTGAGACGGAGGCCAAGCGGACGCTTCCCGACGCCGACGTCGCCGGGGCGGGCACGTTGGGCGAACTCCTCGATCTGGCGGAGAAGGACCGGAGCTAGACAGACGGGTTCCACAACGGATGGGCAGGACCCCGCCGGGGTCCTGCCCATCGATTGAGGCGACTGTCACGGCAAGTCATCGCAGGCACCGCGGACCGGGCCTCACCCGACTCGGTGGAGCCACCGAACCGGCGCGCCCGCACCGGCGTAGCGGAACGGCTCGAGCTCGTCGTCCCAAGCCTGCCCGAGGGCGAGGTTGAGCAAGCGACGCATCTCGTGCGCGTCTCCTCCCGCCTGGTCGATCGCAGCGCGGATTCGATTTTCCGGCACGACGACGTTGCCCATGAGGTCCGTCTGGGCGTAGAAGATCCCAAGGCCGGGTGTGGCTGACCATCTCCCGCCCTCGCTCACCGCTGTTCCGTCCTCGGTGACCTCGAAGCGCAGATGCTCCCATCCGCCGAGGGCGGAGGCAAGCATCGCGCCGGTTCCGACGTCGCCCACCCAAGAGACCTCAGCGCGGCTCATCGAAGGCAACGCTGGCTGCGCGGTCCATTCGAACCGCACGTCGTATCCGAGCACACTAGACACCGCCCATTCGACGTGCGGCCGAACGGCGGGCGATACCGAGTGTATGAATATGACGCCTCGGGTGGCGTGTTTTGCACTCATGGCGTTCCTCCTTTAGGTGGCTTTCCCCTTGTCACCCTGCCGGAGGAATCCCTCCTATCGTGCCACATCGCGAGGGAAAACGCCATGGGCAAAAGAAACCGGCGCCGGTGCGCGGCCGGCGCCGGCGCCCGCCCTCAGAGGTCCCGTATGGCCCTCATCGCCTTCTTCCGGGTCTCCCGATCGAGCCTGTCGATGTACAGGCGTCCGTCGAGGTGATCGACTTCGTGCTGGATGCATCGTCCCATGAGACCTTCGCCTTCGACGGCCTTCTTCCGTCCGTCGAGGTCGACGCCTTCGGCGCGGGCGTACAACGCGCGCTTCGTCGGGAACCACAGATCAGGGACCGACAGGCAGCCTTCCTCGCCGTCTTGGAACTCGTCGTCGGAAAGCTCGACGATAACCGGGTTGAGAATGTAACCGATCTCACCTTCGATGTTCCAGGAGAACGCGCGCAAAGAGACCCCGATCTGATTTGCTGCGAGGCCTGCGCGTCCGTCCATGTCGACGTTCTCCACGAGGTCTTCGACCAGCGCCTTCACCCCCGGCGTGATTTCGTCAATGGGTGAGCACGGCGTGCGCAGGACGGGATCGCCCACGATGCGAATTGGTCGAAAAGTCATGGATCAAGTCTAGGGCACATCGGTGCGAGCGGAGGGTCGGCGTGCCTGAGCGGCGTCGGAGCGCCCCGAGAGGTCTTTGAAGTATCTGGCCACCGGCCACCGTTCGAATCCCGCCGCTTCGTACGTCGCCCGAGCCGGGGCGTGGCCGGGGTCTCCTCCCGTTTCCACCATGAGCATCCGCATTCCCAGCCCCCGGGTGCGCGACTCCGCCCGTTCGATGAGGCGGCGCCCTATTCCCCGCCTCTGCCACGGGGGATCGACGGCGAGAATGTACACCTCGCCCATGCTGTCTTCGGGGTGCATGCGCGTGCAGACCCATCCGACGGGGCGTTCGCCGTCGAGGGCGACGTCGATGCCGGAGGACTCCGCGTCGAGCACGAAGGCGACGTCGTCGGCCTGACGGCGTTCCCACCCCGCCGGATAGAAGCACTCGTAGACAAAGTCCGGCACGGACTGGCGCATGAGGGGGAAGACGGCTTCCCACGCCCTCAGCGAGAGTTCGATCAGCGCCTCACGATGCTCTGCGCGGTAGGGGACAACGGAGATCATGGACATCGCTCCTAACGATCGTGCGGGAGCCGACGGTGTGCGAGGACTCCTCCACGGAGGCGGCCAACCTCATTCGCCTCTCGGCGAGCTCCCGGCGCCTTTGTCCGCGCACGCCGCTGCGTCTGCCGAGCGGTCATATCTGAAGACTATGCGAAACAGGGGCAAGGCCGAATAGCCTCGCCCCTGTGCGTCGGCTCCCGCGGCTGGACTCGAACCAGCAACCGTTCGATTAACAGTCGAATGCTCTGCCATTGAGCTACGCGGGATCGCGAACACGAAAACTTTAGCAGCAGCGGCAGATCGCCGCCAATCTCGTTGCGGTGCCTTGCATCACAGAGACTTGCGGCGTCCTGCCGCGGCGCTTCGCTTCGCGCACTGGAAACGGCGCGCCGTCATGTCGAGGAGGCCTTTCCCCTTTCGGGAGCTTCCGTGCCCCTTTCGGACGCCTCCGGCTCCGATCCGGGAGTTCCCGAGTCGGGCACTGAGCCCTTCGCATCGCTTTCGGCTGCGCTTGCAGGCGACGCCGCATCTGCACTCGTCGCCGCGTGCGCGCTCATCGCGGGATCGGCCGCCGACGGCTGTTCAACGCCGTCTCTCGGAGAATTCGAGGAGGCGTCCGCCGAGCTTTCCTCACCCCCGGCCGCCGCGGGCTTCGCGATTCCCTCGGATGCGCCGGGCGACGCCTCAACGCCAGACGGCGTCAGGCTCTCCGGCTCAGGCTCGCTTTCCGGGGCCGGGGCGCCCTCTGCGGGCGACGAAGGGCTTTCCGAAGCCGCGGCGTCCTCCGATTCTGCTGGGCTTTCCGGCTCTGGCGCGCTCTCCGGCTTCGCCTCGCTTTCCGGCACGGCAAGCCGGCCCGGCGCGTCCGATGCGCCTGCGGAGCTCTCCGGCTCAGACGCCTCGCCTGAAAACGCGCCGTCGGCGGCCTGTGCAGCGGCTGCGACGCCCGCTTCGGGCTCGTTCGCCGAACCGACCGCTTCATTCGCTCCCGCGTCTTCCGCCGCCTCGGAGGCTTTGACGGTCTCAGGGGCCTGCGCGGCCGCCAGCGGCTCCTGTGAGGCGACGTCCGCCTCAGTCGAGGACTGAGACTTCTCGGCTGCCTCAATGTCCGCCTGGACAGCGCCGGGGTCCGCCCGGGCCCCTTCGGGCCCCTCAAGGGACGTCTGATGGCCGGCCGCGTCGGCGTCGTCTGCTCGCAGATCGGACTCCGGCGAAGGCTCGTCGGAGATCCCCCGCCCTTCGTCGCCGTCGGGCTCGAGTCCGACGATGTCGCGCAGCGTCTCTTCAAGCTCGGCGATCGCCTCTTCGTCCTCTTCCTTCGCGCGTCCGTCGATGATGACCTGAGTGAACAGGTCGTCTTTGTCGTCGCGTCTGACCATCGCCCGAACTTCGGCGCCAGACGGCAACTTGGAGATGCGGCGAACGACGATTGAACGTTCGAGGCGTTCGCGGACGACGAGTGCGATGTCCTCTTCGCCGTCGGCGAGCTTGAGCTCGAAAGCCGGAATGTTCCAATCGACGAAGGGCATCGTCAATGTGTTCCCGCTCCACGTCGCACGTTCGAATTCGAACCAGTGCCGCTCTTCGGTTTCTTTGTCCGTCGCCACCGCGATCCTGTCGGCGAAAACGGCGAGCCAGGCTTCGGCGTCTCCGTCTATTCTCGCGATCTCAATCGGCTTGCCCCCCAGGGCCGCCACCGCCGAGGGCGTTCGACGCTTTTCCCCGGACTTTTTGCGTTTCACAATTATTCCGTTCTCTCAAAGTCCGCGGCGGTAGGCGTGCGCTCACCCATCACGGCCGTGATCGCGGCGTCGGTGTGCACCGCGCCCGCTCCGTTGGTGTCGCCTCCCGCCAATTTTTGGCCCGCGAAGTAACCGAGAATCGCCATGATCGTTCCGAGTGCGATCGCCAGGATGAAGCGCCTCTTCTGCGCTTTGCGCAACTGCGCGATCTCCTCGGGCGTGAGAGACGACATGTCCGGTTGCTTCATAGCCATGCGTAAAGACTACAGGAGCGATTTTGCCTGGCCCATATGCCGCTGCCGAAAAGTCCGCACTTTGTGACGTCGAAATCGCCGCGCATCCCCGCAACACGGCCAATCGGCCTAGGTTACCCCGCTCGCTGAACGGTAACGAACGCAGCATTGTCTGCAAACTCGCACAGCAATCGGCCAGCTTTTATCGGCGAACCCCGCTGCAGGGGCCGAGCCTCGGCGGGCCGCGCACAACGCCGAGCCTCGGCGGGCCGCGCTGCAGGGGCCGAGCCTCGGCGGGCCGCGCACAACGCCGCGGCTTTCTTCCGCGGACCTCGCTCCCGGTAGGATGGGCTCCATGCGTTTCGTCCTACTGACCGCCAAGGCTTATGCGCGTTTCCTCCAGGAATCTCGCCCCCGAGTCTTCATCCCCCAAAGCATCGAGTTCGCCCGCGTTCGCGAAAGGCAGGGGCACAAGGTCGAGTACGTCGGCGTCGTCGACGACGCCGAACGCAAGGTCGTAGGGGCGGGCGTGCTCGCCTACCAGCCGTGGAAGAAGGTCTTCTGGAGGGCGCAACTGGCCTACGGGCCGCTGCTCGATTGGGAGAACACCGCCGCAATCGAGGCTTTTTTCACCGGCTTGAAGCGCCATCTGAAGAGGAACCCCCGGGTGCTCGCCCTGCGGTTCAACCCGCTGCTTCCGCGGGCCTTCTACGAGGACATCAAGGTCGTCAAAGTCAATCCCGTCGCGGCGAAGGCGCAGAAGGCCTTCGCCAGGCTGGGCGCGACCCGCCTGACGAAGGAGTTCTACGAGCAGCCGGACATACAGATCCGGTACATCTACACGAAAGACATATCGGGCAAGACGTTCGACGAAGCCACCGCGACCTTGGCGAAGGGTTTGCGACGGCGCTTCCACAACGAGGGGCGCTACGGCGTCGAGACGCGCCTGTTGCCGCCCGAAGAGTTCGACGTTTTCGACAGGCTCCACGAATCGACGGCGGATCGGACGACGATGCACGGCATCTCCGGTTCGAGCAGGGCGTTCTACACCGAGCTCATGCGCGAACTCGGCCCTAAGCGGGCTCTCCTGTGCGTCGCCTACCTCTCCCCCTCGCGCTACCTCGGGCAAATCGCCGACGAGCGGCAGGAGTCGCTCAAACGCATCGAGTTGCTGGAGGGCCGCAAAGCCACGAAGGCAAGGGACAGGGAGCTGGAGCAGCTGCGCGAGCGTTTGACGACGCTTGACTCTCAAGAGGAGCAGGCTCGCAAGACCCTCGACGAGCACGGCGACGACATTCCGTTCAACGCCGCGCTGAGCTTTCGCTTCGGAGACGAGCTCATCCTCCTGCTAGGCGGCATGGACAAGCGCTTCGCCGCCTACGGGAGGGACTACCCCGTGGAACGCGCGATGTTCAAATGGGCTTGCGACAACGGCCTGTCGGTCTACAACACCTTCGGCGTGTCAGGGATCTTCGACGAGACCGCCCCCGACGCCCCCGTGCTGAAGTTCAAGCGTTGGCTCGGAGGCAACGTCGAAGAATTCGTCGGCACATACGTTCTGCCGATCCATCCCCTTCTCGCCAAGGCGACCGGCGCCCTCGGCTGAGAAGACTGGAGCCCTCGGCTAAGACGAACGGATCCTTCGGCTGAGGAAGCTCCCTCCGCCGATGCGGCCGAAACGCTTCGGCCGCATTGAAACCTCGAATCGCAAGGGGGGCGTTGAATCCTCAGAATCCCGAGTCGGTCGGCTCGGGATACCACGCACGCATCCGCCGCCGCTGGTTGAAGCCGTTGGCCAAGCGATAGAAGGTCCGTTTGACGCTCCGGTCCGCCGAGTACGCCAGCGGGTTGACGACGCCCGCTTTCTTCGCTCGCCGCACGCGCGCGTAAAGGCCTGCGTCGCGAATGTACCTGCGATTGGCCAGCGACGCCGGAACGATGCAAAAGATCGCCTCGCGCACATTCGTCGCGCAAGCCGCCCCTTCGGGGGCCGCATCGGCGCTCGGCGCATCGCTTCGGCGGAAGCGCTCGGCGCCGTCGGCCTGCCCCAGTCCTGCCCCCGGGGCGCCGTCGGCCCCGTTTTCCTCCATGTCCGCGAGCATCGCTTTGGCGAGGTCGACTCCGGCGGCCTTGAGGTAGTAGTGGCCGCGGCCGATGCGCGGGTTGAGATCGAGCCAGCGGGCTGCGCCGTCGCGCGGATCGACCTTCACGTCCATCGAAAAGAACCCGCGCAGCCCCGTCCGGGTGACGATGGACTTCGCCTGTTCGATCAGCTCGGGATTGTGCTCGGTCAGTATGATTCCGGCGTTGCCAAGGTACTCGGGCTGGTGCAGGCCGAGGATGACCCTCCCGGAGCCGCACGCCGTGACCGTCCCTTTGGCGTCCACGTATCCGTTGACGACCCACTGAGTCGTGTCGTCGCCCGGGACGAGCTCCTGGACGATGAGGCGCGTGTCCACCCCTCCTTCGCGCCATTTCGCGAAAGTCGCCAGCGCGGCCTCGCGCGTGTCGAGCGGCAGAACCTTGCGCAGCCCCTGGTTCCAGTAACGGCTGAGGTCGCTCGCCTCCTCGGGTTTGACGACGACGGGAAACGTGACGCCCTCCAGTGCGCCCTCCCAGGAGGCGGGCTCCCGCAGATCGATTCGCGTGCGCGCCGGAGCGCTCAAACCGAGCCCGGCGACGATCGCGGCCATCTCCGCCTTGGAATTCGCAGTCGCAACCGACTTTCGGTCTCCGTATGGAAGAAACCAGTCCCTGCTCAGAGAATCACGATGTCGGGCGACGAAGCCGACGGCCTCGTCGGTGTTGACGAGGAGGATCAGGCGCCGGTCGGAAAACTCGCGCGCCAGGCCGTCGAGGATGTCGAGGAAAGCCGCCTCGTCGTCGAGCGAGCCCTTGCTCACGAGCCGCACGTCGAAGATCGAAGAATGGTCGATCGGACCGCGCATGGCGTCGGCGACGACGAGCGAGCGAACCCCCGCCGCCTCGTGGAATATGCGGGCGAAGCTGTAGGCGGCGATGTCGTATCCGAAGACGACCGGAAGGATCGGCTTCTCACGCGCCGGATCGTCGGGGCGGCCCCGACGCGCCCGGTGCGCCTGTGGCCCGCCCCCGGTCTGCGGCCCCTCGCCCTCGGCGACTCTTTCCGGACCGTTGCTTTCCCGGCCGTTCCGGCTGTTGCTGACGTCATTTCCCATTTGTTTGCGTTCCTTTCCTTCGTCGCCGCTTCGGCCTCGCCTGCTTTGGCATGGTGCGCTTCGACGGCGATCGCCCACCTCGCCGCGGCGTGGCTCGCGGTTGTTTTGCGTGCGGGCGTCCCTCCCGCCGGCGTCTGGCTCAAGATCGCTGCGCCCCCCTCGAGATCGTTGCGCCCCTTCCGCTCACCGGCGCGTCCCGATCCCGAACTTTCGCGCGATCGAGGTGAGCGGCCCCATGAGCACGCTCAGCTCCTCCATCTTCAGGGCCTTCATGAGGCCGAGGTAGAAAGCGACGAGCACCGGCCCGATCACTGCGCAGCGGAAGATTGCGCCGATGAATCCGACGGGCGCAAAAATGGGGCCGAAGAAAACGGCGTGTATGAGCCAGCCCAGCAGGGCCGTGGCCGAGGCGATCCACAGGAGCTTGACGTGGACGCGAAGCAGCCTGTCCTCGTCAAGGCCCCCCATGCGCCGGGAAAGCTTGTAGATCATGGCGAAAACGGAGAGGATGTTGGCCGCCGACATGACGAAGCCGATGCCGACCACCGTCCACCTCGGATCGATGTAGCTGCACAGGTAGTAGCCCACCAGGCCGAACAGCAGGAAAGGCAAGTTGATCCAGAAGGCTCCGCGCGTGTCCTCAAAGGCGTAGTAAACGCGGTCGAGCACGCTCACCGCGCCCACTCCGACCAGCCCGATGCACATGGCGATGAGGACCTTCGCCAGCTCCACGGCCTGGTCCGGCGGAACGGTGAAGGTGAGGATCCTCGTGATGGGGACCGCCAGGGCAACCATGCCCGCAGAGGCAAGGAGCATGAGCGTGGAGACCATCCGCAGCGTCTTTGAGGCGTCCCGGCGCATCCTCGCCATGTCGCCGTCGACGGCGGCCTTCGTGAGCCTCGTGAACATCGCCGTCGCGATCGAGACGACGATGAGCGACGTCGGCATGGAATAGAGCGCGTACGCGCTGTCATAGGCCGCGTTGCCCGCGACGTCGCCGCTGAGTCCCATTCCCTCGGCGCGGCTGCGGGCGCCCGCAGCCACATTCGACAGGAGCATCGTGGGGACCATGCCGGAGACCATCATGAGGAGCATCCACCACGACGCTTTCCCGGCCTCCCCCAAGCCCGAGCCCCGCCAAGCGAAGTCGGGGCGATAGCGGATGCCCAAGTTGCGCATCGGCCAAACGAGGACCAGAGCCTGCACGGCGATGCCCGCGGTGGAGACCCCGCCGAGCAGCATGACGCGCGTCGAATCCCATTCCTCGATGCTTCCGCGCTCGGCCCCGCCGAAAACGCGGAGAACCCCGAGGAATCCCACAATGGACACGACGTTGTTGAGCACGGGCGCCCACATGTATGGGCCGAAGTTCTCCCGGGCATTGAGGATCTGGCCGAGCACCGTGTACATGCCGTAAAAGAATATCTGCGGCAGACACCAGTAGGCGAAGGCGACAGTGAGAGTGAACCACTTGCCCTCCATCGTGGACGCGAAAAACTTCGCGACGTAAGGCGCTCCCAAAGTGAGCAGGAAGGTCACCGAGCCGAGGGAGACGATCGAGAGCGTGAGCAGCTTGTTGAGGAAGGCCTCCCCGCCGTCTTTGGACTCCTTCGTCGCCCGAACGATGGAGGGCACCAGAACCGCGTTGACCAGGCCGCCGACGATGATCATGTAAATGAGGTTCGGCAGCTTGTTCGCCACGGCGAATGCGTCAGCGGCCGGCGTCGTGACGCCGACGATCGCCCCGAGGAGGATCGGAGATCGGACGAGCCCCAGGAAACGCGAAACCAGGCTCCCCAGAAACATGACGAAGGACGAGCGTGCGACGCTCTTGGGCGAGCCCGCCTGTTTCTTGTCCTCGCCCGAGCCTTCGCGCCCGCCGAAGGGCGCCGGCGCCTCGGGTCCCGCCCCGCGCTCGCGGACGTCCTCGCCGCCCGGCTTTCGGCCTTCCCGAGTGACCGGGATGACGGCGGTGTCCTCCGCCTCCCCCAAGAAAGCGGCCCTGTTGGCCGTGTGGGCGGCATAGGCCGCCGCCGCCCTGGCCGCCCGTTCGGCCGCCCGGCGTCGGGCTTCGGCCGGATCGAGGTCCTCAGGCTGGCTGACCTGTGGGCGTACGGGAACGCCCGCTTTTTCCGGCCCGTCTTTAAAGTGACGTCCGGTAGGCGCTGGAGGTCGATGCGGCATAGTTCGATGGTATCCTGCGAGCGGCCGAAGGGAAGCCAGCGCAGGCCGTCCGTGAGCTTTCTCCCGCTCTTTTAAGCAATCAAAATGTCCGTAAACGAAATAAGAGACATCTTTGCCCGGCAATCGGAGTCATATCGCACCGGCTTTTCCACGGAAACGAAAACTTGAAATTGCGGGCTGTCCACCGAGTATGGGAAGGTAAAGAAATCCGGGTCGAAAGGAAGGTTTCCTTGTGTCCATGCATAACATACCCCCACATCGCGCAAATGAAGGGAATGCAGGCGGCGTCGCAACGGACGGCGAAGCCGCCGACGCATCGATCGGCATCAAGTCCCCCGACGCCGAAGAGCCCCACCGGGCTGGGGACAGGGAGGCACTCGAAACGTTCTCCTCGCGAAACCGCGTTTCTATGGCTCTGCGCCACCAGGTTTTCTGGCCTTCGGTCGGCATGACCCTGGTCTTCGTCGTCCTCGCCGCCGTCTGGCCGACGGGCGTCAACAAGGTCATTGCCCGCATCTCGGAAGTCGTCGTGAGGAACGTCGGCTGGTATTACATCTTGGCGGTCGCCCTGTTCGTCGTCGTCGGCTTCGCCCTCGCCTTCTCGCGAAAGGGCGACACGATTTTGGGGCCCGACGACGCCGAGCCCGAGTATTCACGCACGTCGTGGTTTGCGATGCTCTTCGCCGCGGGCATGGGCATCGGCCTTGTGTTCTGGGGCGCCGCCGAGCCGCTTTCACATTTCGGCAAACCCTCCCCCAGCTCGGACGCGACGAGCACCACGGACCGAGCCTCGGAGGCCATGTCCAAGTCCTTCTTGCACTGGGGCTTGCACGCCTGGGGAATTTACGTGATCGTCGGCCTGGCGATCGCCTACGCCGTCCACCGCCGAGGCCTTCCGGTCTCGGTCCGTTCGACGCTGCGCCCGATCTTCGGCGACCGCGTCAACGGAAAGCTCGGCGACGTCATCGACGTCATAGCGATCATGGGAACGCTCGTGGGAATCGCCACCTCGCTCGGCTTCGGAGTCAAACAGGTCGCGGCCGGTTTCAAATTCCTCGCCGGATGGCACATCGACAACGGGATGCTCATCCTTTTGGTGGTCGTCATATCGGGCATGGCGGCCCTCTCGGTCGCCAGCGGGCTGGACGCGGGCATCAAGTTCATCTCGAACCTCAACCTGGTTCTGGCCGCCCTGCTCGTCGTCCTCGTCGCGATTTTGGGCCCCACCGTTTTCCTTTTCAACGGCTTCGTCACAGATTCGGGCGACTACTTCCAGAATTTCATCTCGATGTCCTTTGAAACGCATCCGTATGCGGGCTCCAAGGGCGCCGAGTGGCTCTCCCAGTGGACGGTGTACTACTGGGGTTGGTGGATCAGCTGGTCTCCCTTCGTCGGAATTTTCATCGCGCGCATCTCAAAGGGGCGCACGGTCCGCGAGTTCGTCCTCGGCGTCATGCTCGTGCCGACGTTGGTCACGTTCGTCTGGTTCGCGATACTCGGAGGCAACGGCCTGTATCAGGAGATATTCGGGGACAAGAATCTGATAGGCCCCGACGGCACAATCGACGTCAACACCGCGCTGTTCCGCGTCTTCGAAGGCATGCCGATCGGCGGGTGGCTCTCGATTCTCGCGATGATCGTGGTGATCATATTCTTCGTCAGCTCCTCCGACTCGGGCTCCTACGTCATGTCGATGCTTTCGACCGGCGGCAACCCCAACCCGCCTCTGGCCACGCGCCTGACCTTCGCGACGCTCTCCGGCGCAATTGCGGCCGTGATGCTGGGATTCGGCGATTCCGAGGAGGGGATGAAGGCGCTGCAGACACTGTCCATCCTCACCGCCCTGCCGTTCTCCGTGGTCATGGTTCTCATGTGTTGGGCTCTGTGGAAGCAACTGTCCGCGGAGCACGCTATACGCCGCAGACTCCGCGGAGAAGAGTTTGCCCGCGCAATCGTCACCGACGTTTCGGGCACGCTTCGGGCGGAGATATTCGACGAGCTGACGACCCACAGCAAGAGGGCGAAGCCTCGGCCTATCGAGACGACGGTCGACCTGCACGGGTTCTTCACCAGGCTCTCGCGCCAAGCTCGCAAGCGCGAGTACGAGTCGAAGGTCAGCGAAGTGCTGGCCGCGCAGACGGGAACCGAGGAGATTCCCATCGCCGCCGAAGAGGAGCTGCCGACGGCGTACGACGCCATCAACGCCACCGACCCCGACGCTCCCACGTACGAGGATCCCTCGGCGGGAGCCGGCGTGAATCCGGAGGAAGCCTCCGGCAACGGCCGGACCGAGGAACAGACGAGCGGCGAAAGCGACTGAGTCGGCGAGCCAAAGGCTCGCGCAGTCGCGGGCTCCGGTCGCAAACTGCGGTCGCGGGTTCCGGGCGCAAATTGGCCCCAAGGCCGCTTGAATGCAAATTCCCGTCGAGAGGTCCGGGGCAGGCTGAGAATCTCAGCCTGCCCCGCCGCTCTCAGTCAGCCGCAGCCTCAAGCACGATCGAGTAGGCGTTGCCGTCCGGATCGATGAGATTGAAGACGTCGACGACTTCGTCGATCGTCTCGACCTCGGTGACCGAGAATCCAAGGTCCGCGAGGCGTTGCTGCTCAGCCCGGGCGTCGTCGACTCCCAGAACGAGGGTGATGCCCTCGGCGCCGGCCGTTTCGGGCGATTCGAAGAGCTGGAGCCAAAAGCGGCCGAGGTTGAACTCGACGATCCCTTCCATGGGCATCGAATGCGGAGCGCCGAGCTCGAAGGCGGCCTGATACCAAGCGACTGCTTCCTCAATATTGGACACGGGCACACATGCGACTATGTTGTTCATCTTCATGCTGCCATCCTAAAGGCCGCGCATCCCTCTCGCGATGGTCTGCTCTCCCCAAGCGGGGTCGAGAGGGCCGTCGCGTGCAAAGACCGGAATGCCCTAAAATTTCGGCATGTATGTGATCCTCATCGACTATACGTCCGAATTGGAAGACATCGACTCAGCCCTTGACGCCCATAAAATCTGGCTCAATGAAAACTATGCCGCGGGTCGTTTCCTCGCGTCAGGCCGTCGCGAGCCGCGCACGGGCGGAGTGATTCTCGCGGCGAACCGCCCTCGTGAAGAAATCGAGGCGGCCGTGGCGAAAGACCCATTTGCCCTTCGCGGCTTGGCCAAGCACACAATCGTCGAATTCCGCCCTTCGCGCGTGGCCGACGATTCTTTGGCGAGGCTCTTCGGCGACTGACGCGCCCGCCCCGGGGGCGCAAGTCCCTCCGTTGGAGCGGCGCAAATTCCTCCGTTCCAGAGGCTCCGATTCCAGGCGATTTCGCGGCTTCGCCTTTCTGGCGCGCCTCTGGCTCTGATGTGCCCCCGGCAGGACTTGAACCCGCGACCGATGGATTATGAGTCCACTGCTCTAACCAACTGAGCTACAGGGGCGCGCCGGAAACCGGCCCTCATATCTTAGCCGGATTTCTTCGACGACGTCATCACGATTCGCAGCAGCGTAGATCACTCGATTTGGGCGTCGCATGCCCGGCGCTGTTCCTCCAGCTCGATGAGCCGCGAGAACAGCGCGGAATACTGCGGATCGTCGGGAGGCGTGCGCTGCAGGCGCGAGCGCAGATCGCCGATCTGGCGCGTGATCCCCTGCCTGATGAGGGACACGGCTATCCCCCACACGTACCGTTCGATTCGGTCGGGCCGGCTCTCGGGAAGCGTTTCGACGGCGAGCTGGGCCACGGCTCGGCCGACGACGTCGTCGGCGTTCTCGATGACCCTTTCGACATACCACCCGGCGGCGGCCTCCTCCGCCTTCTCCGGAGGGAGGCCGCTCGCCGAAAGCTCGGCCACGCGCTTGCCGAAGGAGGCCGCTCCCCCGGCGGCCCGGATCGCCTCGTGCACGCGGCGGTGAACGGGCACGGTGAAGGTCTGGGAGGGAAGTTCGTCCATCTGCGCCGGGCCCGCAAGGCTTGGCAGCTGAAGGTATATCCCGAGGGCCTCCCTCTCGACTCTCTCGACGGGGTCTCGCACCATCGCCCGCGGCGTGAGAACGGGCGCCGGGCTCTCCGGCTCGCCCTGAGCGCTGGCGTCCGGCCGCTTCTGCCAACCGTCCTGCATCCTCTGTCGGCCTTCCGGCCGCCGTCCGGAAGCAGACGTCCGTCCGGAAGCGGGCGTCCGGGCGGCAGAAAGCACGGCGTGGCGGACGGTGCCCTCGTCCATGCCGAGCCATCCGGCCAGCTGCCTCGTGTACTCGCCGCGAAGCACCCTGTCGCGGATCGAAGCGACCATCGGCGCGGCGGCGCGGAGCCCGGCGGTTCGCCCTTCGGCGCTGTTCAACGGCAGGCCGGTCAGCACCGAGCGAATCGCAAACTCGAACAGCGGGCGGCGGCCCGCCACGATCTCGCGCACCGCCTCGTCGCCGTATTTCATCCGCACCTCGCAGGGATCCATTCCATCGGGGGCGATGCAGACGAAGGTCTGCGCGGCGAAGGATTGGTCCTCTTGGAATGCTCTGAGCGCGGCCTTTTGGCCGGCGGCGTCGCCGTCGAAGGTGAAAATGACCTCGCCGCCGTAGGCCGCCCCGGACCCCAGGATCACCCCCGCGGCCGGATCTGCGCCGTCGCCGATGAGCCTGCGGACCACCTTGACGTGCTCGGAGCCGAAGGCGGTGCCGCACGTGGCGACGGCCGTCTCGACTCCGGCGAGCTGGGCCGCCATGACGTCCGTGTACCCCTCGACCACCACGATTCTCCGCTGCTGCGAGATGGCGCGCTTGGCCATGTCGAGCCCGTAGAGCACCTGGGATTTCTTGTAGATCGCGGTTTCCGGCGTGTTGAGATACTTCGGGCCGTTGTCTTCGTCGGAGAGCCTGCGCGCGCCGAAGCCGATCGGATCGCCGGTGATCGACATGATCGGCCACATGAGGCGCCCGCGAAAGCGGTCATACTGGCCGCGGTTTCCCTGGCTCGCCAGACCGGAGGCGGCGATCTCCCGCTCGGTGAATCCGCGGCGGCGCAGCTCTTTGAGCAGGCCGTCCCACGAGCTCGGCGAGTATCCGACCTTGAAGCGCTCGATCGCTGCGGCGTCGAAGCCGCGCTCATCGAGCATCTTCCGCCCCGCCTCGCCCTGGGGGGAGTCCAGCTGGGCGACGTAGAAATCGACCGCGACCCGGTGGGCGTCGATGAGGCGCTGGCGCGTGGCCCCGGACTCGCCGCGTTCGCGCCGCCCGTCGTTCTCGTAGCGAAGCTCCACCCCGGCCTTTCGAGCGAGGATCTCCACCGCTTCGACGAAAGACACGTGCTCGATTCGTTCGACGAAGGAGATGACGTCGCCTCCCTCGCCGCATCCGAAGCAATGCCACCTGCCAATGTGGGGGCGGATGTGGAACGAGGGCGTTTTCTCATCGTGGAAGGGGCACAGGCCCTTTTGCGAGTCGACGCCGTCGGGGCGCAGCTGGACGTACTGCGAAACGACGTCCTCAATCCGCGTACACGAACGAACCTCGTCGATGTCCTCTCGCCTGATCAACCCTGCCATGCCACCATTCTATCCGGGCGCTCCGACAGCAGACCCCGGCCATAAAGACTAGGATCGGGCGACGGCGCGGAGGCTTGCGGGCGACGCCGGGGCATGCGGTCAACCTCGCGGAGGTCTGTGGCTGACCTTGCGGAAGCCTCGGCCGGAAGTCAGTCGGAGCGAATCTGTCAGACGCTGCTTGCAGAACGCTCAGGCTCGCATTGCGGGTGCCATGATTCGCGCAATGATTAGTATTGGATACAAAGAATTATAGTTATTTGCTAATTGACTCTTTAAAATTATTTAATACATCTTATTAAATCTAAAAAGCGCGAAGGTCACACTTTACGACGATACACACTTTCCACTACCACTGAATGCTTCCTCCTTTGCTTTGGGGATGTTCGGCGTGGTCGCAACGGCCATGTTTAGTTGATTGTGCCGAAGGGAATTTTCAGCCGGCCAAGGCCGGGTTTCCCGCACAGTAACGCGTCTGGAAGGCAATCATGGCAAAGGCAAGCAAAAATTTATTGTGGGAAAGGGGGTGCGCCAGGCGGCTGGGGCTGCTACCGTTAGTCCTTGACGGCACTGTAATCCCCTGAGGCGATGACTAGTTGAGTGTGCATACCCGGCTCGACTGTCGCTGCCGCAGTTGCCTGCGGTCCGTCCGCCGTGTCCATACAGGTGCGTGAATACAGCGGTTCAATCAGTGACGACATCCTTGGAAGGAAGGGAGGCACCCGTGTCTCAATTACATCTTGATCGGGACAAACTCGATCGGAGCATCGGCCGTCTGGAACAAGAGGGCCAGCGATTCGACAAGGCCCAAAGCGACTTCGCCCTCGGGGCCCAAGCAGCCACAGGAGCACTGTCCCCAAACCCCGCTCCGGGCGGTGGGCGAGACGGCTGCGGCATCGGCGAGTTCGACCAGTTCCAACCCCGCTGCACACCACCCTGTTCGCCTCCGAGAGTGAACTGACAACCGTCTCACGCGGACAAAGACACTTCATCAGCCAATTGCGCCAGGCCGTCTCCTCCCTCGAAGGGGTCAACGAGGACGAGCGGGCCAAGTATTTGGAGCGTCTGGCGGCCGTGGACGGCAAGTTCACCTATAGGCGTCCTGAGGAGATGAAGGAGTACGTCCAGGCCTATGCGCGGGCGCGCAACCTTCTCGACAGGCACACCAAACACATCCTCCAAGCCTCCGACAGACTCAAACAAATCGTCAAAGCCTCCACCGAAGCCCTCACCGCCGGAATCGACGCCAAAAACGAAAGCATCGAAATCCAAGCCAAACTCAAACGCGTCAACAACTCTTTTGCGAATATGGGCTATTCTGGGCAGGCTAGTGGCGGTTCGTCCGCGCCGGGCGTCCCGGGCATTGGTGTGTCCGCGGCTGAGATTGAGGTTCAGCGTCAGGCTGCGCACGCGAAGATCGATGCGTTGGCGAAGAAGGCGCTGTCCAACCTCGACGGACGTATCCGGGGAGCCATCGGCATCCTCCCGCCCGACGGCCAGGCAGCCGCACACGCTTCCGCCGACGGCGGGGACCGGCCTTCAGACAGCGGAAAGGCCGGCAACGAACCCGCGGCCCCGGCCGCCGGGCCGGCGCGCTCGGCGGCCGCCTGGGGCGTGACCGTCGACACTTCCCTCGACGCACCAGGAAGCTACGCCGACGACGGAGACCGCCAGCTCTCCACAGGCCACGGCCCGGCAGGCAGCAGCAACCCCGCAGACGGACACGAGACCCCCGCAAACGGAAGCAGTCACGCAGGCGGCGTGTCGTTGCAGGGCACGCACTACGCTCCGCCTTCGCAGCCAACGGCACCCCGCCCCTCGGCAGGCTTTCCTGCCGGGCCGGCCTCGCCTGCGGTGTTCAACCCCCTCGCCTCAGCCGCGGCCCTCGGCGGAGGAGCCGCCGTCGCCGGCTACAGGGCCTACCAAGCAGCCCGCACCGCCCGCCCCGTGCAGACGCCTGTTTCCCGTCCGTCCGTCTTCCGCGCCGCGGGAGCCGCCCGCACCCCGACAACGACCTCGGCCCGCTCGTCCGGCATCCTGAAAGGAACCACAACTGCCGCGCGCACCCCAACGACCTCCTCGACGGCCTCGGGGCGCTCGTCGGGAATCCTGAAAGGAGGGACGACCACCGTCGCGCGCAAACCCGCAACCCCAGAAGCCTCAGCCGGACAGCCCGGCGGACGCCCCGCACAAAGCGCCAAGGCCCAGATCCTCACCGGACGCACCCCCACCGCCACCGGCACATCCCAAAACACAGGGGCCTCCCGCGGTGCGAGCTCCTCTTCGCGCGAGGGCGCGGCCACTCGCAGCGGATCAACCTCGAAGGCCCTGCACAGCCTGACCGGCAGACCCGACAAAGACAAGAAGGCACGCCGCCGAAACGGCGAGCCAACCGACTCGGTCACCCCCTACGAAGACGACAAAACCATCACCTTCCTACCCGCAGGACACAGCGAAGAAAACACCAACAACACCACCGAAAACAGGTAAAACAAGACCGCCGAACATAACGGGCGGGTGGGGGAAGCCGGTCGG
>CALIHR010000043.1 GCA_938020505.1 uncultured Actinobaculum sp. | reverse complement strand
GTGAAGCTGTCGCGAAGGGGCGCAGGCAGGCGCCGCGATGAGGCGCGGCTAGGCAGCCTGGGCCGCGACGGCCTTGCGGGTGCGGCACGGGGCCCTGGCCCCCTAGCCTCGCGGCCGTGCCCCGTGCCGCCGTTTGGCCGCCCGCATCCCCGAGTGCGGGCGGACCGCCCGGCCCACGCCGGGGCCGGGCAGCCTAGATAAGCTCCAGGTCGACGTCGAGCCGCAGCGGCCGGTCAGCGGCGATGTGGTACTTCTTGTGAACGGGCGACCCCCACGAGTCGTCCCCTCCGACGCCCATCTGTCCTGCGAGGAGCCGCAAGTGCGTCAGCGGCGTGCTCGACGGATCGGCCAGCTCCCACTGGTGGGAGGCCTCCTCGATTTGCGCGGAAGAGTAGGGGAGCAGAGACACGTTGAGCGTCGCCCCCTCCGCATCCGCCGCTGCGAACGCCGATCCGTCGACGGCGTGCTGCCTGACGCGTATTCCGCTTCCGGCGCCGTCCGTGATCTCGGCCCACCGCACGCCCCGGTGGTTCCCCGTCTCCTGAGGGACGAGGTAAGGGGCGTAGTCGCGCGCGGCGGTCGTCTCCCACACGCCGAGGCGTGCGCCCGAGGAGCGGTCCGCATAGGTTTCCTCGGGACCCAAGCCGTAGTAGCGCAAATGTCTCAGCTCGCCGGGCAGAGCCCATTCGACGCCGAAGGCGGGGATCGTGGGCGCGTGCGCCTCGCCCGGATAGTCGGCGGTCAGGCGTATGCGGACGTCCGAGTCGATCGCATAGCGCAGGGTGACCCTGCTCTTGGCCGGAGTCGCGAGTTCGTAGACGTAGGTCACCGTGACGCCGTCTTCGCGGGAGGCGTCGACGGCGACGTCGACGCACCGCGCGTAGCGTCCTGCCGCCGCCCACCGCGCCCGGTCGAAGCCGTGGCCCGCGCCGCGGTCGTTGTCGGTCAGCGGCCTGAACGTCGTGATTCTGGGCGGGCGCAGCACGTACTCCCTGCCGCGTTTCGTCCACGAGACGATCCCGCCCTGGGTCCGCGAGAGCAGGGCCTCGCGCGGCCCTCCTCGCAGGCCGACGTTCCAGCGCCCGACGGTGACCGCGGGGCTCGGGGCCCCGTCGGCCGACGCCGCGCCCGGAGCGTTTTCGTCGCCTGGCGACGGGACTGCGGGCGCCTGCCTCGTCGACGCCGCGGCTGCGGCGCCGTGCGCTTCCTCGCCGACGTCGCGCGCCTCCTTGGCGGTTTCCCCCGGTTTCGCGGGGACGCGCACGGTGTGCTGGCCAAAGGCGATTTCGTGCCCGGCCGGCGCCCACAGAGTCTCTTCGGCAAGGCGCACGCCGACGTCGTAGGTGAGCTCGGCGCCGGGCGTCTGACTCTCGGCGCTCGGCCACGGGATGGGAAGGTCTTCGGCGTTCCCCGCCGGAACGTCGAACCGGTGCGTTTGGGACCAGACGCTCACGCCGTCGACGAGGAGGCTGGCCACGAAATCGCAGCTTTCGGTTGAAGCAAAGAGATTGTCGTTGACGACGCGCACGCCCGCGGGGCTGGGGAATAGGCGGATGTTCGAGTAAACCTGTTTGACCTCCGCCGCCTTCGGGGAGATCGAGCGGTCGCCGAACAGCAGGCCGTCGCCGGAAAATTCGTAGTCGCACGGGCGGTCCGCGAAACCCCCTCCATACTCCAAGCAGCCCCGAAGCTCGCCCATGGTTTCGTCGCCGCACTCCTTCCACAGGGCCTGGTCGATGAGGTCCCAGATGAAGCCGCCCTGGTAGTGCGGATACTTTTCCAGATCCGTGTACTCGAACAGTCCTCCGACGGAATTTCCCATGGCGTGCATGTACTCGCATGAAATATAGGGCTTCTTCGGGGAGTGCGAGACATAGTCCTCGATCGCGTCAGGGTGGGCGTACATGCGGGATTCTATGTCCGTGACGTCGTCGTACTCGCGATTCCAGGTGATTCCCTCGTAGTGGACCGGGCGGACGGGGTCGAGCTCGTGGGCGCGGCGGTACATGCTTCGGAACACCTCGCCTCCGTAGGATTCGTTGCCCAGGGACCAGACGAGGACCGACGGGTGGTTGTAATCGCGGTGGATCATCGATTCGACGCGGTCGACGCACGGGCCTTCCCATTCCATGCGCGATCCGGGAAGCGCAGTTTCAGGCGTGGCGACGTCGCCGGGGGCGTTCCACGAGCCGTGGGTCTCCAGATTGGCTTCGTCGATGAGGTAGACGCCGTAGCGGTCGGCGAGCGCGTAGAAACGCCGGTCGTTGGGGTAGTGGCTCGTGCGGATGGCGTTGATGTTGTGGCGCTTGCAAAAGACGATGTCGTCGATCATCTGCTGCTCCGTGAGGGCGCGTCCCTTGTGGCAGTCAAACTCGTGCCGGTTCACGCCCTTGAAGACGATTCTCTTCCCGTTGAGAGTCATGATTCCGTCCTCGACGGCGAATCGGCGGAATCCTATGCGCTGGGAAACGGCCTCGACGACGTCGGAGACGGCTTCGCCCGACGATGCCGCGGCGTCCGAGGCGGCGCCCCGCCTGGTCAACGTCAACGTGAGCGTGTACAGGGCCGGGTCTTCGGCCGACCACGGCCTGATCCCAGGAAGTTCGCCCGAGGACATTCGGGTGCGGCCCTGCTGCCTGGCCGTCGATTGCCACACGACGGCGCCGGCGTCGTCCGTGAGGACCGCCCGAATGTTGCCCTGCTCCTGCGGTTCGGCGACTGCGGCGTCGATGTTGAGCGAACCGGCTCCGGCCAGGTGATCGTAGTCGGCGTTCACGCGCAGATTGTCGAGGTGCGTGCGAGGCCTGCGAGTCAAAACGACGTCGCGGAAAAGGCCGTGGAAACGCCACGAGTCTTGGTCCTCAAGCCATGAGGCGCTCGAGTGTTCGAAGCAGGCGACGGTCAGAACGTGGTCCGCGGCCGAGGGGTCGATGTCGGCGCCCTCCCGTCCGAACAGGATGTCGGTGACGTCGAACTCGCTCGGGGTGTAGCCGTCTTCGGCGTATCCCACGAAGGCGCCGTCGAGCCACACGTATATGGCCGTCGCAAACCCCTCAAAGGCAATCGTGACGCTGCCGCCGTTTGAGGCTTCGGCGAGGTCGGGGTCCAATTGGAACTCCCTGCGGTAGAGGGCCGCGTGGTTGAGGCTGGGGATTTTCGGCGCCTGGGGGTCTTCGTGCCCGTCCCAAGGCATCTGAATGTTGACGTAGGCGGGGCGCCATCCCCCTTCGGTCTCCAGGGTCGAGGGGACGTCGATTGTTCGGAAGTTCGCCGTTTGCGCGTCGGCTTTCGCGAATTCGGCGTTCTCGACGTCGATCTCGCTCGCCAGGACGGTGCGGAACTTCCACGCGCCGGCCAGGCTCTGCGCCGGCGAGTCCGATGCGTGGTCAGAGTGGCAAGGCAGGCGATTGACGGCGAAAACCGCGGGGTCCTCCAGCCAGGATGATTTCGCCATGGAAGCCGACGGGACGGAGGCCGACGCCGGGAAGGGCGCGGGCAGTGAAAACGGGGCGGGGATCGGTGTAGGCATTGGGATCTACCTCCAGTGGTACATCACGTCGTTGTCATTAAGGTAAACCGGTTAGTTGCAAGTGTAAACCTGATACTGCACGCGTCGCAATGACGCGGTCAAACTTTGGACAAATGCGAGATTAACAGCTAAAACTAAGGTAATCTTTGTTTACCTGAATAGGTAACCGAATATCTGTCGGCGGGGCGCGGTCGGCCGCGGTCCGCTCTTCGAAGGAGAAGAAGATGTCCACTACAACCACGAAGGGGGCCCCGCGGGGAAGAATCGTCCAACGAATCTCGTACGCGGTGGGCAACCTTGGGCAGGCGGCGTTCTACAACGCGCTCAGCACCTATTTCGTCACGTACTACGCCGCCCAAACCCTGTTCTCTCATTACGGCAAGTCCGAAGCGAAAGCGCTGATCGGCATAATCACCGCCCTTGTTTTCATCATCCGCATCGCGGAGATCTTCCTCGATCCCCTGCTCGGAAACCTCATCGACAACACCAACACGCGCTTCGGCCGCTTCCGCCCGTGGCAAGTGATCGGCGGCGTCGTCTCTTCGGTCCTCATGTTCGCGATCTTCACCGGCCTGTTCGGCCTCGTCAACGTCAACAAGACCGTTTTCATCGTCGTTTTCATCATCGTCTTCATCCTGCTCGACATCTTTTACTCCATCCGCGACATCTCTTACTGGGGAATGATCCCCGCCCTGTCGACCGAGTCTCATGAGCGCGGAGTGTTCACAGCCCTGGGAATGTTCACGGGATCGGTCGGCTACAACGGAATCACCGTCGTCGTCATCCCGATCGTCAGCTTCTTCAGCGGACTCTTCGCGAGCTCCTCGGGGCAGACCCAGGCGGGGTGGACGGCGTTCGGGGTGATCATCGCCATCCTCGGCATCGTCACGGCGCTCGCGGTCGCCTTCGGAACCACCGAGCAAGAGAGCGCGCTGCGGGCGAAAGCGAAGAAAAACACGAATCCGTTGCAGGCCTTCGTCGCGATCGCCCGGAACGACCAGCTGCTTTGGGTGGCGCTCAGCTACTTGCTCTACGCCGTCGCCAATGTGGCCACCACCGGATTCATGCTCTATCTCTTCACATTCGTCTTGAGGATGCCCAACGAGTATTCGATCGTCGGCGTCATCGCTTTCGTTGCGGGTTTGGCGACGACGCCGCTTTACCCGCTCATCAACCGCCGCGTGCCCCGGCGTTATCTTTACCTGGGCGGCCTGGGCATGCTCATTGCGGCATACGTGCTCTTCATCCTGTTTTCGAGCAACGTCGTCATTGTATTTATCGCCCTCGTGCTGTTCTACATCCCCGCGACCTTCATCCAGATGACGGCGATACTTTCGCTGACGGACTCGGTCGAGTACGGCCAGCTGAAGACCGGAAAGCGAGACGAGGCCGTCACGCTCTCCGTGCGGCCGATGCTTGACAAGATCGCCGGTGCGGTTTCGAACAGCATCGTCGGCTTCGTGGCGATCGCCGCCGCGATGACCAACGGGGCCGACCCCGACAGCCTCACCGAGGGCAACATCCAAACCTTCAAGACGGCCGCGTTCTACGCCCCTCTCGCTTTCATCGTCCTTTCGGCCCTCACCTTCATGTTCAAGGTGACGTTGAGCGAAAAGGCCCATGAGAAAATAGTGGCTCAGCTGGAGACGAAGCTGAGTGAGGAGGGCGACGGGGAGCGCGACAGGGAAGACGGCGCGAAGGCCGGGGAGGAAGACGGCGCGAAGGCCGGGGAGGAGGCCTGAGGCTCTGATCCGGCAGGGGCCTGAGGCCGGCCAAACGTCTCTGAGCCGACGTTTCGGAGGGGCGCCTCTCCGGACCCATGCGTGAATCGGCGGGCTTTGGCGGTGCGCGTGAGCCCGCCGATTCGCCTCATTTCAGCCGGTCGATCGGGGCGGCGGTGAATCGCGACGGATGAAAACGGATGAAATTAGGTCGGGATTGAATTTCGGCGGCTGCCGCATGCGACGGGTACTAAAAACTGCAACTAAGCCTTGACGTTGCCGCATCCGCGAAGCAAGCTCTTCATTGACTACTGATTGGTAGGGGCTGCTCGGCGGTCCGGATGGATAAAAGGTCCGGGCAAAGAGCGGCCGCGAAAGCTTGAGGAGCCCACCATGCCCAACGCATCCCGTTCATCGAATCTGTTCGCGCGTTTCCGAGGCGCGCTGCCGTTGCGGATCAAGGTCGCCGTGGCGGCGTCGGCCTTCTTCGTCGCCTCGGCGATTGGCGCGCAAGCCGGCGCCGGCCAGGCGGGCGGCGGAGTTGCGCCTTCTGGCGCTCTCGCTTTAGCCGCGAAGGGCCGGGGCGCGGCGGCGCAGGCCAATTCGGGCGACGTCGCTCGCGATGCCGCGTCGGCTTCCCACGCGGCGTCGGCGGCCCGCGCGAAGCCGGCGACCGTCCCCGCCGGAAAGTACGTCGCCCTCGGGGATTCCTACGCCTCTGGCGACGGCGTCCCGCCTTATGCCGAAGGGACCGACGAGGCGAATGGAAACCGATGCCGCCGCTCGTCTTCCGCGTACGCCCACCGAGTGGCCGGCCAGGCAGGCAAAACGCTCGATTTCGGAGCCTGCTCCGGCGCCCGCACCGGCGACTTTTACAACGCCAAATCGGCCTGGGGGGAGCAGTCGCAGCTTTCGCGGCTCGATGCTTCGACGGGCCTGGTGACGTTTGCGATCGGCGGCAACGACGCCGGATTCAGCAAGGTCCTCGGCGACTGCATCGGAGGCAAAAGTCTCCTTCCCTTCGTCGCGTGCAGCACCGACCGTGCGGTGACCGATCCCGTCGACGCCGCCATCGACGCTCTTCGGGGCAAGACGAAGAAGGAAGGCGTCCGCAGCTACGACTCGATTGCGGCCGACATTCGCTCGCGAGCCCCGGGCGCGACGGTCGTGGCCGTGGGCTATCCGCACATCTTTCCCGCCGGCGGCGGAACGGGCGGGCCGATTCCGGGGCGCTGCCAGGGCGTGAAGAAGGTGGATCAGCGGTGGATGACGGCGAAGACCGACGAGCTCGACGCCGCCCTCAAGGCCGCCGCTCTGCGCCACGGATTCCTGTTCGCAGACACGGTTCCCGCGTTCGCGGGGCACGAGCTGTGCGGATCGAACGGATCGTGGATTCACGACATTCTCAACCACGGACGCTTCCACCCGACCCAGGCGGGCCACTCGGCCACAGCCGAGGCCGTGACGGGCGCCCTGGGAGGCTTGGACAGCCAGTCGAATTCGTCAGGTTCCGCCAATGCCGGAAACTCCAAGGCTCGGGGCGCCAAGGGAGGGGGCGCCCAGGCCCGGACCGCCCAGGCCCGTAAAGAGTTCCGGGTCGCCGCCGATCGGGCGAACAATGAGCGGCCCGCAGGCGCAATCGCGATTGCGCGCGACGGAGACCGGATGTCACTGGACGCGTCGGCTTCGACCGACGCCGACGGGAAGGTGGTCCACGTCGATTGGTATGTCCAGCGCTCCGACGGCGGTGAAACGGTCGTGTCCGGGGCTCGGGCGTCGGTCCGAATTCCCTCGGAGGAGAAAGTGACCGTGACCGCCGTCGTGACCGACGACCGCGGCATGGAAGACTTCGTCACACGGCGCGTGCCCGCAGCGAAGCAAGCTCCGCGCCAGGAGCCCGTAGGCTGAGACACCCACGTCGGGCAAGGGCAAAAGCCCGGAAGCCGCGCGGACTGGCGAGGCTAGCGCGGCTCCGGGCTTTCGCCCTTGCCATCGTCGCTTTTCGCTTCGCGGCGCCCCGTCCACTCGAACGAATCCCGCTTACCGTTCAGGCGAGCAATCCTTGATTTCCGGACATGGAGGCCGATAAGTCATTTGAGAGTTTAAGCGTTCCCTACTGGTGACTTTTTCAGAGCTTGCTCAACGGGACAGGATGTCCGCCGTCGTGCGAACCTTCGCGAAGCCTCCGGCTGCGAGGTTCATCGCCGTCGCCCGCATGAGGTCTTCCGCGCTCGCCCGCATCCGCCCGAGGCCGGGAATTTCGACGTCGATGTCGAATGTCCGCGTGGCGTCGAAGGCCATCGTGACGTCGTACCCGAGGTTGCCGGCCATCCGCGCCGTCGTCTCGACGCACATGTTCGTCTGAATCCCGCAGAGCACAAGCGACTCGATGCGCAAACGGCCAAGCCACGCGTGAAGATCGGGGTTCCCGTAGAACGCCGAGTTCACGTGCTTGGAGATCGTGAGGTCGGCCTCGGCTCGGGCGACGGCCTCCTTCAATTCGTTGCCGGGGCTGCCGGGGTGGAGCGGGGAAAACGGATTGGGCGAATCGTGGCGGACGACGACGAGCGGCCCGAGCCGCCGTTCCGCCCATTCGTCGATGAGCCGCGAGACGTTGGCTTCGGCATGCGGATTCGCGGTCGGCCCGTAGAGGCTGCGGTCGAAGCCGTTTTGAACGTCGATGACTATGAGCGCTGTGTTCTTTCTTTCCATGTTTCAAGGAAACCAGCGTCGGCGTGGGACCGACAGCGGCATGAATGCCGCCTATCGATAAAATTCTGCCATGAAGGTGCGAGTGATTGCTTTGGCCGGGATGCGGGGCTTCGACGTCTGCGCTGCGCTCGAGGTTTTCGGCGGCGACCGGCGGGACAGGGGAGTGCCGCTCAACGACGTCGCCGCAGTCTCTCCCTCGCCCGAACCTGAACTGGAAGGAGGCCTGCGCATCCGGGCGCTTCCCCTCGAGGAGGCCGACGGCGCCGACCTGCTGCTCATTCCGGGATTCGCCGATCCGCTCGGAGCGGTCCACGCCGACGTCGCTGAGTCTGGGGTCGCTGGGTCCGACGTCGTCCGCGCCGACGTCGGGCGGGCCATAACCCTCGTGCTTCGACTTCACGGCGCCGGAACGCGCATCGCCTCCCTGTGCACGGGGGCCTTTCTCCTCGCGGCGACCGGCTTGCTCGACGGGGCCGACGCAACGACCCACTGGCATTTTTGCGACGAACTTCAACGACGGCACAAGAGAGTGCGGGTCGACCCGAAGGCCCTTTACACGCACGACGTCGAACGCCGGCTGTGGACCTCGGCGGGGGTTGCCGCCGGAATCGACGCCTGCCTGGCGATTCTGGCCCAAGAGCGCGGATCGGCGGCAGCGGCCGCGGTCGCCCGATCGATGGTTCTGCCGGCCGTCCGCCCGGGAGGCCAGGCTCAGTTCATTCCTCCGTTGAGAGGCGAGACCGAGGGGAAGGCAAGCGAGGGCGAAGCGCTGCGAGGGGCGATTTTGCGCGATCTCGCCTTCCCGTGGACGGCTCAGGCGATGGCCGATCGCGCGCACGCGTCTCCGCGCACGCTGCATCGAAGGTTTCTCGCTGAAACCGGGATGCCTCCGATCCAGTGGCTCGTTTCCCGCAGGGTGGCGGCCGCCCAGGAGCTTTTGGAGACGACGGCCCTCGGCGTCGAGCAGATCGCCAGCCGTGTGGGCTTCGGAGGCGCCGTGTCCATGCGCAAGCATTTCGTCGCCTCCGTCGGGGTGCCGCCGACCGAGTATCGCCGGGCTTTTCAACGCGGTGACGGGTCTTCCCATCACTGACGGCGACTCCCGCTGCCGACGGGCCTTCCCGACGGCGTCCCTCGCTCAACAACGCAGTGAACGAAATTCCGGGACACTGGTTGTCTGACGGGCAATATGCTCCTCTTTGTCCATTTACTGGGCGATCGGGCGGACGCGGGGCTCACCGTGTTTTATAGTTGGGCAATGTTGACCAATTCCGTTCTCATTGCCGTGGTTGTCATGCTGGCCCTCTCGCTGGTGCGCGTCCACGTCGTCGTCGCCCTTTTCGTCGGCGCAATCGTAGGCGGATTGCTAGGCGGCCTCGGCCTGGACGGAACGCTGGTCGCCTTTCAGGAGGGGCTCTCGGGCGGGGCGAAGATCGCCCTTTCCTACGCCCTCCTCGGCGCCTTCGCGATGGCCGTGGCCAACTCGGGGCTTCCCAAGCTTCTCGCCGATGCGCTCATCTCGCGGATCGGCGCGGAAAACGCGTCGCGCGAACGCGTGCTGACCGTCATGAAGTACACGATGCTCTGCGGGGTTCTCGCCATGTCGATCATGAGCCAGAATCTCGTTCCCGTTCACATCGCATTCATCCCGCTGCTCATTCCGCCGCTTTTGACGGTCATGAACAAACTGCGGATCGACCGGAGGCTCGTGGCCTGCGTCTTGACCTTCGGCTTGGTGACCACCTACATGTATCTGCCGATCGGATTCGGCAGCATCTTCCTCAACGACATCCTTCTTGGCAACATCCGCAAAGCCGGAATGCGGACCGACGGCGTCAACGTGATGGCGGCCATGGGGATTCCCGCGCTGGGAATGGTCGCCGGCCTCCTCATCGCCGTCTTCTTCTCCTATCGAAAGCCCCGCGAATACGCCGACATTGCGATCGACGGATCGAAGTCCGTCGGCAGCGGCGTTTCCGAACTGGACGCGGTCATCGCCGACGACGGCTCGGACGGCAGCGCCTCCGGCGGCCAAACCGGTGCGGGCGGCTCTGGCAAATCCGGTGCGGGCAGGCGCGGTTTGGCCGGTTTGTTCGGCAAGGGCCGCAACAGAGGCTCGGGCGGCGACTCTGACGAGGCGAAAGAAAAGGGGGAGGCTCGCCCGTCCGCCTATCCCATCGTCATGTCGCTCGTCGGAATCGTTGCATGCTTTGGGGTGCAGCTGTGGATGAAGGCGTCCGGAGCCGAAGCGGACGGTCTGCTCATCGGATCGCTCGTGGGGCTGATGGTCTTCCTCGTCACGGGTGCGGTGCCCTGGCGCGACGCCGACGACGTCTTCACCCAAGGGATGAAGATGATGGCCGTCATCGGGTTCATCATGATTTCGGCCCAGGGCTTCGCCGCGGTAATGCAGGCCACGGGCGACGTCAAACCCCTCGTGGCCGACATCTCCAAGGTGTTCGCGGACAATCGGCCGATGGCCGCATTCGCCATGCTCTTGGTGGGGCTCATCGTCACAATGGGGATAGGCTCGTCGTTCTCGACCCTTCCGATCATCACGGCGATCTACGTTCCGCTGTGCGCGTCCCTGGGCTTCTCGCCGCTCGCGACGGTTTCCATCATCGGCACCGCAGGAGCTCTGGGCGATGCGGGGTCTCCCGCCTCGGATTCGACCCTCGGCCCGACGGCGGGGCTCAACGCCGACGGTCAGCACGACCACGTGCGCGACACCGTCATACCGACCTTCCTCCACTTCAACCTGCCGCTGCTCGCCGCCGGTTGGATTGCGGCCATGGTGCTGTGAGCGCGGTGTTCGCGCTTTTGTCACTTCCGAAATTACCGACCTGCGAGGGCGGGCTCACATACGTGCCATAGCGGAAAAAAGCGCGGCGCGCCAGCAGGCCCAATCGTGGCCGCCGCAAAATTCCTCGACGTCGATGCCGGGAACCCGGGCAGCGAGTCGGTGCGCCAGATGCGCTGTGCCTTCGAGGGCGCCGACGTCGATGCGAATCGAATCCCAAGGAGCCTCGGCCAAGGGGCCCGCCAAGTCAAAGCGCCACAGGGAAGGGGACTGGGCGACGACGTGGCGAACCTGCCCTTCGGACAGGGCGGCCGTCCACAGTGCGCTCAGCCCGCCGAGACTCTGCCCTGCCGCCCAGGTGCTCGCGCCGTCGCGAGCCACGTTGTAGCGGCTGCGAAGCTCGGGAAGCAGCCAATCGAGGACGGCATCGACTTGGCCGCAGGGAACGCCGAGGCTTTCCCACCGGTCGTCCTCGCCGCCGGCGTCGAGCATCGCCACGTGGAGCGGGGCAATGGCCCCCGAGGCGATTGCGGCGTCGAGAAGCCGAGGAAGCTCGATGTCACGCACCCACGTGCCGCCGTCGAAAAGCAAGAGCAGCGGTGTGGGTCGGTCGAGACCGCGAACGCCGGCCTCGCGAACGCCTACCCCGGGAAGACCGGCCTCGGGAACATAGATCCATGCTCGTTCGGAACCGTTGGAGATCTGTTCGACGCCGCTTCGCCGTGGAAGCTCGACGTCGCAGCGCCAGAGCTCCGGCGGGGCCTCCGGGCCGGAAGCCAGCGAGAACTCGCCCGCCGTGGAACGCATGGCGTAGGCAGAACGCCGATCCAGGCCCGACGATTCGAGCGCGGCCATACGCACCGGTCCGTATCCGCGAGCGGATCTCCACGGGGAGTCGCTGGGATCTCCGTCGCTCACCGCGATCCTGTATGAGGCGCGCCAGTTCCGCGGAAGCTTGACGGTGAGCGCCCACGCCCCGGTTCCGCCGAGTCGTGAAAACTCGGCGTTCTCAATGCGGCCTGGTTCGACCAGATCCGCGAGCCACAGCAGAACGTTCCCAGCCGACGGCGCCACGACGAGCCATGTGTACAGAGCGTCGCGGCCGCAAGGCGTGACAATTGGATTGGGGCGCGAAAGGCCCTCGGCCAGGAGCCTTTCGAAATCGCGGGACTGGCAGGCAAATGCGGCTTCGATTGGGCCGACGCTCCGCTCGATAGAGGCCGAGTGAATCGGAACGTCGGCCTTGATCTCCCGGTGGGCCTTTCCGCGCCTGTCGCGCCAAAGCCTGGGTTGACGGTCAAACCTCATGAAAATCGCCTCGCTGCCCGCTGGCCGCAAGCGCGCCGCCCGGCCGAAGGCCTGTTTCGAATCGGCTCGGCACTTGTGGAAACAGCCTAAGGCGACGCGGCATATGCGTTTGAAGTTGAAGCCGAAGGCTCCGAAATCGCGCGTGGGTCGGGCAACGCGAACGTCGCCCGACCCACATCTCGTTCCGGCCTTTCAGTCAGCCTGCGGCAATCTCAGTCAGCCTGCGACTGCCTCAGCTCAGCTGGCTTCGAACGGCCTTCGCCGCGCTCACGAGGTTCTCGAGGGTCGCCTTGGTCTCCGGATAGGCTCTCGTCTTCAGGCCGCAGTCGGGATTGACCCACACCCGGGAGGCGGGAATAGCCGCGACGGCGGCCTCAATGAGCTCGGTGAGCTCCTCCGTCGAGGGAACGCGCGGGGAGTGGATGTCCCACACGCCAGGGCCTATGCCGCGAACGTAGCCGTGTTCGGCGAGCTCGGGAAGGATCTCCATGCGAGAGCGCGCGGCTTCGATCGACGTGACGTCGGCGTCGAGGGCGTCGATGGCGTCGATGATCTGCCCGAACTCCGAATAGCACAGGTGGGTGTGGATCTGAGTTGAGGGCTCGGCGACGGCGGTGGCCAAGCGGAAGGAGCCGACGGCCCACGCGAGGTAGGCCTCGTGTTCCTCGGCGGCGAGCGGAAGCCGTTCGCGCAGCGCCGGTTCGTCGACTTGGATGATTGCGGCTCCGCCGGCTTGGAGGTCGGCGATCTCGTCGCGCAGCGCCAGGGCGACCTGGTCTGCCGCTTGGGCGATCGGAAGGTCGTCGCGCACGAAAGACCACGCGAGAATCGTGACGGGGCCGGTGAGCATTCCCTTGACCGGACGGTCCGTCAGGGACTGGGCGTAGGCCGTCCACTCGGTGGTCAGCGGCTTGGTGCGGGCGACGTCGCCCCAAAGGATCGACGGGCGCGTGCAGCGCGTGCCGTAAGACTGCACCCAGCCCTGCGACGTGACCGCGAAGCCCTCGAGCAGCTCGGCGAAGTACTGCACCATGTCGTTGCGCTCCGGCTCTCCGTGGACGAGGACGTCCACGTCGAGGCCCTCCTGAAGGGCGATGACGTCGGCTATCTCCGCGCGGATCGCCTCGAGGTAGCCGGCTTCGTCGATTTCCCCGCGGTTGAAGGCCGCGCGAGTCTTGCGGATCTGCGGAGTCTGGGGGAAGGAGCCGATCGTCGTCGTCGGCAGCGGCGGAAGCCCCAGCCTCTCGCGCTGCCTCGGCTCGCGCTCGGCGTACTCGACGCGGGTTCGCAGCGACTCGTCGACGGCTGCGACCCTGTCGCGCACGTCTTCGCGGACGACGCCGACGCTGCGCGAGCGCCTGGCGAGAATTTCCTCCGAACGCCTGATCTCATCGGCGACCGCGCCCCAGCCCTCGGTGAGGCCTTTGGCGAGGACGACGACCTCGCGCACCTTCTGGTCGGCGAAGGCCAGCCACTCGTGGAGGTTCGCGTCCAGCTCGGGGTCGTCCCACTTTTCCACCTCGGTGTTGTACGGGACGTGCTGGAGGGACGTCGTGGTCGAAACGCTCAAGCCCGCCGCGCCGAGGGGTTCGAGGGCCTGGAGGGAGCGCTCGGCCCGCCCGAGGTCGGCCGTCCAAATGTTGCGCCCGTCGATCGCGCCGGCCACGAGCGCCACCTCGGAGAAGTCGACGCCCGATCCGGCGAAGGGCGCGAGCTGGCCGGCCGCGGCGTGGATCGCCTCGACCCCCGTCTGGGTCAGGGCGGGGATCGCCTGGCTGGCGTCGCCGTAAGGCGTGGTGACGAGGATGCTCGGGCGCGGGTCGACGGCGGCGAGCTGCTGCCACGCTCGAAACGCCGCGGCGACGAGGTCGCTGCGCGCCGCCGGAAGGTTGTCGGAGGTCAATGCGGGCTCGTCGAATTGCACCCATTCGGCGCCCGCGGCGGCCAACTCGCTCAAAAGCTCGGCGTATGCGTCGACGACGTCGTCAAGCCGGTCCAGCGGCGAAAACTCGGCCGGAGCGCCGTCGGCCGCCTTGGCAAGCGCGAGGTATGTCACCGGGCCGACCAGCGTGGGGCGAACGTCGAAACCGGCCTCCCGCGCCTCGGCGAAACGTTCGACGACGCCGCGGTCCGCCAGCCCGACAGGAGTTTCGGGGCCGATTTCAGGGACGAGGTAGTGGTAGTTCGTGTCGAACCACTTTGTCATCTCCTGCGGCGGCGCCGTGTCGTCGCCGCGGGCCAGGGAGAAGTACAGATCGTATCCCGTGCGCCCGGCAAAACGTTCGGGAATGGCGCCCAGGAGCACCGTGACGTCGAGGACCTGGTCGTAGAGAGAGAACGATTCGGGAATCGAGGCTGCCTCGGTCAGGCCCAGCTCGCGCAGCCGCTTGTAGCTCGCCAGGCGAAGGCCGCGCTCGGCGCTGCGCAGCTCGTCCGCGTCGATTTTCCCCGCCCAATAAGATTCGACGGCGCGCTTGAGCTCGCGGGAAGGCCCGATCCTCGGGTATCCGAGGATCGTCGCGGAGGGGAAGCGGGGTGATGTCATGAGGATTCTCCAGGTGTTTGATAGGGGTTGATGTTCCGCTCGCGTCGCGGGCCCGCCGGCCGGCGGGCGACGTCGCGTTGCGGGGCGGGCCTAGCTTTCGGAGGGATCGACGCTTGCAGACGGCTTGACGCTTGCACAGGGTTCGATGCCTTCGGCGGGCTCGACGAGCCCGATCTGCTCGAGCAGGGCAAGGGCGGGTTCGGGTCTGTTGTACGTGTACAGGTGCAATCCGGGCGCTCCGGATTCGAGGACCTCCCGTGCGATGCGCGCGGCTTCGGCGACGCCGCAGAGAGCGGCGGCCTCGGCGTCGTCGGCCGCCCTCAAACGCTCGACGAGCGAATCGGGGGGCATTATTCCGGTCAGATCGGACGTGCGCGAAAGCCTTCGAAGGTCCGAGGGGACGAGGAGGCCCGCGAGGATTGGTATGTAGACGCCGGCCTGCCGGGCCTTGTCGACGAAGGAAATGTAGGTCTGCGCGTCCCAGAACAATTGGGTGATGGCGAAACTCGCGCCCGCGGCCTGCTTGAGCAGAAGGCGCTCGACTTCCTGCTCGGGATTCGTTCCGGCCGCAGGATTGCCGGAGGGGAAGGCGGCGACCGAGATCGTCAACGGGCTCACGGCTGCGCGCAGCGCCGCCGATCCGTTCGCCGCGCAGCGCCTCGTCTCGACGCTGCGGATGAGTGCGACGAGCTCGGTGGCCGACGAGACGCCGCCCAGAGGCGGCTTCCAATCGGGATCGTCGGCGGGCGGGTCCCCGCGCAGGGCGAGAAAGGTTCGAACGTCGGCGTCGAGGTAATCCTCTATCACCGATTCGACGGTGCGGACCGACGTTCCGACGCACGTCAGGTGGGCAATCGGATTGATGGGGGTGTCGCGGGACAGTCGCGTGACGATGTCTCGCGCGCTGAACCGGTTCTTCCCTCCCGCGCCATATGTGACGGAGACGAAATCCGGCTGGACGGCCAGCAGTCTGTCGATCATCGCCCAGAAGGCCGGCGTGTTCTCGGGGCGTCTGGGCGGCATGACCTCGAAGGAAACCGTTGTGTGCGCGCGGCTGCGGCTGCGATCGCCGGAGGAGCCCCCTGCGACGGGCGCTGTGAGAGAAGGTTGAAACATGGGAGAAAGAGGCAACTGTTCACGTCCTAAGGCAGCGCCGCGAATGCGGCGTTCGGAAAAGGGCTTTGTGAGTTACCTAGGCATTCGGGCGCGCGCACTTCCGCGCTTGGCTGTACTCGGCGCACGCTTGATCGTCATGGCTCAATTATGCACGAGAGCGGGGTTCGGCGCATAGGCGGCGCGCATCGGCTCCGCGCGAGAAGGGTCACGCCGAATTAGAAGTTGAAGCGGAGCTCGACGCAGGGCGACGCCGCCCGTTTGTCGCGCGCGGCCCGGGCATCGAGCGGATGCGCGGGCCGCGGCGCGGAAACGATATTCAGTTGTGTCAAGGGGTCACATCTTCTTCAGTTGTTCACGAATGCTGGGCCACAGCGACTGCGAGGCGGGTGCGTCGACGGCGTCCTGGCGGAAGTACCACCAGAAGTATCCTCCAGCGTACCGCGAGCCGACGCTTTTCTTCATCTGCCCGTGCATTCCGTAATAGTAGTTCGCCAGACGGGTCTTCTCGGCGAAGTCCGGCTCGGCGATCCCGTCATCCTCGGGGCGCTGGGCGCCCACTTCGCCGATTCCCAGGTACGCGTTGGGGAAAACCTCGCCCAAAGACTTGAGCGTCTTGGACAGGTCCCCCGCAGACGGGTGCTGGCGCGGCGTGCAGACGGTTTCGTAGACGGATAAGAAAACATAGTCGACTTTGCTGAAGTCGTTACGCAGAGTTCGTCCGTACGAAAGTGTTGATTCCCAATCGTGTGTGTAGCAGTCGGGGCTGGACCAATAGTTGAGAGTGATCGCCGTCCTTCCGCCATGCTTCTTCACGACGTCATAGGCTGCTTTTGCCTTCGCGTTGATCTCGCGGGGGGAGGAGCCGGTCCATTCCCCGTTGAGTTCGTTGCCGATCTCCCAAATGCTGACCTTGTCGCCCAATGTCTTGAAGGCCTGCTCGGTTCGCGTTCTGATCCAATCGGCCGAGTGGTCGCTCAGCTCCTCGGAATCCAAAACTTCGATCATGATGTTCGCGTGGGGGGAAAGCGCATCGACCGCTTTCTTGTAGTCTGCGACGGGAACTCCCGAGTCCATGACGAGACGCACGGTCAGACGGGAATTGTGTGTTTTTATAACTGATACGGCCTTGCCAATGTCATAAGGCGTATCTAATGTCACTCCCTTCAAAGGGAGCGAAGGCGCGGATGTGAGTGCCACTGGATAATCTTCGTCCTCGTTTAGCTTGCTTCGATTGACTATGAAGACCAAGGCCACTAAAGCCGTGACGACAAAGCCAATGAGTGCAAGACGGATCGGTTTGCTTAACGTCATATATATCATTCTGCCTCAAAGAGAGCTAGAAATGTGAAAAATGGGAAAAATTCATGTTAAATCTCTAAGTTCTTCGAGCGGCGATTCAGGGTTTTTCCCACGCTTTCGAAGGGCTAGAGGGAAACTTCAGCTGAGAAAGAACAGCTTTGCGCGGGAAGCGGCGGTTGCGTTTTCGAAGGGCCAGTCGCGGCCTTCGCCGAACGAGAACGGGGAGACATCGAGCAGAGTCACTGTACCAAATTTGAGGTTGCCTTCGGTAAGTGTGGTGCTCAGCGATATTTTCGCGAATTGGCGCGGAAAACGACCTGGCCCCCGTCGGGGAGTCCGACAGGGGCCAGGTGCTCAGGCTGCAAGCTCGGTCGCGTTTGCCTTCTCCCAGGCGTCTTGCGCCGCCTTCAGGCGGAACGCCGCGCGCTCTGCGCGAGACGGCGAAGCGTGACGATCGAGCGAAGCGAACTCTGCGCGAGCCGATTGCAACTCGGCTGCGGCGCGGTCCTTGCGCTGCGTTTCTTTCTCCTTATTCATTTGTACTTACTCCTCAACGGCGAACAGGTGAGGAACGCCGACACTTTCGTGCGTGCTTGCCGCTGGCGGCAAGCCAACGGCTGAGCGCCCTGCTGTGGCGCATCGTCTACGCAACGCAAGCGACCCTTCGCGTATTCCGTTTGCGTAGAAGGAATAAGATACACTCATATGCGTGCATTTGCAAGCCGGTGGCGAATGTCGCACCGGCAGGCCAACGTTTAAAGTTTTGGGCGGCGTAGTGTTGAACGGTTACGTCGTGAGGAGAAGAACGCAACTATGCGGATAAGACAATTTATTGACCGTCGAGAGTGGCTGCTTGCCGCGATCGCCCTGGCGACCATCGTGTTGCAGGTCTACTTCGACCTCAAGGTTCCCGAGTACATGCAGGAGATCACCAAACGCATCGTCACTCCGGGGACTCGCATGCGGGACGTCCTCGGGGAGGGCGCCCTCATGCTTGCAAGCGCGCTCGGCTCTATGGCCGCGATGGTGGCCACGGGCTACTGCACGGCCGTCATCGGAACGAGGGTCTCCCGCAGGATGCGCGCCGACGTCTTCGAGAAGGTCTTGAGCTTCTCCCTTCCCGAAGTAGGAAAGTTCGGAACGCCCAGCCTCGTCACCCGGTCGACCAACGACGTCACCCAGGTGCAGCTCTTCATCGTCATGGGCATCCAGATGCTCGTCAAATCCCCGATACTGGCGGTTTGGGCGATGACCAAGATTTCGGGCGCGAACGGGACCTGGACGGCGGCGACGTCGATCGCCGTCGTCGTCCTCGTCGTTCTGCTGGGCGCCATCACCGCCGTCGTGATGCCTCGCCTCATGCGGATGCAGAGAATCACCGACGACCTCAATCGGGTGACGCGCGAACACCTGACGGGCCTTCGGGTGATCCGCTCGTACAACGCCCAGAGGTTTCACGAAGGCAGATTCGAGGAGACAAACACGGAGCTGACCCGCAACAACACGCAGGTGATGGTCGCTTTTGCGCTTCTCATGCCCGCCCTGACGGCGCTCATGACCGCCCTGACGCTCGCGATCTACACGCTGGGCGCCGGGATGATCGATTCCGCGTCCGGCGCCGAGAGGATCACTCTCTTCACGCAGATGATTGTCTTCTCGGCCTATGCCTTGCAGATCGTCGGCGCCTTCATGATGCTGGCCTTCATCTTCGTGTTCCTCCCGAGGGCGAGGGTCTCCTGGAAGAGAATCCTGGAGGTCTTGGACGCGAAGCCCTCAATCCGGGACGGCGGGGCGAGCGTCGGCCGCTCAGGCCTCAAAGGGGCGGTGGAGTTCAAGAATGTCTCCTTCCGCTACCCCGACGCCGAAGACGACGCCCTCAAAGAGATTTCCTTCACGGCGGAGCCGGGGCAGACCGTCGCCGTCATCGGTTCGACCGGATCGGGGAAATCCTCGATCGTCAATCTCATTCCGCGCTTTTACGACGTGCGCGAGGGGCAGGTTCTCCTGGACGGGCGCGACGTGCGCGAGTGGACGCAGGAGGCGCTGCGCAATCGAATATCGCTCGTTCCGCAGAAGGCCACCCTCTTCTCGGGGACGATCGCCTCGAACATCGATTACGGGAAGGGGGCGAAGGAGCTCACCCCGGCCGACGTCGTCGAAGCGGCACGCGTGGCGAACGCCTCCGAGTTCATCGCAACGAAAGAGGATGACTACGCATCGCCCGTCGCGCAAGGCGGATCGAACTTCTCGGGCGGGCAGAAGCAGAGGCTGTCGATCGCGCGGGCCGTGGCCCGCGACGGTGAAATCATGATCTTCGACGATTCGTTTTCCGCGCTTGACTACAAGACGGACCGCGACGTGCGCTCCGCGCTGCGGGAGGCAGCCGCGGGCGCGACGATCATCATCGTCGCCCAGCGAATCGGCACCGTCCGAAACGCAGACAAGATACTCGTGGTCGACAAGGGGAGGATCGTCGGCGTCGGAACCCACGACGAGCTTTTCGCGAGCAATCCCGTGTACAGGGAGATCGCGCTGTCCCAGCTGAGCGAGGAGGAATTGGCATGAGCGGAGGCAAGGAAACCTCGAAAGGGCAGAAAGCCGTGGAGGCTCTCGGCGGGGGCGCCGCAAAGGCTTTGAACGGGCGGGACGAGCGCGACCTCGACTCTGTTCGGCGCGGCCTGGAACTGGCCCGCAGCAATCGCGAAAAAGGCCTCTCCGAAGGGGACAACCTCACCTCCGACGGCTTCGGCGGGGAGGGCGGCGGCGTGGACCGCAAGGCAATAGGCGCCATGGGCCCGACCGTCAAAAAGCTTCTCGCCTACGCCAAGCCGGTGCGGGCGCTGCTCGTCGCCGCGACGTTCATGGCCGTGGCGGGCGCGGTTCTCACCGTCATCGCGCCCGAATACCTGTCCGACATCACCGACGAGATCGAAAAGGGGCTCGCGGGGCGAGTGAACATGGACGAGGTGCGGAGGCTGACTCTCATCTCGGTTGCGATCCTCGCGGGATCCTTCCTCTTCAACTTCGTCGAGGGCCTGCTCATGGTCCGCGCGACCCAGTGGACGGCCCGAAAGATGCGCTCGGACCTCGACCGCAAGATCGACCGCCTGCCCCTGGCTTACTTTGACAGGCAGTCGGTGGGAGACACGCTTTCCCGCGTTTCCAACGACGTCGACACCCTTTCGCAGACTCTCAACAACTCGGTCGCCTCCATCGTCAGCGGAATCATCACGATTCTCGGCTCGGCGATCATGATGTTTGCGACCGAGTGGAGGATGGCGCTCGCAGGCATCGGCGCGGCCCTCATCGGCGTCGTCGGCTCCGGGTTGATCATGGGCGTCAGCCAGAAGCACTTCGTCGCTCAGCAGCGGCAGCTGGGCGCCCTCAACGGCCACATCGAAGAGACATACTCCGGCCATCCGGTCGTCCGCGCGTTCAACGCCGAGGAGGATGCGCGCCAGGAGTTCCACGAGCGCAACGACGCCCTGTACACGAGCGCGTGGAAGGCGCAGTTCCTCTCCAGCCTCATGTGGCCGCTCATGGGGTTCGTAGGCAACCTCGGGTACGTCGTCGTATGCATCGTCGGCGCCGTGCTCGTCCTCAACGGAACCGTGGCCGTGGGCGTCATCGTCGCCTTCATGGTCTACATCCGCATCTTCACCAACCCTCTCGGGCAGATGGCCGAGGCCGCGACGTCGTTCCAATCCGCCGCCGCGGCGGGCAACCGGGTGTTTGAGCTGCTGGACGAAACCGAGATGGACCCCGAATCGGACAAGCCGGCGGGCGTCCCCGAGGTTCGGGGCGACGTCGAATTCGACCACGTGAAGTTCGGCTACGTCGAGGGGCAGGAGGTCATCCACGATTTCTCCGCGAGCGTCAAGGCCGGCCAGAAGGTCGCCGTCGTCGGGCCGACCGGCGCGGGCAAGACCACGATGGTCAATCTGCTCATGCGCTTTTACGAGCTGTGGGGCGGCGAGATTCGGATCGACGGGATTCCGACGTCGTCCATGCGGCGCGAGGACGTCGACGCCCTCTTCTCGATGGTCCTTCAAGACACGTGGACCTTCGAGGGCACGCTGCGCGAGAACGTCGTCTACCGCAGCGAGGGGATCTCGCCCGAGCGCCTCGACGAGGTCATGGACAAGGTCGGGCTTTCAGAGCTCGTCTCGCAGCTGCCGCAGGGGTACGACTCCGTCCTGTCCGAGCAGACCACGCTTTCCGCCGGGCAGAAACAGCTCGTGACGATCGCCAGGGCGATGCTCGCCGACAATCCGCTTCTCATCCTCGACGAGGCCACGTCTTCCATCGACACCCGCACGGAGAAGCTCATTCAAGAGGCGCTCGACACACTCACGAAGGATCGCACGTCCTTCGTCATCGCGCATAGGCTCTCGACCATCCGCAACGCCGACGTCATCTTTGTCATGCGCGACGGCGACATCGTCGAGACGGGCGGCCACGAGGAGCTCTTGGCCCGCGGAGGCTTCTATGCGGAGCTGTACAACTCGCAGTTCGACACCGACGGCTGACGAGCCGCGACGTCGCGCTTTGGCTCGGGTTTCCTGCGCTCCACGGCTTGAAACGGGCCTTTCCCTGCGTTCATTGCGCGCAGGAAAAGGCCCGTTTTCGCCGCCCGTTCGGTCTTAGCCGGGCTGGCTCAGGTCCGCGACGGGCCTCAGACAGCGACGGCCCGAACGACGTCGTCCGCGTTTACGCCGGGTCGGAAGTAGACGGTCACGCGATAGTTCAGCTTCCCCGACGCGAGCCAGCCTCGTTTGGGGAGGCTGGCCGCCTTCCGCCAGGAGCCGTCGATCGAGGGCGCAAAGGCGTCGGCGCCTTCGACGTCGACGTCGACGTCGGTGACGACTAGGACGTCAACGACGTCGAGTGCCTCGGCGTAAACGGCGGCGCCTCCGATGATCCAGGCCTGTTCGTCGCGCGACGCCGCCTCTGTCGCCTCTGCCAGGGAGCGGACGGCCTCCGCGCCGTCGGCGGCGAAGTTCGGATCGCGGGAGAGGACGATGTTGCGGCGCCCCGGAAGCGGGCGAAATCTGGGCGGCAGCGACTCCCAGGTTTTGCGGCCCATGATCACCGGGCGCCCTGAGGTCACCCGTCGAAAGAGCGCGAGATCCTCGGGAAGGCGCCACGGCAAAGCGCCGCCCTTCCCGATGGCTTGTGCGCGGCCCTGTGCCCAGATGGCCCCGAGCGTCACGCGGATCCGACCGTCATACTAGCCCGACCGTCATACGGCCACGGGGGCGTGGATCTTGGGATGGTGCCGATACCCTTCCGAGGCGTCGATGTCGTCCATTGCATATTCGAATATCGACGGGGCCTTCTTCAGGCGCAGCGTGGGGAAGGGATAGGGTTCGCGCGTCAGCTGCTCTTTCACCTGCTTGACGTGGTTAAGATAAATGTGGCAGTCGCCGCCGGTCCATACGAAATCGCCGGCCTTGAGGCCGGCCTGCTGGGCGAACATATGCGTCAGCAGGGCGTAGGAGGCGATGTTGAAGGGGACGCCGAGGAAGAGATCGGCGCTGCGCTGATAGAGCTGGCACGAAAGCCTGCCGTCGGCGACGTAGAACTGGAACATCGCGTGGCACGGCTGCAGCGCCATTTTGTCGAGATCGGCCGGATTCCAGGCGCTGACGACCATTCGCCGCGAATCGGGGCGTTCCCGCAGCTGGTCGAGCACCTGCTGAATCTGGTCGATGTGCCTCCCGTCGGGGGCGGTCCAGCTGCGCCACTGGCATCCGTAAACCGGGCCGAGTTCGCCGGCGTCGTCGGCCCACTCGTCCCAAATCGTTATGCCTCGCTCCTGGAGCCAGCGGACGTTCGTGTCGCCCGAAAGGAACCACAGGAGTTCGCCTTTGACCGCCTTCATCGCCACGAACTTCGTTGTGATGCGCGGAAAGCCCTCGGAGAGGCGATAGCGGATCTGCCGCCCGAACACGGAGAGAGTCCCCGTGCCCGTGCGGTCGCCTTTTTCCGTCCCGTTTTCCAGGACGTCGGCGAGCAGATCCTCGTAGGCCCGATTGACCGTCATGAGCCCTGTTCTTCGATGACTTCCTCGACCAGCTTGGCGTCTTTGGCAAGCAGCCGATCGACCATTCCGGCTGCCCTCTTCTCGATCTTCCCGCCGAGGAGGGGGATCTTGACCTTGAGGGTGGCAGAAAGGTCGGCCGTCGTGGTCGCGTCGCCGGAAAGCTTGAGGGCCGCCGAAATCTCGGCGGGAAGGCCGTGGGGATCGACGGTGTACGTAACGCCGTCGCCCGAAGCGACTGTAGTGATCGTCACTTTTGCGCCGTTTCTCGCGAAAGTTCGGGCCTTGGAGGGGAGCCGCTCAGCGGGGACGTTCACCACGGTCGTGGCTTTCGAGCCGTCGACGGTGTGTGTGTAGTCGTCGACGCGCGCCAGCTTGGCCCGCTTGGCTGCAAGCTCGGATGAGAGAAGCGCCTGCGCGACGGCGCCCGGGCTCGCGTTGTACGTCTGTGTGGTCGAGATATCCATGCCATCTATTGTGCACGACCGCGATAGGCTAAGGCACATGCCTTCGCTTTCGAACATGCTCGGCCGCGCTCGCCGCCTCACCACGGCGGACCAGGAATGGATCCACCAGCTTGTGGGGGATTGGCAGACGATAGCGGACGTTTCCTTTTCGGACCTTCTTCTCATCGTGCAGGACGTGGGCGGGTGCACAACCGTGGTGGCGCAATGCAGGCCCGCCACGGCGAGCACTTTCTACGAGAACGACATCGTGGGGCGTCAGATCGAGCCGCGGTTCGCCGCGGCGATCGACGAAGTCCTCGACGGCGGCGTCGAACGCCTGATCCCCCGCCAAGGATTCAATCTCAAAGTGGTTCCCGTTCGCCGTGAGGGAAAGGCCGTCGCTGCGCTGTGCATTACGGAGGCCGACTCGTTGGACGTCGTTCCGGTGCAGGTGCCGGCGCTGACCACCAACTATTCGACCATTTCTTCGCAGCTCGTCCACATGGTGACAATGGGCGAGTTTCCCTTCGACGGCAGGCCGACCGGGTACAGGCACGGGACCCCGCGCGTGACGGACGGATTCGTCCACCTCGATCCTGAGGGCGTCGTGCTCTACGCGAGCCCGAACGCGGTGTCCAACTACCATCGCCTCGGGATCGGGGGGCCCATCGTCGGCAGCCTGTTGGCCGAGGTCATCACTGACGTCATCGAGGACCACACCGTTGTGGACGAGGCGCTTCCCGTCGTCGTCATGGGGCGGGCGCCCTGGCTCGCAGAGGTCGAGGCCCACGGCGTCATCCTTTCGCTGCGTGCGGTGCCCCTGACGGACAGGGGAAGGAAACTGGGCGGGATCCTTATGTGCCGCGACGTCACAGAGGTGCGCCATCGCGAGCTGGAGCTGCTGACGAAGGACGCGACTATCCGCGAGATCAACCATCGGGTGAAGAACAACCTCCAAACGGTCTCCGCCCTTTTGCGCATGCAGGCGCGCGGCGCGGACGTGAACGCGGAAACGAGGCAGGCCTTGGAAAACGCCCAACGGCGTGTGGCGACGATCGCCCTCGTCCATCAAACGCTCTCGGAGACGGTCGAAGAGAACGTCGATTTCGGAGAGGTGTTCGGCGCGCTGCTCAATCTTGCGCGCGACGTCGCGGCCACGCACGTGTCGGTGACCACGCATCTTACGGGCGATTTTGGAAAGATAGACGCGACGAAGACGACGTCGCTTGCCGTCGTGCTGACCGAGCTCGTGTCCAACGCCGTCGAACACGGCCTGGTCGACGGCGGCCACATCGAAGTGACGGCGGACCGAGACGGCGACCGCCTGACGATCGACGTCGAGGACGACGGTTTGGGAATCGCCGACGGCGGGCCCGGCAAAGGGCTGGGCACGAAGATCGTCAAAACGCTGGTTGAGGCAGAGCTGCGTGGCTCAATCCAGTGGCGCTCACGCCCCGGCGGGGGCACTCGAGTTCATATCGAGGCGTTCGTCGGCAAGTAGGAGAGGCTCGTAAGCCGCCTGGCGGGCAGGGGCAAGGCGGCCCGGCGAGGGCGCGCGAAATCAGCGGCGCTGCGGGGCGCCGCCAAACCGCCGTCCCTAGGTCAGACTAGAACGGCGTGCGCGTGCCGTCCTGCGCTTGAGCGAACGTCGCTCTTCTTCGGAGAGCCCGCCCCATACGCCAGCGTCCTGGCCCGTGTCCAAGGCCCATTTGAGGCAAATGTCCTGCACGGCGCAGCGATTGCAAACTCGCTTAGCCTGCTCGACCTGCGCGATGGCCGGGCCCGAATTGCCTATGGGGAAGAACAGCTCCGGGTCCTCAGTGAGGCAGGCAGCCCGGTGACGCCAATCCATATCGATGTATCTCCTTCGTGTGTTAGCACGCCGTGCGTGATGCGTGCAGTTAATAAGGGTGGCAGGTTTCAGCCTCCACGTAAAGACCTTTTTTCGTGATGTTCGGCCTTCCTTATTTTCACGAGTTGGACTTGCGGCCCATTAGCCTTGCGGACTGGGCCAAATGTCTCCCGGTTAACGTCCTTAAAGTGAAATAAATCACTATACTGATTGTTGTCGCTTCGGCAAGGAGAACGCAGACGAGGCCAAGGGGCGGAAGTGCGCCTCCCACTGCGGCGCCCATGCACGAGAAGAATGCGGCGCCCACGCCCCAGGAAACGAGGATCCCCAGAAGCGTTCCGAGGATCATTCCCGCGAATGCAAGCGCGCATTGGCGCGAAGCCTCCGCTCGCCTGATTGAGCGCCCGGACGCGCCTATCGCGCGAAGAATCTCGAAGTCACGCCGTTTGGCCGAGAGCGAGAGGGCGATCGCAAGCGACGCGCCAAGGCCGGATGCGACGGCCAAGCCTGTGAGCGCCCAAGCCAGCAGACGCGCGGTCGAATCGACGGCGGCGGAATAGGCGGATCGTTGACGCAGCAAGGAAGACGTGACCTTCGCGAACGCGTCGCCGCTGGCTTCGTTGACGTCGTGGGCGATGGACCGGACCTTTTCAACAGTCGGCTCGTCGCCGCGCGTCCTCAGCCACAGGGCCGCGGGCGTTCCGACGTCGTCGAGCTTCCGCAGGTCTTTGAGCGAGACCGTGGGGGAGGCGACGCCGCCGAAAGCGACCGAGAGCCTCAGCGTCTTGCCGTCGCGCCCCGTCACGGTGATCGTCCTCTTGGCCGTTTTCGCCGTGCGCATGCGCTCGGGAAGGGTGACGGTCCCCGTTTTCTCATACGCCGCATGCGTATCGCCCCGCAGGGCCGAGGAGGCGCGAACCGGATCGACGGCGGAAAGGGTGAGCCTGCCGAAGTCCGAATCGACCTTGGTTTCATAGACGGGCACAACGGCGGCGACATTGGGGTTTGCCGCGGCGGCCCTTTCCTGTGAGGCCGTGATTCCGAGGCCGGCCCCCTCCGAGTCGGTCGCCTGGCGCACGTCGACGTCGCGCGGGAAGGAGGCGTCGATGGCTGCGAGCGCGTTTGCGTGGGCGACTCCCACCGTGACCGCCGCCGACGACAGCAGGAAGGTCGAGGCAAACAGCGTCGCCGTGGCCGCTCGGGCGAGCTTGGCCCTCGTCCCTTGCTCGCGCACGTCGTGGAAGGCCAGGCGGACTCGGTTGCGTCCGCCGTCCAAGCCTCCGACGAAAAAGTTGGCCAGCGGAATTCCGAGCCTTCGCGCCAAGGGAGGCGCGAGCCCGACGATTCCGCGGAAAAGGGCGAAGGCGCCGATGACGACGAGCAGCGGCCCCTCGTCGCTGCCCGGATTGGAGAAAAAGACCCCTGTGAACGTCACCGCGACGCCCGCTCCCACCAAACCGAAGGCGACGTGGGGCCGAATGGTCTTTCCGTCGCCGGGCGGGGCCGCGAGGGAATCGTCGACGGCCTCCAAGGGGGCGACTTCGCGAGAGCGGAAAACGAAGGGTGCGGCGGCGGAAACCGCGACGAAGGCGCCCGCGACGAGAGCAAAAAAGCCGTAGAGGGGATTCGGCTCGATGCCCGCGGGAAGCACGGCCGCAGCCGGATCGCCCAGAACGAGCCGCGGCACGAGCTTCGTCAAGCTCACGCCGACCGCCGCCCCGACGGCCGAGGCGACGGCGCCCACCGTGACCGCCTCCCAGGCGATCATCCTGCGTATGCGGCGCGAAGACGCTCCAAGGGTCGCCAGGAGCGCGAGCTGGCGGCGCCGGGCGGCGCTCGCCGCCCGGAAGGCGTTCCAAGCGACGACGCCGGCCAAGCCCAACGCGAACAGGGCAAACGCCACGGCCATGGCGGCCGCGCCGAAGCTCGCGCGCGAAAGGCCCTCGCTCAGGCCCCGCTCGTCTTCGCCGAGCCGGGATTCGACCGAGGCTCCGGGAATCGCAGAAAGGTCGGCGAGCATTTCGGCGTCCGAATGGCCGGCGGCGCTGATGGCGTAAACGGTCGTTTCGGCGTCGGCGGGCGGGCGGCCCTCCCGGTTCCGCCACTCTTTCGCGGCCTCGGGGGTGATGTAGCCCGCGAACGAATGCCCGCCTCGGGCGACGCGGTGGAGTTCCTTGTAGACGCCCGTCACCCGCATGCCTATGGAAAAAGACTGGGAATCCGAGGAATCGGGGGTCTTGTAGTAGACGGTCACCGTCATGGTGTCGCCCGCCTTGAGGCGCATCTGCTGCGCCGTCGTTTGGCTTATGGCGATCTCGTTCGTCAGCCTCGGCGCCTTCCCCTCGAGCAGCCGGTAGAAGCCGAAACGCGCATTCGGAGTCTCGGTCACCAGCAGGCCCTTCGAGGCGGTGGTGCGCGTGATCGCCGCGCGGTGAATCTGCTGGGAGTAGACTTCCCCGACGGATTTCAGGCGTTCGACGGATTTTGCGACATCCCGGCCCTGAGCGGCCTCGGCCACCGTGACGGCGGCCTGCGCCTGCCCGAAGTCGCCCGCGGGCGCGGCCGGAAATGCCGTCCTCACGTAATCTGCCACGGCCAGGCACACGACTGTCAGGGCGCTCGCGACTGCAACGGCGAGCGCCGCCAGAAGGTATCTCAGCCGGTTGGCCAGAATCGAGCCGGCGACTTGGTCTATCATCCCGGCCCCGAGCGTAGGCTCAGCGCCTCCAGGGCGGTGAGGATGGAAACTGGAGTGGGCTCGGATATCTCGCCGGCGACCCCGCCGTCGGAGAACAGGATCACCCGCTCGGCCAAAGCCGCTTCCGCCAGATCCTGGGTGGCCATGAGCACGGTCTGCCCGAATTCCCGCACGCACAGGCGCAGCAATTCGACGATCTCCAGCGAGGCCCTCGAGTCGAGCGAATGCGCGGGATCGTCGGCCAAGATGATCGCGGGGCGCCCCAGGATCGCCCGGGCAACGGCCACGCGCTGCTGCATCGCCCGCGGAAGGCGGGACGGAAGCTCGTCCATGACGCCCGCGATGCCCATGGTCCTGACCACCGACGAATACCAGCCTTCGTCGGCTTTCTCGCCCCTCATCCGCATCGGAAGCTCGATGTTCTGGCGCGCCGTTTGATGGGGCAGAAGATTCTCCCCGGGGAAGACGAAGCCGATGTGTTCGGAACGGATCCGGGCCAGCGCTTCCTCGTCGGCGAAGGGGAGTTCGAGGTCCGCGACCGTCACGCTTCCCGACGTCGGGGCGTCCAAGCCTCCCACGATGTGGAGGAAGGCAGACTTTCCCGCGCCGGAAGGCCCCAGGATCGCGGCGAACCGTCCCCTGGGGAAGGCGAGGCCCACGTCGTTCAAGGCGCGAACGGCGAGCGGCCCCTCGCCGTAGACCTTCGTCAGCGACGACGCCGAGAGGATGTCGGTCACGTCAGATCGCCCGGACGAACGAGGCCGGCTTCATAAGCGAGGACGACGGCCTGAACGCGGTCGCGCGCACCTAGCTTGTAGAAAATATGGCCGATGTGGGTTTTGATCGTGGCTTCCGCAACCGTCAGGGTCTTTGCAATCTCGCCGTTGGTCAGCCCCTGCGCGACGAGCTTGAGGACCTCGATCTCGCGCTCGGTCAGCCCGTCGAGGATGTGCGGGTCGGTCGCCCGCATCGCGGTGGCCTCCTTGGCCAGCTTCTCAACGAGTTTCTTCGTCGACGAGGGGCCGATCACGGCGTCGCCGCGGTAGATCGTCCTGATCGCCTCGAGCATTTGGTCCGGCGGCGCGTCCTTGACCAGGAATCCCGAGGCGCCGGCCTGGACGGCGCCCATGATGTACTCCTCCTCTTCGAATGTCGTGAGGATGAGGATCTTCGGGGAGACGCCGGTGGGAAGCTGTTTGGAGGTGATGGTCGCCGTCGCTTCGAGCCCGTCCATGACGGGCATCCTGATGTCCATGAGGATGACGTCCGCGGGCACGACGGTCAGGCGTTCGAGGGCGATTTTGCCGTTGCTCGCCTCCAGGACCACCTTCATGTCGTCCTGGGAGTCGATCACCATGGCGAAGCCCGTCCGCACGAGGGCTTGATCGTCGACGAGACCCACGCGGATTTTAGATACCTCAGTCATGTTCGCTCCTATTGCTGTTGTCGAGGTGAGGAATCGGAATGGATGCGAGGACGCGGAAGCCGCCTCCGGGACGCGGGCCGGATGTGACGCTCCCGCCGAATGCCGACGCTCGCTCCGACATGCCGATGAGGCCGTGGCCCTTTCCGTCGCTCGGGGCCGCGGCGCCGCGTCCGTCGTCGTCGACTTGCAAGAGCAGGGCCGCATCGGTGGTCTGAAGCAGCACGGTGATGTGGGGCGTCGGGCCCGCGTGTTTGAGGGAGTTCGTGATGGCTTCCTGGCAGATGCGGTAAACCGCGTTTCCGACGCCGACGGGAAGCGTGCGCGACTGCCCCGTGCGGACGAAGGAGACCTTGACCCCCGAATCGCGCACGTTCCGCACGAGCGTCTCCAGGTCGCGTTCGATGGGCTGGGGAAGGGTCGGCTGCTCGTCGCCTTCGGACTCCCGGAGGACGCCGATGATCGAGCGGATGTCCTTGAGCGCGTCCCTGGCCATGTCGGAAATGGTCGCGAGGGCGCGGGTGGATGCCTCGGGGTCTTTTGTCGCGGCGTAGCGTCCGCCGTCGGCCTGCGCGATGACCACCGAAAGCGTGTGCGCGACGATGTCGTGCATTTCCCGGGCGATGCGCGAGCGCTCCTCGAGCACGGCGAGCTCCCTCTCGGTTTTCGCAGCGGCCTGCGCGTCGCTGGCGATGCGCATGAGCGAGAGCATTTTCGCCAGCTGCGAGCGCCGGGCGAGGGCCAGGCCGTAGACGGCGAGGACCACGGCCATGATGTACGTGACGATTCCCAGGAAAGGGCCCCACGTCGCCCAGTCGTTGCGTATCGCCCCGCCCATCGTGAGCGTCGGGATCGCGATGAAGAACGATCCGAGCAAAGCGAGGCTCAAAACGAGGCGGTGGGCCCACACGGGGCCGTAGACGGTCACGGCGTAGACCGCGGCCACCACGGCGAAGTCGGCGAGGGTGATGTTCGCGGGCTCGAGGAGGAGATGCACTCCGGCGCCGCACAGAATCGTCAGCGCGCTCGGCACGGGGTGCGTGCGCCGGAAGGCCATGGGGACGGCGTAGGCCAGCCCGATGAGAAGGTTGGCAAACCAGCCGAGCCCTTGGCGCTCTATCGGAAGCTGGGTGAAGGGGACGAGAAAGGGGGTCGGCTGGAACCAGAAAAGGAGTCCGATGAGTAACGCGGATACGACGTCGATGGGGCTAACCCCCTTGAACGTCACATAGCCACGCCACACTTGTGCCATAGATACAAGGATACGGTCAGGCAGAAGAAAATAGGTCTACGGACGGAGGAGGTTTGCGCGTCGCTGGCATGGTATGTCTGAAATTTCCATGCGAAAGCACGAAAATTAGCCGGGGTCGCATGGAATTAGTGGCATGCGCCATGTTTTCTTGTGTATGCAACCGATCCTTTGGGGGGATGCTCAGCCCTTCGCGGGGATGAGCGGCCTCGGGCCGTCCGGATGGGCCACAATGGTGAGGTGACTGAGAACTTCGGCGACGCCCGCGAGCGTTGGAACGAGATAGCCCCCCTCGTGGCTTCGGCCCAAACGGCCTACCATTCGGGCGACGAGCCGATCGTCACCGACGAGCACTACGACCGCCTCGTCCGCGAATTGCGGAGCCTCGAGGCGGAGCATCCCGAGCTGGCGGTCGATTCCTCGCCCGCCCAATCCGTCGGCGCCCCCGCAGCCGCGGGCTTCGAGAGCGTCGCGCACCTCGAACGGCTCTACTCGTTGCAGGACGTCTTCACCCTCGACGACCTCAAAGAGTGGTACGAGGGGACCGCCGGGGCCGCGGAATGCACCGCCGAGGTTAAAATCGACGGTCTTGCCGTCAACCTTCGCTACGTCGGGGGCGAGCTCGCCGTCGGAGCGACGCGCGGCGACGGAGTGACGGGAGAGGACGTCACCGCGAACGTTCGCACCATTTCGTCCGTGCCGCGGTCGTTGAGCGGGGATTTCCCCGACGTCGTCGAAATTCGGGGCGAAGTCTTCATTCCGCTCGCCGAATTCGACAGCTTCAACGCGCGGCAGAGGGCCGCCGGGCTCAAGGAGTTCGCCAATCCCCGCAACGCGGCGGCCGGATCGCTTCGGCAGAAAGACCCGAAGGCCGCGGCCGAGCGTCCGCTGGCCTTCATCGCCCACGGCGCCGGGCGCATTGACGGGGCGTCCCCCGCCGCAGCCGAGAAGCTGGCGAGTCAAAAGGGCCTCTACGAGCTATTTCGGGAATGGGGCGTGCCCGTTTCCCCGTATGCGCGGCTCGTGTCAAGTTGGGACGACGTCGAAGGATTCGTCCGCAAATACGCCGACTCGCGGTCGGATCTCATTCACGGCATCGACGGCGCCGTCTTCAAAATAAACTCGCGCGCCGAACAGGAGGACCTGGGGGCCACGTCGCGCGTGCCCAGGTGGGCCGTGGCCTACAAGTATCCGCCGGAGGAGGTCGAGACGCGGCTGCTCGACATCAAAGTGCAGGTGGGACGCACGGGGCGCGTCACCCCCTTTGCCGTCATGAAGCCCGTGACGGTGGCCGGTTCGACCGTCGCGCAGGCGACGCTTCACAATCCTTCAGAGGTCGCGCGCAAGGGCGTGCTCATAGGCGACGTCGTCGTCGTGCGAAAGGCCGGCGACATCATTCCCGAGGTCCTCGGCCCGGTGAGCGCGCTGCGCGACGGGAGCGAGCGCGAGTGGACGATGCCGTCCGCATGCCCGTCGTGCGGGACCGAGCTGGCCCCGGCCAAGGAGGGGGACGTCGACATCCGCTGCCCCAACTCCCGCTCGTGCCCGGCCCAACTGGCCGAGCGCGTCGCCTACATCGGCAGCCGCGCGGCCCTGGACGTCGAAGCGCTCGGCGAGGAGACCTCGCTGTGGCTGACCGATCCCGAGCGTCGCCGCCCCGACGCGCTCATGGCTTTCGCGGAGGGGCGCAAGCTGCACATCGAGGACGAAGACGGCCGCACCCGCACGGTCTTCGCGCCGCCGGAGAAGCTGCGCGAACTCGGCGTCGTCGACCACGACGGCGCGATAATCGACTCTGAAGACATCGTCGCCCCGGACGTCCAGCGAAGTTTCGGAATTCCGGCTCCCCAGACGCCGGCGCTCTCCTCGGAGGCGGGGCTTTTCGAGCTTGCCCCCGAGAGCGTCAAGGACGTGTGGATATGGCAGGAGGTCCGGGTCAAAGGCGAGCCGACGGGCGACTTCCGCCGGGTCCGGGCGGCCTGGACGAAGCCGAAATGGCGCCGCCCCAAGGGCGGGCCCGCAGAGCTCGCATCGCCTTCGAAGCCGGGGAAGATGATCGAGCTCGTCGTCGCGGAACTGCAGGCCGCCCGAACGAAAGAGCTGTGGCGAAAGATCGTCGCGCTGTCGATTCGGCACGTCGGCCCGACCGCCGCGAAGGCCGTCGCCTCGGCCTTCGGCTCGCTGAGCGCGGCCAGGGAGGCCTCCGTCGAAGAGATGGCGCAAATCGACGGCGTCGGCCAGGTCATCGCCCAGTCTTTCCTCGACTGGTTCGACGTCCCCTGGCACATCGAGGTAGTCGAGGCCTGGGAGGCCGCCGGTGTGGCGTTTGCCGACGAGGCCGCCGAAAGGCAGGGGCTTCCGCAGACCCTGAAGGGGATGACCGTGGTCGCCACCGGGACGCTCGCGGGCTACACCCGCGATTCGGTCAAGGAGGCCGTCGAAGCCCGGGGCGGCAAGGCCGCCGGAAGCGTCTCGAAGAAGACCGCGGCCGTCGTCGTCGGGGCGAATCCCGGATCCAAGGCCGCGAAAGCGGAGGCGCTGGGCGTGCCGACGCTCAACGAGGAGCAGTTCGAGGAGCTCCTTCGCACCGGCGAGATTCCGACGAGGCAATCGCAGACGTGAGGGGCGAATCGCGACGGACGACGGCGCCGGGCCCAGCCGTCTGAATCCGTCCCGGGCGATAAGGGCTGAATCGCCCGGCTTCGGCGCATGCCCCGAAACCGGCGCTCGCCCCCAAACCGGCGCTCGCCCCCAAAGCAGAGCTCACCCCGAAACCGGCGCTCGCCCCTAAGGCAGCATGGGACGCGCTCCTATAACAGCGGCGCCAGAGGGCGCAGGACCGTCTCGAGAACCCTGTCGCGCCTGCCGCGCGCCTGCCACTGCTCGAGGGTCAGCTCGTGCGAGTTGGCGAGATCGACCTCGAATATGCGCTCCATGGCCGCGGCGAATCCGGCGTCGAAGACTTCGACGTTGATCTCGAAGTTGCCGCGAAGCGAGAGCCGGTCGATGTTTGCCGTGCCGACGGTGGACCACCGTCCGTCGGCGGTCATCGTCTTGGCGTGGACCATGGCCTCTTCGTAGAGGAAGATTCGCACCCCCGAGCGCAGAAGGCGCTCGTAGTGGGGGCGCCCCGCCCAATCGCCGACGATGTGGTTCGAGTACTCGGGGATGAGCACTCTGACGTCGACGCCCCGGCGCGCGGCGTTCGTCAGGGCGATGAGCATCGGCTCCTCGGGTATGAAGTAGCCCATCGTTATCCACACCCGGACGGCCGACCGGTTGATGGCGTCCATGTACAGGGCGCTGATGGGGAAGACGTTGAGGGCCGGGGTGTTCATGACCGCGCGGACGGTTGCGTCCCAGTCGGTCACGCCGTCGTCGGCGATGGCAGGATGGCGCTTCTTGCGGTAGTCGTTCCACATGTCGATGAAGGCGTCGTCAAGCTCCCAGGCTGCCGGCCCCTCGATTCGCACATGGGTGTCGCGCCACTCGTGGGCGTAGAGGGTGCCGATGTTGTACCCGCCCACGTACCCGATGCGCTTGTCGACGGTGAGGATTTTGCGGTGGTCGCGCCCTTTGTCGCGCGCCCGCCCGTTGAACAGGCCGGGGCGGACGAAGGGGAAGAGGAGCGTGTGCAGATGCTCAGTCTTCGGCAGGCGGCGAAAACGCGGATCCTGATTGGCGTTGCCCCATGTGTCGATGATCACGTATGTCTCGACTCCGCGCTGCGCCGCTTCAATGAGGGCGTTTCGGAATTCCGCGCCCGTCTCGTCGGCTTTGATGATGAACCACTCGAAGAAAATGCGGTCCTTGGCGGCGCGGATGTCGGCGAGCATGGCGTCGTAAAGTTCGCGGCCGTAGGTGAAGATCGTCATCGAATTCGGCCCGACCTGCGCGTTTTGCGGCGGAAGATGGGGGAAACGGCCCGATTGGGGCGCCCGCTTCTTCCGCATGGCGTCGATGACGCTGACGGCGGCGATCGCGGCAGCCTGCGCGGCAGCGGTTCCCAAAACCCACCATTTGGCGGCGGAAAGGACATGGCGCTGCTTGGGGCCCCGGAATTTTTGCATGGTCCAACTGTATAGAGAGAGGCGTCGTTTTTGCATCGGCCGCTCCGTGAAAAGCTACCCCGGACGCGCCCCGGCGAGTTCGCTTGCAACCGCGTAATATTGAACGCATGTCGTCTTTCTCAGTTGACGAGGTTGCACGTCTAGCCGGCCTCGCTCGCATTCGCCTCACCGAAGGGGAAATCGAGCGAATGGCCGGGGAGCTCGACGTGATCGCCTCCGCCGTAGCCAAGGTCTCCGAGGTCGCCACCCCCGACGTTCCGGCGACGAGCCATCCCATCGCGCTCACCAACGTCATGCGCGCCGACGTCGTCGTCCCTACCCTCGACCGCGACGAGGTTCTGGCCGCCGCCCCCGCGTCCGAGGACGGAAAGTTCCTCGTCCCGCAGATCTTGGGGGAGGAATGATGAAGGATCTCCTCAAGCTCTCCGCCGCGGAGATGGCCCGCAAGCTCCGGGCGGGCGAGGTGACCTCCGTCGAGCTGACGCAGGCCTGTCTCGACCGGATCCGCGCCGTCGATGCGCGGGTGGGCGCCTTCCTTTCGGTCGACGGCGAAGGGGCGCTGGCCGCCGCCCGCGACGTCGACGCCAGGCGCGCCGCGGGCGAGAGCCTCCACCGTTTCGCCGGAGTGCCGATCGCGGTCAAGGACAACATGGTCACCCGCGGCAAGCCCACGACCTGCGCGTCGAAGATACTGGAAGGCTGGCTGCCTCCCTACGACGCGACGGTGGTCGAAAGGCTCTGCGAGGTCGGCCTGCCGATCGTCGGCAAAACCAATATGGACGAATTCGCGATGGGGTCCTCGACGGAGCGCTCCGCCTACGGCGCAACGCACAACCCCTGGGACCTCGGCCGCATTCCGGGGGGATCCTCGGGAGGGTCCGCCGCAGCTGTTTCGGCTTTCATGGTCCCGTGGGCGCTCGGCTCGGACACCGGCGGCTCCATTCGCCAGCCCGCCGCGGTCACGGGGACCGTCGGAGCGAAGCCGACCTACGGGGGTGTCTCGCGCTACGGCCTCGTCGCCATGGCCTCCTCGCTCGACCAGATCGGGCCCTTCGCCAGAAACGTCGCGGACGCCGCCGCCCTCCAGGAGATCGTCGGGGGGCACGATCCGCGCGATTCGACGTCGCTCAATGAGCCCGTCCCGCTTTTCGAGGAAATCGTCGCCACGGCGGCCTCCTCGGCGAAGCCGCTGGAGGGCTTGCGCGTGGGCGTGGTCAAGCAGCTGGGCGGCGAGGGCTGCCAGGAAGGCGTCGTCGCGTCTTTCCAGGAAGCGCTCAAGACGATCGAGGGTCTGGGGGCCCAGGTCGTCGAGGTTTCTTGCCCCTCGCTCGAGTACGCGCTGGGGGCCTACTACCTCATCATGCCCGCGGAGGTTTCTTCGAATCTGGCGCGATTCGACGGCATGCGCTACGGAATCCGCGTCGAGCCGGAGGAGGGGCCGGTCACCGCGGAAACGGTCATGGCCGCCACGCGGGGCGCGGGCTTTGGCCCGGAGGTCAAACGCAGGATCATCTTGGGGACGCACGTTTTGTCCTCGGGCTACTACGACGCCTATTACGGCAGCGCCCAAAAGGTGCGCACGCTCGTACAGCGCGATTTCGACGCCGCCTTCGGCGAGGCGGACGTGCTCGTTTCGCCGACGTCGCCCGTGACCGCATGGGAATTGGGCTCCAAACTGGAGGACCCGCTGGCGATGTACGTCCTCGACATTACGACGATTCCCGCGAATTTGGCTGGAATACCAGGAATTTCCATACCCAGCGGGCTTGCCGGCGGCCTTCCCGTCGGGCTTCAGATTTTGGCGCCCGCCCACGCTGACGCACAGATGTACCGGGTCGCAGGCGCCGTCGAGGCGGGGCTTGGAAAACCGCTGGCCCAAAGCTGCCCGGCGGCCGATTGGGAGGAGAAGTGATGGAAGAACTCATGGATTTCGACGAGGCGGTCGCCCGCTTCGACCCCGTCATCGGGCTTGAGGTCCACGTCGAACTCGGCACCGAAACGAAGATGTTCGACGGCGCCCCCAACGCCTTCGGCGGGGACGCCAACACCCATGTGACGCCGGTTTCGCTGGGGCTCCCCGGCTCGCTTCCCGTCGTCAACGCGAAGGCCGTGGAGTACGCGATCAAGATCGGCCTGGCGCTCAACTGTTCGATCGCATCCTCGTGCCGATTCGCGCGCAAGAACTACTTCTATCCCGATCTGACGAAGGCCTTCCAGACCTCCCAGTCGGACGAGCCTATCGCCTACGAGGGCTGCCTCGACGTCGACCTCCCCGACGGCACGGCCTATCGTTTCCCGATTGAGCGTGCGCATATGGAGGAGGACGCCGGAAAGAACACCCACGTGGGAGGCGCCGAAGGAAGGATCCAGGGGGCGGACTACTCTCTCGTGGATTACAACCGCGCGGGCGTGCCCCTCGTCGAGATCGTCTCGCACCCGGCCACCGGCGTGGGAGCGAAGGCGCCGCAGATCGCCGCCTCCTACGTTCGCTCTCTGCGCGACGTCTTCCGCGCCCTGGGAGTCTCCGAGGCCAGAATGGAGCGGGGCAACGTCCGCGCCGACGTCAACGTGTCGCTGCGCGAGGGGCCCGATGCGCCCTTCGGCACCCGCACGGAGACGAAGAACGTCAACTCCTTCAGAGGCATCGAGAACGCCGTCCGATACGAGATTTGCCGGCAGGCCGCCATCCTCGCCGCCGGCGGGGCCGTGGTCCAGGAGACCCGCCACTACCACGAGGGCGACGGGACGACGTCGGCGGGCCGCGTGAAGTCCGACGCCGAGGACTACCGGTACTTCCCCGAGCCCGACCTCGTTCCCGTGGCGCCCGATCCCGCATGGGTCGAGGAGCTCCGGGCGGGCATGCCGGAGCTTCCCGCCGCCAAGCGCCGCCGTGTGAAGGTCGAGTGGGAGCTTTCCGACGAGGAGCTGCGCGACCTCGTCAACGCCGACGCCGTCGACCTCGTTGAGGCCACCGTGGCCGCGGGCGCGAGTCCTTCCGGCGCGCGCAAGTGGTGGATGGGCGACATCGCCCGGCACGCCAAGGAGGCCGACGTCGAGTTGCGGGAGGCGCCGGTCACTCCCTCGGACATAGCCGAGCTTGACGGCCTGGTTCGCGACGGCAAGCTGACCGACAAGCTCGCCCGTCAGGTGCTCGAAGGGGTCCTCGCGGGCGAAGGGACGCCGTCCGAAGTGGTTTCGGCTCGCGGGCTGGAGGTTGTGAGCGACGACGGCGCCCTCGTCGCCGCTGTCGATGAGGCGCTCGCCGCGAACCCCGACGTGGCGGAGAAGGTCCGCGGCGGAAAGGTCCAGGCGGCCGGGGCCATAGTCGGCGCGGTGATGAAGGCGACCGGCGGGAAGGCCAATGCCGCGAGGGTGCGCGAAATCGTCATGGAGCGCTGCCAGTAGCGCGATCCGCCTGAATGGCCGGCATTGCGGGAGACGGCCGGCCTGGCCGGGGACATTCCGAATGCAGTTTCGCTGGGTCGTCTCGCGCCGGAGTGCGAAGGCTGCGGGAAGCCCGAGGGGATTGAGGCCCCGAGCGAAGGCCGACGAAGACCAGTGGGAGCTCGCCGTTGCGGGCTCCCACTTTTGCGCTTCGGAGTTCGAGCGGATCGCGCTCATTTCCCTGCACTCCGGCGTCTGTCCGCGTCCCTGCGCCTTCAGTCGGGAGGCCCTCACTCGCTTCTGCCCGTTTGGCTTTTGGGTCCGGGGTTTATATCCTGGTTGAAAGTCTTTGAGAGTCTTTCGAGGATAATTCTTTACCAAATTATGACGAATATGGGACAAAGCCAAAGAATTCCTGTAGTCTAGTCCCCATTCGGCCACATAAGGGAAGGGGCTGCGATGTCCGCCGACACCTATCAGTTGCTCGCGATCTTGCTCTACTTCGCCGTCATGCTCGGCATCGGCTACTACGCGTACCGCCGCACCGCGAATGTGGACGGCTACATGCTCGCCGAGCGTCAGCTGTCGCCTGGCATCGCCGCCCTGTCCGCCAACGCCGCGGACATGTCCGGCTGGCTGCTCATGGGGCTGCCCGGGGCGATCTACGCCTCGGGGCTCATCGAAGCGTGGATAGCGATCGGCCTCACGGTCGGGGCGTGGTTCAACTGGCGCTTTATCGCGCCGCGCCTGCGGGCGTATTCGGAGGTCGCGGACAATGCGATCACGATTCCGAGCTTCTTCGCCAAGCGGCTCAAGCGGAACTCACGGCAGCTGCGCATCGTGGCGGCTCTGGTCATTCTCGTCTTCTTCACCTTCTACGTCTCGTCGGGAATGGTCGCGGCGGGCAAGTTCTTCGTCAGCTCCTTCGGCTGGAACTATTTCGCCGGAATGGCCGTCGTCGCCGTCGTCACCCTCGTATACACCCTTTTCGGCGGTTTTCTCGGCGCAACGCTGACCGACGTCGCCCAGGGCCTCCTCATGCTCGCCGCGCTTATAGCGGTTCCGATCGTCACGATCTTCGAACTCGGCGGATGGTCCGAGGCCACGAGTCGGATCACCGAGGTCAAGCCCGAGGCCTTCAACCTCTTTTCGAACTTTTCCGACAACGCCCTTTTGTGGATCGTTGCGACGATTTCGACGTCGGCCTGGGGCTTGGGCTACTTCGGGCAGCCCCACATCATCGTCCGGTTCATGGCGTTGCGCAGCCCCGGAGAGGCGAAGACCGCTCGCAGGATCAGCCTCTTCTGGATGGTCCTGAGCGCCTCGGGGGCGATCTTCACTGCGCTCATCGGAATCGGCTACTTCGCGGGCGATCCTGAGATAAAGCTCGGGAAAGGGGAATCCGAGGAGGTGTTCCTCGTCATGAGCCGGATCTTTTTCCACCCCTTCGTCGCGGGGCTCGTCCTCGCGGCGGTGCTTGCGGCGATCATGTCGACGATGTCCAGCCAGATGATCGTCTGCGCCTCCGCCTTGGTGGAGGACCTCTACTCGTTGATGGGCCGCAAGGTCTCCGCCAGGAATCTCCTGATTCTCAGCAGGCTCAGTGTCCTCGGCGTCGCGATCGTGGCCGCCCTCATGGCTCTCGACCGAAACTCGGCCATCCTCCAACTCGTCGAGTTCGCTTGGGCCGGCTTCGGCGCGGCCTTCGGCCCGATCGTCATCCTCTGCCTCTACTGGAGGAAGCTGACGCCCGCGGGCGCGCTCGCCGGGCTGGTCACGGGCGCCGTCACCGTTTTCGTATGGGCCAATGTGGATTTCCTCAAAGCGAAGATGTACGAAATCGTCCCCGGTTTCCTTCTCAATCTTCTCGTGGCGGTCATCGTGAGCAACTTGACGTACACCGAAGATCCAGAGGTCGACGCCGAATTCTCCCGCATGGAGGCCGCCGTGAAGGAGGCTTGACGCGCGGCTTGGCGCTCGGTTGACGCCTTGCCGAGCTTGACTCTGACACTGTGACAGGGTCTTTCCTTGGGATGAGGAGGTATTTCTATGAATACGACCGATGCATCCCCATCGTCCCAGCCGTCTCAGCAGTCCGAGTCGTCTCTGGAGGCGTCGCAGTCTTCACCGCCTTCGGGATCCTCGGCGTCGTCGCAGTTCTCGCTGTCTGCGGGATCTCCTTCGTCGTCGACGCCGTCGCATCTTCCTCCGTCTCGAGAGGCGTCCCAGCAAGAAGCCCGTCTTGCGGAGGCTTTGAGCGCGTCGAACTCTTCGACTCGGCTGAAAGCAGTCTTGGCGGCGGGCTCGCGCGCCGACCCCGGGCGGTTGGAGACGCTCGTCGAGCGTTGCGCGGTCGAGCCGGATTTCTTCGTGCGAGACATGCTCTCTTGGGCGCTGACCCGCCTGCCGCCGGAGGCCGTTTTACCCCGGCTCCGCAGAGAACTGGGCTCCGAATGCCGACAGGCTCGCAGCCAGGCGTTGCATACCCTTTCGAAGATCGGGGACAAGAGCGCCTGGGGTTGGATCACCCGCGACATGTTGCGCGATTCCGACGACGAACTTGCCCGGACGGCGTGGCGCTGCGCCGTCGCCCTCGTGCCCGAGGGCGAGAAGAAGGCTTTGGGCGAGGAACTGGCGGGCCAGCTTGGCCGCGGGGACCGCGACGTCCAGCTGAGTCTGAGCCGGGCGCTGATCGGCCTCGGCGACGCCGTTGAGCCCGCTCTGGACAAGGCCGCTGAAAGCCCGAATCCCGCGAAGGCGGCCCACGCCCGCGCCACGGAGTCGCTTCGCCTGGACCCAGAGCTCGGCTTCGATGCGGCGATTGAAGAGGCCAAACGCACAGTTGCCTTGGGCGCCGGCGGCGTGTGGCCCGACGCCGCGCCGGCGGCAGAGGCCGAGGCGAACAGGCCGCAGGGGGCGGCGGAGAATGCGGAAGGCGAGAGTGCGGAAGGCGCCGCCGCTGAGGCGAAACGGCCTCAGGAGGGCGCGGATTGCTGATCGGCGACGCAGCCCGCTATACCGGCGTCAGCGTTCGGATGCTTCGACACTACGACGCCGTGGGCCTGGTGCGGCCGACGGGCCGCACCATCGGCGGCTATCGGGACTATTCGGACGACGACGTGCGGACGATTCTTCAGGTGAAGGCCCTCCGTTCTTTGGGGCTTACGCTCAAGCAGATTGGACGCATTCTAGAGGACCCCGGTCGCGCGCCGGACGCCCTGGTCGACGACCTCATTCGTCAGACGGAGGAACGCCTGGACCGGGAGCGCGAACTGCTCGACCGGCTCCGGGCGATTGCGGCGTCCAGGCCCGCCGATTGGCAGGAAGCTGTGCGCATCGTCAAACTCGTTCGGGGTCTGGGCTCGGCCAGCGCCTCCCGCAGGCAGCAGGCTGTTCTCTCCTGGCCGGCGGACGTGGCGCCCCCTGTGGATCTGCTGGTTAGAGCGGTCCTGTCCGAATCCGATCCAAACGTCGCCGGAGCCTTGCAATGGGCGCTCGCTCGCTCGGACGGCGACGTCGTCGCCGGACTGTGCACGGGCGCCCAATCCGACGACGTCGACATTCGGCGTCGCGCCATACTGGCGATCGCCGCCATGCCGGAGGTGCCCGGCGCCGACGTCGTCCTTGTCGGCGCTCTTGGCGATTCGGATGTGACTGCGCGCAAGCATGCGGCTCTGGCGTTGGGGCGGCTGGGCGAGGCGGCTGCCGTTCCCGTTCTCGTCGATATGGTGGCCGACGGCGTCAGCGATGTGGAGGCGGCCGAAGCGCTGGAGAGCCTGTCTCGCATCCCGGCGTGCGCGAGGGCGGTCGAAGCCTCCGTAGCGGGCAAGATGAAGGATTCGGCGGTCGATTCGGCGGCGCGGAAGCGTCTTGCCGAGGCGCTGGCGAGCTGTGTCGGGCATGGTACGGTAAATCTGCAGTGACGTTTGAGTGGTGGGGAAGGCGATGCGACGAAAGGCGATGCGACAGTCATTTGACGACGGCAATGAAACGATTGCGTGTTTGACATGAAATTTTCAGGGACGATGACGAAACGAGTTTGTGCTTGTTTAAGGAAAAGCGCAAGGCTCTCGGGTTCCTCAGGTGTCATTTCGTCCTCGAGGAGGTCTGCGCAATAGCCCGGGATTGTGCCTCAGTCTGGGATTGTGTCTCCGAGTAATTGAGAGCATCCGCTTCCTGCCCGAGGGCGAGCTCCGCGATTTGAGAGTTTCTTGCGTGTGCGCGGAAACCGTCTGCATCCAAACCGTGTTGAACTTCCACAAGGCGTCAACTCCTGGGTGGAAAACAGTTTCGTTTGTTTGGCGGCAGAATGTTTACGTTTGTTGAATGGGTGCCGTGTGGCGCATAAATTCGCATAAATTAAGGAGAAAAACCGTGATTGTCGTCGATGGAAGGACGGACAGGGAAAAGCTTGTTGAGCTGATGAGGCAGGGCGAGCAGACCGAACTTGAATTCAAGTCGACGCTTGATTTGAAAGACAGGCAGAAGCCCGATCGTCTCAATTTCGTCAAGGACGTCGTCGCGTTGTCGAATCTTCCCAGGGGAGGCTACATGCTCATCGGCGTGAAAGACGACGGGACGCCTGTTGGGATGGGCGACGTCAATCGGGACGACTGGGACGGGGCATGTTTGCAGGACATTGTGCGCCCTTATGTTGAAGGGCAGATCCGCATTATGTCTCAGATTCACGTACTCGACCAGGGAGCGGTTGTGTTTTTGTACATTGCCGCACATGGCGACGGGTTTCCTGTCCCATTCAGCAAGCAAGGAGAGTACACGCCTAAGGGAGGCGAACGGCAAAGAAGGGTGTTCGACGTCGGTGAGCTGCTCGTCCGTGAGGGCGCCCAGAACGTTCATTTGCGACATGCGCACTGGCCCACTCTTCTTGAACAGCACGACAAGATGATTCGCCGACGGGCGACAGAGCATCTCGACTCTTTCCTGTTCGAGCTCACCGCCGTTCTTCGCTCAAGCAGGGAAAACAAGGAGGAGGCACTCGTGCCTTTGTCAATCGGCCTTTCCGACTCTGCTTTCGAAGATGCCGTCAACAGTTGTCTCGAGAGGGGACGTGACCAAGACGTTCCGCGATTCGTGACGACTGTGAGCAACGGAGCGGAAGAAGATACGGATGCGATTCTTGACAAGTTGACAATGGTGGCGGTCCTCGCCCTGTGTCGTGAGAAGCGCGAGGTGGCGTGCAGGGCGATTGACGCACTCTTTGATGTTTACGAACAAGCGGGAGAGTGTGCGGGAGAATGCAATGCGAAGATTCTTCTTGAGATTGTTAACCGCCTCTACGTCATCGGAAGTGCGGCAGTTCGCCTCAAAGCATGGGGCATTCTCCCTTGCTTGGTGAATAAGTTCCCGAGGAACAATCTCAAGCCTGCGAAGCCTGTGGTCTGGATTCGAGACGGACAGGTGCGAGCTATCCGCGGCGGGCTCCTCTCATCAGAAAAGCAAGGGGCTTATATGCTCCCGGCGGCACGTCGTCTGATGGTTGAGCATGCGCCAATGCGGCCTGATGTGCCTGAAAGCCGCCTGCCCGACAATCTTGCCGATCTAAAGGATGACGATGTTCTTCTGAATTCCCTGGCTCAGTTCGACATGCTGCACTGTCTTGTCGTCGCCGCTGAGACCGGTGATCCTAAGGCGGCGTATCCGGCTTCGTCGGCGTTGAAAGGTTGCCGGGCCGCCCCTGCCCTTCAACGCATCGCGGTCGACGGCGGCGTGCGGCAGGAGCTTTTCACGGGCGCAGACGATTCCGTCGTCGCCCAGGCGATGAAAGAAGTCTATGAGCTTGCTTTCCGAGAATCGAAGGAGTTTCCTGAGGACGGTTTTGGTAATTGGAATCGGGTGCCGCCGCCTGAGGTGGGCGCTTTCATCCGCGAAAACGTCGGGTGGGGTGGTGGGTGTGTCGGGGAGGATCTTCAAGCTCCATGGTGGCGTCGAGGGTGGCGAGAGGGTTGTGTTTCTTTTCAGGTTGATGGGCGTGTGGCTGTGGATGGGTTGTGTCGTGGCTGGTGGGTTTCCTGCGGGGTGGCTGGGCGGTGTGTTTTGGGCGGGTGGGGGGT
>CALIHR010000042.1 GCA_938020505.1 uncultured Actinobaculum sp. | reverse complement strand
CCCGAGATCGCCCAGGCGATGCTCCAGCGCCAGCAGGCCGGCGCCGTCATCGCGGCGCGCGAGCAGATCGTGGAAGGCGCCGTCTCCATGGTGGATCAGGCGCTCAAACGCCTTGAAGATTCCGACATAGTCGCCTTGGACGACGAACGCAGGGCCCAAATGGTTTCGAACCTCCTTGTCGTTCTGTGCTCAGACCAGCGGACACAGCCCGTTGTCAATGCGGGCTCCCTCTACTCGTAGGGCGTCAATGTCCGACACGTGGGCCGGAAGCGCTGTGCCGCCTGGAAAGGGCGGCACTGAGCAAGCGTGCGGCACTGAGCCGCCCAAAGAGGGCGGGCGTGCGGCTGCCGTCAAAGGGTCCGACGCCGGCGGGCGGGCTGACGCTGGCGGAAGGGCCGGTCCCGGCAAGTGGGCTGAAGGCGGCAAACCGTCCAAGGGCTGTGTGCGGGATGGACACGGTAAAGAAGCCAAGGCAACGGGCAGACCGATGCCGGGAAGTGGGTCGAAAGCGGCAAGCAAGTCGATGGAGGCAAGAGGACCGTGAGCGGCAAACGGACTGATCATGGCGAGAGGGCCGATCTCGGAAATGGGACTGCTGCCGGCGACGGGGCTGACGTCGCCAAGATGACAGGCTCCGGCAAGCGGGCTGGCGCCGGCGAAAGAACCGGTGTCCGCAAAGGGGCTGAAACCAAACGCAAACAGCTCCTTCTCCGGCTGGATCCGGCAGTCCACGGGGCGATAGCCAAGTGGGCTGCCGATGATCTTCGGTCGGTCAACGCCCAGATCGAGATCATTCTGCGGCGCGCTCTCGTCGAAGCTGGAAGGGATCCTCGCCCGAAGCCGATGCGGGGCAGGGGGAGGCCGCGCAAGGAGCCCGACGACGAAGCTCGTGGGCCCAACAAGAAGGAATGACCCTCTGCACTTTCGAGGCTTGAGGCTCCGCCCGGTCTTCCCGCGCACTTGGGGAAGACTCAGCTGTACGACGTCGCAGCGAGCTACCAGATGCGGTCTTCCCGCGCACTTGGGGAAGGCCCATAACGCACCCCGTCGACTTGTCTCAGCCAGCGGGATCGCCTTTGCGCGTGCGGGGAAGGGACTGATCAAAATTCGGCCAATCAAGTTGACCAAGGATCGCCTTTGCGCGTGCGGGGAAGGAGCTCTGGGTGCCGAGCATCTGCGACTTGCCGTTAGATCACCCTTGCGTGCGCGGGGAAGACTTTTGAGCAGGCCAAGACAGCGTTCGCCGGTGCGGATCGCCCCCGCATGCGCGGGGAAGACGGCGTACCGTCCGCATACGCCGCATTGGCGGAGAGATCACCCCCGCATGCGCGGGAAAGAGTCTGTCTCTCTCGCGTCAGGAAGTGAGCATGAACAACCTTGAAAATAGAGATTAAGGCACACATGATAAATTGCATGCAAAAGCAATCATGTCTCGTAATTTAGACACAATAATCCAAATTGAAATATTTATAGTCCTTATTATAAAGCAAACTGCATAGAGATACTCGACTTAAGGAAAAAGGCGTAAAACACATCGACCCTCTTCCGTCCGTCCAACCGAGCAGACTCTGCATGCATCTGTACTCGACCAAAGTCGCCTCAGAAGCAAGAGCTTTCACCATTTCCCCTTCAGTCCCTGCATTCTGTGATAAAGTAGGAATGGCTCCCTTCGAGCCGGCCGGACCCATCACCACACAATCCCCTTGTAGGTCCGAGCCGCAGAAGGGAAGCGGGAAATGACGGGGAAGAACTCTTCGTCGGGCAAGGAAAAGGCCCGGATACTGCGCGCAATGATAAAACTAGCGCAGCTCCAGACCTTAGCCCTTGTCACCGTTAGCGCGGCAGTGTTAAATACTTGCACTGCTCGGCTAACGGCCCACAGCGGCACATCCGAAGCAACCGGATGTGCCGCTTCCATTATCGGACAAACAACCCCGACACACAAGGACGCACATCATTCAGTTGTTGAGTGGTCGATCCGGTGCCAGCCTCCCGGCTCACTCCGCGTACGCGGGGGAGACCTCAGCGCGGGCCTTCCCGTCCCGGCCGGACTGTCCCCGCATGCGCGGGGAAGACGAGCCCGTCGGCGAGGGCCTGCCGCGCGGCGTCGGATCACCCCCGCATGCGCGGGGAAGACGGAGGAAAGCCGATATTGCCGGTAATAATGGCAGGATCACCCCCGCATGCGCGGGGAAGACCCCCAGTCGCCGCTGGCAGGTGCGATTGCCGCGGGATCACCCCCGCATGCGCGGGGAAGACGTCAGCCCCAGCGACTGCCAACCGGTAGACGTCGGATCACCCCCGCATGCGCGGGGAAGACTGTACAACACACTGAGGGTCACCGGTTCGGGCTGGATCACCCCCGCATGCGCGGGGAAGACTATGGGTCTTGGTGGAGGGCTTGTCCCTCCGTGGGATCACCCCCGCATGCGCGGGGAAGACCCGGTCGATTGTGAGCTGAAGCCAGTCTTTAACGGATCACCCCCGCATGCGCGGGGAAGACCGCTAGAAGCTGGTCAAGTTTGTCGTTGGTGAGGGATCACCCCCGCATGCGCGGGGAAGACCCGCCGCCGTGCGGATCTTCAGTCCGCGGTCGCGGATCACCCCCGCATGCGCGGGGAAGACGATGGTCACGCCCTCGCACGCGTCGTCGCCCTCGGATCACCCCCGCATGCGCGGGGAAGACGAAGACCGATGGGAGGACGCAGCATGACGCATCGGATCACCCCCGCATGCGCGGGGAAGACGGCGTTCACGCCGAGCTCGCCCTTCTCCACAACGGATCACCCCCGCATGCGCGGGGAAGACTCCCAACGGGCCGGGCCGTTCGTGTAGCCGAACGGATCACCCCCGCATGCGCGGGGAAGACAGGGATTTACGATCTGCCTCAGCTGCCGGTCGCGGATCACCCCCGCATGCGCGGGGAAGACAAGCTGAGGCTCAGCGTTGGAGCTGAGCGTGGGGGATCACCCCCGCATGCGCGGGGAAGACGAGCCGGACGGGACGCCAATCGGGTGGTCGCGGGGATCACCCCCGCATGCGCGGGGAAGACCTGCCCGCGACCGGGCCAGGCAGCGTCTATGACGGATCACCCCCGCATGCGCGGGGAAGACCAGCTTAAGGCACATATAGCCAAACTTAAAGAGGGATCACCCCCGCATGCGCGGGGAAGACAAGAACGGTCTTTTCGAACGCGTCGCGCTCTGCGGATCACCCCCGCATGCGCGGGGAAGACTACATCTCGGCGAACCGCATGAAGATCACGATCGGATCACCCCCGCATGCGCGGGGAAGACGAGCCGGACGGGACGCCAATCGGGTGGTCGCGGGGATCACCCCCGCATGCGCGGGGAAGACCTGCCCGCGACCGGGCCAGGCAGCGTCTATGACGGATCACCCCCGCATGCGCGGGGAAGACCAGCTTAAGGCACATATAGCCAAACTTAAAGAGGGATCACCCCCGCATGCGCGGGGAAGACGGTCGGCAAGACGTTCATTATCGGTCGGACGACGGATCACCCCCGCATGCGCGGGGAAGACGCCGACTGCGAACGTCGACAACCATTTTGTGATGGATCACCCCCGCATGCGCGGGGAAGACTTCCAGTCGACGAGAGTCGCTGACGTCAGCCCCGGATCACCCCCGCATGCGCGGGGAAGACAACATCCCGGATATGAGTTTCATTCAAGGGATCGGATCACCCCCGCATGCGCGGGGAAGACTTGATTTGGCTGAGGCTTCGCTTGACGCGTTTCGGGATCACCCCCGCATGCGCGGGGAAGACTACGAGCTCGACCGCACGATCGACGTCAACGCGGGATCACCCCCGCATGCGCGGGGAAGACGGCCACGCCGTCGGCTGCGCCTTCAAGAATGAAGGATCACCCCCGCATGCGCGGGGAAGACGTTTTGCCGTTGCCACGCACGGAAACAATGAAAGGATCACCCCCGCATGCGCGGGGAAGACGTGAAGTAGCCGACGATTGTGTCGATGACCCATGGATCACCCCCGCATGCGCGGGGAAGACGAGACTGTCCGAGCTCGCGGAGAAGTACGCGGGGGATCACCCCCGCATGCGCGGGGAAGACAGGTTGTCAACGCTACGGGCAGGCCGGAGCCGGGGATCACCCCCGCATGCGCGGGGAAGACTCTGATCGCCTGCTGGGAGTCAACGCGAGACGCGGATCACCCCCGCATGCGCGGGGAAGACGGTCGGGACGCGGTATGGCCCAAGTTGGCGGAGGGATCACCCCCGCATGCGCGGGGAAGACCTTCGAGGTCCCGCTGAACACGAAGGTCAGGTAGGATCACCCCCGCATGCGCGGGGAAGACCTCAAGCTCAGGCTGAGTGTAGGTGCCGCCCTCGGATCACCCCCGCATGCGCGGGGAAGACGTAACTTGCGACGGTGCAATCCTCACTGAGGTCGGATCACCCCCGCATGCGCGGGGAAGACGGCGATCGACTCGCTCAGGGAATCGACCTCGTAGGATCACCCCCGCATGCGCGGGGAAGACGACTCTTGTCCTTTCGTTTCACCCCGAAGGGGCGGATCACCCCCGCATGCGCGGGGAAGACTGTGACCAAGCTAGAGCCGACGTCGAAGAGCCCGGATCACCCCCGCATGCGCGGGGAAGACTTGCCAGAGAATCGAGACATAGTATTCCTTTCGGGATCACCCCCGCATGCGCGGGGAAGACTCTTGCCCAAAAGCGGACACGGCTCGGGGTTCCGGATCACCCCCGCATGCGCGGGGAAGACGGGCCGCTCGCTTGTGGGACGAGGTCGGCGCAGGGATCACCCCCGCATGCGCGGGGAAGACGGGCCGATTGCAAGTTGTCAGGCTGTGACGTTGGGATCACCCCCGCATGCGCGGGGAAGACCACCCCTTAGGAACCGTAACTTCGCCCGAGAAGGGATCACCCCCGCATGCGCGGGGAAGACGACTCCCATCTTCGCAGATGGGAGGAGTCCGTCGGATCACCCCCGCATGCGCGGGGAAGACGTCGATAATTTCCTTATTGGAATATCTCTTGTGGGATCACCCCCGCATGCGCGGGGAAGACCTGAATGTGCCCTTTCTTTGCCTAGCCGCCCGTGGATCACCCCCGCATGCGCGGGGAAGACCGATGAGATGGAAGGAGTCTCCGATGTGGAGTCGGATCACCCCCGCATGCGCGGGGAAGACGTCCCGTCCGACGGGTCGTAGGGAGACAGAAGCGGATCACCCCCGCATGCGCGGGGAAGACGTGTTAAAACTCATTTTCGGACGCCTCCTCTCCGGGATCACCCCCGCATGCGCGGGGAAGACTATGAGCCAGGCGACCATTAGCTTTCCTCCCCAGGATCACCCCCGCATGCGCGGGGAAGACTCCTTCCTTGTCCTTCGCGTTCAGGAAGTCGACGGATCACCCCCGCATGCGCGGGGAAGACAGCCTGTGGATAACTTGACAGACCAAGAAACCGGGATCACCCCCGCATGCGCGGGGAAGACGGGTACGACGTCGTTAACCCCGCCCGGTCAGAGGGATCACCCCCGCATGCGCGGGGAAGACCTCGAACAGTCCTCCGGGACCGTCGACGACGTGGGATCACCCCCGCATGCGCGGGGAAGACGCCTTCGACCAGTCGCCGACAAAGCCGACAACCGGATCACCCCCGCATGCGCGGGGAAGACTGGTTCATGAGGTTCGCCATCTGCCCAGGCGACGGATCACCCCCGCATGCGCGGGGAAGACTGGCCCATCCGCTGAGTCCACGCCAAGAACTTGGGATCACCCCCGCATGCGCGGGGAAGACATCCTAGCGGACCTCCTCTAGGTCTCGAAGAGCGGATCACCCCCGCATGCGCGGGGAAGACTGCTAACTGACCCTTCTCCAGCTTATTCAATTCGGATCACCCCCGCATGCGCGGGGAAGACGAATGTAGGAGTCGATGAATGGCGGAGGGGAGCGGATCACCCCCGCATGCGCGGGGAAGACTCATTGTCTCTCCGTACGAGTCGGCGAATGAACGGATCACCCCCGCATGCGCGGGGAAGACGTCCCCGGGGGTATAATACTGAAAGAAACGGAGGGATCACCCCCGCATGCGCGGGGAAGACGCTCCCGTGCCGGAACACCAAGCGGTACCCTCCGGATCACCCCCGCATGCGCGGGGAAGACGGCCTCGTACTGCACACGGAGGTCGGATGCGGCGGATCACCCCCGCATGCGCGGGGAAGACCATTGGGGTTGTGACTGTATTGGCGTACCCGTGGGATCACCCCCGCATGCGCGGGGAAGACCCTTGGGAGGATCGGACGGCTCCTTAGTCTGCTGGATCACCCCCGCATGCGCGGGGAAGACGACGTACAGGAAGTACTTGGCTCGTCCGGACAGGGATCACCCCCGCATGCGCGGGGAAGACCCTCAGGTGGCCGTGCGTCATGATGCGGGACTGGGATCACCCCCGCATGCGCGGGGAAGACAGTTAGATTCCCCCGGGAATCCGACAAAACCAACTATTAGTTTACCAGTTTTCCTTCACTCCCAACCTAGTCCTTTAAAACGATTCCTTCTCTGGGTTTTAGGACTATGATTGACATCGTGGAAACAACACTGATGTTGAGTTCTGAGTCACGCTCTATTTGGGCCAAATCGAAATACGACAACGAGGCATCCGGTCTGGCTTGGTGGTTGCCTCTGTGGTTGCACCTTGCCGACGCAGCTGAGGTGGCACGTCACTTAGCAGCGAACTGGCTTGCTCCTTCCATTCCCGATCTGATCGAAAGGGAGTTCGCGGGATCTGCTTCTGGACTCCTCCCGGCAGACGAATTCAAAGCGTTGGCGTCGTGGTTGGCCGGCATTCACGATATCGGCAAAGCCACTCCGGCTTTCAGCGCTAAAATCGGTGCTTTGGACGATTGCATGCGAGAAGCTGGGCTCCGCCATGAACTGATCGATGCGAGCGAACGCCGCCAAGCGCCCCACGGTCTGGCAGGCCAGATAATCGTGGAAAAATGGCTTAGGAAGACGATGTGTTGGGGCATTCAATCGGCCCGTGCGCTTGCTTCCGTCGTCGGCGCGCACCACGGCATTCCCGCTACAACAAAAATGGTCCTCAACATGCACGGGCGCGACCATCTTCTCGGAGACAGCGAATGGAGCGCGGTCCGCTCCGAACTTCTGGAGACGGCAGTCAACCGTGCCGGCGTCGCCGATTTGCTTGACGAATGGTCGCATAGAAGTTGGTCCGAGCCTTTTCTTGTCGAAATCTGCGGTCTTGTAATCGTGTCGGATTGGCTTGCTTCAACGGAAGCTTATTTTCCGCTTTGCCGCCTAGACGACGACGGCAGCGATTTCCTCAATGCGAAGCGTCATCAAGAACGAGTCGAGAACGGACTGGCGAAAATAGAGCTTCCCTCGCCTTGGCGGCCGCGGGATGATGGCGAGGAAACTGACAGCCTCATTCGGACGCGATTCGATCTGCCCGACGGAGCCAAGGCCACGGCGGCCCAGCGCGCGGCTGTGGATGCGGCCCGTTCGATGAGGCTGCCTGGACTCATGATCGTTCAGGAGGCTACCGGTTCGGGGAAAACAGAAGCGGCTCTTTTGGCTGCCGAGGTCTTGGCCGCTCGAACCGGACGGTCGGGGGTCTTGTTCGCGCTTCCCACGCAAACGACGACTGACGCCATGTTTTCGAGAGAACTGGACTGGCTGAGACATATTGAGGAAAGCTATCGCGGCGCGGGGGAACCCTCTGCGTTTGCCGTTCAGCTCCAGCACGGACGCGCAAAGCTCAACGAGGAAGCCCAAGCATTGCGGAAAACGGGATACGCAATCCGCGATCGTCTTCTTGGAAGTCTGGGCGGTGACGGCGACCCTGCTGCGAATCCCATGGCTTCTTCGCTTCCGGCGCCTCGACAGATCGGCTTGGATGAGGAAGACGGCTCGGGCGTGCGCACAAACGTGGGCGGGAGAAGAGCGCGAAGAAACCGCGGCGGTGAAGTTGAAAGAAGCAACTACGCTCGCGACAAAGGCACAGACGCCGATCTCGCGATCATGGCGTGGTTCTCTGGCCGAAAGAAGTCTATGCTGGCGGATTTCGTTGTGACCACGATCGATCATCTTCTTTTCGCTTCGCTCTCTGCGCCGCACCTTATGCTCCGACATCTGGGACTCAGCCGGAAGGTCGTGATCGTCGATGAAGTGCACTCGTACTCGACCTACATGAACTCTTACCTCGATAGAGCGCTGACGTGGCTCGCCGCGTACGGCGTTCCCGTCATTCTTCTCTCAGCCACGCTTTCCGAAGCGCGATGTTCGGCACTTGCAAGTGCATATGATCGGGGGCTCCAGTTAATCTCGGGCGGCGATTTATGCCAAGAGAAGCACGAGGGAGTGCCCGACGAGACCCGGAAAAGCGTGCGCGAAAAGAGACGAGATAAAGTGCCCGGGGAAACCCAAACCCGGGAAGAGGCACGAGAAGCGCATATGCCGTTCCCGTGTCTCGTGACGTCCGGAGAAGGCGGTACGAAGGTTGTCTCAGTTGAGGCTGCGGGCCGCCGCAGTTCGGTTGAGATCAGACGGACGGTCAAGGGGTCCGACGTCGTCGCACTGCTCAAAGACGCTTTGGCCGACGGCGGGTGCGCCCTCGTCGTCCGCAACACCGTGCGCCGCGCGCAAGAAACGTATGACGAACTTCGGAAGGTCTTTGGCGACGACGTCAGCCTCAATCATTCGCGATTCACCATTTCCGACAGGCTGAATAAAGACGCCGATCTGCTTCGGCGGTTCGGTCCTCCTCGCAAGAGCCCCGAACGCCCGGAACGCGCGATCGTCGTTGCCACCCAGGTGGTTGAGCAGTCCTTGGACGTCGACTTCGACGTGCTCGTGACCGATCTTGCACCAATCGACCTTCTCCTCCAACGAATGGGACGCTTGCACAGACACGAACGACGTCGCCCTGGGAAATTGGAACGACCGGTCTGTTATGTGGATTGCCTTCCATTGGCGTCGGATGACGAACCTGAGATCGACAGGGGCGCAAAGCACATCTACGGCGAGCAGGACATGCTTCTGACTGCTGCGACGCTGAATAAGATCGCCGCCGAAGGCGGAATGGTCCGCGTCCCAGACGACGTGCGCGAACTCATTGAGGCGGTTTACGGGACGAATCCTGACATTCCAGCGCAATGGAGTCAAGCGGTGGCAGAGGCCTGTGATAAAGCGGAGGAAGCCGAACGAAAGAAAGGGGATGCCGCCAAGGGCTATCAGCTGCCCGAGCCGAAGAATGACAACCGCGTTTCTCTCATCGATTGGCTGCGCACGCTCGCCGATGACCGCGAAGAAAAGTCAAGAGCGCATGTGCGCGACGGCGAAGACTCCCTCGAGGTGATCCTTCTCGAAGTCCACAAGGAAGGCGGGCAAGAGAGCTTGCGGACTCTCCCGAGCGTTCCAGGTTTTCCCAGTATTGAAATTCCTACGGATCGTGAGCCGAACCGCGCTTTGGCGCGAGCCATGGCGATGTCGGCGGTCAGGCTTCCACCCAGATTCTCCAATCCAGAGGCGATTGATCGCGTGATCGGCGAGCTTGAAGGGTTCTATGTCGATTCCTGGCAAACGAACCTCGATCTGCGCGGGCAGCTATTTCTTTTGTTAAACAACGGACGTGCCGAACTGGATGGCGCTACCATTGAATACACGTCAACAACCGGACTGATGGAGGTCCAGGATTAATGGCCGACAGTTTCAATCTTCTCGACGAACCATGGATTCGAGTCACGCGTTTAAGCGGGGAGCCTGACGAGGTGTCCCTCGTGACGGCATTCGAAGAGGCATCTGACATTTCCGGGATTCACGGCGAAATCGCGTCGCAAGACGTTGCGGTTCTGCGCTTGCTTTTGGCGATTGCGCATCGCGCAATGGGAGGACCGAAGGATCTTAAAACGTGGGAAACACACTGGAACGATCCAGAACTTTTGGCGACCGATGCGGTTGCATACCTTGAGCGATACCGGGAGCGATTCGACGTGCGCGATCCTGTGGCCCCCTTCTTTCAAGTGGCCGGCATACATGCAAAATCGGGCAAGATATCGGATCTCGAATCGCTAATCGTCGACGTTCCCAACGGGGCGCCCTTCTTTACCACTAGAATCGGTCCGGGCCTTGATCGGATTGATTGGTCTGAAGCTGCTCGATGGCTCGTTCACGTTCACGCTTTCGATCCTTCGGGCATCCGCTCCGGTGCTGTAGGGGATCCGGAGGTCAAGGGAGGCAAGGGCTACCCGATCGGCCCCGGATGGAGCGGTCAAATCGGCGTCGTGACGATCGAAGGAAATAACCTGGCCGAGACGATACTTCTCAATACGGTCGTGGTGGGCCTCGTCGATTCCCTCAAGGAAAAAGTCGACGCAGATGGGGATCTGCCACCGTGGGAATCCGAACCCGACGGCCCCGCAGGCGCACGCGACCTGGACCCGACGGGCCCTGTTTCGTGCTACACCTGGCAGGCCAGACGCGTACTGCTCCACGGCGACGAGTCTGGTGTGACGGGACTTTTCCTTGGAAACGGAGACAAAGCTACTCCGCAGAACCGTTATCTTTACGAACCCATGACGGCTTGGCGGTACTCCGATCCTCAAACAAAGAAGTTTAAGTTCGACGTTTTCATGCCGTACAAGTTCCCCAAAGATCGGGCGATGTGGAGGGGCTTGTCCACTTTGGTCTCCGAGCTCAGCGAAATCGTCGTTCGAATGGACGGCAAGAAAGAAACGAGGTACAAGGCGGCCGGAGTCATCGACTTCTACCAGCAGCTGTTGCTTGACGAAATAGTTCCCGACGATGGCCTGATTCCTGTTCATTGCGTTGGAATTGAGTACGGGCCCCAAGAAGCAGTTGTCGACGAGCTTGTCGACGACGTCCTCAAGTTTCCCGCCAAACTGCTGGAAAAGGACAACGCCCGTTATCTCGCGATTGTCCGAGATGCCATGAAAGAGACGGACAAAGTCGCCTCGTCGCTGCGAAAACTCGGCGGAAATCTTGCAAAAGCGCAGGGCGCCGACCCTGACAGCGTGCAGGCCGCACGGGAACAAGCTGCGACTGCCTTCTATTTGGTCATTGACGAGGAATTCCCGCGATGGCTCGCATCGTTAGCCGGTGAGGAGGCCCCCGACGAAGCAAAGTGGCGGTGGCGCGAGAGGCTTCGCAAAACTGCCGTTGGGCAACGCGACAGACTCGTCGAGTCGGTAGCGCCGTCGGCGTATGCCGGCCGGGCGGATGGGAATCGCCATATCGATGTCGGAATCTCGCTTGCCTGGTTTGAGGCTTCAATCCGTGAAACTCTCCCCGCCCACCCCGATTCGCAATCTGAATCTAAAAAGGACTGACAATGAATGCCACAGAAACTCAACCCGCCAGAGATACGCCTCCTTCTAGGAGACGAAACTTGAGTGAGACTGCTGCTGCCGTCGAACGCCGCATTGAAGACTTGCAAAAAGGCGTCTTGAACGACAAAGCGCAGGCTCGCGCAGCCCTCGCAAAACTGCGTCGAGGAATAAACGCGAATCCGGGCGAGATCGCTGACATTTGGGACTATACGCACGTGGGTGCCGTTCCAGACAGCGCTTCCGACGCTCCGACGCCGGAAGAGACGGCCGTTCATATCGCCATGACTCTGTACGCGATTCACCAGCAATCGCGGTCCGGTCCGATGCATTTGCCCGGTTTCAGATTTGGAAGAGCAGCCCGCGAGTTGATCGGCGGGGAGGAGGAGAACTCTTCCGTGCGCGATCGCTTTAATGCTCTGGTCACCGCTTCGACTATTGACGAGCTGCGCAGCCACCTCCGTTCTTTCGTCCAGCTTCTTCGATCGAAAGACATCGGCTTTGACTACGCTGCCTTTGCCGACGACCTCGTGATGTTCCGGCGTTCTGGCGGTGACAAGAAAGTCAGGCGCAGATGGTCGCGCGACTTCTACAATCTCCGGGAACGAGATGCCAACGAGGCTGCGTCCGCCGACGTCGAAGCTTCTGCCGGTTCCAGCTCATCCTCGGATGCCGAATAAAACTCAGGCGTCAAAAGCGCCACAAAACAACCTAAATTAGAGGAACAAAATGAGCACCTATATCGATGTCCACATCATCCAAAACATCCCGCCCAGCTGCGTCAATCGCGACGACACGGGTTCGCCGAAGTCGGCGATGTACGGCGGCGTGAAGCGTCTGAGGGTCTCGAGCCAGGCGTGGAAACACGTCACACGGAGCTTCTTCGACGCGCATCTCGACAGAGAGGATCTTGGCACGCGGACCAAACGCGTCGTCGACATCCTCGCCAAAGAAATAACCCGGCAAGCAGAAGACCTCGGAGACAATGCTCAAGCTTTAGCCGAAAAAGTCTTCAACGCCACCAAGATCAAGATCAAGTCGGGGGGAGAGAAAGGCGAGGAAGCCTCAAAGAAGGCGAAGGAATCGGGTTATCTTCTGTTCCTTTCCAACATGCAGATAGCGCAGTTGGCCAAACTGGCCGTGGAGAGCGCTCGCTCTGGCGAGGAGCTGGAGAAGAAAGAAGTCAAGAAGGTCTTCAAATCGGAGAACTCGATCGACGTCGCCCTCTTCGGGCGCATGGTGGCGGACGACGCCGATCTCAACGTCGACGCCGCGTGCCAAGTGGCCCACGCAATCTCGACGCATGCGGCAGAGAACGAGTTCGATTTCTTCACCGCTGTGGACGACGCCAAATCTCGCGCCGAAGAAAGAGAGGATGCAGGGGCCGGAATGATGGGAACCATCGAGTTCTCATCCGCCACAATGTACCGCTATGCCACGGTCAATCTTGACTTGCTGCATGAAAACCTGGGCGACGGCGAGGCGACGCTTCGAGCGCTTGCCTCCTTTATCGAAGGCTTTGTCAAGACAATGCCGACCGGCAAACAGAACACCTTCGCCAATCGGACGCTGCCCAGCATGGTGGTTGTGCAGGTGCGCGACGACCAGCCTGTTTCGCTCGTCGGCGCCTTTGAAAAGCCGGTCCCCAAGAGCGACACCGAGGGATTCGTGGCAAAGTCCGTGCGCAAACTCGTTGAATACGAGGCGCAATTGGAGGAAGCTTTCGGCGTCAAGCCAAGGCGCGCCTTTGTGGTGAGCCTCGAGGACTATGAGGATTATGAGGGGGCGGAGTCCCTCGGGGAGCGAGTCGCTTTCAATGAACTCGCTGATGAAGTGCGCAACGTCGTCGAATCACGCCTTCCGGCCTCGGAGTGAGAGATGGCGGTACTCCTCTTGCGACTCGCGGGCCCCTTGCAGGCCTGGGGCGTCAAATCTCGATTCACGGTGCGTGCAACGGAACTCGCCCCTTCTAAAAGCGGCATTATTGGAATGCTGGCCGCAGCTGTCGGCAAGCGGCGCACCGACCCGATCGAGGACCTGCTGACGCTGCGTTTCGGCGTGCGAAAAGACCAGCCGGGGACTGTCGTGCGCGACTTCCACACGGCGCGCACGCTCGACGGCTCCAAATCGATGCCCCTGTCCAACCGCTATTATCTTTCGGATGCGATTTTCCTCGCTGGAATCGAAGGCGAGCAAGAAACGGTCGAGCGGCTCGATTGCGCTGTGCGGCATCCCTCTTTCCCTCTATATCTGGGACGGCGCTCGTGCCCGCCTGCTCTGCCCGTTTCGCTTGGGTTGCGCGACGCAGATCTCCTTGAATCTCTAAAAGATGAGCCGTGGCTTGCTTCCTCCTGGTATCGCGGGCGCAATCGCGACGTCAGAGAAGTCGAGATCCTCCTTGACAAAGACGCCGTGCCCGACGGGGAGCACACAAACGACCTTCGAGGCAGTCGCGATGTTCCCCTTTCTTTCGATCCACGACGTCGTGAATACTCCTTCCGCGACATCGAGCGTCACATGGTGAGAGTGAAAGGCGAACCGTCGCGGGAAGGCTCAGCGATGCGTTCTGGGCGGGGCGAAGACCATCATGATCCGATGGCCGAACTGGATGCTGAGACCGAACCCGGCCGCGGCGCCGAAGCGGACCGACAACCTGAACCGGGACGCGATGTCGAAGTCGGCTTAGAGGCGGGCCTCGGCAATGCGTCCGGTGGAATCGAGCCCGACTATCACGATCCGATGGCCGAACTGTCGGAGGAAAGTTAGGCATGCGAGGTGGAAGATGTATCTGACGAAGATAGAACTCGATCCGCGGCGTCGGTTCGCGAGAAGGCTGCTCGGCTCGCCGCAGGTGATGCACGCAGTCGTCATGAAGGCGTGTGATCGCGGCCGGAGCATCGGCGACGATGGGCATGAGCTGGCCCGGAGTCTGCCTGAGGCGCTGCCTGCCGACGCCGGAATCCCGGCGTCGGTCCGCGCTGAAACTTCGGCCTCGGTTGGCGCCGAAACCCCGACGGCCCGCGCCGAAGCCTCCGGGGCGGGGCGTGTGCTGTGGCGGGTGGACCAGGGGGACTTCGGCGTCGCCCTGTACGTGCTCTCGCCCGCGCGCCCGGACATGTCGCAGATCGAGGCGGACGCGACTTCGTCCCAGCCGGCTCGCACGCTCGACTACGAAGGTTTCCTTTCCCGGCTGGCCGAAGGCCAAACCTGGGCTTTCAGGCTCGCTGCGAATCCGGTGCACAATGAGAACAGGGGGCCGGACAGGCGGGGCAAACGGTACGGGCACGTGACTGCGAGACAACAGAGAGATTGGCTGCTCAGACGCGCGGAGAGGCAGGGGTTCTCGATCCCGATGGCGCCCGCCGGGCCGGGGCTCGCGAGGCACGGCGAGGATGGCTGGGCCAAGGGCGTCGAATTGGGAGAGAACGGCAAACTGGGAGGCGCCGCTGCACGCGAGCAAAGCGTCGCTGCTGCCGAGGCGCTCGAAGGCTCAGCCGGGCAAGACGATGATCCGAATGATCGCGCCTCGCTCTTGGTTGTCCGGCGTGAAAAACCTGTGTTCGACAGGAAGGATCGCGAGACTCAGAAGTCAGGCAAGGTCACGATTGGACGCGTCGTCTACGAGGGAATTCTCCGGATCGAGGACGTCGGGGCCTTTCGCCAGACGCTCGTCAACGGGCTCGGTCCGTCGAAGGCATACGGCTGCGGTCTCATGACCTTGGCGCGCCCGAGGGAGTAGAGCCGTGGCGCGCCTGCTTCCCGTTCCCGTCACGGCGCTTCCTCGCGCGGACGATCGGATGTCCTTTCTTTACTTGGAGCATTGCGTCGTCCATCGCGAGGACGGCGCCGTGACGGCGCGTGACGACAAGGGCATGGTCCGCATTCCGGCGGCGTCGCTTCTCGCGGTGTTGCTGGGCCCGGGGACCTCGGTGAGCCACCAAGCGATGTCTCTTTTGGGCGAGTGCGGGACTGCCGCGGTGTGGGTCGGCGAGCGCGGGGTGCGCTACTACGCCCACGGCAGGTCCCTGGCGACGTCGAGCAGGCTGCTCGTGGAGCAGGCGGCCCGGGTCTCCTCCCCGCAAAAACGGCTGGCGGTCGCCAGGGAAATGTACACGATGCGTTTCGCGGGCGAGGACGTCGACGGCTTGACGATGCAACAGCTGCGAGGACGGGAAGGCGCCCGAATTCGTTCCGTCTATCGTGAGAACTCTAGGCGCACCGGAGTGCCGTGGAAGCGCCGCGAATACGAGTACGACGATTTCGACGCCTCAGATCCGATCAATCAGGCGCTGTCTGCCGCACACGCTGCGCTTTACGGGGTGATCCACGCCGTCGTCGTTTCACTGGGATGCTCGCCGGGCCTGGGATTCGTTCACACGGGTCATGAGCGCTCCTTCGTCTACGACATCGCCGACCTGTACAAGGCGGACGTGACGATCCCCATCGCTTTCGACGTCGTCGCCGAAGACATGAGCGACATTGCCGTCACCACCCGACGCCGGGTCCGCGATCGAATATTTGAGCTGAAAGTCATTGAGCGGTCGGTGCGCGACATCCACAAGCTTTTCGAGGTCGACGAGGGGGAGGACCTCCAGGTGAACGTCGTCTCTCTGTGGGACTACCAGCGCAAGGCCATTGCAGGCGGCATGAACCACGCGCTTGCCTTAGAGTCTTTGGACGACGAAGAGTAAGGCTGGGCAAGCCGTATGGTCGTCGTCGTCCTTTCCGCGGCTCCCGCCGGGCTTCGCGGCGCGCTGACCCGGTGGCTGCTTGAAGTCTCAACCGGCGTATTCGTGGGGCGTCTTTCGGGTCGGGTCAGGGACCAGGTTTGGGAGCTCATCGCAGAGAATCTCGGCCAGGGCAGAGCGCTGATGATTTATCCGGTCAGGTCGGAACAGCGGTACGCGATTCTCTCGCTCGGGCACGATCGCACGCCGCTCGACGTCGAAGGGATGCTCGTCATGCAGAGCCCTTGGAAGGCAGTGGAAGGAGCTGGGCGCAAAGGCAGAGGCGCCCAGAGTTTCTCGGCGCCGGGCGTTTCGTCGGCCCCGAAAGAGTCGTGGTCGATCGCCGCGCGAAGGCGTCGTTTTGGCGGCTCCCGACGGCGATAGGACCGTAGACGATGGAAACGGAGGATGTGATGGAAGCGTACTTGTGAGATGACGTCTTTTCAGCTGTCAGGGGAAGCCGTCGAAGCTTCTAAAGCAGCTTGACCCTCTCGGTTTTGCCCTATGCCTGGTACCATTGCTAGGGGTTGGGTACATCTTGTGCGTTAGTTTCCCAAACCTCGTGTGGGATGTATCCTTCCCAAATCGTTAACCTCTATATGAAGTTAAGGAGTATGACAACGATGGTAGCGACGTCTTTCACTAACGAAACCATTCCACTGACGAAGTGAAAAACGTCGCGCCATCGACTCTTATCTCGAAGCGTCATGACAACCTCCTTCCTAGGTTTAAGTTCCGCCAAAAGTTCGGCATTACGGGCACCTCCTTCTTTCGTGAGCTCGTTTTATGTAACCCTATATTTAGAGTGTAACTGAATCAATCGAATAACGGGCCCTCATTGATGGTGGGCGTGTTTCGATTTACACTCACGCCTCGCGTCTGCGAGGGTGATCCTCCTATGGATAGGGTGTATTGCGTGTACCCCGCGCTTGCGGGGATTGGTCAGGATCAGGAGGCTTGGCCATTCCTGTCTCTATGAACTTATTCCTGTCTCTATGAACTTATCTCTATGAACTTATAACGTCCGTCGCTTGAGACGTTTCGCACCGTGGACATGAGTGGCGGCGAGTGGGGGAGTGCGTGGGACAATGGCATCGTCGTTTCACGCACCACAGGAGTGTTGCTCATGTCCAAAAGATTCAACCCACCGCCGAACTGGCCGCCGGCGCCCGACGGGTGGGCCCCTCCTGCTGGTTGGAGGCCCGATCCCGCTTGGGGCCCGGCCCCCGCTGGCTGGAACTTCTGGGTGGAGGACGTCGATGTCGATGCCACCCTTCTTCCCTCCGCCTCTTCGCCGGCCGATTCGTCCGATTCGCCGTACGCACCCGACTCTTCGTACGGATCCGACGACACTCGTTTTCCCGCCGATTCTAGTTCCTCCGCGAATTCGCCTTCGGCGGGAGGTTCGCCTTCCGCCGGGGACTCCGACGAGTCTGACTGGAGCTCGAACTCGGCTGACGAGACCATTTCCCGCCTGCCGAGGCGCTCTTCGAGGAGAAGGAACGGCTCTGGCGCGCACGCCGCGCCGCCCGAGCCGCCGAGTTCGCAGCAGCAGACTCCGGATCCCGCCGGCCAGGCGAATGCCGCGCCCGGCCCCGCTTTCAGGGCCGGCGCCGCGCCAGAGTCCTCGCACCCGAGGTTTGTGACGGCGGACTCTGCGCCTGCGGGTGCTGCGTCTGCGGGCTCTGCCGGAGGCCAGCCTTTCGTCCCCGGAGGGCGAAACGTCCCGGCCGGGAGCCAGGCCCCCTCAGGCAGCGGCCCCGCTCCAAGCGCCTTCTCGACACCGTCGGCTTACTCGGCGTCAAGTTCGGAGCCTTCCGCATCCGCGCCTGGTTCACGGCAATTCGAATCTGGCGGCGCGCAGCCGTCCGCTTCGGGGCAAGCGGGCTTTGGCTCCGAGCCGTCTTCGGGCCAATCCGCGTTCCGCCCGGGGCGGCCGCCGTCCCATTCGGGACCGGCGGGTTTCGGCTCCGGGCAGCCAATCCCCGGCGCGGGTCAGGCGGCTCCCGGTCCGGCTCAGTCGACGCCAGGTTCAGGGCAAGCCGCGCCTGCGCAGCCTCCGTTCGGCGCATCCGCGCCGAACCCTTCGCAGGCGGGGCCGGCGCCGTCGGCCTCTTCGTCGCCCTCTGCTCAAAGCGCCGGTTATCAACCGACCGAACGATACAATTTCGGCGACCAGCCGGGTTTCCAGCAGCCGGGTTCGTTGAACCAGCCGAGGTTCCAGGGCGCGTCAAGCCAGTCGGGGTTCCCTCCGTCGGCTTCTTCGGCTCCATCAGGTTTTGCGGGCTCGGGTTCGTCGAGTCAGCAGGGGCTCCAGGGTTCCTCGGGTCAGCCGGGATTCGCATCGTCGGCCGGTCCGCAATCGAGGTTCGCCTCGCAGGCCGGCGTCGGGCAGTCCGCCGAACCCGGGACTCCTGCCCCCGAAAGCCAGACGGCGGGCGGGCCGGTGCCCGGGGCGGGAGCCGACTACTCCGCTCACGGCCAGGGTTCGAGCCCGACCTACGGAGCCTCATCGGATTTCGGCACGGGCATGCCTTTCGGCCTTGACGGCACGCCTCGGAAGTCTTTCCTCACAAGCAAAGTCGGTCTGACGGTCATGTCGGTGGTGGCGGTCGTCGCCATCGCGGCCGCCATCATCTTCGTCCCGAAGCTCATGAAGGACGGCAAGGACGAACCCACCGCCAAGCCTTCGCCGTCCACGTCCACGACGACGTCGCCCCGGACCAAGAGTTCCGACACCGACGAGCCGACAGACGACGAAACCACTCCGGCGAGCACGGTGGCCCCAGCCAAACCGACTCGGCCTGCGCTCACCGGCACATTCAAGGAGTATCAGGGCGACCGCTCTCAAACGATAGACATCCAGAAGCCTCAGGGAAACCGGCCTGTTCTTCTCTACTTCGAAATCAACCCGGGGTCGAATTACGGAATCTTCCTTTTTGAGGCGCTGGACGCCGCCGGGTCGCAAACGGAGCGTTTTGGCGGAATGGTCAAGGACGAGAAGACGACGGGCACCTTCCCGCTCGACGCCTTCGCCAACGGGAAACAGACGGCGAAGATCAGGGTGATGGCCCCTGGCCCGTGGCTGATCCGCGTTTATCCGATCTCTTCCATTCCAACAGTCTCGAAGGGCGCGACGATAGCCGGAAACTCGTATGAGACCTTCTTGTATCGCGGGGGCGAGTCCTCGGCGACCTTCAAGTTCGTCGGCAACACCTCCAGCGGGCGAATCACCGGCACTCTGTGGCCCACCGACGGCAGCGCCAAGGCGAACTCTTTCATCAAAGAACAAAAAGCAGCCGTCGAAAAGGACGTCACAATCCCGGCAAAGACCGGCGAAAGTTTGGTATTGATCGATACCACGGGAGGCAATTGGTCCCTGGAGATCCCATAGACATCGAGATCCGATAGACATCGGGATCCGATCGGAGATCCCACTGGGCGCTTTTACGGGGCGCCCGCGCGGCGCCTAAAGCCCGTCGCAGATGCGAGCCCGAGCCCGTCAAGGCCGGGCTCGCATCCCGTTCGCCTCGGCGTCGAACGCAACGACTCGACGTAGAAGCCGTCCGGATCGTGAGACGGGAATCCCGTATTTTGAACAGCCGATATCCTAGATCCATGACGTCCATAGACCTCGCAGTGATCCCCGGTGACGGAATCGGCCCCGAAGTTGTGGCGGAAGGCCTGAAGGTTCTCGACGCCGTGCGCGAAACCCTCGGCGGGCCGGAAATCGCAATCCGCACATACGACCTCGGGGCTCGCCGATATCTCGCAACGGGAGAGACTCTCACGGAGGCCGACCTCGAAGACATCAAGGGGCGCGACGCGATTCTCTTGGGGGCGATCGGCGATCCCCGAGTCCCCTCGGGCGTGCTGGAGCGCGGCCTCCTCCTCAAGCTGCGTTTCTCGCTCGACCATTACGTCAACCTCCGGCCGAACAGGCATTATCCGGGAGTGCCCACGCCGCTGGCCGACCCGGGCGATATCGACTTTCTCGTGGTTCGCGAAGGGACTGAGGGGCTTTACTGCGGCAACGGCGGGGTCGTCCGGCGGGGAACCCCCTGCGAAATCGCAACCGAAGTCTCGGTCAACACGGCCTACGGCGTAGAACGCCTGGTGCGATACGCCTTCGCCAAGGCCCAGGCGCGCCCCCGCAAGAAGCTGACATACGTGCACAAGCACAACGTGCTGGTCAACGCCGGCGGGCTGTGGCGGCGCGTGGTCGAGGAGGTCGGCGCTGAGTATCCCGACGTCGCCGTCGACTACATGCACGTGGACGCCGCGACGATCTTCCTGGTCGCCGATCCCGCCAGATTCGACGTGATCGCGACGGACAACCTGTTCGGAGACATCCTCACCGACGAAGCCGGTGCGATAACCGGCGGCATAGGGCTCGCCGCCTCCGGAAACATCAACCCCGAGAGGGCCTTCCCGTCCATGTTCGAGCCCATCCACGGCTCGGCCCCCGACATCGCGGGCAAGCAGATCGCCGACCCCACGGCGACCATCGCCTCCGTGGCCCTCATGCTCGACCACCTCGGGCTTGCCGAGCACGCCCGGGCGATCGAGAACGCGATCGAATCCGACATGGCGGCGAGGGCTTCCGCGGCCGAGGCGGGCGCGCCCCTGGTCCGTTCGACGTCGGACGTCGGAAATGCCGTCGCGGCTTTGGTCCGCGGCTGAGGCGCGAATCGCGCCGCGCGTGGGAACGGGCGCGCGGCGGGCCGTGCCGCGCGTGGGTCGCCGTGGCGATCGGAATCGTCCGGCGCCCGATCTGGCACTAGAATCGACTCATTGCCCCGAGAAAGAAGTGATCTTATGAGTTACACGGATCTTGAACTGGCGTCGATGGAGGCGGTGCCCGCCGCCGCCGACCTTGCCGGCACGTGGGATGTCAGGCCCAACCCGCATCCGGCGAGCGAGGCCGAGCGCGAAGGAGTGCTCGCCGCCCCGGGATTCGGAAAGCAGTTCTCCGATCACATGGCCCACGCCGTGTGGACGCCTGACAAAGGGTGGCACGATTTCAGGGTCGAAGCCTACGGCCCGCTCTCCATGGACCCCGCCGGCGCGGTGCTGCACTACGGCCAGGAAGTGTTCGAAGGGCTGAAGGCCTACCGCCACGAGGACGGTTCGATCTGGACGTTCCGGCCCACGTACAACGCGGCCCGCCTCAACCATTCCAGTCGGCGTTTGGCGATACCCGAGCTCGAACACGAGGCCTTCGTCGGATCGCTTGTCAACCTCGTGCGCCAAGACGCCGCGTGGGTTCCCGACGCGCCCGGCTCCTCCCTCTACCTCAGGCCGTTCATCTTCGCCTCCGAAGCGTTCTTGGGCGTTCGCGCCGCCGAACGCTACGAGTACATGGCGGTCGCCTCGCCTTCAGGCGCCTACTTTGCCAACGGCTTCCAGCCGATCGACGTGTGGGTGGAACGCGACTTCCACCGCGCCGGCCCCGGAGGGATGGGCGACGCGAAGACCGGAGGAAACTACGCCGCCTCGCTCCTGCCCAAAACGATCGCACACGAAGGCGGATACGACGAGGTCATGTTCCTCGACGCCGCCACCGACACGAACATCGACGAGCTCGGAGGCATGAACGTCTTCGTCGTGATGTCCGACGGGTCGATTCGCACCCCGAAGCTCACCGGCAACATTCTGGCAGGCTGCACTCGCTCGTCGATTCTTCAGCTTCTGCGCGACGACGGCGCGGACGTCCGCGAAGAGACCCTTGCCTTGGCCGATGTTCTGGCCGGAATCGAGAGCGGCGCCGTCGCCGAGATGTTCGCCTGCGGAACGGCCGCGGTCATCACGTCCATCGGATCGCTCTCGGGCAAGGACTTCCGAGTGAAGATCCCCGGAAGCGAAGTGACGAGAACGATTTACGACCGAATCACGGGAATCCAGCTTGGAAAGGCCGAGGATCGCCACGGTTGGCTCTATCGGCTCGCTTAGCCGAGTGGCGGAGCCCGGCGCCGCCGGTCCTTCGGGGGTTCGCGTCGCCCGTTTTCTAGGGGCCGACAGCGCCGCCCGCCTCCCCTCGCGGTTCGACCTGCTCGAATCGCGCCCTCTTTCGATCGCTGTGAACTTGGCGCTCGACCACGCCGTCGCCGAGAGCGTCGCGGACGGCATGCGCCCCGCGGCTGTTCGCCTCTGGAATTGGAACGAAACGGCGGCGGTGATCGGCTCCTCGCAGTCGTTGAGCAACGAGATCGACGTCGAAGCAGCGAAGGAACGCGGGATCGCACTCGCCCGGCGGGCAAGCGGGGGAGGGACGATGTACATGGACCCCGCCCGTGCGATCGCCTACTCGGTGATCGTGCCAAGCGCGGCCCTTTCGGGCCTCAGCCTGCGCGAATCCTATGCGCTGTGCGATTCGTGGGTTCTGCGTTCCCTGAAGGAAATGGGAGTGCCGGCCTTCTACATGCCGATCAACGACATCGCCACCCTCGACGGGAAGATCGGCGGCGCCGCCCAACGCAGGCTCGCCGGGGGAGCGACGATCCATCACGCCGTCATGAGCTGGGAGATCGAAACCGAGCAGCTGCTGGCCGTCACCCGGCTCTTCCGGCCGGACACCGGCGCGCGCGGCGTGAAGAGCGCCCAGAAGAAGGCAGTGGGAATCCGTTCCTACGTCGACGTCGCCCGCGAGGGCGTCATCGACGCGCTTCGCCGATCGTTGGCGCGCGGGCGCACGGTGAGAAAGGCGAAGTATCGCCCCGACGAGCTGATCGCCGCCCAGAGCCTCGCCAAGGCCAAATTCGCCGATCCGGCCTGGCTGACGCGCATTCCGTAGCGCCTTCAGGCCGCCGGTTGGGTTTGCTTCGTGAAGAGCGCCTTGCTTTATGACGCTTGGACTTGTTTCAGGACGAGCGAGCGTGTTTCATGACGGGTCGCGGCCCGAACACGGCCGTGCCCACTCGAACCTCGGTCGATCCTTCGGCGATGGCGATTTCCATGTCGCCCGTCATGCCCATCGACAACTCGGTGCAGCTGGCGACGCCGGCGGCCCGAACGGCATCCCGCAGCTCGCGCACGCGCGCGTGGGAGGCGGCCACCGCGGCGACGTCGTCGGTGTTGGCGCCGATGAGCATGAGCCCGACAAGGCGCAAGTTCGACAGCTCCGCAACCGCGCCGGCGAGGTCGACGACGCCGCTCGGATCCACGCCATACTGGGATTCGGATCCCGCAGAGTTGACCTGAATCATGACGTCGAAGGGACCGAGGGGGCCGCCGTCTTTTCGGAGCTCGCCCGCGGCAATGCGCTCACCGTGCAGCCGGTCTAGGCGCGCAGCGAGCTTGAGCGAATCGAGGGTCTCGATGCAGTCGGCTGCGCGGATTGCCTTGCCGGCCTTGTTCGCCTGAACGTGGCCGATGACGTGGACGCGGTGGGAGGGTGCGCCCAGCTCGGCCAGAGCCGTTTCGCCCTCCTCCAACTGTTGAATGTAGTTGTGGCCTATCAGGCCGCCTCCGGCGCGCAAGGCTGCGGCGACCCGTTCGGGCTCCTGGAACTTGGCGGCCAGCAGAATCGAGACGGCGTTCTCCCCGCGCCCCGCGCGTGACGCGGCCGCGGCCACTTTGTCGCGCAGACTCTCCCAGCGCCCCGCGATCTCGCTTACGTCCGGACGGGAAACGCCCTCGAAGCTGGTCGCCTGGCCGGACCAGTTGACGCCGTTCGTCTCGACGCCTCCCGTTCCGGCGCTGTTTGCGTCGACTCGATTCGTCCCGACGCCGCCGTTGTCTTCGCCGTCGTTTTCATTCATCTATGCCAGCCCTTTCGACCCTTGAATTCTAGCGGGCGCGTGCGAATCTGACAGCTTGCTCGGGCGTGTGCGACAGCCTGCTCGGGCCCTGCCGGGCGTCACAGCTCGCCGACATGGATGACCCGAAGCTTCGCCGCGCCCATCTCGTCGCATTCGTCGAGGTCGACGAATGCGCGGAAGCCCCAGCCGCCGTCGCCCTCGCCGTCGTCGAAAACCTGCGTGACGATCCACAGGCGGCCGGGTCGCTTTCCTTCGACGAGGGCCTCGGCGACCTCGCGGGGCACGCCCGCCTCGGCGAGGTCTGCGGCGTCGACCTGTTCTTGCACCCGGAAGAACTCGTTTCCGCGGGCGCGGGAGTCGATCCCGACGCCCTCATAGACGTCGAAATACGGATCGGTGGCGTCCATCCAGGCGTCGCCGTCCCATACGGGCCCGGGTCCGTGGTTTGCGGGTGCCGCTTGGTCGGCGGGACCGGCTTCACCGAGTGCGGGCGTCGCCTGGCTTCCCGCGGCCCCGGCCGCGCCGTCCGCAGCCTCAGCCTCGCCGCCCTCGTCCCCAATTTGACTGTCGGCCTCCCCGAACCGGCTGGATTCCGCCCACGCGGGCTCGCCGTCGAGGCGGTCCAAGGAGTCGAGGTCCTCGAATTGAACGGCCTCGACCCTGCGAAACGCCGCATTGCGGACCGCGGCCTTGAAAGCGTGGCGGTTGCGGGTAAAGGCGGCGGCGCCGTTCTCGTCCGCCCCGAAGGCGACCTCGTCGAGTCCGCCCTCGGCCTCGCCGGACATGCGGGCGGCCTCCTCGGGCGTCACCCTGCCGTCGGCGAGGGCCTCCCATTCGTCGAGGAGCGAGGAGTCGACCGAGCGAACGAGCGTCCCCAGCCACTGCGTGATCTCGTCGACCTCGTCCGTGCGGGCCTCGAGCGGCACGGTCTGCCGCAGGGCCTTGTAGACGTCCGAGAGGTAGCGCAAAAGCACGCCCTCGCTGCGCGCCAGGTCGTAGCGCGAGACGAACTCGGAAAACGTCTCGGCGTGCTCCACCATTTCCCGCACGATCGATTTCGGGGTGAGGTCGTAGCCGTCCACCCACGGATTCGTCTGACGGTAGACGGCCAAGGCCCCCTCCAAAAGCTCCGCGAGGGGCCGCGGCCACGTGATGGAGTCCGCCTCGGCCATCCGCTCCTCGTAGCCCATTCCGGCGGCCTTCATCCTTCCGATCGCCTCGCCGCGCGCCGCGCGTTCCTGCGCGTAGAGCACCTGCATCGGATTTTCCTGGACGGCCTCTACCACCGAGACGACGTCGAGCGGATAGTCGGGGGACTCGCGTTCGAGCAGGTCGAGGGCCGCGAGCGCGAAGGGGGCCAGAGGCGAGTTGAGGGCGAAGTCGCTCGGAACCTCGCGCGCAAAATCGACCGCGGACTCCCCGGGGTGGGCGGCCTGCCATTCGACGTCGTGGTGGATGACGACCCCCGCCGAACGGAGCGTTTCGTAGATTTCGACCGCCCTTCTGATCAGGGGGTTCGACTCGGTTTTGGGTTCGTGGTTGTCCGTCAGCAGGCGGACGGCGGCGGCCACTGAATCCCCGGGGCGCTGCAGAAGGTTGAGGATCATGGCGTGGTTGACGCGCATCTGCGAGGCCAGCTTCTCCGGCGCCGCGTTCTGCAAGTGTGCGAGCGTCTTCTCTCCCCACAGCACCACGCCTTCGGGGGCTTTCTTTCGAACGAGTTTCTTGAGCTTCTTGGGGTCACCGGCGGCTTTTTCCAGGGCTTTCGCGTTCTCGATCTCGTACTCGGGGGCTTGGACGACGACGTCGCCCGCCGTGTCGAACCCGGCCCTGCCCGCCCGGCCCGCGATCTGGTGGAACTCGCGGGCCGAAAGGTGGCGTGAACGGGTTCCGTCGAACTTCGACAGCGACGTCAGGAGGACGGTTCGAATGGGGACGTTGATCCCGACGCCGAGGGTGTCCGTGCCGCAGACGACCTTGAGCCGTCCGGCTTGCGTGAGCCTTTCGACGAGCCGGCGGTAGCGGGGGAGCAGCCCTGCGTGATGGACGCCGATGCCCGATCGCAGCAGTTTGGACAGCGTTTTTCCGAAGCCGGGGCCGAAGCGGAAATCGCCGATCTCCTTGGCTATGAGCTCGCGCTCGGCCTTCGTCGTCAGATTGATCGGAAGCAGTGCCTGCGCCTGGCTGACGGCCTCCTTTTGTGAGAAGTGGACCACGTAGACGGGGGCGCGGTGGGTGTAGACGAGTTCGAGGACGACTTCGCCGAGGGGTTCGCGCGAGTAGGAGAACGCAAGGGGGACTGGGCGTTCGGCGCGGTCGACGACGGATGTGTTCCTGCCCGTGCGTTTGCTCAGGTCTTCCGCAAGGAAGGACGTGTCGCCCAGCGTGGCGGAGAGGAGGACGTGCTGGGTCGAGGCGAGCTCCAAGAGAGGGACCTGCCATGCCCACCCGCGCTGGGGATCGCCGTAGAAGTGGAACTCGTCCGCGACGAGCACGCCGATGCCCGCGGCGTCGCCCTCGCGCAAAGCGATGTTCGCGACGATTTCCGCCGTTGCGCACACGATCGGCGCCCCGGCGTTGATGGACGAGTCGCCCGTGACCATGCCGACGTTGTGCGCGCCGAAGGCCGCAATGAGCTCGAAAAACTTTTCCGAGACGAGGGCTTTGAGCGGCGCTGTGTAGTAGGCGCTCCGCCCGTGTGCGAGGGCGGTGAAGATCGCCGCGAGCGCGACTATCGACTTGCCCGATCCCGTCGGCGTGGACACGATCAGGTTGTCGCCGGAAACCGCAGCCAGAAGAGCCTCTTCCTGGTGTGGATAGAGGGGGCGTCCCGTCGATTCGGCCCACTTCGAGAACTCCTCGTAGACGGCGTCGCCGTCAGGCGTGAATCCGAAGGCGTCTTCGAGCCTGTCAAGCGCAAGGTTGAGGGCTGGGGCGTTGGGCTTTTCGTTCGTCACCCCACAAGATTGCCACAAGGCCGGCATTGGAACGGCAACGTCGGTTTCCCGGGGCTCCCGAGGCTCCCGCCGCGCTTTGGGTGAGGCTGGCGTTCCCAGACGGGTGTAGCCGACCTCGCCCCGGCATCTCGCCGATGTAGGGCATGGCGGCGCTCAGACGGGAGGCCCGCGACAGCATTTCGCCCCTCGACGGAACCCCGAGGCGCCGGCGTCGGAAGGGCGAGTGCGGCGACGGTGTCGCGCGCCACGGGATCGGCGTTTGCCTGCGCCGCGATCGGCGGGTAAAGTTGGAATCCGCACCGCTAGCTCAATGGTAGAGCAACTGACTCTTAATCAGTGGGTTCTGGGTTCGAGTCCCAGGCGGTGTACGGGTCTGGCCCGCAGTCGAAAGACTGCGGGCCTTTTGATTTTCGATCCTTTTGATTTCCGGGAGGCCTTGTTCGGTCACGAGCCTTCCGAGACGTGAAGGACTTCGTAGACAGTTCCGCCTGCTGCGCTCTGATCAGCGTGTGCGGCGCTCAGCTCGACCAAGACAAGGTCCCATGCGGTCACATCGACGGCGGCGACTCGCGCGACGGTCTTGCCGTCCGCTTCCGAGAGGAACGCGGCCGAGAGGCCTTCGACGCAGGCGGAGGGGGCGACGTCGGCCGGAAGCGAGACGGTCTGAAAAGACAAGCTGCGTGCGCTCGCGAAGGAAGACTGGCCGCGAGCGATCTTGTGCACGGTCCAGTCTTGAATGGAGTGCCGCCCGAAGTCCCGCACGATCGACGAGTAGCCGGGCTCGCCCCAGCAGAAACTGCGCATGCCGGCGGTGTCTCGCCACACATAGAAGGGGGCGTAGGCGTTCCTCGGCGCGCCCTCGGCCTTCTCTTGCACGAGGTAGGCCTTGAACTCGAGTCCGGGAAACCCGTCCATGAGACGGCCCGTCGCACGGACCCTCTTGCGAATGACGTCCATGTCGTAGTCGGCGGGCAAAGCGATCTGGTACTGCATTGCATACATCGGTTCTGTTCCTTCGTTGCTTGTGTTTTGGTCAATTGCGGGACGACGCCGGCAAAGCGGCGCACGGCCGACGGGCGCAAGCCGGCGAAGCCGCCCGAGCAGGCGAAATGGGGCTGCGCGGCGAATTGAGGCCGCTCAGGCGAAGCGCGGCCGCGGTCTTAACGCGGTCGCCGGGCGGACGGGTCTCATCCCTTGCCAGCCTGTTGGCGAACGAGCGATGCCGCGCCGGCGACTGCGGCGTCGAAGGCTGTCGGATCCTGTTGGGCTCGCGCGAGCACGTACCCGCCTTGGACGGTGGCTACGGCCATCGAGGCGAGTTGCTCGGGGTTTGTCTCGGGCCGAAATTCTCCGGTTTCGATCCCCTGACGGACGACGTCGGCGAGAGCGCCGACGATCCACCCGAGAGTCTCGGCAACCGGGCGGAGGAGCTCCGGGGTCGCCAGCACGTCGGCGTCGTACGTCATGCGTCCCATGCGGCAGCCCCGCAGCGAGTCTCGCTGCCGTTCGAGGTAGGAGATCACACGCTCGGCGGCCGTTCCGTCTGCGGACAGAAGGGCCTCGGCGTCGGCGCGCATCGCGGCGGCGCTCTGCTCCAGGGCTTCGGCAGCCAGATCCTGCTTGCTCGAGAAGTGGTGGTACATGCTTCCCTGGCCCACGTCAGCGCGGTTGAGGATTTCTTTGGAGCTGGTCGCCGCGTACCCGCGTTCCCACAGGAGGTCTTGCGCAACGTTCACCAGCCGGGTTCGACTGTCCATGCCAGGATTGTACATAGTGGTCGGTACAGAGAGTCAACTGCGGCGGATCTAGATCACACGAGAACGGCTTGCGCGGCGGCGGTCGCCTGAGTAATCTAGTTCCGCAAGCACTGCTAGCTCAATTGGCAGAGCAACTGACTCTTAATCAGTGGGTTCTGGGTTCGAGTCCCAGGCGGTGTACGAACAGGGCTCCGCGGCCGCAAGGTTGTGGAGCTTGTCGTTTTCATGGACGACGTCGGATGCGATGAGCGCAGCCCGCGGTGCGATTCGCCCGAGCCCTGACGCATCGCATCTCTCGGATGCGCGCTTCCGATCCCGCGTCTGTGTTTGGGCCGAACCTGGATGCGGGTTTCGCCCGAGCCCGGGTTTGACCGACTCGTCACGATGGGGATCGACTGGGCGGCCAAACGTTTCGCCCGAGTCCGGGCGTGATTCCCGCAATCGCCGTCGGGTAAAGTTGGATTCGTGTCTGATCCGATCGTGACCTTGGCGACGTGCGCCGAACTGCCAGACCTCGACGTCGATGAGCAGGGCCTTCCCGACGCCCTGCGGGAGCGCGGGCTTGAGCCGAGGGTCGCCGTGTGGAACGACCCCGACGTCGACTGGTCGCAGGCTGGAACCGTCATCGTCCGCTCCGTGCGCGACTATGCGGCCCAACCCGACGAGTTCCGCGCCTGGGCGCGTTCCATTCCGCGGATCCTCAACCAGGCGCAGGTCATGGACTGGAATTCGGACAAGCACTATCTGCGCGAGCTGGAGGCCCGCGGCCTTCCGGTCATTCCGACGGTGTGGCTCGAACCCGAGCAGAATCTGACGAAGCATCAGCTGCACACGCGCTTCCCCGCGTACGGGGATTTCGTGGTCAAGCCGGCCATCTCCTCTGGCGGGCGCGGGACCGGGAGATATACTGCGATCGACCCGAACTCCCGCGGCGAGGCCATACGCCACGCGATGAGCGAGCTCGAAAACGGCCGCCCCGTCATGGTGCAGCGCTACCTCGACCAGATCGACCGATCAGGGGAGACCTCGCTCATTTACCTCAACGGGCTGGCTTCGTACCAGGTCGAGAAAGATCCGATGCTGCACCCAAGCTTCCGCTCCACCGAGGAGTTCCACGAGGAAGTGGTCCGCTCGGCCGCGACCAACTCCCAGGAGTGGCGGTGGGGCGAGGAAATCCGCGAGATCGTGCACAGCTACATCGTCGACACGTGCGGCCGCGACGAGCTGCTCCTGTACAACCGCGTCGACATCGTCCGCGGCGGGCCCAAAGACGCCCACGAGTTCTACGTCCTCGAAGTCTCGCTCATCGACGGGTCCCTCTACCTTTCGCACGACCCCGCGCACCTGAAGAAGTTCGCCGACGCCATAGCCATGCGTGTGCACTGGTGACTGGGAGGGTTCTCGGCCGCTTCGTTTCTTCCCGCTTGCGGCTCCGCGGCTTCCCGCATGCGCCTTCGCGACTGTCGGAGCAGACAGTTTCCCGAGCTCGGGTTTCCAAGGGCAGACGGTTTTCCAAGGCGCGCGCTCGGCGCCCCGAACCCGCCACGCGCGGGGCTTCTATGAGCGGTGCGTTTGAGCGGCGTCGCCCTTATCGGTTTCGGTGCATCTCGACGTCGTCGGAAGGCCAGTTACGCCGCGGTGGCGCGGATCACCCGGGGGCGTTTCGTCACGACGTCGAAGCTAGGCTACACTTGAACGGTGCTTCAGGCGAGCGACCCTGCCTGGGGCACGTACGGTGGTTGTAGCTCAGTCGGTAGAGCACCTGGTTGTGGTCCAGGGGGTCGCGGGTTCGAGCCCCGTCATCCACCCCAGATGGGTCAGGTGGTGAACTTTCAACTAAGGGATCACCCTTGATCGGGGTTCACTTCTGGTTTTCTTTTCGCGTCTGGGCGGTCCAGGTTAGGGTGTCGGCCTGCAGATCGGTGTTGGTGAGCCCGTCGTAGGGAGTCCGATAGCCGACGGATGTTGTTGTCCTCATTGACGTAGATCGCCTTTAACAACGCCTGATTGGGCAACCGATAGCTCGCATCATCAGCATGGGCATAGATGTGTCACCGACATGGGCAAGAAGGCGCAGCGAGTCGTCCAGGTTCGTCCGCGCGTTCGGCACGGTGTCCGTGATGTGCGGCCAGCCGGTACTCGATGGTCTCCTGCGATCCGGTGATCCGGTCCCGTTCCTGCTCCAACAGCTCCGGCGGGACCGCATCGGCGTGAGGGGACGTCAAATTGTCTGTGCCATTGACGCTGGTGGCGTAGAGTTGACGGGCAAGGACGGTCTCTTGTCCCGGCGCTGGTGAAAGGGACTGTCGAGCACAGCCTGCAAGCAGGGACGGGTTTGCATTTGGGCCATGCCGGGGGTCCGTCAAGCCAAAGACACGACGAACTTGTACAACGGTTCGTATGCCAAGATGGTCTCATGGCAAGTCGGCGACATTGCGATCGCGGTGCCGCAGGACCGCGAGTGGTCTTTCGCCTTGCGTCTGGTTCCGAAACGATCGCGACGTTTAGACGGGGTCGAGGAGATGATCGTCAGTTTGTATGTCGGGTTAATGGCTGTTCGGGACATTCATCCTCATCCGGGTCAGCTTAGTCGGCACCGAGGTCCGACAAGACGATCGCCAATATCACCGCTGCCAGTAAGCAGGCGACTGTCAGCGCTCTAGCTGATTTTGCCGACTTGTCATTGGAGCGCGAATGTCCCACGAGCGCCGTCGCGTTCAAAAGTGCCTGGGACAGGCTCGCCCTGCTGGGACGTGTCGAAAGTCAACTTTTCGGACGTAGCCGAACCGTGGCCACCCACAACGCTCATGAACCACCAACTCGCGATCGGCGCAGCCTTGGACCCCACCCGACATATCGACGGCCCCTTCAGTTCGATCCGAATCCACGACCACGATATTGCTCGCCTTGCTTGCCGGCATCATCTGAACCCCGTCCTCAACGTGTCAGCCCGTCAGCAGTGTCTGCGTCCGCGGCGGACTGCCCGCAGCAACCGGCAACCTGGCCAGAATAGTCTGCTGTCGGGGGGGAGCCTCGCTTCGTTCCGTCGGCTGGACAGCCGACGCCCAGGGCTGAAGCAATCTCGTTCGGCCACACCGGCATAGGCTCAACTTGTTCCGGACAACGCGGGTATCATCGTGGATGCTGGCCTGTCTGGACCACAGAGAGTGAGAAAGGACCAATGTGGCTGAACCGCGGCTGCCCACAAACTACATCGCCGCCCGCCTCGGGATCACCAAGGACACCGTCTGCGCCTGGATTGTCGAGAAGGCCGTGCCTGCCCATAAAGTCGGGTGTTTCTGGAAGGTCCAAACCAGCGAAATAGACGACTGGGTGCGGCGAGGTGGCGCTGCTGCCGACTCTGACTCCTCCCCGCCGAGGTGACCCCTTCTCTCGGCTTGATCTGCTACCGACGCCTTGTCGGTGGCACCCCCCATATCCTGTTCCAATGCCAAACACCAGAAAAAGACACCAGATGAGCGTGGCGTCTCAGGGACATGACCGATACGCTCTGTCTTTCACCAGCGGTGCCCTCCTGGCTCGGGAGGCAGTGATTGCCGGACCGATCTTTCTGAAAGTCCGCGACTGGGGCATGGTCCGAGACCAGCTCTGCTCAGAGAACCTGCTCCAGGCACGAACCGTCTCGTCCGGATTTCGGCTGGCACGCGAGGTTGCCCAGCGTTTGGCGGTCCTTACGGACTCCGAGCTGGAGTTGCTGCGAGACGCCAGCCCCAGCGAACGCGGTCACCTGCTGTGGGTTGCGGCGTGTCGTCGCTACGCGTTCATAGGCGACTTCGCGGAGGACGTCGTGCGCGAGCGCTTCCTCCTGCTTACTCCTTCCTTGGGCTACGACGACTTCGACAGCTTCATTCGTGGAAAGGCGCTATGGCACCCCGAGCTCGTAGAGGTGAAGGTCTCGACGTTGCAGAAGCTCCGAGCGACTGTGTTCCGCATGCTGACAGAAGCTGGTCTATTCGTTAGCGGCGAAATCGTGAACGCGACCTTGTCAGAGCGAGTTCGGGACGCGCTGGACGCACAGTTTCCGAGTGACCTTCGCTATCTCCCGGTCCGTGACAGCAAGGAGGCCTTGTTGTGACGTCCCATGAACTTTCCCGCCAAGAGGAGCACCTGTTCGCGGTGCTCAGCGGCGAGCGCTTTTTGGAGATGAAGGGTTTGTCGAACGAGATCCCGTTCTTCATCTATCCTTACGAACCGGAGCATGCGCTGGATGTGACGAGGGGGAAGACTGCTCTATGCTTCGCGCAGGAACCAGCACCCCGTTATACACCCTCCGTAGACAACGTCCTCCCAATCGTGGATGGCGACTGGTTTGAGGGCGACATCGTGGCACGATTTCGCCGGTTCCTACAGGTTGCGTTCGGTGATGAGCACTTTGAGGAGAACCTCCGATTCATCGAGGAGTCCCTTGGGGTGAAATCGCTGCGGGAATACTTCATTACCCGCGCGGGCGGTTCGAGGTTCTATGACGATCATGTAAAGCGATATAAGAAACGCCCGATCTACTTGCTGTTCTCTAGCCCTAAAGGGTCCTTTAATGCGCTAATCTACATGCATCGCTACACGCCTTCGATGGTATCGATTGTTCTCAACGAGTACTTGCGAGAGTTCATTGCCAAGCTGGAGGCGAATTTGCAGCGCCAGGAACGTGTCGCTGCCGGAGACAGTACGCTTCGCGTAAAGGCGGCCGCGTTGAAGGAGGCGGAGCGGCTTCGCAAGATCCTGCTGGAACTCAGCGAGTACAAGCACGACGTAATTCACCCCTTGGCATCGCAGCAGATCGCGATTAACCTCGATGACGGCGTTCTCGTTAATTATCTACGATTTGGTAAAGCACTGGCTAAGATCCCCGAAATCGAAAAGAAGCGTGCTGAAGTTGAGACTTGGCCAACCTACCCACTTACTCTTCAGGACGGCATTCGATGACCAAAGCCATGATCCGGGGGATCAAGAAGATTGATGACTATCGCATTTTCCAGCGATGGAAGCAGAGTTCTAACGTCCAGTTCGCCCGCGTTAACCTAATCTACGGCCAGAATGGCAGCGGCAAGAGCACGCTGGCGGACCTCATGTTGGGGTGTGCCGTCTATGCTGCCGATCACTCCGGCCAGCGCGACACTCGGCACACGGAAGTTGTGCGTTCAGGTGTGCGGCTCAAGGTTGAGACCGACGGGACTGAGCGGGACGTGGATCTGAATGACGACGGGTTCTGGGTGAGACTTAGGGTCTTCAACAAAAAATTCGTCCATCAGAACCTTTCCTTTGGAGACGAGAAAGGTCCCCATCCACAGGCGCTATTGACCATCGGTAAGACCAGCGTTGATGCAGAAGATCAACTGGCAGAATTGCGTCCGAAGCTAGATGAGATACAGTCCAAAATTGGCTCAGCCGAGGAGGCCGCCAAGTCAGCCGATTCCGCAGTAGGGAAAAGCTTGACCCGGGTTGCAAGAGCCGTGACAGACGCTTTGCTTGGGGCGCAAGCTTCTGAATACAACCCACGCAGTTACAATAAGAAGAGCGTTAAGAAACTGCTTAGTGCTTTCGATAGCGATCGGACCCTCTTCGATGACGCGTCAACCGACCTGGCTGCTGATCGGAAAACTGCAGCTAGTGAAGCAATGGCCGGCGTTTACCTGCCCGATAGGCAGGAGGTCCTGGGGAGGGACGCTATTGCTGATGCGCGTGCGCTCCTCGATGCCGACGTGGTCAACGAAGCTATTGATGCTCTCCAAGGGCATCCCGATCGATCTGAGTGGGTGCAGGACGGTATCGATCTCCACAAGGGGCTCGATGAATGTCTGTTCTGCGGACAACCACTGACCGCGGACAGGCGCGCCGAGCTCAACGCGCATTTTGACGACTCGTTCACGCGTCTCCAGGGCGATATTGACGCCTTGGTGGGTCGTCTCGAGGCTTCCGTGGCGGCATCGAAGACTTATTTGGACTCCCTCCCCGCTGACACGTTGGTCTATGAGGATCTCAAGGTTGATCTCCAGCGGGCGTGTGCTATCTACAAGGAGGAGCACGAGGCTTACTTCCAGGCCGTTGAGTGCATCGTGGCCGCCCTGAAGCGGAAGAGAAACAACCCTTTCAATGTCGCTAGCCTAGGGCAGGATGTCACGCTGAAAGTGCCGGATACCGCGGGGCTCAAGAAGGTCGTTGCTGAACATGTGGAGAAGATCAGCAAGCACGATGAGGAGGCACGCTTGGCCGCGCGGCGCGTCGAACTGTACTACGTCAAGCAGTTTGCCGACGAGTACAAGCGACTCAAGAAGGATGCAGAAGACAAGAAGTTGGCGGCCGAAGCGCTGGAGAAGAAGGCTGGCGAGCTCAGGGACCAGATCGCCTCGCTAGAAAACGTTGGCGGTGATCCGGTGCCCGGAGCAGAAGAGTTGACCAACAATGTCGCCAGGCTCCTAGGACGGGGTGAGCTCAGGTTCAGCACCGCCCTTGATGGGAAGCACTATGTCATTGAGCGCAACGGCGCCCCTGCCACAAACCTCAGTGAAGGGGAACAAACAGCCATTGCCCTGCTCTACTTCCTCGTGAGCGTCCGGGAGGACAAGATCGAGGGGGATCCGCCGATCGTTGTCATCGACGACCCGGTCTCCAGCTTGGACAACAGTATTCTGTTCGGCGCTTCCGCTCATATCTGGTCCGAGCTTGTGGCCAAGACCAAGGTCAGTCAAGTCTTTCTTATGACTCACAACTTTGAACTCTTCCGCCAATGGCTCGTTCAGATGGAGTCAGTGCACAAGAGCGTTCGTAAGAAGGAGGGTGGTTACACTGCGTATGAGATGCGCGCTACGTGCGAGGCTGACAACCGTGGGGTCGCAGGGCGGAAACCACGGCTCGTCCCGTGGCCGCTTGACGATAAGAAGGCACAGAAGCTGAGGTCCCAGTATCACTTCCTGTTCTCTAGGGTTGCCGACGGACTCCTCACTGCGGATAGTGGGCTTGGGCTGGCGGAGCAGATGGAGATCATGGCTCTCATGCCTAATGCTGCACGCAGAATGATGGAGTCATTCCTAAGTTTCCATCGTCCAGACAAAATGGGGTCGTTCCACGGTTCCATGCGCGCCGTACTGGAGGATCATCCAGGTCTCGACGATTCGGTGCGGACACATGTTGAGCGCTACTTGCATGCGTACTCGCACCTTGAGGA
>CALIHR010000041.1 GCA_938020505.1 uncultured Actinobaculum sp. | reverse complement strand
ACCGCCGCCCACACAAACCCACAAAAGGAGGGGGGCCCGCACCGCGGGCCCCCCCCTTTCGTGTCCCCCCACACCCGCCCCCACACCCGCAGGCCAATGAGGCAGGGCACATGACGTGCGTTTAACCCGATACTTCACGCTTGTATCGCATTCTCTGCAGTACACGCGGCGCCCTCGGGGCGCCGCTCGCGCCGACTTCCGGTGCGAGGCCGGGAAGCACGGACACATTTCAGGACTCTCAGATCAAACGGCCCAAGCCGGGCTCTTCCTTCCAGGTCGAGATCGCCTCCTACACGGGCAACGCCACAGCCCAGGTTGTAGACCTGGACCCGCACAAGACATCACGTCCGATCAGATCCGCGAGCTTCGGGCAAGAGGCGTGTACCCCGTCTACTATGTCAACGTCGGCGCGCGGGAAGACTGGCGAGCTGACGCGGAGTGTTCCCAAAGGAAGTCATGGGGAAAGGCTATCCGAATTTGCCGGGTGCGCATTGGCTTAATGTCAGCAAACAGAATGACTTCTTTCACCTGATGGAAAGTCGGATCAAAGTGTGTGCGGACAAGGTCTTCCTCAGCGTGGACGCCGACAACGTCGACGGTTGGAAGCACGATACCGGCTTAGGGATACGGCATGCTGAGTCTCGCTGGGCATTCCTCTGCTCCAATCCTATTCACAGCGAACGCCTGCGGAGGTCGTCGCTCTCTCGCTGCGGAAGCGGAAGCGGATGCGAAGACGCGTGGTGCGCGCCGGCAAGGGGCCGGCGTGGAACCTTGGTTTGCCAAGGTCCCACGCCATGCCGTTGTCTAACCGAGCATGTCCTTGTCTCGCCGAGCCTGTGTCTACTTGAGCAGCTTCGTGGTCAGCCATACTGCGAAGGCAACGAGCGGCACAAAACTTATGATCCTCACAGGCAGTTCCATTTTAGGCAGCCACCAGATGTAGATCATCGTGGTCAACGTTGCCGCCCAAATCCCGGCGACTGACACTGCGGGCGGGACCGCGGAAATGAAGCATAGGCCGATAGCGGCAAGGATGACCCCGCTCGTCGCGAAGGACATGAATCTGGAATCGGTTAAATTGGGGCGGAACAAGGTCGCCCCCCAAATGACCGTGAGGACGCCGACAATTGCCAGGCAATAGCCTAGAATGCTTAGTCCGTCCATTGTGTTTCCTTTCGGTTTGTTCATGTTGTTCTCCTGTCTCTAGTGAATGAATGTAAAATATTGTTCATTCACTCGAGGGTGAAGATTTCCCGACCTTTTGTCGAGCCTTCACCCCCTTGTCGAGCCGTCGCCCTCGACGTCGGACGCATCGAGGTTCGGCATGCCGACGAGGTAGCCTCCCATTCCTTCGTTGCCTTGACGCGGGGTAGTTCTATGGCGCTTTTCTCTAAAGGCGACGCCCGTCAAAGGCCGGCGGGCGCCCTTTTCGAAATTGGCAGGGCCCTTTTAAAAGAGTCCTTTGACGAAATACGCGGCAAGGGTCTCGAGCGCTTGCCCGACGCCTGGAAACTCCTTTTCGGTTACGTGTGTGTCAACGTAGATCACGAGTTCGCACACCCGCAGGACCTTGCGGGACTTTTCTTCCTCGAACCCGGCGTCGCGCATCCAGCTTTCGAATGTTGCGAGGAGGAAATGCAGGAAGAAGTCTTCCTCCCCGTCGCCAGCGCGGTAGTGCTCGCGCAGGCGTTTCCCGATGGCCGGGCTGTTCCACTCGGACAGTATCCTGTTGGCGGACATGCGCTTGAAGATGTAGTCGAAGATCGCGGGGATCACTTCCGTCGGATCGGCGGACCAGTCGATCTCATTCACCATCTCGGCGCGAATCCGGTTGTTTTCTTCCGCGTATATTTCGAGGAAGATCGCCTCCTTCGACGGGTAGCAGTTGTAGAAGCTTCCGACGGCGACGCGGGCGTCGCGGCAGATGTCGGAAATGCTCGTCGCCTTGTAGCCCTTCTCGGCGAAGCTGCGCTTTGCCGCTCGCCGCAGGGCTTGTTTCATGTTGTCCACGGAATGCCTTACTCCACGTCCCCTCGAGATCGATGAATGAATGATTCAAATTATTCACTCACATTCTAGGCCGACCCGAGTCACCCGTCAAGACGGGTATGCGGCGGGTTGTTGGTTCGGAAAGTTGGTGTGCGCCATGTCGATGTGGAAACCTAGCCTGCGAAACGTCGGGCAGTTGCAGGGCGATTTGGGAGGCGTCGCGGACTCGGATGGCTTATCATTCCAGAGGTTGTCTAGTACAGGAGGATTACGGTGGCGCAAGCGATCGGTTTTGACCGAGAACGATACATCTCGATGCAGTCCGAGCATATCGGCGAGCGGCGTCGAAAGATCGGAGGGAAGCTGTACCTCGAAATGGGGGGCAAGCTTTTCGACGACATGCACGCTTCTCGCGTCCTGCCGGGTTTCACCCCCGACAACAAGATCGCGATGCTCGAGAGGCTGCGAGACGAACTTGAAATCGTCGTCGCCGTCAACGCCAACCTTCTGGCCAAAGTCAGGGCGGATCTCGGAATCTCCTATCAGGAGGACGTGCTTCGGCTGGTGGACGTCTTCCGTGAAAGGGGCTTCCTCGTCGAGAACGTCGTGCTCACCCAGATGGAGGACTACAACGCGCCGGCGAGGGCGTTTAAGAAGCGGATGGAGCGCCTCGGTCTGAAGGTCGCCCAGCATCGGCGCATCGAGGGGTATCCGGGCAACACGAAGCTCATCGTGTCCGACGAAGGCTTTGGAAAGAACGATTACGTCGAAACGAGCAGGGACCTCATCGTCGTCACCGCGCCCGGGCCTGGGTCGGGAAAGCTCGCAACGTGCCTGTCGCAGCTCTTCCACGAGCATCGCAGGGGGATCACGGCCGGATATGCGAAGTTCGAGACATTCCCGATTTGGAACCTCCCTCTTGACCATCCGGTCAACGTGGCGTACGAGGCGGCCACGGCCGACCTCGAAGACGTCAACCTCATCGATCCCTTCCACTTGCAGGCTTACAACGAGCAGGTGGTCAGCTACAACCGCGACGTCGAAGTGTTTCCGCTGTTGGTGACGCTGCTTCGGGAAATCGCGGGTGAATCGCCGTACCAGTCGCCCACCGACATGGGCGTCAACATGGCCGGCCACTGCATCAGCGACGACGCCGTTTGTCGCGAAGCGGGCAAGCAGGAGATCATTCGGCGCTACTACAAAGCTTTGGTCGACGAGCGGCGGGCGGAAGCCGATCCGGTGGTCTCCGGGCGCATTGCGCTCATTATGGGGCGGCTGGGGCTGGCCAAAGAGGACCGCGTCGTCGTCGAACCCGCGTTGAAAAAGGCGGAGGCCACAGGCGGGCCCGCCTCCGCAATCGAACTTCCCGACGGGCAGATCATCACCGGCAAGACCTCTGGGCTCCTCGGATGCTCGGCGGCCATGCTCTTGAATGCGCTCAAAGTTTTGGCGGGGATCGGGGACGACGTCGACCTTCTGGCTCGTGAGTCCATCGAGCCGATCCAAACCCTCAAAACCGAGCACCTCGGCAGCAGGAACCCAAGGCTCCACACCGACGAGGTGCTCATCGCCCTGTCGGTCTCCGCGACGCGTGACGACAACGCGCGCAAGGCCTTGGACGAGCTGCGCAACCTCCGCGGCTGCGACGCTCACACGACGACGATCCTCGGCTCTGTGGACGAGGGGATCTTCAGGAACCTCGGGGTGCTCGTGACGTCCGAGCCGGTCTACCAGCGGAAGTCTCTTTACCGCAAGCGTTGAGAGCGCCGCAAGGGGCAGGGGTATCGTAAAGCGGCGAAAGTGCTTCCATGATTCGGGCAGGCAAGCAATACCGGGTATGTGACGCGTTTTACTTGTCGGCTTTTGCTTTATGCCGTCTCAAGAAACCGCACGGATAATGCGGATGCTTTGCCCTTTCCCCCGCTTGTCTGCGCGGCTGCTCTCGCATACCCCCTTGCCCATGGTAAGTAAGGGAGTGCTAACCTAATCGCAACAGGTTAATATCACGCTTCTGAAAGGAAATTCCATGCCACGCAGGCTAACCGCTGCGGCGGCTGCTTTCTCAATCACCCTAGGTGGGTTTGTGGTTGCGAGTGCCGCCCATGCTTCGCCTTTGCATTCGTCGACCTTCGCCGCGAAGGGGCCAGCCGCCACGGGACAGAGCGCCGAGGCGTCGGGTTCGGCGACTTGGGGACTCAAGCAGAGTTTCCGCAATTACATTAAGAACGGCCCCGCGCAGGGCTCTATTGAACCGGGAGACGGCGCTTCGGGCGAATTCAACTTCCCGCTTGACTCGGGTCAGGCCTTCGACGCCGCGAATCCTGGAACGTTGCGGTTCAAGGGGTCCGTTCATTTCACTGGCCACCACGGTCAACTCGACGTGACCATCGCCAATCCGGTTGTGAGCTTCACATCTGCCACGACGGGGGTTCTGCGAGTCGACGTCAAAAGCAAAGCAATGGGGGCCAACGAGGTCACTGACTACGGTCAGGTCGAATTCGCCACGCTCAGCGGGCTGCAAATGAACGATGCCGAGGGCGGCGTTTCACTCAGCGCCTCGACCGTGAAACTGACCGCCGCAGGCGCCCAAGGATTCGCGGGGTTCTATCGAGAAGGCGAAGATCTGGATTCGTTCACTTTCAACCTGGCCAAGCAGAGGAGCGGGCAACAAGCCCCTGACGCGGAACCCTCTTCCCAGCAGCAGCCCGCCGCCGGGCCGTCGAACGAGCTTCCCAAAGGCTCAGACGAGGGCAGGACAAGCTCAAACGGCGACCAGTCTGAGGCCGTGCATGCTCCCGCCTACCGGGATGCAAATCCCCCGGCGGCCCGTGTGCAATCGAATTCGGTTCCCCAAAGCGCGGCAGCTCGCGCACCCGTCCCGGCGGTTGCGCCGCCCGTCTCGATTCCAGCTTCAGTGGCCGCCAAAGCCCAAGCCCCTCAAGCCAAAGGAAACAAAGCCGCTGCGGCCCCGGCGTCTAAGCCGCTTCCGCAAGCTCAATGCACGGCCGACGCGTCAAGCAGGAAGGTGACTCAGGGGAACTTCGGCTGGGGTTTGCGGAAGTCTTTCACGACCTACATTCGAAGCTCCATTGCAAAAGGCTCCTGGAACCTTTCGGGAGCTGCCTGGGACGGATCGAATTTCAACTTCCCCGCTTCGGGAGGCTTGTTCAACACGGCTTCGAAGCAAGGGAAGATCAACTACTCCGGTTCAGTTCATTTCACCGGGCACAACGGTCTTCTCGACATGACGATTGGCAATCCGACCCTCCAGATCAACGGCAACAGCGGTGTGCTTTCCATGAGCGTCAGCAGCAGCGACACCTCGGGAAAGAAGACCGATTATGGCGTGGTGCCGTTCGCAAACGTCAAGTTCGCGAACGTGTCCGCAAGCTCGACGTCGCTCAACTACACGTCTTCATCAGTGACGTTGACGTCCCAGGGCGCCAAAGCCTTCGCCGGCTTCTACAAGGACGGCGAATCGTTGGACAACCTCAGCGGTTCCGCAGCGCTTACGCCTACTAATGAATGCGATCCGGGCGGCGGCGCGGGCTCCGGTGCGGACGGAGCAGGCGCAGACGGAGCTGGCGGCGCTGGCGGAGGCGCGGGCTCCGGTGCGGACGGAGCCGGTGGCGGCGCTGACGGCGCTGGCGGCGCAGGTTCTGGTGCGGACGGCGCGGCTGGCGGAGCCGGCGGTGCGGGCCCACGAGCCGATGGCGCAGCAGGCGCGGGCAAAGGCGGCGGAAAGGGCGGTGCGTCTGCGCTTCCCCGAACGGGCGCTGAAGCAGACGGCTTTGCGGCGGTCGCTTTTGCAAGCGTCGTCGCGGGCGGATTGGCGATGGCCGTCCGTCGTCGAATCGCTCATCGATAAGAACCAGACGGTGCGTGCGACGACGCGAAAATCGCAGCGCGTCGTCGCACGCACCCCAATCGAAGCATGGAGCGAACGAAGTGAATATGAAACGCCTTTTGACGGCCGCCGCCTGCCTTGCGCTAGTCGCCTGCGGCGCCCGAGATCCATACGGCTCCGACGGCAAGGGCCCTGATTCAAACGTCGCATCGAGCGGCAAGGCGGCCGACCCCCATGCGCTGACAGGGCTTTCGAAAGTGCCTGAGATCTCCGATCCCGCACCGGTGAAAGGCGCTTTTCAGCAAAAGCTTCCCGTCACCGTCAAAGACGTCGAGGGCAACTCCGTCACGGTCACCGATACGTCGAGAATTTTGGCGCTTGACGTCAACGGGACGCTTTCACGCACGGTCATCGCGCTTGGATACGGCGACAGGCTCGTCGGGCGGACGGTCTCTTCGACGGAAAAGCGCCTCGCCCGGCTGCCGGTCGTGACTCAGAGCGGGCACCAATTGAACGCCGAGTCCATTATCGCGCTCAAGCCCAGCGTGATTCTGGCGGATCGCAGCGTGGGACCGCCCGAGGCAATCGATCAGATCAAAGCGACGGGGATACCCGTGGTGCTCGTCGATCCCCACAGGTCTGTGGCTTCGGCTGGAAAACTCATAGAAACAGTGGCTCATGCCCTAGGGGCGGACGACGCCGGCGCCGCCTTGGCCAAACGCACCGAAGGAGAAATCGCGGCGGCTAAGAAGCAGATCGCTCAATGGACTCCCAAACGAAAGGTGGACGTCGCTTTTCTGTACGTGCGGGGAACCGCGGGCATCTTCTTCATTCTGGGCAAGGACGACGGGGCCACCGAGCTCATCGAGGGAGTGGGAGGCAACGACGTCGCCTCTGCCAAAGGCCTGGGGTCGACGACGCCGGCAAGCGCCGAAGCCTTGGCCTCTACGAATCCGGAAGTCATCTTCGTCATGGAACAAGGCCTTAAATCGACCAATGGCGTGAAGGGCTTGTTGGCAAGGCCGGGCGTGTCCCAGACCCGCGCAGGGCAGAAAAAGCGAGTGGTCGCCATTCCCGACGGCGTGGCACTGGCCTTCGGCCCCCAGACGGGTGAAACGCTCATTGCCATAGCCAAGGCTCTGTACGGGGTTCGAGGGTGAGGCGGAACCTTGAGAGCCGCCTCACCCTGTTTCTCGCACTTGCGGGAGCGCTCTCGCTGACGGTCGTTGTTTCCGCTGTGGCCGGCCAATTCAGCGTTTCGCCGGGCGACGTCTTGCGCGCTCTCGGCTCACGCATGGGTCTGTGCGATCCGCCCGCCGATCCGGCGGTGTATTCCACTCTGTGGACCGTGCGATTTCCGAGAATTGCGCTCGGGGTGCTCGTCGGGGCTGCCCTTGCCGTGGCGGGAACCGTCATGCAGGCGGTTTTCTCGAATCCGCTCGCCGAACCAGGGATAGTCGGCGTGTCGGCAGGCGCGGCAGTGGGCGCGTCCGCGGCTATCATCTTCGTTCCTGCGGCGGCGGGCGGTTTTGCGGTGCCTCTCGCGGCGTTCGCCACCGGCCTGCTTGCCGCTTTCCTCGTTTACGCGCTCTCTCGGTATGCGGGCAGGGCGGAGGTTCTCACCCTCGTGCTCACGGGGATAGCCGTGACGGCTGTGTGCACCGCGGCGACGTCGGCCGCAATGTACGCAGCCCCCACGACCGCCCGCGACCAAATCGTCTTCTGGCAGATGGGGTCTCTCAGCGGCGCCAATTGGACTCAGGTGAAGATCGTCGGCGCGGTCGTCGTCTGCTCTTCGCTGTGGGCGTTTGCAATCGCCCGAAAACTCGACACTCTGGCGTTGGGGGACCGTGCGGCCGAGCACGTCGGGGTCAACGTCCAACTCGTGCGGATGTCAGCCATCGCCCTGGCCTCTCTTCTCACCGGGGCCGCCGTCTCCTATGCGGGAGTCATCGGTTTCGTCGGATTGGTTGTGCCGCATGTGCTGAGGCTCCTTTTCGGCCCGCTCAACCGATACCTGATTCCGGCCTCAATGCTCGGCGGCGCCCTTCTCCTCGCCCTGTCGGACATCGCAGCTCGAAATCTCGTTCCTTTCTCGGATTTGCCGATCGGAATCTTCACCGCGTTCGTGGGAGGGCCGACCTTCTTCGTTCTCCTGCGCGTGCGGCTGCGCGGAGGTGTGAGGCAGTGAGAGCAGTGCAAGCCAAGGGCGTTTGCTTTTCGTATGGCTCGCGCCAGGTGCTCAACGACGTCTCGCTTTCAGTCGACGAAGGCGAGATCGTCGGGTTGCTGGGGCCGAACGGGACCGGAAAGTCGACGCTTCTGGGAGTGCTCGCCGGTGACCTGCGGGCAGACGGAGACGTGAGGCTGTTCGGACGCGAGGTCGGTGCGCACCGGCGGTCCGATTTGGCGCGGATCCGCTCCGTCATGGAGCAGGCCAGCCAGTTTCCGTTCGCCTACCGGACTTGGGACGTCGTGGCGATGGGGCGCACCTGCTGGGACTCTTCCCCGCGGGAAGACGCCGCGATCGTCGAACGGGCGCTGCGGGCGGTCCGCATTGAGCATCTTGCCGAACGCGACGTCACTCGACTCTCAGGGGGCGAACGTGCGCGGGTGACTTTGGCGCGAGTTCTCGCTCAAGAAGCGCGTATCGTCTTTCTTGACGAACCGACGGCTGCCCTGGACGTCGCCCATCAAGAGCGCACCTTCGAGCTGTGCAGAAGGCTCGCCGACGACGGCCGCGCCGTGGTGGCCGTCATGCACGACATTCAAGTGGCCGCGGCCCACTGCGACAGGATTGCCCTCATGGACTCGGGGAGGGTGGTGGCGACGGGGGAGCCGAGGGCCGTCTTGACCGCCGAGGCTCTCAGCGAGGTCTACGGATGGCCGATCAGCGTCGAACGGCTCGGCGCCGGAACGGTGGCAGTCCTTCCTCGCCGGCGCGACGAGGCGGAGCGCGGCGAGGCCGAGCATGATGAGGCCGAGCGCGACGCCTTCGAAGAGGGGCGAAAGCATGGACCTTCCTCTCCGGCGCCATGACGCCGAGGCGTCCTTTGATTCGACGAAGAAAGGTCCCTGAGGCCAAATCGCCGCGGCAGCCCCAGGCCTTCCAAACTTTCCAACTTGAAGGTAAGGCTTCACTTACAACAGGCGGCCGAGTGGGGTAGTGTTGCCTTGTAGGGGACATGTGTCGCTAAGGAGAGTGTGATGGCGCCGAAGACTCCGGTGATCTCACCCGCGGGAGTCCGCGATTCGCGCGTAGTGGCGGCGCTGAGAATCGCCAGCGCCGTATTCACGGGCGCCGCGCTGGTCGGCGTCGCCGGCATAGCGGACGGGCGGGAGGGCTTTGCCGGTCCTTTGGCCTGCGCCTGCGTCGCCGGCCTTGCGGCCTTCGCCGAAATCCTTTTCGGCGGGCATTCGGCTCGGGCCGAGGAACGCCGCATCCGGCGAAGTCTGCTCTCGCGGCTTTTCGCCTCCCGAAGCCAGGAGGCTTCGGGAGCGCATGCGGTTCAACTGTTGACCGACAACGTCGAAAGGGTGACCGAATACCGTCAGATCTACTTAGGATCGACCCTTGCCGCTTTTTTAATACCTTTTATCGCTCTAACTTACATCTCGGTCGCGTTCGATCCCGTTCTCGGTTTGACGGTCATGGCTTTATGCCCGCTCATTCCGGTTCTGCTCGCTGTTTTCATGCGTTTCTTCAGGAAAACGTCGGCTAAATCGCGCAGAGAGCGTGCGATTTTGGCCGGAAAGTACCTCGACGCCATTCGCAACCTCGTGACGATACGCCTGCTTGGCGCCGGACCTCGAATCGAGCGCCGGCTCAAAGACCAGGGAGAGCGCAACCGCGGCGCCGTCATGAAACTGCTTGCGGGCAACCAGCTTGTCATCATCGTCGTGGACGGCCTTTTCTCCCTCGTCCTCATCTGCACGACGTGCGCGTTGGCCGTTGTCCGCTTCAACGCCGGCGCGGTGACTGCGTCGCAAGTTCTTGCAACGGTGCTTCTGACCGCCCTTCTCATCGAACCTCTTGTGCAAGTCGCTGGATTCTTTTACATCGGCATGGGAGGAATCGCGTCCCAACGCGCGATAAGAGCGTATATCGACGACCATGCGGATCCGAGTGCGGAGGTTTCGGCGGCGAAGAGCGGCGCGGGCGGCGACGTCGGCACGAACGTTGATGCCGCCACGGAGACCGATGCCGGTGCAAGCGGCGACCTCGGCGCGGAAGGCGACGCGGACAAGGGCGGGGGTCCGGGCGCGGCTGGCGGCGTCGGCTGCCCCGTCGTCGTGCAAAACGTGAGCTTTGACTACGGGCGCGGCGAGGTCCTCCACGGAGTCGATCTCGCGGTCGCATCGGGAAGCAAAGTCGCCGTCGTCGGACGTTCGGGCGGCGGCAAGTCGACGCTCATGGGGATTGTCGGCGGGACGCTGCGGCCTGCCCGCGGGAGCGTGCTGATCGACGGCAAGGACCTCGCTCTTGTGAGCGCCGAGGAAGCGGCCGCCTTGACGGCCCGCGTGGCGCAGACGACGTGGCTTTTCACGGGCACGATCGCCGACAATCTTCGCCTGGCGAAGGAAGAGGCGACCCGAGAGGAAATGTGGAATGCCCTCCGGGGCGCGCAGATCGCCGATGAGATTGAGCGGATGCCCGAGGGAATCGACACCGACGTGGGCGAGCAAGGCGCGTTCCTCTCAGGCGGTCAGGCTCAGAGGATTTCCATCGCGCGGGCACTGCTTTCCGGGCGGCGAATCCTCCTCTTGGACGAACCGACGTCGCAGGTCGACATCGAATCAGAAGCCAGAATCGTCGACGCACTGCGTTCCCTAGGCCGCGACCTGACCGTGGTTCTCGTCACCCACAGATCTGCGCTGCTCGACGTCGCAGACAAAGTGTATGAGATGAAGGACGGCATGCTCTTCGAACGTGCGGAGGAAACGCCGTGAGCGCCCGCGGCCCGGAGCTTGAAGGGGCTGCGGGCGCCGAATCCGCAGAGGAGGGGCGCGCCTACTCTGTGAATTGCGCCGGCGGCGGGGCAAAGCAGGGTGACGCGGGACGGGCGGAGCCGACCACGCGCGAGCTCGTCAAATGGCTGACCTCTCAGACGCGGCCCGTCCACGGACCTCTCTTCGTTTCGACGCTTCTCCGCATCGTCAATCTCAGCCTCGACGTCGTGCTTTTCGGGCTCGCCGCAGCCGGCGCCGTTTCCTCCGTCCAAGGAAAGGGCCTCGGAAGCTATTTTCCCGCGCTTGTGCTCGTGGCGATGGCCAAGGCCGCCGCATATTATCTGGAACAGCTCACAGGGCATTACGTGGCCTTCAAGGCCCTGGAATTGCTGCGAACCATGGTCTTTTCCAACCTGTGGCCCAAGGCGCCCGCCATTGTCCGGGCGACGCGCTCCGGCGACGTGCTCGCGAGCCTCACGCGCGACGTCGACCGAATCGAGGTCGTATACGCCCACACGTTCGCCCCGGTCGTTTCCGCGCTCGTCGTCCCGCCCGTTTTCGTCGTCGGCGCGGGGTTTGCGGCGGGATGGCAGGCCGTCGCGATTCCCGCGGCATGCGTCGCGCTGGCTCTGACGGTCGTCCCATTCGCGGGTTTGCGCGCTTCAATGCGGGCGACGCGGCGCACCCTCGAGCTGCGGCGGGACCTGGCCCATCACGTCACAGACAGCGTGTTCGGGGCCGAAGAGATCGTCGGATACGGGCGTCAGCTCAGGCGATTGGAAGAGACGGACGCCTTGGGGCGCTCGATCGGGCGGTTGGCGGGAACCGCACGCCGTGCAAACGCCTTTCGCAGGGGAGCGAACGTCTTCCTTGCCCTGGCAAGCTCCATCGGCGCGGCGGCGGTCGCTACGTCGCAGGGGTGCTCGCCTGTGACGGTCGCCGCCCTCGCGGCCGGGTGCCTGCGCTTGTTCGAAGGGCCGCGCGGGGTAGAAGACGCCGCGGGATACCTCGACCACTCGCTGGCGGCCGCCCGACGCCTGTGGGAGATATGCAACGAGCCTCCCCGAGTGGCCGACGGGCAGGAGAACCTTGAGCTTGCCGGCCCACCCGAGGTGTCTTTCAGAGACGTCAGCTATACGTACGCCGGATCTTCGGCGCCTGCCCTTTCGGATTTCAGCCTGGACATTGCCGCAGGAGGGCACGTCGTCCTCGTCGGCCCCTCGGGCTCCGGAAAAACGACGGCGGCCTCCCTCCTATTGCGCTACGACGACCCCGACGCCGGCGAAGTGTCGCTCGGCGGAACTCCCATCAGCCGCTACACGCTCGATTCCCTGCGGCGCTGCGTCGTCGGCGTGTTCCAGAAGAGCGAGCTTCTCGACGCGAGCATTCTGGAGAACGTGACGTTGGGCAAGCCCGATGCGAGCGAGGAAGAAGTGTGGAACGCACTTGAAATCGCGTGTCTGGCCGACGAGGTCCGCCAGATGCCCGATGGGCTGGCCACCGGCGTCGGCGTGGCGGGCCGCGAACTTTCGGGGGGCCAGGCCCAGAGGCTGTGCCTGGCCCGCGCGCTCCTCATGCGTCCCAAGGTCCTTGTCCTCGACGAGTTCACTGCCAATCTCAATGCGGAGCTTCAAACCAAAGTGCGCGCCAATCTGCGGAAAACTCCGTGTACGATCCTCGAGATCACCCACCGCCTCGACGCTGTTGCCGAAGCGGACCTCGTTCTCCTCCTCGATCGGGGACGCACGGTCGCTTCAGGCCCTCTGGACGCGATCGAAAGGGAAGGGTCTTTAAGGGACTTCTTCACGAAAAACCTCTGAAGGGTTTCGCTTCTCCCGCTTGAGATAGTAAGGTAAGCAAAGCCTAACCCGATTCGAGGAGGGGTTCCATGCTCAGCGCCTTTGTCATCGCTCTTAGAGAGGGCGTCGAGGCGTCGCTTATCGTCGGCATTCTGGTGGCCTACCTTGTCAAGGCCGGACGCAGAGACGTCCTCAAATATCTGTGGATCGGCGTGGCGGTGGCCGTCGCCGTTCCCGCGGGCGCCGGGGCCTTCATGACGTGGGGCCCGTCCACATTGACCTTTCAAGCTCAGGAGATCATCGGCGGAACGCTGTCGCTCATCGCCGTGGGCTTCGTCACGTGGATGATCTTTTGGATGGGAAAGAACGCGCGCACGCTTTCCAAAGAGCTTCGCGAGGCGGCGGACAGCGCCCTGCAGGGCGGGTCGGCGATGGGAATCGCCTGGGTCGCCATTCTCGCAGTCGGCAGAGAGGGCCTCGAGACCGCGCTGTTCATATGGCCGACAGTCAAGTCCGGCGTCGAGAGGGGAAACGGCGCGGCTCCGATCGCCGGGCTCGTTTTGGGGCTCGCCGCCGCCGTCGTCATCGGGTATCTCGTCTACAGGGGATCCGTCGTCGTCAACCTCAGGTCCTTCTTCGCGGTGACGGGTTGCCTCCTCATCGTCGTGGCGGCGGGAATAGTCGCGTACGGGATCAACGACCTCCAAGAGTCCGGATTGATTCCGGGACATGGACACACCGTCTACGACTTCACTGAGACGATCGCAGACCACGCATCGTCGTGGTGGTTCAACCTCCTCGACGCCTTTTTCCAGCTAAAAGTCCTCCTGGGCCCCACGCTCTTGCAGATCCTCGGTTGGGCTGTCTATCTCATCGTGTGTCTGCCGCTGTTCGCGCGACAGGTGCGCGGAAAGTCCTCTGTTTCAAACCAGGTAAGGAATAACAATGCGTAAGTTGCTATCTTCTGCTGCCGCTGCGGCCTTTTTGCTTGCCGGCTGCGTGTCGAACGACGACGCCTCCGACAAGGGCGGATCGAGCGGCTCCCAGAGGCTCAGCGTTACCATCGCCGACGACAAATGCGACGTCTCGGCGGCGAAGGCGGAATCCGGCAGGGTCGTCTTCACCCTCAAGAACGAGGGCACGGTCAAGAACGAATTTGAGATTCTGGCCCCGGACAAGCTTCGAATCGTCGGCGAGCGGGAGAACCTGGCCCCCGGCACCACCGTGAAGTACACCGTGGTGCTTGAGCCCGGCAGCTACTATACGGCCTGCAAGAAGAACATGGTCGGCGCGCTGGTCGGGGCGAAGAAGTTCACGGTCAGCGATTCGGGCAAGAAGGTCGAGGCCGGCGGCGACGAGAAGAAGCTCCAAGACCAGGCCGTTTCGAACTACAACGCCTACAACCGCGACCAGGCCGGCCAGCTCCTCGAGAAGACGAAGGCGTTCGCCGAAGCGTACAAGGCGGGCGACCTCGACAAGGCGCGCTCCCTCTATGCCGCGACCCGTCAGCACTACGAGAGGATCGAGCCGACGGCCGAGAAATTCGGCGACCTCGATCCCGCCCTCGACGAGCGCGAGGCCGATTGGCAGGAGACGGAAGACAAAGGCACCCGCGCGTGGAAGGGGTGGCACTACATTGAGAAAGACCTCTGGCGCCCCGACGGCTTCGAGGGGTTGAACGCCGAGCAGAGGGCGAAGGCCTCCGAGCAGCTCGTCGCGGACACCCAGAAGCTATACGACCTGGTGTACGCCAAGGACTTCTCCGTCAACCTCGCCGACATCTCGAACGGCGCCATCAACCTGCTCGAGGAGGTCGCAACCACGAAGATCACGGGCGAGGAGGAAGCCTTCTCCCACACCGATCTGTGGGACTTCCAGGCGAACGTCGAAGGCGCGAAGGTCGCCTACGGCAACGTCGAAGCGATCGCCAAGAAGAAGGACCCGGCGCTGGCCAAGGAGATTTCCAAGCGCTTCGGCCAGCTTCAAACCGAGCTCGACAAGTACAAGCAGGGCGACGGCTACGTCTACTACGACAAGCTCAACGAGGCGCAGCGCAAGCAGCTTTCGGACTCCGTCAATGCCCTGCGCAAGCCGTTGGCAAAGCTGACCGAGGCGATCCTCAAAGACGCCGGGGAATCGACGTCTAAGAAGTAAGGAGGACTCGAAGCAATGAGTTCCGAAGATTCGGAATTTGAGTCTTCCGAGGTTCCCGAGACTGAGGAAGAGGCGCCCCGAGGAGTGAGCCGCCGCGCGGTGCTCCTCGGGGGCGGCCTCGCCGCACTCGGCCTCGGCGCGGGCGCCGCCGTCGGCTATCCGTTCGGGCGCTCCAGCGGCGTCGAAGAAGGCGAGAAGAAAGCCGACGTCGACGCGGTGCGATACCCGTTCCGAGGCAAGCACCAGAGCGGCATCGTCACCCCGCAGCAGCAGCAGATGCACACGGCGGCCTACGACGTCACGACGAAATCCCGCGAGGACCTCATCGAGCTCCTCAAGGATTGGACGCTTGCCGCCGAGAAACTCATGGCCGGAGAGCTCGTCAACCCGATGAAGTCTTTCAAGGAGGTCCCGCCCGACGACACGGGCGAGACCATGAACTTGGGCCCTTCGGGCTTGACGATTACCTTCGGCTTCGGCTCGACCCTGTTCAGGACCGCCGACGGCGTCGACCGGTTCGGCATAGCAGGCAAAAAGCCGAAGCTTCTTCTCGCCGAGATTCCGCGCATGTCCGCCGAAAAGCTCGATCCGGCCAGGTGCGGGGGAGACCTTGTCGTCCAAGCGTGCGCCGAGGACCCCATGGTCGCCATGCACGCGATCCACAATCTCTCGCGAATCGCCTTCGGGCGGGCCTCGGTGCGCTGGAGCCAGCTCGGCTATGGGCGGACGTCGTCGACGTCGAAGTCGCAGGCGACCCCGCGCAACCTCTTCGGCTTCAAGGACGGGACGAACAACATCAAGTCCGACGAGGCGGACTACCTCTCCGAGAGTCTGTGGATTCAAAAGGGCGACCCGGACGGCGGCCTCTGGGAGGGCGGCGCCTACATGGCGTGCCGCAAGATCAAGATGATGATGGAAGTGTGGGACGACCTCGTCCTCTCCGAGCAGGAGAACATCATCGGCCGCGACAAGATCGAGGGCGCTCCGCTTTCAGGCGGCAAGGAGTTCACCGCCCCGAACTTCAAGAAGAAGGACCAGAAGGGCGAAACCGTCATTGACAAAGAGTCGCACATGGCGCTCATGCACCCCGACCACAACTCGGGGCACAGGATGCTCCGGCGCGGCTACAACTTCATGGAGGGGTCGGACAGCCTGGGGCGGCTCCAAGGCGGTCTGTTCTTCATCGCCTTCGTGCGCAACCCCGAAAATAACTTCATACGGATCCTCAGGAAGATGTCGAGCGACCTGCTCACGGAGTACCTGCAGACCACGGCTTCGGCGCTGTTCGTGATTCCGCCCGGGATCAAGGAGGGGGATGAGTACGTAGGGCAGGCTTTGTTCTCTTAAGACCAAGAGTATGCTTGTGGCGTTGTTCTTCTGGAAGGAAACCAATGCCGCAGCTGCGATCCGCTACGTCCACCACCGGACGCAATATGGCCGGCGCCCGCGCACTCTGGCGCGCCACCGGGATGAAAGGCTCCGATTTCGGCAAGCCGATCATCGCCGTCGCCAACTCCTACACGGGTTTCGTCCCCGGGCACGTCCATCTGAAGAACATGGGCTCGCTCGTGTGCGAGGCCATCGCGGAGGCCGGGGGCGTGGGGCGCGAGTTCAACACCATCGCCGTTGACGACGGCATCGCGATGGGCCATTCGGGCATGCTGTACTCGCTTCCCTCCCGCGAGGTCATCGCCGACTCGGTCGAGTACATGGTCAATGCGCACACGGCGGACGCACTCGTGTGCATATCGAATTGCGACAAGATCACGCCGGGGATGCTCATGGCGGCCCTCCGGCTCAACATCCCCGCGATTTTCGTTTCCGGCGGACCCATGGAATCGGGGGCGCCGGTCGACGGCGTCATTGAGCACCGCACCGATTTGATCGACGCCATCGCCCTGTCCGCCGACGACGGGCTGAGCGACGACCAGCTCGGGCTGGTTGAGGAAAACGCGTGTCCGACGTGCGGCTCATGCTCGGGCATGTTCACGGCCAATTCCATGAACTGCCTGACCGAGGCCCTCGGACTCTCGCTCCCGGGAAACGGCTCGACCCTCGCAACGGCGCGCCGCCGCCGCGACCTGTTCGTCGAGGCGGGGCGGCGCATCGTCGATTTGTGCAAGCGACACTACGAGCGGGACGACGATACGGTGCTTCCCCGCAGCATCGCCACCCGCGACGCATTCCTCAACGCCATGTCGATGGACATCGCCATGGGAGGGTCCACAAACACGATCCTCCACACCCTCGCCGCCGCGCAGGAGGGCGAGGTCGACTTTACGCTGCGCGACATCGACGACCTCTCCCGCAAAGTGCCGTGCCTGGCGAAAATAGCGCCGAACTCCTACGACTGGCACATCGAGAACTTCCACCGAGCCGGCGGCATCCCGGCGCTCCTCGGCGAGCTTGACCGCGCCGGACTGCTCCGCCGCGACGTCCACGCCGTCCACGCCGACGACCTCGACGCGTGGCTTAAGCGTTGGGACATTCGCGGCGGCAGCCCCTGCGAGGAGGCGCTCGACAGATTCAGGGCCGCGCCGGGGCGCGTGCGCACCACCAAGCCCTTCTCGCAAGACGCCACGTGGGAGAGCCTCGACACCGATTCCGTCTCCGGATGCATTCGATCGGTCGAGGAGGCCTATACGAAGGACGGCGGGCTCGCCGTGCTTTTCGGCAACATCGCCGAGGACGGCGCCGTCGTCAAGACGGCCGGCGTGGACGAGTCGCTCTTCCACTTCGAAGGCCGCGCCCGCGTCGTTGAGTCGCAAGAGGCCGGCGTCGAGCTCATCTTGTCCAAGGCCGTCAAGCCGGGCGACGTCGTCGTCATCCTTTATGAAGGCCCCAAGGGAGGCCCGGGCATGCAGGAGATGCTGTACCCGACGACGTTCCTCAAAGGCCTGGGGCTTGGGAAGGTGTGCGGGCTCATCACCGACGGGCGCTTCTCCGGCGGCACCTCAGGGCTGTCGATCGGCCACATTTCGCCGGAAGCCGCAGCCGGCGGCGCCGTCGGGCTGATCGAAGAGGGGGATGTGATCGTCATCGACATCCCCTCGCGGACGCTCAAGCTTGACGTCTCCGACGACGAACTCGCCCGGCGCCGCGCCGCCAAGGGCTCGCTTCCGTGGAAGCCGGGCTCTCGCGACAGAAAGGTCTCCAAGGCCCTGCAGGCGTACGCGGCGATGGCCACGAGCGCGGACAAAGGCGCCGTCCGCCGGCTCCCTTGAGCCCGCCCCGAGTTTCATCGCCGAGGCCTTCTCGCGGGAGAATGTCGCATCCTGCTGCGGGAAAACGTGCGATTTTGGGACTCCCGCCCCAGACTTCCGTGTGTTGTAGGGAACACAATAGAGGGTGTTCCCGTCAAGGTGACCGACCACTCGGAGGCCGTTCGTGAAAACCGTTCTGGAATACCTGGCAAACCATCACGTCCTTTTCACCTTCCTTCTGGTGGGTGTTGGCATGTACCTGGGAGAAAGGAAGATAAAGGGGGTCGGCCTGGGCGCAGCGGCTGTGCTCTTCCTGGCCATCGCCGTCTCCGCCTACGGGGTTCACCTCGGCATTCCGGCCAAACCGGACAAGGGCGGGACGATCATCTCGCAAGAGGTCGGCATTTTGGGCTTGGCCATCTTCGCCTTTGCCATCGGCAACAGTTCGGGCAGGAGCTTCTTCCAGTCCCTCAAACACGCGGCGCAGCCGATCGCTGCTATGGCGGGAATCCTCATCGTCGCGGCCGCCTGCACCTTCCTCGTCGGCAGGTACGTCTTCGCCATGGACTCGGGAATCATAGCGGGAACGTTCGCCGGCGGCATCACGAACACCCCCGCGCTCGCCGCCGCGGGCGAGGCGTCCGGGCAGGAGTCGCTCGCGACAGTCGGGTACGCCGTCTCCTATCTGTTCGGTGTTTTGGGCATGATCGTCGCCGCGCAGCTCGCATTGCGCAAGGCCCCCGGAGACACCGACGCGCCCGATCCCGTCACGCATTACAACGTGCGCGTCGAACGCGACGACCGCCCCACGGTCCAGCAGATTGAGGCCGAACTGGGCGGGCCCATTGAGATTTCCCGCATGCGCCGCGGAGAAGAGGGGCCGATCTGGATCCCCGACAACGACGAGGTGCTCGAGAAAGACGACCTTGTGACGGTCGTCGGCACGATCGAGAACGTCAACGACGCGCTCAGGCACCTCGGACACAAGTCGAGCCATTCGCTGCGCTCGGATCGCCGAATGCTCGATTTCCGGCGCATCACGGTGTCCAAGCACAGCCACGCGGGAAAGACGGTGGCCGAACTCGACAAAGAGCTCGAAGAGCGATGGGGGGCCAAGATATCGCGGGTTCGCAGGGGCGACGCCGACATGCTCGCCATGCCGAACTTCATGGTCGAGCTGGGCGACCGCGTGCGCGTCGTCGGCCCCACCCTCAAACTCAAAGAAATCTCGAAGTGGCTCGGCGACTCGTCGAAGGGCCTGAGCGACATCAATCCCGTGACGCTGGGCCTGGGCTTGGCCCTCGGATACTTCATCGGCGAAATCGAATTCCCGATCCCGGGCGGCGGACACTTCGCCCTGGGGTATGCCGCCGGCATTCTGATCGTGGGCTTGATCATGGGAAAGGTCGGCAGGATCGGGCCGTTCATAACCGCTTTGCCGAGCACCTCGAACGCGGTTCTGGCCGAGCTGGGGCTGCTCATGTTCCTCGCTCGCGCCGGAACCAACGCCGGAACCCAGATCCTTGAGGCGTTCTCGGGAGGCCACTGGTGGAAGATTTTCATCTTGGGCTTCATTACGACGACGATCGTGGCCGCCTTGCTCTACATCGTCATGCGCGGCGTGTTCAAGATGGGCGGGACGAAGCTTTCCGGCCTGCTCGGAGGCGCGCAGACCCAGCCGGCCGTCCTAGCCTTTGCAAACGGCAGAACCGGGGCCGATCCGCGCGTTGCGCTGGGATACGCGCTCGTCTATCCGGTGGCGATGATCGTGAAGATTCTGCTGGCGCACATCCTCGGAACTTTGTGACCGCCCCCTTTTTGGGCCGCAGCCGCGCGGCTTTTGCCGCAGCCGATCTTTTGGCGCGCCTGCGACGTATTTTGCCGCATCCGCCTTCGCCGCGGTGCGCGGTGCGGTCAGCGGCGGAAAGGCTCGGGGATCGTCGGGGTTGAGTCTCCCAAGGTCGGGAGCTCTGGGGGTTCCTCCATCCGCCAGTGGCGGTCGGTGACGACGCGGGCCAGCGCGAGGCCGACGCCGATCGCCGTCGTCGTCAAAAGCAGCGTGACCGTCGACTCGAGGGCCGTCAGCACGTCTTGGCCGGCGCTCATGGCCGTCATCGCGCGGTAGAGCGGGACTCCCGGAATCATGACGACGACCGCCGGAACCGAAAGGGTGACGCGTGAGAAACGAGAATGGCGAGAGAAGACATGGGCGATGATGCCGGCGAAGAATGCGGCGATGCCGACGGCGCCTACGGGGTTGAGGTCGGCGTCCTGGCCGACGAGCCTGGCGACGTTGATGATCGTGCCGTTCAGCCCGGCGAGCAGGCAGGCCTGCGCGGGTGCGTTGAACAGCATGGCGAAGCCGTAGGCGGCGATGAAGGTCGCGAGGGCCCGCCCCGCGGCCAGCGGCAGGGGCTCGAGGCGGTAGCCGGGCTGGGTGGTGGAGATCGACCAGTCGAAGATGCTCGAGACGGCCCAAACGGACGCCGCCGTCGCGATGAGCAGCATGACGACGTAGGTTCCGCGGGAGATGCCCGCGATGAAGTCTTGGCGTATGAGGTCCAGTATCGATGTGACAAGGGGAAAACCTGGAACGAGGAAGAGGACGGCCGAGACCATGCCCGCTTGATGCGTCGCGTCGATGACGGCGGTGCTCTGAAGGGAGCCGACGATGGCCATGTAGAGGCCCGACGCGGCGAAGCCGCAGACCATCCACGTCATGAAGTGGTTGACGTGGCGTTTGAGAAGCAGCCTGCGAACCGCCTGCCCGACGAGCGCCGCGACGAGCACGGCCAGGCATTCGACGAGCCCGCCCTTGTTGAGGAAGGCGAAGCCCGCGCAGGCCAGGCCGGAGGCGACGGAGGAGACGGGAATCGAGTAGAGCACCGGACGCCCGTGAATCTTCTCGATGTCTCTGACGGCGTCCTCGACGAGGAGCGAGGCGGGCAGAGACTGAACGTATGCGTTGAAACGGTCGATGCGGTCGGCGTTCACCCCGAGGTTTCGCTGCTCGACGACCTCCGTGCGGAAGGTCCCGTTGGCCCAGGCCGTCGCCGTGATGGTCGTGTACGTCATTTGGACGTGGAGCCTTTCGATGCCCACCGCTCGGGCGAGGCGCTCCATGCCGTCCTGCACCCGAAAAGCGGACGCTCCGGAAGCCAGCATGTATTGTCCGAGCCTGAGGACGACGTGCGTTTGATGCGCCAAACGCGTGTGCACGGCAAGAGATTCGGGTTGGTGTTTCTCTGTCACTCTTCAACTTTACTTCGCCTTCGAGAGCGTTTCACATCCTGATACCGTTATCCAAAATGTGAGACAAAAGCGCGGCGGCTTGGTTTATGGCGGCAAGCGAGTTAACCTCATGTTTATGAAGATCCTTTCGGTACGAAACGGGCGCGTGGCCAACGCTAGCTAGTTTCGTGCTGCGCGCCCCTCGTCGGAGGGGCTTTTTTCATGCCCTTGCTCGGCTTTGGCCGGGCGAAGACCCCCGGTCAAAGCCGGACAACTGAAAACGACGCAAAAGACGCATAAGGAGGAGCCCATGGCCAAACCGACACCGGCCGATGTGGCCGCCAGCCACGCCGAGAAGGCGCAAGGTTCGATTCGGGAGAAATCCACGGGCGCACGTTCGATCGTTCGCTCGCTCGAGGAGCTCGGCGTCGACGTCGTATTCGGCATGCCCGGAGGGGCGATCCTCCCCACGTACGACCCGATCTTCCAGTCGGGCAGGCTTCGCCACATCCTGGTCCGCCACGAGCAGGGCGCCGGCCACGCGGCCGAGGGCTACGCCTTGGCGACCGGCAGGGTGGGCGTGTGCATTGCGACGTCGGGACCCGGGGCGACGAATCTCGTGACCTCGCTTTTGGACGCCCACATGGATTCGGTGCCGATCGTCGCCATCACGGGCCAGGTGGGGGCCAACGCCATAGGGTCCGACGCCTTTCAGGAGGCCGACATCGTGGGCATCACGATGCCGGTGACCAAGCATTCCTTCCTCGTCACGAGCGCGGAGGAGATCCCCGCGCGCATCGCCGAGGCGTTCCATCTGGCTTCGACGGGAAGGCCCGGCCCGGTGCTCGTGGACGTCACCAAGTCGGCGCAGGCGGAAGAGGCGGACTTCGTCTGGCCTCCGGAGACGGATCTTCCCGGGTACCACCCCGTCGTCAAACCCAACGCCCGCCAGGTCCGCGAAGCCGCGCGGCTCATCGCCACTGCCTCGCGGCCCGTCCTGTACGTCGGCGGCGGGGCCATTCGCTCGGGCGCCTCGGAGGCGATCGTCGAGCTCTCCGAGCTCGGGAACCTTCCCGCGGTCACCACGCTGACCGGGCGCGGCTCCGTTCCCGATTCCCATCCGAATCATTTGGGAATGCCGGGAATGCACGGCTCGGTCCCCGCGGTGGCGGCCCTCCAGGAATCCGATCTCATCGTTGCGCTGGGCGCGCGCTTCGACGACCGGGTCACGGGCCTGGTCGAGGGATTCGCCCCATCGGCGAAGGTCGTCCACATCGACATCGACCCGGCTGAAATCTCCAAGAACCGTTTTGCGGACGTGCCGATCGTCGGGGACCTGAAGGAGACCGCGGGCGAGCTCATCTCCGAGCTGCGGCAGGCGCAGCTGCACTACGGAGAGCCGGCGCTCGCCGAGTGGTGGAAGCACATCGAGGGGCTGCGCGAGAAGTTCCCGCCCGGGTGGGAGGAGGTCGACGACGGGCTGCTCGAGCCCCAGCACATTGTTTCCCGGCTGGCCCACGTGGTGGGCTCTGAGGACGTCGTCTACGTCACCGGCGTCGGCCAGCATCAAATGTGGGCCAATCAGTTCCTCCGGCACGAGCACCCCAGGCAGTTCATCACGTCCTCCGGCGCGGGGACGATGGGATTCGGAGTTCCCGCCGCCATGGGGGCGAAAGTGGGCTGCCCGAACAAGACGGTGTGGGTGATCGACGGCGACGGCTCCTTCCAGATGACCAATCAGGAACTCGCCACCTGCCGCATCGAGGGCATCAACATCAAGGTGTGCATCATCAACAATTCGTCGCTCGGCATGGTTCGCCAGTGGCAGACGCTCTTCTACGGCGGAAGGTACTCGCACACCGATCTCAACACCGGCCACGGCACCGTGCGCGTCCCGAACTTCGTCAAGTTGGCCGAGGCCTATGACTGCGCCGCGTGGAGCGTGAAGGAGGGAGACGACATCGACGCCGCATTCGCCAAGGCGATGGAGATCGACGATCGGCCGGTCCTCTTGGAGTTCATCACCTCTCCCGACGCCGAAGTGTGGCCGATGGTGCCCGCGGGCGTCTCCAACGACGACATCATCTACGCCCGTTCGTTCCGGCCGGCCACCGACCCGAACGCCGCCTGAGGAGGAGAAACATGAGTACCCGTCACACGTTGTCCGTTCTTGTCGAGAACAAGCCAGGCGTGCTCACGCGCGTCGCCGCCCTTTTTGCGCGCCGTGCCTTCAACATCCATTCCCTCGCCGTCGGCGAGACCGAGGATCCGCGCATTTCCCGCATGACTGTGGTGGTGGACGCCGCCGAGCTTCCGATCGAGCAGGTGACCAAGCAGCTGAACAAGCTGATCAACGTCCTGAAGATCGTCGAGCTGGATCCGGCCGCGGCCGTCGAGCGCCAGCTCTTGCTCGTCAAAGTCTCCGCGAACGACTCCTCGCGGGCCAATGTGCTTCAGATCGTCGACCTCTTCCGCGCCCACGTCGTCGACGTCGTCCCAGACGCCGTGACCGTCGAGGCGACCGGATCCGACGCGAAGGTCGAAGCCTTCCTCACAGCGCTCGAGCCTTATGGAATACGCGAGATAGTCCAGTCCGGCGCGGTGGCCATCACGAGGGGCGCGCGTTCGCTCTCAGAACGAGTCGCCGCCGAACTGAACTGACTCGGAGGATAATTGACGGCGACGGCGCGATTCCATTGACCGCCTAAGCCGCAGGAACGCCGGGGCGTGCGAGCGAGCGCAACCGGCCGGAGTTCCGAACTGTCGCTCATTACCGATCAAGGAGAGTAAACGTGGCTGAAATCTTCCACGATGCCGATGCAGACCTGTCGCTGATCCAGTCCAAGAAGGCAGCCATCATCGGCTACGGCTCGCAGGGCCACGCCCACGCGCTGAACTTGCGCGATTCGGGCGTCGAGGTGGTCGTCGGGCTCCGCGAGGGTTCGAAGTCGATCGCCAAGGCCGAGGAGCAGGGCCTGGAGGTCGCATCCGTCGCCGACGCCGTCGCCCAGGCCGACGTCGTCATGATCCTGGCGCCCGACCAGTCTCAGCGGGCGATCTGGGCCAATGACATCGAGCCGAATCTCAAGGAGAACGCCGCGGTGTTCTTTGCCCACGGCTTCAACGTCCACTACGGCTACATCAAGCCCGGCCCGACCCACGACGTCTGCATGGTCGCCCCCAAAGGCCCGGGCCACACGGTCCGTCGCCTTTTCGAGGAAGGGCGCGGCGTTCCCTCCCTCGTGTGCGTGGAGCAGGACGCCTCCGGCCAGGCCTTCGAGCTCGCCCTGTCCTACGCCGCGGCCATCGGCGCCGCCCGCGCGGGCGTCATCAAGACGACCTTCCGCGAGGAGACGGAGACCGATCTGTTCGGCGAGCAGGCCGTTCTGTGCGGCGGCGTCTCCCAGCTCATCCAGTACGGCTTCGAAACGCTCGTCGAGGCGGGATACCAGCCCGAGATGGCTTACTTCGAGGTGTGCCACGAGATGAAGCTCATCGTGGACCTCATCAACGAGGGCGGCCTGACGAAGCAGCGCTGGTCCTGTTCGGACACGGCCGAGTACGGCGACTACGTCTCCGGCCCGCGCGTGATCCGCCCCGACGTCAAGGACCACATGAAGGAAGTTCTGGCCGACATTCAAAACGGCTCCTTCGCCAAGCGCTTCATCGACGATCAGGACGCCGGCGCCCCCGAGTTCCTCGAGCTGCGAGCCAAGGGAATGGCCCATCCGATCGAGAAGACCGGGCAGGAGATCCGCAAGCTCTTCGCGTGGAACAACTCGAATCTCGACAAGGATTACACTGACGGCGAGGCTGCTCGCTGAGCGGCGGACCTTGTCCGGTGCGGCCTGGTAGAGCCGGTCGGGCGGAACGGCCCGACTGAGCGCATGCCCAGGCGGGGCTCTCGGCGAGGGGCGGGATTCACCCCGCCCCTCGCCCTGTTTTTGCGACGCTTTTCTTTTCTAATATGCTGTGGCGGCGGCAAGACGGCGAATTTCCGGCAATTGCGTAGCGAAAAGTTTGCGACACTGCGAGCGCAGCCAGCGCATCGAGTCTAAAGTGGGGGAGGGGCGGCGCCGTCGTCCTCGAATCGACAAGCGGAGACAAACAATGAGCATTGCCGTCGTATACAACACCGTCACGGGATTCAGCCGCACATACGCGGAATGGATCGCCCGGGATCTTGAGGCCGACCTTCTTTCCTGGGACGAGGCCAAGGGCATGAGCCTGGCCGGGTATCGCCTGGTGGTCTACGGGGCGGGGGTGCGGATGAGCGCCGTCCGGGGGTTTAAGGATTTCAGGCGAAAGATCAAGCGCGACGGGCTGTACGGAACCGGCCGTGTCATCGTCTTCGCCACCGGCGGCACGCCCGTGCATCCCGACCGTGACTGGCGCTCGCCCGCGGCGACACTGACGAAGGAGGAGCTCGCGCGCGGCACATTCCCCTTCTTCTACTTCGAGGGCGGCATCGCCTACGAGGGGCTGAACTGGCCGGAGAAGACGCTTCTGAAGATTTTCTCCAAGCGGGTTCAAAGACATCGCCATCGCGGCGAGTGGGCTGAGGCCGTGGCCAACGGAATCGTCGAAGGCTACGACCATACGGACCGCGAAGCCGTTACGCCGCTGGTCGAGGAGGCCAGGCGCATCCTGGCGTCCGAACCGGCATACAGTTGAATGGGTTTTTGGCTGACCGGGCCTTCGGCCGTTTGGGGTTTGGCGCGGACGGGTTCCGAAAAGCGTCGGCGGGCTGAATTATCATGGCTTCATGACAACCGTTAAGGCCAGGTCCCGTCCCGAAACCTTCACCATCACCGAGCTTGCCGATCGTGCAAAAGGCGGCGGCTTGCGAGTGCCCGAGTTCCAACGTTCGTTCCGCTGGGAACAGCAGGATGTCATCAATCTTTTCGACAGCATTTGGCGCGGCTATCCCGTCGGCAATGTATTGCTGTGGAAGAAGGAAGCGCCTGAGGCGGTTGTTCGCATCGGCGATCTGAAAGTGAAGGCCCCGCAGATGCACGGTGCGTTGTGGGTCGTCGACGGCCAACAGCGCATCACCACCCTCGTCAACGCTGTGGATCAGAACGTCGACGAAGGCTCGAAGTTTTTCGTCGTCTATCTGCCTAAAAGCGATCGTTTTGCCAGCGTGCGCAATGGGCGAGGCCAGCTGGCCGTTCCCGTTTCCACGCTTTTCAGCATTCCTTCTCTTTTCGCGTGGTTCAAGGAGAACCCTGACGGTGAAGAATACGCCGAACAGTTGCAGGGGGTTACAAGCGCTTTACGCGATTTCGCCCTTTCCGCCAGCGTTCTCGAGGCCGACGAAGCGGAGCTTAAGCGCATCTTCGATCGAGTGAACAGATCGGGCAAGCCGTTGAAAAAGTTCGAGGTTTTCAACGCCATCAACGGGGCCAGCGAGGCGGACTCCGCGCGCATCGATCTCAAGACGACGGCAGATTCTCTCGCTTCGCGCACGTCTTTTGGCAGGCTTTCGGAAGACCTCCTCTACCGGGCGCTTTTGGTGCGAAGGAACCCCGACGTCACGCGCGATCCCAACGAAGAGTTTGGGCCTGAACGACGGAAGCGATCCGACTTCCCCGACGAGGATGAATCGACGAGCATTCGAAGCACCGAAGCGGCGCTGTTCTTTGCCATCGAGTTTCTCCAGAGAGAGGTTGGGGTGCCGCATGTGAGCTTTCTTCCCCAGCAGTTCCTCCTGCTCATCGTGCTCAGGTACTTCGCGCTCTTTCCCGACGCCTCCCGGAGAAACAGGGATCTGTTGGGACGTTGGTTCTGGCGGGCGGCGGCCAACGCACCGAGTATCGGCATAACCGGGGCGTATGCTCCGGTGCGCAAGCACGCCGCGCTCATTCGGGCCGGCGACGAGAACGGCTCGATCCGCAGGCTCCTGGAGGCGGCCAGCGTCCAAGGAGATTTTGTCGCCCCGGATTTGAAGACGTTTCGGACGAATCAGGCTACGAGCAGAATCGCTCTCTGTGCGATGTGGGCTCGCGGACCTCGTTCCCTTGAAACCGGGAAGCCCCTCACCCAAGAGAGCCTCGTCGACTCCCTGGGTCAGTCTGATTCGGCGAAGGACGTCGTCCGGCGTATCGATGCGAAGACCGATGGAAGCGCTCGCAATCTGGTGGGCAATCGTCTGATTCTCGACGTCGAAGATCCGGACCTGCTCGAGTGGGTCGACGCCGGGGCGAGAATCGACGTACAGATTGACTCCGAGGCAGGGGACGAGGAGAGCGAGGCAGCCGATGGAACCGACGAAAGTGTCGATGCCGTCCTTCACTCGCACTTCCTTACGAGGGAAGATCTCACGCTGCTTCGAATTGACGCCGCTTCCGTGATAAGGCACCGTACTTCCACAATAACCGAAGAGGTCAATCGCTTCCTAACCGTTCGAACCGCAAAAGGATTCGAGGACACTCCGCCCCTCGAATCGATGAATCTTGATGACTTCTAAACACAGGAGATCCAACAATGAATGCCGAGGAGCTATGGCATCCCGTCTACTTGTCCGATCAACTGGTCGGGCACCTCGTCCAGCGTGGAGACAACACACGGTTCACCTTTGTCGACGGATACTGGGAGACGGTGGACCGACGCAGCTTGGGGCTATGTTTTGAGCAGAATCGCAGCGGCGGGAAAGCGAGTGCCCTGAAACTTCCCCCCTGGTTTTCTAATCTCCTTCCTGAGGGGCCCTTGCGCAAGTGGATTGCGAAGGATCGCGGAGTGAAGACCGAAAGGGAGCTTGAGCTTCTTCTGCGAATAGGCGGTGACCTTCCAGGCGCAGTCGTGGTCAAGGAGGGGGAAAGGCGCCAAGGTGAAGGCAGCTTCGAAAGCCAAAGTCGTGACGACGATGTGAAATCCCCGTCGGTGAAGAAATTTTCTCTGGCGGGAGTGGGAATGAAGCTGTCCATGGCCCAAAAGGGCGGCAGATTCGTTCTGCCGGTGAAAGATGAGCTGGGAAAGTGGATCCTCAAATTCCCCGATCCTGAGTATGCAAGAATCCCAGCCAATGAGGACGCCATGATGACGTTGGCGGGAATGTGCGGCATCGAAGTTCCTGAACATCACCTTGTCCATCGCGATGAAATTGATGCCTCGTTGGATCATTTGTGGAAGTCGAGCGAGGATGTCGCCTACGTCGTCCGCCGATTCGACAGGGACGGTTCAGGCGGGCGCATTCACATCGAGGATTTCGCCCAAGTTCGAGGGATTCCGTCTGGGGACTCGGAAAAGTACCAGGGTAGCTTTGAGACCGTTGGTGCGCTGTGCTATCGAGATTACGATCTGGAAGCGCTTCGGCAGTGGGCGAGGCGCATCGCGTTCAATCTCGCAATCGGCAACGGAGACGCCCACCTGAAAAACTGGTCCTTGATCTATCCGGACGGCCGGCGCCCCACGCTTTCGCCCGCATACGACCTGGTGTCCACGGCGATCCACATGCGCGACGAGAATCTTGGGCTGAAGTTCAACGGCACCAGAGAGTTCGGCCGGGTTCGTTCGGGCGGTTTCGCCAGGCTGGAGAAGAAACTCGGGGCCGACGGCGCCGATCTCGAGTCTCTTGCCGAGGAGACGGTCAATGCCGTTCTGGGCAACCTTGAGGCCATGAGAGATCGCCATCCCGGCGTCGTTAGCGAACTCGATTGGATTGAGAAGAATGCTGCCGCTATGCGGCGGCAACTGTTTTTGACTTCGCTTGGCTCCAAGTGATTTCGCTTCGGTCGAAGCGATGCTTCAGCCTGTCTCGCCCGCGGCGGGCCTGTGATGAAAATCGTCGGCAAGATGCAGGTTCTGCCTGTATGTTTGAAGGGAGACCAGGCAAATCGACCGGGGAGGCGAGATGGACAACTCCAACGGGAACGCGAGATCGTCTCGCGGACGGGCGGCTGATTCGAGTGAGCCGTCAAGGGCGGCGTCCGAGCCCTTCGGCGACGTCGGGAACACCGCTCGAATCTCTGCACGCGGAGGCCCCAGAGGCAGGCATTCCCATGCACCCCCGTCTCCGACGCCGACCGACGCCACGCTTTCTTCGGTTGATGCAACTCTCTCGGCCGTCGATGCCGCGAACTGGCGCACCGGCGTTCCCGGGCAGGGCGTCGACGATCTGCGCGGGCCGAAGGGCGTCCACGATCTGCGCGGACCGCAGAGCGCGGGCGGCCTGCACGGTGACAACGTGGAGTCTGGCGGGAACGTCGAGTCCGGCGAGAGGCTCGAACTCGGCGGCGACGGATCCTCCTTCGATTTCCGCCCCTCTGCCGACGATCGGCAAGACACCGCGGTGATGGGCTTGGGAACAGGCCGACGTCGCGTCGCCGATTCGCCGCCTGCGGGCGATCCCCGCGCTCCGACGGACGCCGGGCACGGACTCGGCTCAGTTTCGGCGCCTTTCGCCGGCAGCCTCTCCGAAAACGCCGGCTCCGCGGATATATTTGAGAACTCATCGGATACAACCGGGAACTCGACCGGGCCGGGCGCCAAGGCGTCTGCGCCACGAAAGAAGAGCTTAGTGAAGAGAATTGTGAAAGTGTGCATGGCTGTTATCGTCACGGGAGCCCTCGTCTTCACCTGCCTCAACGTCTACGTGACGACTTCGACCAACGACTCCGTCGTGACCGTCAACTCGGTGCCTTCGGACGCGAAGGCCGATTGCATTCTCATTCTCGGCGCCTCGGTGCGCGCGAACCGCAAGCCGAGCCCCATGCTTCTCAAAAGGCTTGAGCGCGGGCTGGAGCTGTATCGCAAGAAGGCTGCGCCGAAGGTTTTGGTCTCGGGAGACAACGCCACCGTCGCGTACAACGAAGTCAAGGTGATGCGCGAATGGCTGCAGGCCAAAGGCGTTCCGCCTCAGGACATCTTCGAAGACCACGCCGGCTTTTCGACCTACGAGTCCATGTACCGCGCCCGCGACGTGTTCAAGGTCAAGCGGATGATTATTGTGACTCAGCGGTATCATCTGGCGCGGGCGATATACACGGGCGACGCCTTGGGGCTGAAGGTCTGGGGAGTCGCGGCCAACGGAAACAACTACTCGGGTCAGCTCAAACGCGACATGCGCGAATGGGTTGCCCGCGTCAAGGATCTCGGAAAGAGCATCTACAAGCCGGAGCCCAGGTTCCTCGGGCCCGCGTTGCCGATCTCCGGCGACGGCAGGGCGACGATGTGACTTGTCGCCGCCTCTCCGCTTTTGGGGAGAGGGCAACGGCTCTGTTGGGGAGAGGGCGACGTTTTGTTTAAGCTGCTCGAGGCCGACGGCGACGTCGCGCGCGCCCTCTGCCAACGTGTAGCATCGACGGCGCAGGCATCCACGCTTCGCTGGCGCACGTGACGAAAGGGAGAGAGCAGTGTCGGAATCGATAGCGAGGACCGGGCGGCGCCTCGACGTCCACCCGGGCAGGAAACAAGAGGTCACCACCCTCGAGCTGCTTTTCGATCTCGTCTATGTATTCGCGCTGACGCAGCTGTCCGAGCATCTTTTGAAGAATCTCGACTGGCGCGGAGTGCTCGAAACTCTCGTTCTGCTCCTCGCCGTTTTCTGCGTGTGGTCCTTGACCGTTTACGATTCGACCACCGTTCTCATCAGGTCGCGCGCCGTCTATCCCGTCGTCGTCGGGGCCATGCTCGTGAGCCTCGTCATGAACACGGCCATTGGCGGCGCTTTCGGCGGCTCTCCGTGGATGTTCGTGGCTCCCATGCTCGTTGTCCAGTTCGGCAGGACGTTCGTCGCCAGGCGAATGGACGTCTACGAGGCGCTTCGCAGGCAGCGGACGGCCGTGGCGATTTGGCTTGGCTTCTCCTCGCTTCTGTGGGGTGCGGGATGCTTCGCGAGCCGAGAGCAGCGGCTCTGGCTGTGGCTTGCGGCCGCGCTGATCGACCTGGCCGGACGGTGGACCCAGCACCCGCTTCCGAAGTTCGACCGGAGCGAGCTCTCTCGCGTGCCTTTCGATCTGGCGCATCAAGTCAGGCGTTGCCGCCTCTTCTTCATCGTCTGCCTCGCCTCGGGCTTCCTAGCCGTCGGCAACGCGATGAAGCTTCACCTTGACGAGCCGCTGAGCGTCGCCGTCGGCCTGCTGTCCCTGACCGCCATCGTCTGCCTGTGGTACATCTTTTTCTGGCGGACCGCCGTCATCGACGGCTTGGTCTCCGGCGATTCCGGCCCCTCGGCCAACGGCATCGGGCTCGGCCTCCTCGTCGCCGAGGGTCAGCAGATGCTCGCCGCAGGCCTCGTGACGTTCACCGTTGGGATGGAAATGGCGGTCGGCCAGCCGCGTGAGAGGATCTCCGCCTCCGTCGGTCTGCTCTTGGGCTGGGGGCCGGCGCTGTGCTTGATCGCCCTGTGGTTCGTCTTCGTGAAGAGGAAAGTGCGCCCTGAGGGGTTGAACTTCGCCTGTTTGACAATGCTTGGCGTAGGCGTCCTTCTTGCGCTTTTGCGGCCCGCGGGGGCCATAGCCATCATCGAAGTCGCGATCGTTTCGGTGTGCGCATGCCTCGTGTACGGAAACGGCGTAGGAAAGATGCGTCCCTTCGAGCAGGCCGATTCCGAGGACGCGCGGGACTCAGGCGACGCCCTTCGCTTGGGCGATTGGACCGACCCCAAAGCGATCCGATTGGACGGCCGTGCGCCGAGGCCGAACAGCGGGGGCGGCAAGCTGGGCGGCCGAGACGGCGGGCCAGAGAGCCGGGCCCCCAAGCTCGCTGATGAGGACGGCAAGCTCGCTGATGAGGACCGCAGACTGGCTGATCGGGACGCCAGAACCGACAGCCGGAACCTCAAGAAGGGCGATCGGATGCTCGACGATCGGATGCTTGACGGACACGGCCTTCGGTTCGGCGGTTCGACGTCGGACAAGCGGATTGTCAGACCGGCGCCGCAGGCGCATGACCGCGAACCGGGCGGCCCAGAGCGCGGCCGCCGTTCAGCGGATTAAGAGACCCTTGCGCCGGCTGCTCAGCGGGTTAGAAGGAGGCCGTCGCCCCCGCTCAGCCGGTTAGAGCGCAATCAGCTGACTGGCCAAGGCCCAATCTCAGCTGGCTTGCTACAGGCTACAGGCGCATCAGCCAACCGGCCAGGCCCGTCAGCCGGCCAGGAACTCCTTGATCGCGGGAAGGTCCCGCCGCGCCTGCTGCATGCCCTCTTCGTAGGCCGCCTGGATGCGCACGGCGTTGCGCTCGCCATTCGACACCGGCATGGTTTCTGGGTAGTAAAGATAGGCTTTTCCCTCAGCCTGGAGCTCCTCCAATTCGTCGAGGGTGGCGTTGTAGCGCTTGGGACGCCTCAATATCGCCTCGACGACGGCCGGGTATTTCTTAAAAATCTTCTGGTAAATCGCGGCGGGGGCCCTGACCGGTCCTTTCCGGTATCCGCGGGGGCGCGTCATGACAACGAGGAAGCGCTCGTACCCGTCGGCTTTGGCCGCGTCGACGGCGAAGCCTCCCGTCTCGCCTATCGCCCCGTCGAGATAGGCGGTCCCGTCAAGCTGAACCATTGGCATGGCGATTGGTATGGAAGACGAGGCCTGGCATCGCGTTGTGAAATCCGAATTGTCCCTCACATCGTCCCGGCCCCAGTAGACGGTTTTCCCCGTCGCGCAGTCGAACGAACCGATCTTAAACGGCGTGGAGCTGGCCGAGTACGCCTCCCAGTTGTAGCGGAGAAGCTCGCCGGGCGCCGTCGTCTGGTGGTAGATGTAATCCGAATTGAAGTAGCCTTTGCCTCTTATAAAGCTGATCGGGCCTCCGATCTTCGGGTCTTTGGCAAGCTCGACAAAGCACGCGCGCGCCCGCCAAGCGTCGCGAGCCAAAAAATTCGCCGTGTGGGTCGCTCCCGCAGAAATCCCGCCCACCCAGGGGACCTCGACTCCCGATTCAATCATTGCGGCAACCAACGCGGCCGTGTACGTGCCGCGCATCCCGCCGCCTTCGAAGATCAATGCCGTGCCTGTAGCCATAACATCCTCAGTCTAGCGCGACTTCGCGAAGGCACGCTGGGGCAGAATCGCCCGACGCCTGGGATGATCCGGACGACGCCGGAGGGGCCCGGAGGACGCCGGAGCGGCTGGCCGTACTTGTACGGGGGCGGGCGGTCGCGACGTAACCGCCGCGACCGCCCGCCCCGGCCATTTCTATCCGGCCCGCTCGTTTCCAGCGGGCCAGCCGCCCTCAGCTGAGGCGGCTTTTCTATGCTGAGGCGGTTTCCTCTGCCGAGTCAGCCGCTCCCGATTGGCTCAGCCTTCCTCGACCAGGCGCTTCATGACCGCGCGTGCGCCGTCGGCCCGAATCGCCTTCAGGGCATCCGTGAAAGCTTCGACGAAGCGCGGGTCCGAGCCGAGCTCGCCAAAGACAGCCTCGTCGGAGATCACCGCGGTGTCCTCGCCGTCGCGTTCGCGGGCGGCCAAAGCGACCAGACGATCGCCCTGCTGATCGTCGACCACGATCTCCGAGCCGTCCTCGGCCTTGCCTTCCATCCCCAGAGTCCACGCGGCGCACATGGCCGCGCCGAGCTTGATTGAGCGGTTCTCCTTGAGGTTGTCGCGAATCGTCGGAAGAACGAACTTCGGCATCCGATCCGAGGCGTCCTGCGCCAACCTCGCGAGAGTGTCCGCGATCGAGGCGTTCGTGAAACGCTCGAACAGCGTGTCGACGTACTGCGGAAGGTCGATGCCCGGCACGGGGAAAAGCGTCTTGAGGGCCTCCTTTTCCAGGTAGGCCCGCGTAAACGCGGCGACGTCGGGGTCGGCCGCGGCGTCGTGGGCGAACTCAAAGCCGAGCAAACGCCCCCAGTGTGCGAGCGACTGGTGGGAGGCGTTGAGGAGGCGAAGCTTCATGAGCTCGTACGGGACGACGTCGTCGACGAGCTGAACCCCCGCGTCCTCGAACGGGGGCCGCCCCAGGGTGAACTTGTCCTCCACGACCCACTGCGCGAACGGCTCGGACGTCACGGGCCAGGCGTCCTCGATGCCGTAGCGCTCGCGGACCATCTCGACGTCCTCCGGCGTCGTCACCGGGGTGATCCTATCGACCATGCCGTTGGGGAAGGCGACGTTCGCCCGAATCCAGGCCTCGAGCTCGGGGTCGGTGAGCTTCGCCTGGGCGAGGACCGCGGCCTTTGCGATCGAACCGTTGCCGGGGAGGTTGTCGCAGGACATGACGGTGAAGGGAGGGATTCCGGCGTCGCGGCGTCGGCGCAGCGCCTCGACGATAAAGCCAAACGTCGTGGTCGGCTTGTCGGGGTGCTCGGCGTCGTGCTTCGCGGCGGGATTCTCGGTGTTGAATTCGCCGGTCGCGTCGTCGATGTTGTAACCGCCCTCGGTGACGGTCAGAGAGACGATCCGGGTGGCGGCGTCGGTCATCTTGTCGAGGACCTTGCTCGGGTCGTCCGGTGCGTAGAGATATTCGTGGATGGAACCGATGACTTTGGGCTCGAGCGTTCCGTCGGGATGCTTGAGGACCAGAGTGTAGAGGCCGTCCTGGTTCTGCATGACGTCGCGCATCCGCGCATCGGATGGCATGACGCCCACTCCGCAGATGCCCCAGTCGAGCGCTTCGCCTTCGCTCATGAGGCGGTCAAGATACATGGCCTGGTGGGCGCGGTGGAAGTTTCCCAATCCGAAATGGATGATTCCGGACGTTACGGCCGAACGGTCATACGTGGGCGCCAAGAAGGCGCTGGCGAGCGACGCCGCCGCCGACGACTGCGTAGAGGTGCCAAATGTGCTGGTCATGTTTGTGCTACTTTCCCATAGCGGCGTCGGCGGCTTCGTGGTAGACGCCGAACCGGCTATGTTGCCCAGTGCTTACCCTGCGTGCTGCGGCGGAACGAAACGCCCCGCCGACAGGGCCAAAGGCCGCAAAGAACGGCTTTCAGCCTTGCGAAGACATTCTTTCACGGTATTGCCGGTGACGAAAGGGGGAGGAATCCCGGTTTCGGACTTTGCCCGTTTATGCGCAGTTTTCGCACAGCCTTGGAGGGGGCGCTCATACTCTTTGCTGAGAGCCCCTCTTGCTTTTCGTCGAAAAATAGATATCATATTGATATCGCCAAGGTTCGCGGGGCGGAAGTGGCGCTCTAGACGTCGGGCATCAAACGTCTCCGGCGTCAGGCGTCAAACGGTTCCGACGCCGCCCCAGAGCGTTCCCGGCGTCGGACTTTAGATAGGAGAGCGAAATGCCTGCCAACGACAACCCTGAAACGGATTCGGGCGAATCCACGAGACCGCGCGAATCTATGAAACAGCGGCGGTCCGCAAAACTGCGGGAATCCGCGAAATCGTCGGACTCGACAAAATTGCGCGAGTCCGCAAAGCTACAGGCGGAGGCGGCCGAGTTCCGCGCCCGCGTCCACATCAACGAGAAGACTGCTTGGTCTGCGGGTTCGGGCCCCGCTTTCCTTGTCGCCGTCGGGCTGCTCGCCGCGCTGTCGGGTTTCGTTTACCTGGTCGTCGTCGGCGCGATCGCTTCGGCCGACGGCTTCGTGGTGTCTGCCGCAGTCAAGATAGCGATAGGCGTGGTCGGGGTGGTCGTCGTCTGCTCGCTAGGCACGTGTTTTTACATCGTTTCTCCGGGGGAAACAAGCGTTCGCCAATTCTTCGGCAAGTATATCGGAACCGTCCGGCGGACCGGGCTGGTGCTGATCCCTCCGTTTACGTACGGCAAGAGGGTTTCCGTGAAGGTCCACAATTTCGAGACGTACGAGCTCAAGGTCAACGACCTCGACGGAAATCCGGTGAACATAGCGGCGATCGTCGTGTGGCAGGTGGCGGACACTGCTCGGGCGGTCTTCGCCGTCGAGCAGTACGAGGCGTTCATCAAGGCCCAGGCTGAGTCCGCGCTGCGCCATGTGGCCACGACGCATCCGTACGACGAACCCGGCCCCGGGGAGACGTCGCTGCGCGGGGGGACCGACCTCGTTTCGTCCGAGCTGGCCGAGGAGGTCGCCGCGCGCGTTGCCCTTGCGGGGCTGGAAATCATCGAGGTTCGCATTTCCTCGCTCGCCTATGCGCCCGAGATCGCCCAGGCGATGCTCCAGCGCCAGCAGGCCGGCGCCGTCATCGCGG
>CALIHR010000040.1 GCA_938020505.1 uncultured Actinobaculum sp. | reverse complement strand
CGTCGACCGGCATGAACCCCTTCGACGTCAGCCACAGCGCCTTCGCCTTGGCGATTCCGGGCAGGGCCATCTCGGTCACCTTCGGAACTCCCTGGGAGGCCACCGAGACCACGACGACGTCGACGCCGTCGAGCGCATCCTCCAGGCCGGCGGAGCGGAACGGGCGGACCTTGCCGGAGATGACCACGTTGATGCGCGGATGCGGGCGGCCCTCCTCAATGGCGTCAATGAGATGGTCGTCCAGCCACGTGCCCCACAGGTTGACGTCCCACCCGGCCTCGACGAGGGCGTTGGCCAGGCCCGACCCCATGGCCCCCGCGCCGAGTATCGCGACTTTCGGCATGTCTTCTCCTATTCCTCCGCTCCCGAAAGCTCGGCGTCGGGGTGACGTTTGGCGAACTCGTGGAGCAGATCGTTCGTTTCCTTGAGGTTCGAGTAGAGGCGACCCTGAATCTCGCCGAGCTCGGCGTAGACCTCGTGCTCGTCCATGTTCGGCTCGCTCATGTCGGTGAACTGGGCCATCTTCTGGGCGGCCGTCGCAATCGACGTGTCGCCGAACACGCCGGTGGAGGCCATCGCGATGACCGCGGCGCCCAGCGCGGAAATCTCCTCCTCCTTGCAGCCGGTGATCGGCAGGCCGATCGCGTCGGTCATGATCTGGCGCCACAGCGGCGAACGCAGCCCTCCGCCCATGCCGCGCACCGCCGTCAGCTTAACCCCGGTCGCCTCTTCCATGGCGTGCAGCGAACGCGACATCTCGATGCAGATCGCCTCCAGAAGCGAGCGGTACATCGAGCCCTTGCCGTGGGTTCCGCGCCAGCCGACGACGGCGCCGCGGGCCACGGGCTCCCAGTAGGGCGACTGAACGGCGTTCCAGTACGGGAGCGTGACGAGCCCGCCGCTGCCGGGTGTGCGGGCCGCGGCCAGGGCCTCCAGCTCCGGGTCGGGCGCTCCGGCCAGCTCCGGCTTGCCGAGCGCCCGCCGGAACCATGTGGCGAGGTAGTTGCCGGAGGATTGCAGGACCTCCAGAATGTACGTGTCCGGGATGCCGCCCGCGAGGGTGCGGTAGACCTGGCCGAACTGGTACTCGGGGGACGTGACGCCGGCGTTCACGGCGGTGCCCATGTTGAGGTAGGCGACGTCGGGGGTGACCGCCGCCGCGCCGACGCCGGCCGCCTGGCCGTCGCCGCAGCCGGCGACGATCGGGATCTCGGCGATCCCCCACTCCTTGGCGAGCTCGGGCTTGAGCGCGCCGAGGGTTTGGCCGGGCTTGACGAGGTCGGCCATCTGCTCGCGCCGCACGCCCGCGATTTCCAACAGGCCGTCGTCGTAATCGAGCTTGGCGATGTCGAAAAGGCCGAGGGAATCGGAGCAGGCGGTCGAATCGACCCACTTGCCCGTCAGGCAGAAGGCGATGTAGCCGGAGACCGTCGTGATCTTCTCGGCGCTCGCCCACAGGTCCGGCTGATGCTCCTTGACCCACGCCATCTTGTAGATGGCCGGCGTGACGTCGGCGGGCTTGCCGGAGAGCTGGTGGATCTCGGGCGTGCCGTACCTGAGGATTTGGTCGGCGGCGCGGATGTCGAGCCACAGAATCCCGTTGCGCAGAGGCGTGCCGTCGGCCGTGAAGGGCGCGAAGGACTCGCGCTGATGCGTGATGCCGAACGCCTTGATGCGCTCCTTTTCGGCCGGGGTCAGCTTGCCCACGGCCTCGCCGACCGCCTCGCGGGTGGAAGTCCACCATTGGCGCGGGTCGTGCTCGCCGAAGCCCTGCTCCGGCGAAAGCAGCGCGATTTCGCGCCTGCCCAGCGAAATGACGTTTCCCTCGACATCGACGATGATCGCCTTGGTGGACGTCGTGGACGAGTCGATGGCTATGACCAGGGGGCCATCGACGCTTGCGGATGCCATGTTTTCTCCTTGAACGGTTGGATCAGCCCTCGCCGCCTGTCAGCTCGGCGTCGGGGTGCTTGCGTGAAAATTCGTAAAGCCGCGCATTGGTTTCGCGCAGATTCTCGTAGAGCCTGTCCTGGATCGCCGACAGCTCGTTGTAGATCTCGTGGTTGGCCATGTTCGGCTCGGTCACGTCGGTGAACCTGGCCATCTTCCGGGCGGCCGTGGCGACGTCGTCGTCCCCGAACACGCCGGTGGAGGCCATCGCGATAATCGCCGCGCCCAGCGCGGAGATCTCCTCCTCTTCGCAGCCGGTGATCGGCAGGCCGATCGCGTCGGTCATGATCTGGCGCCACAGCGGCGAACGCAGCCCGCCGCCCATGCCGCGCACCGCGGTCAGCTCGACGCCGGTCGATTCGGCCAGCTTGCGCAGCGAGCGGGCCATCTCCAGGCTGACGCCCTCCAGGATCGAGCGGTACATCGAGCCCTTGCCGTGGGTGCCGCGCCAGCCGACGACGGCGCCGCGGGCAATCGGGTCCCAGTGCGGCGACTGCACCGCGCCCCAATAGGGCATCGTCACGAGGCCTCCGCTGCCGGGGGTGCGGGCCGCTGCCAGGGCTTCCAGCTCCGGGTCGGGCGCCCCGGCCAGCTCCGGCTTGCCGAACGCGCGGCGGAACCAGCCGGAAAGATAGGCGCCGGAATTCTGGACGAGCTCCAGCACGTAGGCGCCGGGCACGCCCGCAGCCTCCGTCCTGAAGAGCTTTTCGTAGCGGTATTCGGCCGACGGCACGCCCGCCACGACGGCCGTTCCCATGTTGAGGTAGGCGACGTCGGGGGTGACCGCCGCCGCGCCGACGCCGGCCGCCTGGCCGTCACCGCAGCCCGCGACGATCGGGATTTCGCCGATCCCCCACTCCTCGGCGACCGACTTCTTCAGCGTGCCGAGGGTTTGCCCGGGCTTGACGAGGTCGGCCATCTGCTCGCGCCGCACGCCCGCGATCTGAAGCAGGCCGTCGTCGTACTCGAGCGTCTTGATGTTCGACAGGCTGAGCGAGTCGGCGCAGGCGGCCGAATCGACCCACTTGCCCGTCAGGCAGAAGGCGATGTAGGCCGAGACCGTGGTGACCTTGTCGGCCTTCGCCAGCGACTCGGGCTCGTTTTCCTTGAGCCAGGCCATCTTGTACAGGCCGGGCGTGACGTCGGCCGGGCGGCCCGAAAGCGCGTGGATCTCGGGCGTGCCGTAGCGCTGAACCTGGTCGGCGGCGCGTATGTCGAGCCACAGGATCCCGTTGCGCAGAGGCGTGCCGTCCGCGGCGAAGGGCGCGAAGGACTCGCGCTGATGCGTGATGCCGAACGCCGCGATGCGCTCCTTCTCTGCAGGGGTCAGTTGAGCGAGGGCCTGGGCGACGGCGTCGCGGGTGGAAGTCCACCATTGGCGCGGGTCGTGCTCGCCGAAGCCCTGCTGCGGCGAAAGCAGATCGATGTCCTGCCTGCCGAGGGCCAGAACCTTTCCTTCTGTGTCCACGACGATCGCCTTCGTGGCGGTGGTGGACGAATCGATTGCGATGACGAGGGGATTCATGTCTCTACCTCAATTCGACGTTGAATGCGGTTGGATGTCGGGTTTTGCGCGGTTGGCGACGGCGGGCTCAGGAAGCGCCAAGGTGCGTGATTCGGCGTGCCTGCGGTGCGGACCGACGTCGGCCTTCGAGGGCGTTGCGCTGTTGGGGTGCCGCAGAAAGGCGCGTTGCTGCGGACGAGTGCGTTGTTGACGATTGGCTTGGGCGGGTGCGGCGACGCGGACAAGCGGGCTGCTGCGGACAGGTGCGGCGACGTCGGCGTCGCCGCACCCGTCCGCAACGCAGCCGACAGACGCACCTTCCCGCAACAACGCCCCCGCAACAACGCAGTCAGCGACAAAACGCCCTCGAAGGCCGACGCCGGTCCGCACCGCAGACGCGCCGAATCACG
>CALIHR010000039.1 GCA_938020505.1 uncultured Actinobaculum sp. | reverse complement strand
CGTCTGCCGGCGCGCCCGCAGCCGGGACCGCCCCGGATCCCGACGACGCCCCGCGGCCGGCGGCCGCAGAGGGATTCGGCCCGGGCCCGCCGCCCACCGGGGCCATGGGCACGGTCGGCTTGCCGCTTTTGAGGTCTTCGTCCCACCCGGCGTCGGAGGCTTTGCTCAGGACGGTCGTCTCCGCGTTCGCGCGGGCGGCTCGGCGGGCGATCTTGCGTTCGCGAATGGCCTCACGCTCGGCCTTTTGCAGGCGGTCCTGATGGTCGAGCGCCAACAGGGCGGCCCCGATGAGGGCCATGAGCAGGCCGATGACGACGATCGGTATGTTGTTGACCGGCTTGAGGTTGCGGTCCCACGTGAGCGAGACCGTGGGGGCCTTGCCGTCCGAGCTCGTCGCGATGAGCGAGATCGAGCCGGCGTTGTTCTCATCGATTCGATACTGCTCTTCGACCGCCCCCTTCTCGGTCTTCTTCTCGATCCACATGTCGGAATCCGCGAGAGTCGGCGCGCCCTTCGCGTTGCCGCCCTTGGCCTTTTCCGTTTTCAGCGTCTTCCAGTCCGTCAGCCCGGTGATCTTGGCGGCGGGAAGCCCCTTCACCCAGCTTTCGACGTCGTCGGAGGCGCCGAAGGCGAGCGTCACATTGGCGTTCCCGGATCCGGTCACTTTGACCTTGACGGTTTCCGCGCCCAGCTCGAGCACCCCCGGCGCAGTGTAGACGTAGGGGGCCGATCCGCCTTTGGCGACGGCCGTCGCCGTGCTTTCGGTCTTGTCAACGACCCCGATGATGATACCGACCACAGCCACTATGAGCCCCAGCGCAGCAAGCGCAATGCCGGCGGTCCTTCGCATGTTGTCCCTCTCGTCGAGCGGCAAGGGCGCCTCGCACACCCGCGAATCGGGCTTCTTCCGAGTCGCGGCGCCCCTCTTCAATAACGATTTTATAACATTATCGGCCGTCCGATCTGACGTCCCGGTTAGGCCGATCGCGGCCTATGAAAGTAGCCTAGTCTGTATCCGATTCACAACCCACATATCACCCATCGGAAAGGTCGGAGAATGGTTGAGGAAACCAGCAGGTTCCCGCTTGTGCGAAAGGGGTATGACCGCGCGCAGGTCGACGAACACATACACGAATTGGAGTCGGCGCTCGAAGAAAGCGAGTCCGCACTCGAGGAGACTCGGTCCCAAGTCACCGAACTGGATTCACGCATCCTGCGCCTGTCGGGCGAGCTCGCCGAGGCGAAGCAACAGGTTCGGGAGAACTCCCGCCCCAGCTACGGCGGGCTCGGCTCGCGCGTCGAACGCCTCCTGCGTTCGACGGAGGAGCAGGCCATGGACGTCATGTCCAGGGCCAATTCCGACGCCGAGGCCATCATCGCCCGGGCGAAGGAGCGCGCTGCGCTGCTGACCGGCAGCGCAGAGGCCGAAGCTCAGGACACGCTCACGAGCGCACGCACCAAGGCCGATCAACTGCGAGCTACATCACGTCAGGAGGCGGACGCTTTGGCGATCAACGCACACCGCACCGCGGAAGAACTCGTCGCCTCGGCCGAGCGCGAGGCCGACCGGGTCCGCACGTCGGCGTCGAACGAGGTCTCGTCCATGCGCTCGGAGATCGACCACTACGTCGAGTCCCAGCGGGCCAACGTCGACGCGGAGCTGTCCGAGATGCGCGCCGCCGCCGAAGAAGAAGTGTCCAAGATCCGCGCGGAGGCCACCCGCGACGCCACACGGCTTCGCAGCGAGACCGACGAGATCGTCGCCGCCCTGCGCGCCTCGGTGGACCGCGAAGTCGCGAACCTGCGCAAGCGCAGCGCCGACGAGCGCAGCGCCATCGACGCCGAGGCCCGCGAGCGCACGGAGGCCATGGTCTCCGACGCCGAAGACAGGGCCGAGGCCGCCGAGAGGCGCCTGGCGGAGGCCACGCAGAGGGCCGAGCAGATCACGTCCGACTCGGAGAAGACGGCCACGGCCACGCTGAACCAGGCTCAGGAGGAGGCCTCGTCCATCGTCTCCGCGGCACGCGACGAGGCCCGCAGAATCCGCTCTGAGGCCAACGCTGAGGCCGCCGCGATGGCTCACTCGGCAGAGGAGCACGTCGCATCCCTGGAGAGCCAGCGCGACGCGCTGCTGACCTATCTGGAAGACATGCGTTCGATGCTCGCGTCTTCGGATTCCGGGCTCGCGCTGGCCAACATCGTCAGCGCCGGCCAGGCCCGCGCAGCGACGCCCACGGTCACGTCCGCGGCGTCGGCCGCCTCCGCTCCCGAAAGCGAGGACGAGGGCGCCGAGGTCCACGAGATCGAGGTTCCCCGGGCCGTCGAATCGGAGGGCGGCAAGCCCGCCGATCAAGACAAGTCGAAGTCGGCCGCCAAGAAGAAGCCTCAGGCAAAGGCTTCGGGCAAGTCGGCCTCCTCAAAGGCGGGCGGGGCCGCGAAGAAGAAGCAAGCGTCCTGAGGGATCACGCACCGCTCACACAGCTTGTGATATCACGCACATAAGTCACTCGCGCGGGAGGGAAGGCGCCCCTCCCGCGTTTGCATTCGCCGCGCCCCGTCTATGCGCTGCAGCTGCGCTATGCCGCCTGACGGTAGAAATCGGCCAGAGCCTTTGCCAGCACCTCGGGCTGCTCGTCCGCCACGAAGTGGCCGGCGCCGGGAATCTCGATGATCTTCGCGCGCGGAGCGAGCTCCTTCCACTGCTGGAGGAGGGCGAAGCTGCACGTGGCGTCGTCGGCGCCGCGCTCGAGCAGAATGGGCCCGTCGACGGCGGTCAGCGCGCCGATGGCGCTGTCGCGGTCGAGCAGCGCCCTCTGCAGCCAGGCGAGCGAAGCCGAGTTGAACAGCCGGAAACGCCGGTCGAGGCTCTGACGCACGGACTCCGGGGAGGCTGAGGACACGAGGAAGTTGCTCCACTCCTTGACGGATTCATAGCCCTTGCCCTCATCGCACAGGGCGATGCTCTCGCGCCGAATGGCTGCGTGGTCGGCGTCGTCCACGCCGATGTTCGTGTCCATGAGCGCCAGGCCGGCGACCTTCTCGGGGTAGGTCTGTGCAAAGGTCGCCGCCACGGTTCCGCCCATCGACATGCCCCCGAGGACGACGCGCTCGACCTCGAGTTCGTCGAGCGATTCGCGGATCGCCTCGACGAAGACTTCGAGCGAAGGCTCGGGGCGCCCGTAGCGCTCCTGGAGTTCAGCCCCGCTCGGGGAGCCGCCGAAGCCCGGGGCGTCGACGGTGACGACGTCGATCGGGGCGAGCCTGTCGCGGACCAGGTCCCACATCGTCGAATCGAGCGGCATCGCGTGAAGAAGAAGGAACGGGAGCTTCCCTGCGTTTCCCGTTCGCCTTGTAGCTAGTACAGTCATACTCCCACCCTAGCCGCGCATCGTCGCTCAGGCCAGGGTTACGCGCCCGTGCACTCGCTTTCGCCGCGCAGAGCGCTCGCGCCGCCGTTGCCGATGCGGCACACACGCCGCCGGCGGCAGGCGTCATCTCCTTCCTCGATGCCTCCAGCACGAGGTGTGCCAGTGCCGCCTCGAATCGATCCCGAACTGGGAGCCTAGGACGGTGTCCTCCGTCCACGCCACCTCGTGCGCCTCGCCGACGCCGATCGCGCCTCCGCATCCGGGGCACACGTAGCGTTTGGCCGCTTCGGGGATGTGCAAAACCTTGTACTCGGCGCCGTCGCGGCCGATCTCGCGCTTCGCGCCGCCCATGGCCGCCCGTGCATTCAGCGGGCGCACCGGCCGCGAGTACTTCTTCGACCGGCGCATCAGAACAGCCTGTCCTCCGGGTTGTCCAAGCCGCGCATTTCGTCGTAGTCGAGGACGACGCACTCGATGCCCCTGTCCTCGGCCAGGACCCTGGCCTGGGGCTTGATCTCCTGGGCGGCGAAAACCCCGCGCACCGGGGCCAGCAGCGGATCGCGCTCGAGCAGCGCGAGGTACCGGGTCAGCTGTTCGACGCCGTCGATCTCCCCGCGTCGCTTGACCTCCACCGCCACGTGCCCGCCGTCGCCGTCGCGCACAAGGAGGTCGACCGGCCCGATGGCCGTCGGAAACTCCCGGCGCACCAGGCTCATGCCCTCGCCGATCCGCTCGACCTGCTCGGCCAGGAGCGCCTGCAAATGCGCCTCGACGCCGTCTTTGACGAGGCCCGGCTCGATTCCAAGGTCGTGGCTGGCCTCGGCACGCACCTCGAAGATGCGCACGACGAGCCTGTCCTCGCTCTTGTTGCGTGAGACCTCCCACACTTCGCTCACGCCGGATGCGGCTTCGTCTTCGTCGGGCTCGCGCACGGACATCGAGCAAGGGGGGCTCATCCAATTGAGCGGCTTGTAGGAGCCGCCGTCGGCGTGGACGAGCACCGAGCCGTCGGCTTTGACCATGAGAAGCCTCGTCGCCCTCTCGAGATGGGCGTCGAGGCGGCCCGAGTAATCGACGGAACACTCAGCAAAGACTACGCGCATAGCCCCACAGCCTACCCGATGCGCCTGACGTCGCGCCTCGCTCGCCCAGCGGGCGCCCGCCCAATGAGCGCGCCCGCCCGACGCGCGGCGAGTCGGTCAGAAGTCGGCCGGCTCCTCGGCCGGCGGCGCGGAATCGATCCACGAGACGAGCCCCGCGAATTGGGCGGCGCCCAGCGCGGCCTCGTATTCGACGCCGTCGCCGAGGAACTCGACGACCGTGGTCCCCGGGAGCGTGCCCTGGCGATGCCCGCGGATCTCCAGAAGCTCGCGGGGAAAGCTCCATTTGGAGTTCAGCACCAGGGACCTGCGTGGATACCATTCGATCGCATCGGCTTGGAGCGCGATGATCCCGGGAATCCAGCGGCTTCCCTTTCGCCGCAGCGCGCATTGAAACGTGCCGTACTTGTGCAGAAGCCCTCTCAGGCGCACGAAGTAGACGCTGAGAAACGCGAGGCCCGCCAGGGCGCCTGCGAACGCAACGGCCAGTACGACGTCAAGCGCCCTCATGTCCCCGCCTTTCGTGCCTTTGCTGCGCGTTCCCGGCCGCTGCGCGTCCGGCTGCCGCGCACCCGGCTACTCAGTGTGCCCCGTGTCCGAATGCTCGACGACGACGTAGGCGTGGTCCTCGTCAACCGTCACAAAACCGCCGTCGACCTTGAAGACGAGCGAGCGGCCCTCCGAAAGGTCCACCTCGACCCTGCCGGGCACGAGGAGCGCCATGAGGGGAGTGTGCCCGGGCAGAATTCCCATGGCCCCCTCGTGAGACGGGACGACGAGGTGGTCGGTGTCTCCCGACCACACGAGCGCCTCCCTGTCGACGATCTCGACTTTCATCAGCCCTGCTCCTGGCGAAGCTTCTCCCACGAGCGTTCGATGTCTTCGATGCCGCCGATGTTGAAGAACGCCTGCTCGGGAATGTGGTCGTACTCGCCGTCGCACAGGCGGCGGAAGGCCTCGACTGTCTCGTCCACGGGAACCGTCGACCCCTCGACGCCTGTGAACTTGAGAGCCGTGTAGGTGTTTTGCGAGAGGTACTGCTGAATGCGCCGGGCCCGGGCGACCGTCACCTTGTCCTCTTCGGACAGCTCGTCGACGCCCAGGATGGAGATGATGTCTTGCAGCTCCTTGTTCTTCTGAAGGACGGCCTTGACTCGGGTGGCGACCTCGTAATGCTCCTGCCCCACCACCTGCGGGTCGAGGATGCGCGAGGTCGACGTCAGCGGATCGACGGCCGGGTAGAGCCCGCGCGAGGCGATCTCTCGCGAAAGCTGGGTGGTCGCGTCCAAGTGGGCGAACGTCGTGGCCGGGGCCGGGTCGGTGTAATCGTCCGCGGGCACGTAAATCGCCTGCAGCGAGGTGATCGAATGGCCTCTCGTGGAGGTGATGCGCTCCTGGAGGGCGCCCATCTCGTCGGCGAGGGTCGGCTGGTATCCGACGGCGGAGGGCATGCGCCCCAACAGCGTGGAGACCTCCGAGCCGGCCTGGGTGAATCGGAAGATGTTGTCGATGAACAGAAGGACGTCCTGGTTCTCGACGTCGCGGAAGTACTCCGCCATCGTCAGCCCGGACAGCGCCACCCGAAGGCGCACGCCCGGCGGCTCGTCCATCTGCCCGAAAACCAGGGCCGTCTTGTCGAGGACGCCGGCCTCGGCCATTTCGTTGATGAGGTCGTTGCCCTCTCGGGTGCGCTCGCCGACGCCGGCGAACACGGAGACGCCGTCGTGGTCCTGGGCCACGCGCTGGATCATCTCCTGGATGAGGACCGTCTTGCCGACTCCCGCGCCTCCGAACAGGCCGATCTTGCCGCCCTGGACGTACGGGGTGAGAAGGTCGATGACCTTGATTCCCGTCTGGAACATCCGCGTCTCGGGCTCGAGCTCGTCAAAGGCCGGCGGCTTGCGGTGGATCGGCCACCGTTCTTCGACCTGGAGGGCCTCGTCGCCGTCGAGGTTGAGGCATTCGCCGAACACGTTGAACACGTGCCCCTTCGTCGCCTCGCCGACCGGCACGGAGATGGGCGCGCCCGTGTCCGTGACGAGGGCCCCGCGCACGAGGCCGTCGGTCGGCTTGAGGGCGATGGCGCGGACGATGTTGTCGCCCAGGTGCTGGGCGACCTCGAGCGTCATGTCGTATGAGCCCTCGCCCTCCCCCTGGGCGCTGAGGTCCACGTGCGTGGTCAAGGCGTTGTTGATCTCGGGTAAGGAGTCCGCCGGGAATTCGACGTCGACGACGGCTCCGATGACCTGGACGATGCGTCCGGTTCCCGGATTGGATACGAGCGTGGTCATGTTTCTCCTTTAAGCACCCTGCTTGAGCGCGTCGGCGCCCGAGACGATTTCGGTGATCTCTGTCGTAATCTCCGCCTGGCGCGCGTTGTTGGCCAAGCGGGTGTAGTCCTCGATGAGCTTCTGGGCGTTCTCCGTGGCCGAGTGCATCGCCTGTTGGCGCGAGGCGAGCTCCGAGGCGGCGGCCATGAGGAGAACCGAATGAATGCGCTGGCTCACGTACATCGGCAGCAGCGCGTCGAAGATGTCCTCCGCCGAAGGCTCGAACTCGAAGAGCGGGCGAGTTTCCTCCGGCCTGTCCCCCAGGTCGTCGACCGGCCCGCGCTCGTCGTCGTCTTCGGCCTCGACGACTTCGAGGGGGAGCATGTGGCGCACCTGGACGATCTGCCGGACCATCGAGACGAACCTCGTGTAAACGACGATGAGCTCGCCGACGCCGCCGTCTTCGGGCGCGGCGAGATAGGCGTCGAGAAGTGTGGAGGCGACGTCGTCGGAGACGGCGACATTGGGGTTGTCGGACTTGCCCGTCCACGACTTCGCCACCTCGACTCCCCGGAACCTGTAGTAGGACTCGCCGCGGCGCCCGCTCACGTACAGAATGGGCTCCCTGCCTTCGCCCTGCAGCCGCTCGACCAGCCGGTCGGCCTCGCGAAGGACGGACGAGGAGTAGGCGCCCGCCATCCCCCTGTCCGAGGTGACGACGAGGACTGCCACCCGGTTCGTGTCCTCGCGGTGGGTGAGCATGGGGTGGTCGAGCTCGTGGTCGTGGAGGGCCACGGCCGCTATCGACCGCGTGAGGATCCGGGTGTAGGGATCCAAGCCGCTCGCGGCCTCTCGCGCCCTGCCGATGCGCGAGGCGGCGATGAGCTCCATCGCGCGGAAGACCTTCTCCAGCGTCGCCGTCGCCCTGATCCTCTCCTTGAAGACCCTCTGTGCGCCCGCCACGTCAGCCCCGCTTCGCCCGGACGATCTGCTCTTTGGCGACTTCAGTCTCCACTTCGATCTCGCCCTCTTCGTCCGCGACGACCCCCTCGGAGACGAGGTAGCCGCGTGTGAACTCCTTGACCGCGGTGCGAAGCTCTTCTTCCGTCTCCTTCTCGAGGAGCCCGGTGTCCGCGATCTTCTCCAGCACGCCGGTGTTGTGGCGCAGATAGTCGAGCAGGCGCCTCTCATAGTCGTGGACTTTGTCGAGCGGAAGCTCGTCGAGGAAGCCGTTGGTCCCCGCCCACACCGAGGCGACCTGGTCCTCCACCTTGTAGGGCGTGTACTGCGGCTGGCGCAGCAGCTGCATGAGGCGCTCGCCCCTGGTCAGCTGCTGGCGCGTGGTCGCGTCGAGGTCGGAGGCGAACATGGCGAACGCCGCCTGCGCGCGGTACTGCGCGAGCGTGATCTTCAGCGTTCCCGCCACCTTCTTCATCGCCTTGATCTGGGCGTCGCCGCCCACGCGCGAGACGGAGATTCCGACGTCGACGGCCGGGCGCTGATTGGCGTTGAACAGATCCGACTGGAGGAAGATCTGCCCGTCCGTGATCGAGATGACGTTTGTGGGAATGTAGGCGGAGACGTCGTTGGCCTTCGTCTCGATGAGCGGCAGCCCCGTCATCGAACCTCCGCCCATCTCGTCCGAAAGCTTGGCGCAGCGCTCGAGAAGGCGCGAATGCAGGTAGAAGACGTCGCCCGGGTAGGCCTCGCGCCCCGGCGGGCGGCGCAGCAGCAGGGAAACCGCGCGATAGGCTTCGGCCTGCTTGGAAAGGTCGTCGAAGACGATGAGCACGTGTTTGCCGTTGTACATCCAGTGCTGGCCGATGGCCGAGCCGGTGTACGGCGCCAGATACTTGAAGCCCGCCGGGTCGGACGCCGGAGAGGCGACGATTGTCGTGTAATCCATCGCGCCGGCCTTCTCGAGCGTTCCGCGGACGGAGGCGATGGTCGAGCCCTTCTGGCCGATGGCGACGTAGATGCACCGAACCTGCTTCTTCGGGTCGCCGGAGAGCCAGTTCTCCCTCTGGTTGACGATCGTGTCGATCGCCAGGGCCGTCTTGCCCGTCTGGCGGTCGCCGATGATGAGCTGACGCTGGCCACGGCCGATCGGAATCATCGAATCGATCGCCTTGATGCCGGTTTGCAGCGGCTCGTGGACGGATTTGCGCATCATGACGCCGGGGGCCTGCAGCTCCAAGGCGCGGCGGCCCTCGGACCCCTGGATCTCGCCGAGCCCGTCGAGCGGACGCCCGAGCGGATCCACGGTGCGGCCGAGGTACCCCTCGCCGACGGGAACCGAGAGGACCTCTCCGGTGCGCCGCACTTCCTGGCCCTCTTCGATCGAAGAGAATTCGCCGAGGACGACGACGCCGATCTCGCGCTCCTCCAGGTTCATGGCCAGGCCGAGGGTTCCGTCTTCGAAGGTCAGCAGTTCGTTGGCCATGGTGCCGGGAAGCCCCTCGACGCGGGCGATGCCGTCGGCGGTCAAGGTGACGTGGCCGACCTCCTCGCTCACGGACTTGGCAGGCTCGTAGGAGCTCACGAAGTTGTCGAGCGCCGCCCGGATCTCCTCGGGCTGGATGGTAAGTTCAGCCATTCCTCTTTCCTTAACTACGTAGGCGGTGGCCGCCGGTTACTTGATGACGGCGTCCTTGACGCCCTTGATCCGCGTGGCGAGCGTCGCGTCGATGACGTCGTCGCCTATGTGTATGCGAATGCCGCCCACGGCTGCGGAGTCGATCGCGACGTGAACGGACACGTCTTTGCCGTAACGCGCTGAGAGGATCCTCTTCAGCCGTTCTTCCTGTTTGCGGGTGAGCGGGCTCGCCGCCGTAACGGAGGCGACGAGCTTGGATTGGATCTCCGCCGCGGCGTCGACGTACCCCGTCAGCGAAGCGGCGATCGTCGGGAGCGGCGCCCGCGCCACGGCGCGGCGGACAAGCGTCAGCGCGGACGCGCCGACGTGCTTTTTCCACACGCGGTCGGCCAACGCGCCCCTGCGCGCGAGGGAAACGGCGTCGTCGGACAAGGCGATGCGCAGGTCGCGCTCCTCGGCCAAAAGCCTCATGGCCTGATACAGCTCGCCCTCTGTCTCGCCCAGCTTTCCGGCCGAGTCGGCGTGCGCGAGCACGGATTGCACGCCGAGGAGCTCGAGGGAGTCGGCGATGTCCGCCTCGTCGGCCCACCGATCGCGCACGAGCCCGATGACGAGCTCGGCCGTCTCCTCGGAAAACCGCGCGGAGAAGACGTCGGAGGCCAAACGCGCGCGGTCCTCCGCGGAGCGGCTGGAATCGGCAAGCGAACGCTCAAGCTGGCCGGACGCGCGAAGAACGTCGGCTGCGGCGAAGGCCTCCTCGCCGAAATCGATCCCGCGCACACTCTTTTGCCGCAAAAGCGCGCCCCAACGGTCCCTTGCCCGCTCGTAGGATTCCCGGCTGACGGCACGCATCTACTTCTCCTTCGGCCGCGATCCGGCCGAGGCGCTCACATCCGCCTCGAGCTCGTCGAGGAACGAATCGACCACCGCGGAAGAGACCTTGGGGTCGAGGGCCTGCTCGCCGACGATTCGCCCGGCCAGTTCGGCGGCCAGCGATCCGACGTCGCGCCGAAGCTGGGTCCTCGCGAGCTTCGCGTCGGCCTCTATCTGGCGCTGAGCTGCGTCCGCGACCCTCTTCGCCTCGACGGAGGCGTTCTTCTTGGCGCCCTCGACGATCGCCGCGGCGTTGCTCTGGGCCGTCTCGCGGATTCGCGCCGCCTCGCGCCTGGCCTCGTCGACCTCGTCCGCGAGCGCCGCCCGTTCGCGGGCTGCCTCCTCGCGGGCGCGCTCCGCCTGGTTGAGCCCCTCGTCGATCTTCTGCGTGCGCTCGTCGAGAAGCCGCATGAAGGTGGGCCAGGCGAACTTGAAGATCGCCAGGGCGACGATGACGAACGAGACGGTTCCCCAGACCAGGTCGGCCGTCGCCGGAAGTATGAGGGAGTGCTCGGAAGCGGTCGTCATGATCAGGAGCCGAAGGCGAAGCCGGCCACGAAGCCCAGCAGACCGAGGGCCTCGGTGAAGGCGATCGACAGGAACATGTTGACGCGCAGGTATCCCTTGAGCTCGGGCTGGCGCGCCGTCGCTTCCTGGTTCTTCGCGCCGATGAGTCCGATGCCGATGCCGGGGCCGAGGGCCGCGAGACCGTAACCGATGGTGGCGATGTTGCCGATCATTTCGAGTTCCTTTTGTTCGGTGGATAAATCAGTGTTCTATGGACAGTGAGATGTAGGCCGCGGCCAGCAGGGCGAAGATGTAGGCCTGCAGGGCGGCCACGAAAGCTTCGAAAAGCGTGAACACGACCCCTGCCGTGAGGGTCAGGGAGCCTAGGGCGATCCCCATTCCCCCGCTCATCGAAAGGTAGAGGTAGTGGGTTCCCAGGAAGCAGAGGACGAGCAGGAGGTGCCCCGAGACCATGTTCGCCAGAAGTCGGATGGTCAGCGTGAGCGGGCGGATGACGAAGGTCGAGAGCAACTCGATCGGCGTCATGAAGAGGTAGATGGGTTTGGGCACGCCCGGCGGGAAGAGCTGCTCCTTGAAGAAATGCCCGGCGCCGTTGGCCTTGATTCCCGCGTAAAGGAAAGAGACGTAGGCCACGATCGCGAAAATCAAGGGCATGCCGATGATGGACGTCGATGCGATCTGCAGCCCGGGGATGATGCCCGTGATGTTCATGAAGAGCAAACCCATGAAGATAGTGGCAAGGAGCGGCTGATACGGCTTCGCCCTCTCCCCCAGGATCTCGTGGCCCACCTGATTGCGTGAAAAGTCGAGGATCGATTCGAAAGCCCCCTGCGCGCGGCCCGGCACGAGCTTCGCCCTCTTGAAGTAGAGGAAACAGAGAAGGAAGAGCACGGCGACGGCGATGAGCCGGACGAGGACCACCCTGTTGATCGCGAAGGGCGTCCCGCCGAAGAGTATGGGGTCGGGGAAGAACTCGTCGATCGACGGCGCTTCGAAGTCGCCTGAGGCCAAGACCCGGCCGTTCGCCAGAGCCGTGAACGCGTTCGACACTTCCTACCCCTTCGTTGATCCGGCAGCGTGGTTTGTCGTATTCGCACCATACACCACCCGCGGGAATGCCCGCGAGCACGTACACCGATACTACGCCTTGAACCGAGAAAGGCGCCACATGCGCGTCGAACAGGAGCGGTGGGACGCTCCCCGTCGAGCGAAGCGAAGGGAAGGCGTCAGTCGAAGCGAACGCGCAATGCCAGGCGAAGCGTAGGAAAACATCAAGCGGGAGCGTCGGCCTCTTCGTCGTCCCTTCCAACGTTCCGCTCTTCGGGGCTTCTGCGCTCTTCGAAGCCTTCCCGTTCTTCGAAGCCTTCCCGCTGCCTCAACGCGCCCCACGAATCGATCGCGAGGGACACGACGACGCCGAGCGCCACCGCAACCGCCAGCGCTCTGCGATTCAGGCCGGCCCAGCTGTCAAGGGCGGTGAAGACGCCGAGCACCGTCGCCATTTTCAGAACGAAGCCGAAAGCCATCGCCGCGCCCGAGCACCGGCGGGCCGCGACCGCCGTGAGCGCGCCCGCAGCGCCGACCGCTGCCGCGGCGACGGCGGTCGAACGGGCGACGTCGAATCTCCCCGCCGCCGCGAAAACGCCGGCCCCCAGGCAACCGAGCACGGCCATGGCCGCGAGGTTCCACAGAGCGATCGTCCGCAACGTTCTGTCGGCGTCGGCCATCCGTCCGCCTCTACGCCCCTCGCCGCGCATCGGCGCGCCTCCGGAGGCGTTCGACGCTTTCGACGCCGCCTTCCGGGCTCGCTGCGCTCTCTCGAGACGCCGTGCGTTCCCGGGGCGCTGCCTGTTCCCGAGGCGCCGTGCGCTCGCGGGGAACGTCGGCTTCCGTCTCGACCTCGATCAGCTTGTGTCTGGCTGCGCGCCGCGATCGCGGCAGCAACGATCCGCCGGGCGGCTGCTCAGCCTGCCGCGGCGATCCGCCGGGCGCCGGAGGATCGGCCAGGCGAACCTCCGGGGCCCGCGAATCAGCGTGCTTTCCTCCCGCCCGCTGAAGCGCATCTGGAACTCTCTCCAGCGGCGCCGCAGCTCCTTGCAACAGTTGCGTCTCCGCCGGCTCCGCGGCTTTCGTCTGCGCCGCGGCCTTCATCCGGCCCTCGCCTGCCTCCCGCTCGGGGGCGGCGGATTCCGCGCCCTCGACGTCGGAAGGGCGAGCGTCGACCTCTGAAGGGCGAGCGTCCGCCGCGGGCGAGCGGGCGTTCGTCGCATCGGCGGAGGGGATCCTCGTGTCGTCGTCGGCGTCGTCCCCGCGCCTGCCGAACTGATGGCGTGTGACGAATATCCCGAAGATGAGGCAGACGAAGGCGACCGCCCCGACGATTCGCGCGGGGAATCTCACGAGCGCCACACAGGTCAGAGAGGCCATAGCGGCCCACATGTAGAGAATGAGGACGGCGCCCGCGTGGGAATGCCCCCGGCGCAGAAGCCGGTGGTGAAGGTGGCCGGCGTCGGCGGCGAACGGGGACTGCCCGCGGGCGAGCCTGCGGGTGACCGCCCACGTGAAATCGAGGAGCGGCAAGAAAATCACGGCGGCGGGCACGAGAAGCGGCATCACTGCGGGAAGGGCGTATCCGGGCGACGTGTTGGCCGGATCGATTTGCCCCGTCACGAGGATGCCCGCCGCCGCGATGAGCACGCCGAGCATGAGGGCGCCGGAATCGCCCATGAAGATCCGGGCCCGGTGGAAATTGTGGGGAAGGAAGCCGGCGCATATGCCGACGACGGCGGCGACCACGACGCACGCCGCCGACGCGTAGTCGCTCGGGGAGGCGTCGCGCGTGAGCGCGTAAGAATAGACGAAGAAAGCCAGTCCGGCGATTCCCACGATTCCCGCGGCCAGCCCGTCGAGCCCGTCGACGAAGTTCACCGCGTTGGCCACGACGACCATGACGATCGTCGTGATGAAGAGCGTCAGCCGCGTCGATCCGACAGTCAGCCCCATGAGGGGGACGGTGACCAACTGGACTCCCTGCCACGCCATTGTTCCGGCGGCGAGCACCTCGCCCGCCAGCTTCGCGTACCAGACGAGCTCCCAGACGTCGTCTATCGCTCCGACCAGGCACATGAAGCCCGCGCCGAGCAAGACGCCCCAAATCGCGGAACCTCGCGGAAAGACGCCCGAAAGGTAGGGTATTCGCGAGGCGATGAGGATGGCTGCTGAAAATCCCAGGTACATCGCCACTCCGCCCAGCCTGGGTATGGGAAGTGTGTGCACATCGCGTTCGCGCACCTGGGTGATGGCTCCGAGCAAAAGCGCCAGACGTTTGACGACGGGGACCAGCAGATACGTCGCAACGGCTGCGATCGCCATGATGAGAAGGTAAACGCGCACTAGGCAACATCTCCGAATCGGGCGAGCTCGCCCCTGCCGACGCCGCCTTCTCGCAGAACCCTCATGAGCCCGCCGTCGAAGGACACGATCGTGGAGGGGGATCCGCCCGGGCACGGACCGCCGTCGAGATAGACGGCGACCTTCTCCCCGAGCTGCTCAACGGCTTCGCCCGCCGTGGCGGCGGGCGGGCGGCCGCTGAGATTCGCGGACGAGACGGCAAGCGGCCCGGCCTCCTCCAGCAATTCCAAGGCAAGAGGATGATTCGGCATCCGCAACGCGATTGTGCCGTTCGTCTCACCTAGGTCCCATCCGAGCCGCTCGGACGGCAGAATGAGGGTCAGCGCGCCGGGCCAGAACTCGCCCATAAGGGCTTTCGCGACGTCGGGGGCCTCCCGCGCCAGCTCCTCAGCCTGGGCCGCAGAGGCGACGAGGACGGGCGAGGGCTTGTCTCGCCCGCGTCCCTTCGCCGTGAGAAGGCGATCGACGGCTCGGGGGCTTCGAGGGTCGGCCCCGACCCCGTAGACGGTGTCGGTAGGAAGCACGACGAGCGAACCTTCGCGCACGGCTGCGGCCGCTGCCCCTATGGCGGCGGCGTCCGCGCTGTCGATGACTCTCATCGCGCCTCCCAACTTCAATGCTCATCTAAGGGTAGCCGAGCTCGCAGCCATCGCGGGCGTCCGGCTAGATCCACTCCCGTCTCCGCCTTGACGAATCCCGTCTTCAACGCAAGGCGCCGCAGCGGCGCCGCTTGCCCCTCGGCGTGTTCCATGACCAAAAGCCCGCCCGGCCGCAAAAGTCCAATCGCCTTTTCAACCAGGGCGTTCGGCATGTCCAGGCCGTCTTCTCCGCCTCCCCACAGGGCGGCGGCGGGGTCGGCGAGAACCTCCGGAGAGAGTTCGCAGTGCGCGGGCACATACGGGGGATTCGCGACGACGACGTCGAACTTCCCGCGCACGCCGCCAAGTTCGCGGGCATCGCCGGATTCGCGGGCATCGCCGGATTCGCGCACGCAGGAGAATTCCAGCGCGTCGGCGAGGACGAACTCGACGAGGCCGCCGTAGGCGACGTTGTTTTCACGGGCCACTTGAAGGGCCTCGGCCGAGGCGTCGACGCCGACGACAGCGGATCCCGGGACCTCCGTCGCCACGGCGAGGGCGATGGCGCCCGACCCTGTGCACAGGTCGAGGACGCGCGGCCGCCCGCCCCGATCGGCGATCCGTCGGGCCTCGTCGACGGCGTCTTGCGCAACCGCCTCGGTTTCGGGCCTGACGATGAAGGCGCCCGGGCGGCTGACAAGCTCAAGCCAGCGAAAGCACATGCGCCCGGTGATGTGCTGAAGCGGCTCGCGGGCGGCTCTGCGCGCGACGGCGCGCGAAAAGGCCGCGCGTTCGTCAGGGGTCGGGTCAGCGGCAGGCAGGCGGCGTACGCCGACCGCGAATTCGGCGAGCTCGCGGGCGTCCGACGCCGGGGAGGCCACTCCGGCGTCGCGCAAAAGAGCGGACGCCTCCGCAATCAGGCGATTCCAACTTCTTTGAGTCACTCCTGCGAGGCCATCCGCTCGGCCTCGTCCATCTCGCGAGCCGAATCGACGAGGGGCTCGAGGTCTCCGGCGAGAACCTGGTCGAGGTTGTAAGCCTTGTACCCCGTGCGATGGTCGGAGATCCTGTTCTCGGGGAAGTTGTAGGTGCGGATTCGCTCGGAGCGATCGACCGTTCGCACCTGCGAGCGGCGCATGGCGGCGTTTTCCTCGGCCTGCCGCTCGAGCTGCATCTGGCGAAGCCTCGCCCTCAGGACGCGCATGGCAGCCTCGCGGTTCTTGATCTGCGACTTCCCGTCCTGGCAGGAGACGACCAAACCGGTGGGAATATGCGTGATGCGCACGGCGGAATCCGTTGTGTTCACGGACTGCCCGCCCGGGCCGGAGGAACGAAAGACGTCGACGCGAATGTCGGCGTCGGCGATCTCGACCTCGCCGGGGTCGTCGACCTCGGCGAAGACGAGCACTCCGACCGCGGAGGTGTGTATGCGGCCCTGCGATTCGGTGACGGGGATGCGCTGGACGCGGTGGACCCCCGCCTCGAATTTGAGATGCGCCCACACGCCGTCGGCGGAGTCCTCAGGGGCCGAGCGCAGGCGGACGGCCATCTGCACGTCCTTGAAGCCGCCGAGCTCGGAGGGCATCGAGCTGAGGATCTGCGTCTGCCACCCCATCCGCTCGGCGTAACGCTCGTACATTCGCAGCAAGTCTCCGGCGAAGAGGGCCGATTCTTCGCCGCCCTCCCCCGCCTTGACTTCGACGATGGCGTCGCGGGCGTCGTCGGGGTCGCGGGGAATGAGCGCGTCTTTGAGGGCGGCCTCGGCCTGCGCATAAGCTTCCTGCAAATCAGGCAGCTCGGGGCGGAAAAGCTCGGCGTCCTCGCCGCCGGCTTCGACGATCTCGCGGGTTTCCGAAAGATCGGCCTCGGCGCGCCGGTAGGCCTGGTAGACGCGCACGACCCGTCCCAGCTCGGCGTATCTGCGCCCGAGGGATTTCATCTTCTCGGGGCTGGAGAGCGCCTCGGGGCTGGACATCTCCGTTTCAATTCTGCGGTGTTCGGCGAGCATCTGCTCGGCGAGCTCGACCTGACTGCTCATTCCTCGCCACACTCCTTCTCAAAAATACACCTCGGCGCCGACGCATTTCCTGCGTCGGCGCCGAGAGCACGAACTACTTGGCCTTCCGCTTTCCGTAACGGGCCTCGAACTTGGCCACGCGGCCGCCGGTGTCGAGAATCTTCTGCTTGCCCGTGTAGAAGGGGTGGCAGGCGCTGCACACATCGACGCGAAGGTGGTCGCCTTCAATCGTCGAACGGGTCTCGAACTCGTTGCCGCACGTGCACGAAACCTTGATGGCATGGTATTCGGGATGGATTCCCCGCTTCATTTGAGCTCCTTGGATCGTTGAACGCCCCGGGTCCGATGCGCGGACGGCCTCTCTGGGAGACCGCCCTTGCCGCGGGGCGAAAACGCCCGCGGCCGCGACACCGGTGAACCGGAAGCCGACGAGTTATTTTTACACAACTCGCCGCCTTTGTACATCCGCTTACGCCGTGGGAGGACGGACGAGTCGCGGCGCCGCTCGCGGAGCGGATTGATCGACGCCGTCCGCGGCGCAGATCAATTCGCCTGCATCGACTTCATGATCTGCACGAGGAACTCCGCATTCGACTCGGTCTTGCGCAAACGCCCGAGCATGAAATCAGAGGCCTCCGCCACATCGAGCGTTCCAAGGGCTCGGCGCAGCTGCCAGATGACCTTGAGCTCCTCCTGGCTGAAGAGCAGCTCCTCGCGGCGCGTGCCGGAGGCGTTGACGTCGATCGCCGGGAAGATGCGCCGATCCGCCAGCTGGCGCGAGAGGCGCAGCTCCATGTTGCCCGTGCCCTTGAACTCCTCGAAAATCACCTCGTCCATCTTCGAGCCGGTTTCGACGAGCGCCGAGGCAATGATCGTCAAGGACCCCCCGTTTTCGATGTTGCGGGCGGCGCCGAAGAACTTCTTCGGCGGGTAGAGGGCAGCGGCGTCGACGCCTCCCGAAAGGATCCGCCCCGAAGCGGGCGCGGCGAGGTTGTAGGCGCGAGAAAGCCTGGTGAGCGAATCGAGAAGCACGACGACGTCTTGGCCGAGCTCCACGAGGCGCTTGGCCCGTTCGATGGCGAGCTCGGCGACGATCGTGTGGTCGGAGGCCGGGCGGTCGAAGGTCGAGGCGATGACCTCCCCCTTGACCAGGCGCTTCATGTCCGTGACTTCCTCGGGGCGCTCGTCAACCAGCACCACCATGAGGTGGACGCGCGGGTTGTTCGACGCAATTGCCATGGCTATCTGCTGCATGACCATCGTCTTTCCGGCCTTCGGCGGGGCGACGATGAGGCCGCGCTGGCCCTTCCCGATCGGGGCGACGAGGTCGATCGCACGCGGTGTCATGGCCTTCGGCGTCGTCTCCAAACGCAGCATGTCCTGCGGGTAGAGAGGGGTGAGTTTGTTGAACTCGGGCCGCGTAAGCGAGCGTTCGACGTCGAGGGAATTGATCGTGTCGATCTGAACGAGCTGGTTAAGCTGGTTGTAATGGTTGCGATTGCGGTTGCGATTGCGGTTGTTGTAGTGCTGATCGCCCTCGGTGCGCGGACGGACCGCGCCGACGATGGCGTCGCCGCGGCGCAGCCCGTGCTGCTTGACGATCTGCTGGGAGACCGCGGCGTCGTTCCCGCCCGGGAGATACCCTCCGGTACGCAGGAAGGCGTTGTTTCCGTCGAAGTCGAGGATGCCGGCGACTTGCAGAAGCTCCTCGTCGTCGCGCTGCGTGGCTTCCTGAAACTCGCTGCGGTCGCGGTTGCGGTTCCTGTTGCGGTTGCGCGAGCGACGGTCGGCGGCCGTTTCCTCTCCGCCGGCGCGGCGCTCCGCCGCATCCCCGATCGCGTCGAGCGCGGCACGCTTGTCGGATTCGGTCATGCCGCCGTCGCGCCCGCGATCGTCGCGATTCTTTCCCCTGCCGTTGCGCTCGTTGTTGCGTTCGGCGCGCTCGCGCGCCACACGCTCGTTGCGTTCGCGCCTTTGGCGCCGCGAAAGATGTTCGGACTTGTCTTCGGAACTCTTGGATTCGGGCAGAACGATGTCGATCTCGCCCTCGCGAGGGCCGCGACGGCGAACCCGCGCCCCCTGGGCGCCGCGGTCCGATCCCTGGCCTGCGCGATCGGCCCCTTGGGCGCCGCGGTCATCGGAACGATTCCCGGGCTTGAAACCGTCCTGCCCGGCTGTCTTGGCGCCGCTCCGATCCTGGGCGCCGTCGCTTGAGCCGCCGTCGCTCGAACTGTCGCCGTTGCCGCTCGGATTGTGCGCGTCCCGGGCGGCGGGCCATTCGAATGGGGTGTTGGTTTCGACCTTTTCCTTCACAGGCTTCGCTTCAGCCGAGGCGCCGGCGTCGCCGCCTTTGGCCGCATTCGCACCGGCGGAAGCGATATTGGCGCCGGCCGGAGCAGCATTGGCGCCGGCCGGGGCAAGGGCCGCTTTGACCCGTCCGGCGAGCGGATTGGCTTCGCCAGAGGCCGATTTGGCGGCGTCGGCCTTGATCTTGGGGGCTTCGTAGCGCACCTTGATCTCGGTCCTGTTTTTGGGCGGGCGTCCGCGCCGCGCCGGTCCCGTTACGGATCGAATCGCGGCGACAAGATCTGCCTTCTTGGCTTTCGGGTCAACCTCAAGACCCAGAGTTTTAGCCGCTTCCCGTAGTTCGGGCAGGCGCATGGTCGATACCGCGCCCAGGTTGATTTGGCTCACGAGGTTCCTTCCTCGGATTGTCGGCCTGTGTCGACAATCGACTTGTGGGGGAATAACACCGAATGTGCGTAATTTCGGTGAAGGGAATAGCCGGGGACGCCTCTGGTCTCTCCGAGCTGGTTCTAGAATAGCAGCGTTTTTTATCAGTACCTACATTTTAAGGAAATTGCCGGCGAGTTCTTCTCCCCAACCGACGTGCCCTCTCCTTTCCACGCCCCTCTGCTCCTTTCCGCGGCCTTCTGCGGCCACCGCATTTTAACGGACCGTCGTACCATTCCCTCGCGATTCCTCGATGAGGTGCGCACCGCTGCCGATTCCCGCGGTGACCGATCTGAATCCCCGGGCGGCAAGCAGATCCCGCGTGCGCCGATCCAATTTGTCGAAAACAAGCACCGAAGGGCCCGCCCCCGAAATGACAGCGGGCCATTCCGCCTCGCGCAAAGCCCGAAGGACTTCAGCCGATTCCGGCATGGAATCAGCGCGATAGCCCTGATGCAGGCGGTCGCCGGTCGCCTCGAGGAGCAAGTCCGGCCTCCCTTGAAGCGCAAGAACCAGCATGGCCGCCCTCGACGCGTTGAAAGCCGCGTCCCCATGGGGCACGTCGGACGGCAAAACAGAGCGCGCGGCTTCGGTGGCCAATTCCGCTTCGGGAACCAAAAGGGTGGTCTTTATCTCTTTTGCGACGTCGATCTTCACAGCCTTGGGCCCCTCGTCCGCCATCCACGAAAGAACCGCCCCGCCGTGAAGCGCGGGCGCCGCATTGTCGGGATGCCCCTCGAATTCCGTGGCAAGACGCAGGACTGCGTCGTCGTTGAAAAGCTCAGGTTCGTCGACGAGGCCTCGCACGAGCATGAGCCCCGCGACAACCGCGGCCGCGCTCGATCCAAGCCCCCTTCCCTGGGCGATTCCGTTGCGGCAGTTGAGCTCAATTCCGGCTTGCGGAAGCCCCGCGGCGTCGAAGCCGCGCCTCATCGCCCTGACGATGAGATGGGAATCGTCGGCGGGGAGCGTCCCCCGGCCTTCGCCCAGAATATGGACGCGCGTGGCCCCGGTGGTCAACCGCACGTGAACTTCATCCCACACGTTGTGGGCGAGTCCCAGGCAGTCGAACCCCGGACCTAGATTTCCCGATGTGGCGGGAACCCTCACTCCCGCCGTCGCTCGTGCGATGCGCATCACAAATCCAAAGCGGACACGACCGCTTCCAGAGTGGGCGCGACCGGGTCGAAGGACAACTCGCGCCCCTCGAGCGCGGTGGCCGTGTCCTTGAGGCCGTTGCCCGTGACGGTGCACACGATCGTCGCGCCTTCGGGCACCTTCCCCTGCTCCGCAGCCTGCAAGAGCCCGGCGACGGAAGCGGCCGACCCCGGTTCGACGAAAACGCCCGTCTCTGCGGCGAGGATCGATTGAGCTTGAAGGATCTGTTCGTCGGTCACCCTGTCGATCCACCCCCGCGAATCGTCGCGGGCGGCCTCGGCATACTTCCACGAGGCCGGATTTCCGATCCTGATGGCCGTGGCGACGGTCTCCGGGCTCTCGACGACGCGGCCGAGCACGAGCGGAGCGGCGCCCCACGCTTGGACGCCCCACATCTGAGGAGTCTTCGTCGAAACGGGTGCCGCTCCGGCGGTGCAGGCCATCGATGTGAGGGCGGCGCGGCCTGCGTATTCGCAATAGCCCATCCAATACGCGCTGATGTTCCCGGCGTTGCCCACCGGAAGCACGTGGATGTCGGGGGCGTCGCCCAGCTCGTCGACGATCTCGAATGCGGCCGTCTTCTGCCCCTGAAGCCGGTACGGATTGACGGAATTGACGAGGGCGACGGGATGGCTTTCGGTCAGTTCGCGAACGATTCTCAAACAATCGTCGAAGTTCCCATCGACGGCGACTAGCGTGGCGCCGTGGACGATCGCCTGAGCGAGCTTCCCGGCGGCGATCTTTCCCGCAGGCAAGATGACGGCGGCGCTCAAACCCGCGGCGGCCGCATAGGCGGCGGCCGAAGCCGACGTGTTGCCCGTCGAAGCGCACGCCACGACTTTTGCGTCGGTTGCCAGCACCTGGGAGATGGCGGTCGTCATTCCGCGGTCTTTGAAGGAGCCCGTGGGGTTGGCGCCTTCGACCTTGATGTAGACGGAAGCCCCCGTTCGCGCATCGAGCGCGCGCGCGTGGACGAGCGGGGTCCCGCCTTCCTTCAGGGTGACGATCGGATCGCCGTCGTCGAAGGGAAGCCAATCGGCATACTCGCGAATGAGCCCTTGCCACTGATGCGCCATCAGGATTCCTCCACTCGGTTGACGTTGTAAACCTCGGAAATGAACTCGGCGTCGGCCAGCTCGGCCAAAGTCGCCTCGAGGTCCGCCTGGAGGGCCTCGTGCGTGCTGACGGTCAGACGCGCCAGGCCGTCTTCTCCGGCCGTCTGGACGACCGCCCTGATCGAGACGCCATGCGCGGCGAACACCCCCGTGACCTTCGTCAGCACGCCGATTTCGTCGCGCACGGCGAACTCCGCCTGGAAGCTCGAACGGCCGCGCGACGCTTCGAGCACCGGAATGTCGCCGTATATGAGTTCGCGCGGGGCGCGTCCGCCGTCGACCTTGTGTGAGGCGGCGGCGACGACGTCGGAGAGGACGGCCGAGGCCGTCGGCGCCCCCCCGGCCCCGGGGCCGTAGAACATGAGCCGATCTGCCGCCTCGGCCTCGATGACGACCGCATTGAACGCCCCGCGAACGGAGGCCAGCGGGTGGTCGAGCGGAACGAGGGTCGGGCCGACGTGCAATTCGATGCCTTCGGGACGGCGCTTGGCCGACGCCACAAGCTTCACCGCGCACCCCGAACGCCCGGCGGATTCGATGTCCGCCTTCGTTATCGAGCGAATGCCGTGGACGTGCACGTCGTCGATGCTCACGCGGGTGTGGAAGGCGAGCGAGGCCAGAATCGCGCACTTGGCCGCGGCGTCGAGGCCGTCGACGTCGGCGGTGGGGTCGGCCTCCGCATAGCCCAGCTCCTGCGCCTTGGCGAGCGCTTCGCCAAAATCGAGGCCCTTCACGGTCATCTCGTCGAGAATGTAGTTCGTCGTGCCGTTGACGATGCCCAAAACGGCGGTGATCCTGTCGCCCGCGAGCGATTCGCGCAGTCCGTAGACGACGGGAACGGCGCCCGCCACCGCGGCCTCGTAGTAAAGGTCGACGTCGGCCTGCGCCGCGGCCTCGTAGAGTTCGGGGCCGTGGGCCGCGAGAAGCGCCTTGTTGCCCGTGACGACCGACGCGCCCGCGGCGAACGCCCGAAAAATGTAGGCGCGCGCGGGCTCGATTCCGCCCATGAGCTCAATGACGATGTCCGCCTCGTCGATGATCGACACGGGATCGTCCGTCAGAAGAGACCTGTCGACGGCGGGGTCGCGAGGCGCTGAGACATCCCTCACAGCGATTCCCACGAGCTCGAGCTGGGCGCCCGATCTGGCGGCGAGGTCCTCTTTTTGCTCCGAAAGCAGGCGGGCGACCTGGGTTCCCACGGTTCCCGCTCCGAGAAGGGCGATTTTGACGACGGTCACTGTTCTCCTTTCGCTGGAAGTAGCTTACCGCCATCGGGCCGATGAGGCTCGCCGATCCACAGACTCTTGCCGGTCCACAGCGTCGCATCGGTCCACAGCGTCGCATCGGTCCACAGCCCTCGCCCCATGCGCACTTCGCGCGCCGCACCGCCTCGCAAGCCCTTTTGACGAGAGTCTGGGAGAATCGAAGCCTGAGTGAATCGAAGCCCGGGCCAACCCGAATTCTGGCCAATCCGAAGCCCGGGCCAACCCAAACCCCGGCGAATTCGAGTTCGGAGAATCCAGGCCCGAAAACAGTCGAGAAAGGCGGCAGCATGAGCAGCAGCGCCAGCAGCGCTGGCAAGAGCAGCGTCAGCAGCGGCAGCGTCAAAGGGACGGCAGCCCTCGGCGGCGTCGTTCTCGGCGAAGGCCGGACGAAGGTCATCGTCCCCGTAACGGCGGAGACTTTCGACGAAATCGCCGGGCAAACCGCGAGCATCGCGAAGCTTGGCGGGCAAACCGCGAGCGGCGCCGACATCGTCGAATGGCGGATGGACTTTCTTTCCCCTTCGATCGACGCCCTCACGGCCCTCGAAAGGCTCGCGGACTCCGCCGACCTGCCCATTTTGGCAACTTTCCGCACCGCGGACGAAGGGGGAAAGGCGATCGAGGCCTCCGCCTATCGGGACCTGCTCCTGGCCGTAGCGCGATCGGGAAAGGTCGGCGCGATCGACGTCGAAGCATTCCGCGACGAATCGACCGTGAGGGAGATCATCGACGGCGCGCATGAGGCAGGCGTGGCCGTCGTGGCCTCCTACCACGATTTCCACGCCACGCCGGCGGCCGAAGAGATCCTCGCGCGGTTCGGGGCCATGGACGCCGCCGGAGCGGACGTCCTCAAACTCGCCTGCATGCCGGCCTCCGTAGACGATCTGCTCGTTCTTCTGAGCGCGACGCATCAGGCCTCGCACGTCTTCGACCGCCCCCTCATCACGGTGGCGATGGGGCCAATCGGGGTCCTCTCGCGCGTCGCGGGCGGCATTTTCGGCTCATGCGCCACGTTCGCCGCCGTCGGCAGAGGCTCGGCCCCGGGTCAGATCCCGGTCTCGGACCTTCGCCCGGCGCTTGACCTGCTGGATTCCACGCAGCCGGCGACTTTTCAGTCTGCTGCGCCGGGGCAGAAGCAATCGCCCCGGCCTCAATCCTCGCCGCGGCGGAGGTAGTCGGCGTCGAGGGCGAGGAGGTCCTCCACGCTCTCGCGGCGCACAATCCACCGTGAGGCGCCGCCTCGAACGGCCGCCACGCCCGGACGCGGCACGTGATTGTAATTCGAGGCCATCGACCGCCCGTACGCACCGGTGGCGGGGACGGCGAGAATGTCGCCCGCCGCGAGATCCTCGGGCAGCGACACGTCGCGCACCACGATGTCCCCGCTCTCGCAATGCTTGCCGACGACCCTGCTTCTCACCCGCCCTTCCCCCTCGCGGGACGCGAGGGCGGCCGTGTACGCGGCGTCGTACAAGGCAGGCCGAATATTGTCGCTCATCCCGCCGTCGACTGAAACATAGCGGCGCGGCCCGTCCTCCAATTCGACCGTTTTGACTGTCCCCACAGTGTAGAGAGTCACGCCCGCGGGGCCCACGACGTTGCGCCCCGGCTCGATCGAAACCCTCGGCGGCTCAATCCCCGACTCCGCGGAGTGCGAAGCGACGACGGACGCGAGGGCCTTTGCCAATTGCGCGGGGCTCGGGGGAACGGAGTCGCCGCCCGTGTAGCGGATGCCATAACCTCCGCCGAAGTCGACCTCGTGAAGCTCCAATCCGATCTCGCGATGGACCCGGGCCCGCAAGTCGAGCACCGCGCGTGCGGCTTCCTCGAAGGCCTCGACGACCAGGATCTGCGAGCCGATGTGCGAATGCAGGCCGACGAGCCGCAAATTCGGCGCGTTCACGGTTTTCTCGACGGCCTGCCAAGCGGCGCCGCCCGCGATCGACAGACCGAATTTTTGATCCTCCACAGCGGTGGACATGTATTCGTGGCCGCCGGCGTGCACCCCGGTCGTCACCCTGAGCATGACGGAGGCGACGGCGCCCTCGTCCCGCGCGATCGAATCGACGAACTCCAACTCGGCCAGAGAATCGACGACGAAATGCCCGACTTCCGCCCGCAGAGCGAGCTCGACCTCTTCGCGCGACTTGTTGTTGCCGTGCATCCCGATGCGGCTGCCCGGAACGCCCGCGGCCAGCGCCGTGCGAAGCTCCCCCTCGGAACAGGCGTCCACAGCGAGCCCTTCGTGTGCGACGGCCTTGGCTACGGCTACGCACAAAAAAGCCTTGCCCGCGTAGTAGACGTCAGCCCCCCGGAGGCGGGCGAAGGCCTCGTCCATGGCCTCTTTCCAGGCGCGCGCCCGGGCGCGCAGCACGTCCTCGTCAAGAATGTAAAGCGGCGTGCCGTACTCCGCCGCCAGCTCGCTCACGCCGATGCCGCCGATTGCGATCTCGCCGCCGACGCGGCGGGCCGACGACGGCCACGGCCCGTCCGACGAGCCGTCGGGCTCGGGCGCGGGAAGGTTTTCAAGATTCATATGAGCGCTACATCCTCTCCGGAGCGCTGACGCCGAGCAGGCCCAGCCCGTTGGCAAGAACCACGCCTGCGGCGTCGTTCACCCACAAGCGCGTTCTATGAAGATCGGTGACCTCCTCTTCCGCGCGAGGCGTGACCCGGGCCTTACCATACCACGCATGGTATGCGGCCGCAACCTCTTCGAGGTAGCGCGCAACGCGGTGGGGCTCGCGAAGAGTCGCCGACTGGGCCGCGACGTCGGGGAAGCGCGCAAGCGTGCCGAGAAGCTCGGAATCGACGGCGTCCAGCAGGCCGGGTGCGAATCCGTCCTCGCGCCTGACGCCGTGGGAGGCGGCGTTCGACGCCACCGAGCACGTGCGCGCGTGGGCGTATTGGACGTAGTAGACGGGATTGTCGTTCGTGCGGGAGGCGACGAGGTCGAGGTCGAGGTCGAGCGTCGTGTCCACGGAGGCCCGGACGAGCGAATAGCGGGCCGCGTCCACGCCGACGGCGTCGACGAGGTCCTCAAGCGTCACGACGGTTCCCGCCCTCTTGGACATGCGCACGGGAACGCCGCTGCGGACGAGGTTGACCAGCTGGCCGATGAGGATCTCCATGTTCTCGCCCGGCCCGGCCGTATCGCCGTATGCCCTCGCCATGGCGTACATGCGGCCGATGTACCCGTGATGGTCGGCGCCGAGCATGTAGACGCAGTTGTCCGCGCCGCGTGCGCGCTTGTCGAGATAATAGGCGAGGTCGCCCGCAAAATAGGCCGCTTCGCCGTCGGATTTGACGATCACCCTGTCCTTGTCGTCGCCGAAGTCGGTCGTGCGAAGCCACAGGGCGCCTTCTTTTTCATAGACGACGCCGCGCTCGCGCAGACGCTCGATCGCCTTGGAGACCGCGCCCGATTCGTGGAGCGAATCCTCGTGGAAGAAGACGTCGAAATCGGAGCGGAAATCGTGGAGCGAAGACTTGATTTCGGCGAACATCAGCTCGACGCCGCGCGAACGGAAAGCCTCGAGGGCTTGCTCGTCGGGGAGCTCGCGCGGATCCGGCTCGCCGTCGGCGATTGAATCGGCGACCACTCTCTCGGCGATCTCCGTGACGTACTGCCCGCCGTATCCGTCCTCGGGGGCCTCCTCGCCGCGCGCCCGCGCCAAAAGGGACGCGACGAAACGGTCGATCTGATTGCCGTGGTCGTTGAAATAGTATTCCTTGACGACCTTCGCTCCCGAAAATTCGAGGATCCGAGCAAGCGAATCGCCGACGGCGGCCCAGCGCGCCCCGCCGATGTGGAGGGGGCCGGTGGGATTGGCCGAAACGTACTCGAGATTGACCGTTTTGCCGACGCCGCCTTCCGTGCGTCCGTAAGAGCCGCCCGCCTCGACGACGGCCCGGGCAAGCTCGCCGACCGATGCGGCGGAGAGCCGTATGTTGACGAACCCGGGCCCCGCGACTTCGGCTTCCTCCACCCCGTCGTGCGCCGCGATCCGCGCCGCGAGGAGCTCGCCCAATTCGCGCGGATTCCTCCCGGCGCGCTTGGCCAGCTGCATCGCGACGTTCGTGGCCCAGTCGCCGTGCTCGCGAGACCGAGGGCGCTCCACCTTCACGACGGGCAGCTCGCCCTCGATCGTCAGAGTGCCGTCGGCGACGGCGGAGGCAAGTTCGTCGGCGACGAGCCGACTGAGTTCTTCGGGTGTCATGCGCGCAATTCTACGCGGCGGGTCCGACACATTCTCGCGAACGGGCCGTCCAGAGAGGCGCAAACCCGGTCAGAGCTGCTAAAGTTACGTGTCAGGCCCCAATAGCTCAGTGGATAGAGCGTTTGCCTCCGGAGCAAAAGGTCGCAGGTTCGAATCCTGTTTGGGGTACCGCGATCGCTTCACTCAAACTCAGGTCTCGCAAACGGCGACTTCGCTTGGTTGCTGAAGATACGAAGTGCTTACGTGCCCTGTTGCCGTGTTGTGAGTACTGGCACAAGGCCCAATCGTAATCAGCGCATAATTGCTAGAGTATTGCGTCAACCTCGAAAGGCGTTGATGAGAGTATGCGGGCTTCCTACAGCCCGTCCTCCCGCATCACGGCCTGTTCGTCCTCGTACATTGCTCTGCCCTCGTACACCTTGGCAGCTTCCTCTAGCAGCTCGGCTGTGTGTCGCGATGTGGATCGGATTTGCTTGCTCCACGCGAGAAAACGCTGTGCGCTCTCGCGTTCTTGTCGCCCCCCCTCATAGACGCCTCGCACACTCGACATAAGGCCGCGACACATCCCAACTATAAAGCCTCTATCAAGACTCTTGCTTTCGATTTTGTCGATGAGTTCGCAAACAATCGGCAACGGCCACGCTCCATTTGCACCTTCCGGGCTATTTGCTAGAACTCTACCGATTTCATAGTCACCATCGTCCGAAAGCTCGGCAGCAGCCAGCTTCTGCCGTGCAATCTCGACCCATCGTCGCATTAATGTCGCATTCAGTTCACCGCCTGCTGTCATGCCGGGGCAACCGCACCAGCCCTTGACAACGCTCTCAGCACTCCGAGATGGAACACTACAATCCAACCCACACAAGGCCTTTCCGCCATACACCATCTTCACAAGTTCGACGAACAGGTCGGCTTTAGTCGCAAGTACATGATGGAGAACTGCCGATTCACGATGACGGCCAAGCAATGGGTAGAGCAAGAGCTCCAATCTAGCCACATCCGCTTGATCTGCTTTTAGCTCAACGATATGATCAAGCACCTTACCAATCTCATGCCATTGCGAGGAGACCTGGTCAAATCCTTCAGAGCACACGACATCAAGTAGATCGATTAACACATCCGCCGTTAAGTCAGTCATAACGCCATCTTGTTTGGCGGAGCAAATCGATGACACCACGCTGTCGATCGCGTCCCGAGCACGCCCACAGGCAACCAACCGCGCAATCGCATCCTTCATGTGGTTCGGTGGCAGCACCGGCATCTCAGCGGTTCGCCAGTACGCGTCTTCATCAACCCGATTGCGTGCAATGACGTCCCAGTAGTCCTCCTTGGCTGGCACGCGGCGCAGGACAGCAGCACGCTGTGAGGGAGTAAGTCGCGGATCATCAAGCACGCCCCGCAGCCAGGAGGAGCCCCGTTGGCGTAGTACTCGACACAGATAAGCATCCACGACGACGGTCAACTTGTCCTCAGAGCTATTCACCCAATGCACAACATCCCAGAAATCGAGCTCCTGCAGGTCTGCCAACATCTGCCCCAACACCGACGACGCCTCTGCTCTCGACGCAAGCACCTCGAGGTCGTCAAGCTTTTGCGGAGCCGCAAGTATCTTGCTGAGCGCATCTTGCCGACGCTCCTCCACCTTTTGGACATAGTCATAGTTGTCGTGACGTAAGGCACAATCGGGCAGGCCAGGATTGTGATTGAACAAGTAGAGGTGACGCAATACGGGTGAGGCCGGACACCATTTATCGGATAAGGCCAAGAGGCACTTGATTTCCTCTTTCGGCAGCGACCAGCAAGCCCTATGGTGCGAATGCTTGGTAGCCAGTTCCCGCAACGTGCGCCACACGAGGTAGCGATCGTCGTCTACAAACTCTTTTGACGACGACAGCTGGTCTAAGTAGTCAATAATTTTTGCCCTGTCTTCTGGCAGTATCCCAATATTGATATGTTCGACCAGCTGCTTGAGGTTTGACGGCGCAACATCACTCCAGGCGAGCGCACGCCGGACGAGACCACGAAAGTAAGCATTCTGTTCTTCCTGCTGTGCCGGCTTGTCAGTGAGCGGACACCAGTCCGCACGAAAGCGTGGCGTGGTTGGCGGTGTCATTGTTGTCCAATCAGGCCACAACGCAAACAAAAGATCCCACCCGACAGTTGACGATATCTGTTTTACAGAATCGAGCGCGGTAAGTCGCTTGTCATGGGACACTGTTGTGCAGTTAGCCCAACCGCACAATATAGCAGCGAGACTCTTATCAGGTCGATTGCCGCCCTGTTTGTCACCCGATCGATTGACAGCAAGCAAGGTTAGACATTTGATAGCGTCATCGAAGTATTCTTCAGACCAAGCGAGCACTTCAAGCGCCCACAGCAAATGAGAATAGGAAAAAGGATCACCAAACAACAAATCGCTACTATCGGAATTAAACGTGTACATCAAGGAGGATGTCTCTTGCTCCAGGCTTTCCACGACGATGTCAATGAACTGCCGGGGCGCTGCTTCAGCAAGAAATGGCAGGCGTGGTGCTATCAGGTTCCAGGTACTTCCAGTGCCATCGTCCACCGCCCGTCTAAGCAGCTGGTCAACAATGTCAGCAACGATTTTCCTTAATTTGCGCAGCTGTGTATCGCGTCTCTCAATCGAGCCAACCATCGCGAGGCTTAGCGCAATGCCGCTTTTCAGCTCCTCAGAGTACCCAACCTGCGACGCGGTCGGATTGACTTGCTGGGCAAACTTTTTTTCTGGACTCAAATCACACGATGAATTTTCCTTGCAAAGGACCGTGAATACCAGCCGTTTCCATCGCTCAATAGCCCTATTGGCAATTCTCGAGAACAAGCAGCGGAAAGCTTCCTCGAGGGAGGCGAATCGCCAGGCCGAGCAAACTCGACTCATCACACGATCGTTACCTCCAGACCGCCGCTCACACAGGGACTCCACCGTGTCGTAGTCGCTGCCGACCAGCTCTGCTATTGCTCGCCTATCTTTGTTGTTATTGGCATCCCATGCACCAACGAGCGTCAGCGTTGCCAGCATCGGCGCATCGGTATCGGTTGCCCATATGGGCGTTTGGACTACGGCATCACGCCTTAGCGCTCGGACAAAGGACTGCATGTTTCGTCGGGCAAGCCCAGCAAGATGATCCGCCTTTTGGAAGTTAATGCCACAATCGATCAGCGATTTCAGCACATCAGGTCGTGACACACGCGGCAGCTCTAGGTCTACATTCCCGAGCGCAACCCGCCCACGATCGACGATCTGAATCACGCAGTGACCGTTATTTCGCGCGAGATGATTGTCAGCACCGTCGAACTTCGGAACTAGTATCAATCTCCCAGAGCGTCGGGCAATCTGCTTCCAGGCGGCATTAGATTCAACAACGATTACTGCTTTCTCAGGTGCGTTCAATTTACTGTCAGGATTAGCAGCAGTACTCGCATAGATAAACGCAAGGCAGTCGTCACGCCAGTCCGCCTGAATCGTGATGATTTGCGGTGCGCCGTTAAGCATCTTTTGGAAGTGCTCTTTAGTTGATTCTCGTCCAGCCGTAAACATGTCGAGTGGCAGCGTTGGCTGAGTCGCCTGATGAAAAGTGTCCCACCAGTATTCGAGCGTTTGCGCATCATCCGGCCGCTTTCCAAGGTGTTCAGAGATCCAGTAATGCGAGAATGGCGACATTTCCAACCACCCTTCCAAATCATCGGCGTCAAGCACATACACATCTCCGAACTTGCTTTCGCTCCGACGTTCTTTCAGCCACTTGCCTTTGCCACCCCAGCGACGAGGCGTCGCAAACACGAAGACATGGCTGGCGGCCTCGCTCTCTTCAACTCGCTTACGGTAGTCATCTAACGCCTTTGCGCCAATCTCCTTATTGGTACCGAACTCGAACACCAATGACCCTGTCGGCAGAAAGGGGGCTGTCCCATCCGAATAAGCGACTCCGTCACAGCCAGGCACATTCACACCATTGCCGACACGCACCGATATCGCTGACACACCTGGAGTTTCACACAAAAGATGCCGGATGAGCCGCGGAAAATTCTCCTGTGCGTCACGAGCATCGTTGTCCGGCCAAGAGCTGAGGTCATCGGCGGTGATGAGTTCTGGGTTTCGCATACTTCCCCTGTTTTACTAATGTGTGTAAGCACTTCAAAGTCCCTGTGCTTATTATATTCTCACCCACCATCACCTACTCTACCGTTGAATCTATTCTGACAATAAAAACACCTAACATTGCAATAAGTTACGTTTTTAGGTCCTAAAGCTATGAAAAGTAGTCGAACAAAACTCAGTTGCACGTCAAATCCTAGTACTTTAGTGGAGAAAGTGCTCCTATCGTGTTCTAAACCTAACTGGAGGAGAAAAACCAGAAACATCGCACCAAGCGATTTCGATTTTAAAGCCGCGCTTGATTTACTTTACTGCTCTTGCATCAGTTCAGCACCATTTGACATCGTCGAAAATCAACGAAGATTCTTGTGCCGATTCGAGAGCGCGGTAAGGTGTCGGCCCCAAACGATTTTCACCTCGTGGCTGTACTCTTCCGGCTAGCGAGCCGACTTTATCTTGTCAGCATCGAACACCGCAGATTATCCGGTTCTTCGGAGCCCGATGGATGCGACGCATCGGGAACGGTACGCACTTGGCTACCTCGCTGACAACCAGCTTCTTTCTCGAAAGTCCAACGGTACCTTCATTAGAGTTGAAGGTCGGAATTGTACCGCCTACGAGCGGCTGACCGGGAGCCCTCGTTCCCGCAGCCCCTCGTACATCGCAGTCGGAACGTCCGTGATGACGCCGTCCACGCCCATGTCGAGAAGCCGGGCGGCGACGTCGACGTCGTCGATCGTCCACGCGTGGACCGCAATCCCCGCCTCGTGCGCCGACGCGACGAATCCCTCAGTCAGCACGGGAACACCGCGGAAGGAGAGCGGGACTTGGACGACTTGGGCCTTGGGAAGGCCTTTGAGCAGGCGCAGACGCGCCGCCCCTTTTCGCACTCGTGAGGCCGCGACGATCCTGGCGACGGCGCCTATCCCCAGCGAGCTCGCGGTCCCCGGCAGTTCGCCTCGCATGCGCCGCAGCCGGCGCTCCGAGAAACTCGCGACGCACACCCTGCTCTGAGCGCCCGCCTCGCGTATCGCTCGGACGAGCGGAGCTGCGACGCCGTCGGACTTCGCGTCGATGTTGAAAACGGCGTCAGGGCGCCTTTCGAGGGCCTCGTCCACGCGCATGGCCGCCGGCCCGCCGTCGGCCCCGCGAACCCTCGCGAGCTCCCTCCACGTGTAGCCGCGGACTTTCCCGCCGGCGCCGACGGTGCGGTCCAAGGTCGCATCGTGGCTGAGAACGGCGACGCCGTCGAGCGTGGCGCGAGCGTCGGTCTCCAGATAGCGGAAACCTCGCTCGCCCATGGTCAGGAAGGCCTCTGCGGTGTTCTCCGGGCACTCCCCCGCGCCGCCGCGGTGGGCGACGACGATGGGGGCGCCGATGGGATAGAGCATCGCATCAGCCGCAAACCTGCGAGGCGTCGACCGCCTTCTGATCCTTGAGGAACTGGACGGGGTTCATGAGCTTGTCGTTTTGGTCGTGCACCTCCAAGTGCAGGTGCGGGCCGGTGGAATTGCCGTTGGAGCCCACCTTTCCAATGACCTGGCCAGCCTTGACCGTGTCGCCCTTCTTGACGAGGACCCCGTTGTCGTACATGTGGATGTACCACGTGTAATAGGTTTTGCCGCCGATCTCGTGCTTGACGATGATGAGGTTGCTCGAACGCCCCTGAATCCCGGCGCCGGCGTGGGTGACGACGCCGTCGGCGACGGCGTGGATCGGCGTGCCCATCGGCGCCGCGAAATCCTGGCCGGCGTGCATCGAGACGTCGCCGTAAATGGGGTCGACGCGATATCCGAAGGCCGACGTCAAACGATAGACGCCTTGCTGGAGAGGCATGACGATTTGTCCGCCTTTGTGCGAGCCTGCGAAAGCCGCCCGCGCCCCGGCCGCCCCCGCGGCGGAACAGGTGGTCGTCTCGTTGTTCTCATTCTCTTTGGCCTGGTGAGAGAATTCGTTGGCCATCGAGCGGGCCTGCGCGTTGGCGTCGCCGGTGAGAGCCGCCGGAACGTCGGCCTTCTCTTTCGTTTCGCCGCCGATGTAGGAGCGAGAAAGGTTGTTCTGCGCGGCGGTCGCCGGCGTGTTGTTCGTGGCGAGAATCGGCACGCCCACGGCCACCAGCGTCGCGACGCCGGCCGCCACGCCTTGGATGGCCCATTTCTTCGAGCCGAAGGAAGCCGGCTGCTCGCTCGCGGCGCGCTCGGACGCCGCCTTGGCGATTCTCCCTTTGGAGCCCCTGCCGTCGGCTTTGCCGGCCTTCGCGTCAGCTGCGGCTTGCGCGCCTGAAGCTGCGGCCTTCGCCGCTTTGCCGCTTCTGCGCCGACGCTCCAAACGGGATATCTGCGCGCCTTCGGAAATGGCGTCGCTGATCTCGTTGCGGGTGAGAACGGCGGTCTCTTCGTCGGACTCGTTCGCCCCGTCCTCGCTGTCAAAGGCCGCCGCCGCAGCCTCCGCTGCGCGCTCGGCCTCGAGGATCTTCCGCGCCAACTCGGCCTGCTGCCGCCTGCGCTCCCGGCGAGCCTCTTCACGGCTCGCGGCATCTTGCTCTGCGCGAAGCTCCTCAGCGGCCCTGCGCTCCTCTTCGGCGCGGGCCTCCGCCTCCGCCGCTTTTCGCGAGGCCTCGGCCTCCTGTTCCCGCAGCTGCTGGGCCCTGCGGGACCTCTCCAGGCGAGCGGCCTTCTTGGCCTCGCGCTCCTTGCGCGCCTCCTCGGCTTTGCGGTCCGCCTCCGCCTGGCGGACGATCTCCAAGCGCCTTGTGATCACGGCGAACGGGCTGTTTCCCGCGGGTCCGGCGGCCGCGGCCTTCGCCCTCTGAGCTTCCTGAGCCTTCCGAGCCTCCTCGGTTGCCCGCCGCACCTCTTCGGCCTGGCGAATCGCCTCGGCCTCTCGCGCTTCCTCCGCGCGACGGGCTTCCTCGGCCCTGCGCGCCTCCTCGGCTCGCCTGGCCTCTTCAGCTTTGCGCGCCTCCTCGGCGCGACGAGCTTCCTCGCGTGCGGCCCTCCTCGCCGCGCGCTCCTTGCGAAGCTCCTCCAGCTTGCGGGCCTCCTCAGCCTTGCGCGCCTCCTCGGCACGGCGGACTTCCTCAAGTTTGCGTGCGGCCCTCCTCGCCGCGCGCTCCTTGCGAAGCTCCTCCAGCTTGCGGGCCTCCTCAGCCTTGCGCGCTTCTTCGGCCCGCCTGGCCTCTTCAGCCTGACGCGCCTCCTCCAGCTTGCGGGCCTCCTCGGCCTCGCGGGCCTCTTCGGCCTTGCGCGCGGCCTCGACCCTCCGCGAAATCTCTTCTAACCGAGCTTCCTCCTCGGCGATTCTCGCACGCTCTGCCTCCTGGCGTGCGCGATTCTCAGCCTCACGGTGCTCTGCCCTCCTCGCCTTGCGTGCTTCGGCAGCTTCCTCCATCTCGCGAGCCAACCGCGCTTGGCGGCGGTTGAGGCTCGGGGTCTCCTGCCTAACACCCGAACGGCGCGTCCGGGCAGCCTGAACCTGAGCCTGCGGCTCGGTGTTAAGTGCGTGCCTGCCCATCATCCTCCGGTTCTACGTGATTTCCGGTGACTCCATTACAAAATGATAACGGACCCGCCGAAAGGCCACCACCCGCTTCACGCGACGACGGCCGAGACGACCTTCTCAATGCCGGAACGCCCTTCCAAACGCCCCCTCGATCTCTTTAAATCACTCCTACAAATATGGCACGCATCTGCGGCCGACGTCGGTTTTAGAAATACACATCACTTTCGACGCATGAAACTCGCCGCCGAGTCCCGTAGCCTTGACGTGTCGAATTCCAAAGGAGTGGGGAAACAGTGTCAACGCAGCCACACGACGACTTCGGGCCCAACCGCGGCTTCATCGAGGATCTCTATGCCGACTTCCTCAAGAATCCGTCTGCCGTCCCTCCGCAGTGGGGCGACCTTTTCAGAAGATGGCGGGCCGAGGGGCGCCCGCTGCACAGACGGGCGGATCCCGACACGGCCAAGGCGCAGATCGAGATACACTCCCAGAGCGACTCCCGGCAGGCGGCCCCCGACTCGGTCTCCACGCGGTCGGACCTTCCTCCCGCTCCGCCGGCCGCGGCGCAGCCGGCCCTCACCCCGTATGCCAAGCGGCACAAGCTGGTGGCGAGCGACACCCCGATCTCTTCGGGCGAAACCGTCCGCATGAAGGGCGCGGCGAAGTCCGTCGCGGCCAACATGGACGCTTCGCTCGCCATTCCGACGGCGACGTCGTTCCGCGAGATCCCCGCCAAGACGATGTTCGACAACCGCGCCATCATCAACGAGCGGCTGCGGGCCACCCGGGGCGGCAAGGTGAGCTTCACCCACCTGGTGGCCTTCGCCGCGATTGAGGCGCTCGTCCAAATGCCCGAGATGAACGACTCGTATGCGCTGGCCGACGGCAAGCCCGCAGTCCGCCATCCCGAGCACGTCAATTTCGGCATCGCGATCGACGCACGCCGCCCCGACGGCTCCCGCGCCCTCGTCGTGCCTTCCGTCAAAGCCGCCGAGCTCATGACTTTCCGCGATTTCCTCTCCGCTTACGAGGACCTCGTGCGCCGCGGACGCGAAGGCGCCTTGGGAATCGACGACTTCGCGGGAACCACCGTCTCGCTCACGAACCCCGGGGGCATCGGCACAACTCAGTCGGTCCCGCGGCTCATGGCGGGGCAGGGCGCGATCATCGGCGTCGGCTCCATGGTCTATCCCGCTCAGTTCTCCGGCACGTCGGACACCGTGCTGGCCCGCCTCGGCGTCTCCAAAGTGGTCACCGTCTCCTCCACGTACGACCACCGCGTGATCCAGGGGGCCACTTCAGGCGAGTTCCTTCGCCTCATCGAACGCAAACTCACCGGCCTCGACGGCTTTTACGACAGGGTCTTCCATTCGCTCCACGTTCCGACGGAGCCTTTCGTCTTCGAGCGCGACGTCGAATACAACCCGCTCAAGGACCTGGACAAGGCTTCTCGCGTGACGAGCCTCATCCACGCGTACCGCTCGCGGGGGCATCTCATCGCGGACACGGACCCGATCTCCTTCCGCACCCTCCGCCACCCGGACCTTTCCCTCGGATCCTACGGCCTGACGTCGTGGGACCTCGACCGCTCCTTCCCCACCGGGGATTTCACGGACAACGGCTCGATGACCCTGCGCGACGCGCTTTCGCTGCTGCGAGAGACGTACTGCGCGTCGATCGGCTTCGAGTACATGCACATCACGGATCCTGAGCAGCGCCGCTGGTTCCAGGAGCGAATCGAGCGCCCGCGCGCCAAGCTGACCGACGACGAGCGTTTCCAGATTCTCGAGAAGCTCAACCAGGCGGAGGCGTTCGAGACGTTCCTGCACACCAAGTACGTGGGGCAGAAACGCTTCTCGCTCGAAGGCGGGGAATCGCTCATTCCCGCGCTTGACGCCATACTCTCCCGCGCCGCCCGCGACGGCCTCGATTCGGTTGCGATCTCGATGGCCCACCGGGGAAGGCTCAACGTCCTGACGAACATCGCGGGAAAGCAGTACAAGCAGATTTTCACCGAGTTCGACGGATTCGTCGACGAGCGCACCGTCCAGGGCTCGGGCGACGTCAAGTACCATCTGGGAACCGAGGGGACGTACACCTCCCCGACCGGCGAGACGACCGGCGTCTATCTCGCGGCGAACCCTTCGCACCTCGAAGCGGCGAACGGCGTTTTGGAGGGCATCGTCCGCGCGCGCCAAGACCTTCAGGACCGGGGAGACCGAGGCTTCGCCGTTTTGCCGATCCTCGTCCACGGCGACGCCGCATTCGCCGGCCAAGGCGTCGTCCCGGAGGCGCTCAACCTTTCGCAGCTTCGCGGCTACCGCACTGGCGGAACCGTTCACATCATCGTCAACAACCAGATCGGATTCACAACCGCCCCGCATTCCGGGCGTTCCTCGAACTACGCGAGCGACGTGGCGAAGGGCCTGCAGATACCGATCTTCCACGTCAACGGCGACGACCCGGAGGCCGTCGTGCGCGCGGCGGCGCTGGCGTACGAGTACCGCCAGGCTTTTTCGAAAGACGCAATCGTCGACGTCGTCTGCTATCGACGCCGCGGACACAACGAGGGCGACGATCCGTCGATGACCCAGCCGGTCATGTACGCCCTGGTCGATTCGAAGAGGACGACCCGCCAGCTGTATAAGGAGGCGCTCATCGGCCGAGGCGAGATGACCGCCGAACAGGCCGAAGCCTTCGAGGAGAACTACAGGGCGACCCTCGACAACGCGTTTCGGCAGGTCAAGGCCGCCGAGGCCGAGGCGGCCGCCGGCAAGTCCGGCGTCTACGAGGGCCTCGAGATTCCCGCAGCGCAACAGGAAGACGCGGGGACGATGATCGGCTGGACCAGCTGGACCACCCGCGAGATTTTGGCCAGGATCGGCGACGCCCACCTTCAAATTCCCGACGGCTTCACGCCTCATCCGAAGATCACCCAGCTCTATGAGCGCAGGGCGAAGATGATGCGCACCGGAGACGTCGATTGGGGCATGGGAGAGATCGCCGCATTCGGCTCGCTCCTCATCGAAGGGGTTCCCGTGCGCATGTCCGGTCAGGATGTGCGCCGCGGAACCTTCGTCCAAAGGCACGCGGTTTCCCACGACCATGAAACCGGCGCCGAGTGGACGCCCCTCGATCATTTGACGGAAGACCAGGCAAAGCTGTGGATCTACGACTCCCCCCTTTCCGAGTATTCGGTCATGGCCTTTGAGTACGGCTATTCCCTCGAGCGCCCGGACGCGCTCGTGGTGTGGGAGGCGCAGTTCGGCGACTTCGCGAACGGCGCCCAAACGGTTGTCGACGAATTCGTCTCATCCGCCGAGCAGAAGTGGAATCAGCATTCGTCTCTCGTTCTCCTCCTTCCCCACGGATACGAAGGCCAGGGGCCCGACCATTCCTCCGCGCGAATCGAGAGGTATCTTCAATTGTGTGCGCAAGACAACATGTGGGTCTGCCAGCCGTCGACCCCGGCCAACCATTTCCACATGCTGCGCACGCAGGCTTATGAACGTCCGCGCCGGCCGCTCATCGCTTTCTCGCCAAAGCAGCTTCTGCGACGCCGGGGCGTCGTTTCGCCGGTCGAAGACTTCATTCGGGGTTCTTTCCGCCCGGTCATCGGCGACGACGCCGAGCACGAAGCCCGCCGAAGCGACGCCTCGGGAGGCGCTCCCGCCGGAGATTCGCCTGCGGGAACTGCGCCGACGCGGGAGGCGCCCGTTGGAAACGCACCGACGCGGAAGGCTCCCATTGGAGAATCGCCCGCCGGAGGCGTGCCGAGAGCGAACATCGACCGCGTCCTCCTCTGCTCCGGCCGCATCTATTACGATTTGGCCGATTTTCGGAGAAAGACCGGCGATTGGCGCACGGCGATCGTCCGGCTCGAACAGTACTATCCGCTGGCCACCGATGCTCTGCGGGCGGAGCTGGCGAAGTATCCCGGCGCCGAGATCGTCTGGGTTCAGGACGAGCCCGAGAACATGGGCGCATGGCGCTTCCTCCTCGTCACCGTGTTTCGCGAGCTCGGGCTCACGCCGAGGCTCGTCTCCCGCCCGGCCTCGGCGTCGCCGTCGGTCGGCATCGCCCGAGCCCACGCAACTCAGAACGAAATTCTCATGCGTGCTGCGTTCGAGCGCTGAGGCCCCGCTTCCAAGCGCAGCCGTCTGCCCGCAAGCGCTGAGACCCGCGTTCGAGAACTGCCCCCGTGGCTTTCTCGCGGAGCTGCTCTCCAGCCCCCGGATTGGGGTTATTCCGCGCCATAGCGGCACTTGTACCGGCCCTGCTCTCCAGCTCCCCCGGATTGGGGCAGCTCTCGCCCAGCTTGTCGTCGGCTGCTCCAGCCCCCGGATTGGGGGCGGTTCTCCGGCACAGCCCTCAAAAGCTGCCTCATTGGCCTCCAGCCCCCGGATTGGGGGCGGTTCCCCAGGCTGGATGGGCGGCTCTCTGACGCCGACGGGCGGCTCTCCGGTCCGAATGGGCGTGCTTCTCCGCCCCAGATTGGCGCCGCTTCCACAACAGCGGGGGCGCTACAGTCTAGAGTTGAGGTAACTTCTAAGATGCAGCACAACTGAGGAGCAAACGTGGCGATCTTCTTCATCGGCGACGAGCTCGTCGCGGGCTTCGGCGACGCGCGGGCTCTCGGCTGGACTGGGCGAGTCATGGCACGAACCCGCAGCGAACCGCCTCTCATGCCAATAACCCTTGCTGTTCCGGGCGAAGACACAGCAGCATTGGCCAAACGCTGGGGCGACGAAGTGGCCCGGCGCCTTCGCCATGACGAAGACAATCGCCTCATTATCGGTCTAGGATCCCATGACCTCGACTCGGGCCAGACGCTTGCCCGCGCTCGCCTCCATCTCGCGAACATCCTCGATGCAGCTGCGCGAATGAAGCTCCGATCCTTCATCGTCGGCCCTCCCCCGCGTCGAGAAGTGCCTTTCAAAATCCAATTGGACCTGTCGAAAGCCTTCGGCGACGTCTGCGCTCGCCGCGACCTCCCGTACGTCGACACTTTCACTCCTCTCGTCGAGCACGAACAGTGGAACACCGACTTATCGATGTCTAGCGGCTACGAACCACGCCAAGCCGGCTACGGCCTCATCGCATGGCTGGTTCTCCACAATGGGTGGAACGATTGGCTGGGAGTCCCAGCCGTTGGCGCGTCTTAGGCTCACTTAGACTCACTTAGGGCTTAGGCCCGTCAAGGCCCCGAGGCCTTGGCAGCAGCGCCGGCTCTTTGCCCAACCGTCTTCCGCTTCTTGCTCAGTCATGTTCCGTGCCTCTTGACGCCTATCGTCTTGCCGTCAGACGACGTGAAGACAAAGCCTCCGCTGTGGTGCGCGATCGCGATCTTTTCACGGTGAACGAGGGCATGATGGCGCCAGCACAGCAGCACGGCGTTCGCAAGGTCGGTTTTTCCGCCCGCTTCCCAAGGCAAGGCGTGATGAACCTGTCCATGAGAAATCGTGTCTCCACATCCTGGATATCGGCATGTTCGATCCCTCGCAATGACCGCACGGGTTTGAGCGGGGGTGAAGAGGCGTTTTTCCCTGCCCACGTCGAGGACTTCCCCGCTGGCCGAGAAAATGAGGCGCGAGACGGATGAATCGCAAATCAACCTCGCCAGCTGAGTGACCGACAGGGGCGAGCCGTCGTCCAAGGAGGCTGGATCGATCCCCCGTAAAGCATCGACGTCGGTCAGAGCAGGAATCGACCCTAAAATCGTTCCAAATTCTTCTTGTTGACGCACAGAGGGTTCAAGGCATGCGCCAAAGCGCCCTTGCCCTCGCCCGGTTTCACGGCACGCTTCCCCCAGGCAGCCCGCTCTGTCGCAGCGTTCCGATTGGTCCGGGCGGCCGCGTCCCCGATCCGTCTTCGCCTTCGGCGACCGCGCGGTTTTCTTCGGACGCGAACCGTCGCGATCCTCGCGGGCGCCGTCGTCGCCGACAACGCTCCGACTTTGCATGTTTCCGGCTCCAGGACGCGGCGTTCCGTTTTCCAAGCCGCGAAGGGTTTCGAAAGGAACGTGCACTAAAATATGCGGTCGGATTCTTGCACCTTTGCCGAGACTGCCTTCATCAAGCTTCGCGCCGGCCAGTTCGACGAGCGCGCCGGCTCGTCGCTGCGGCAAACTTCTGGCGTCCTCAGCGCGTTTGCGGCCCATGAACGCCGACAAGGCGGTGTCCACAATCGCCGAACTTTCGTCCGACAACCACCCGGAAATGCGCATCCCCGACCCGTCTTTAGCGAAGACTACATTCTCCTTCTTCGCCTCGGCTTTCTCGGTCTCGACTCCGAACGACGGATTGTGCCGATAAGCACGCGCTTTGACGCGCCGCTCGAATTCCCGCGGAGAGCACTCCCGCGCCCACGCGACAAACTCCTCCTCAACGGCGTCAGTGAGCGCTCCCTCCGACCCTGGCGTCGACAGGAAGCGGCGAACGACATCGACATGCCCAGAGAAAACCTCGCCGTTCTTCAACGCCTCCGACATCCTGCGCAGTCCCGAATCAAGGGCCTCGGCCCGTTTGATTTCCTTGACCGCCGCGCTTGGGGATTGCCCTGAAGCCTTCTCATTCCACAGCACAAAGGTGCGAGCCCCCGAAGCGCGCCAACTTTCATTCTTCTCGATGGCGACAAGCATCCGCCCGCGCACCGCTCCCAGCCGAGAGACGGCCTTCGCAAGATCAGCGGCTCCAGCCGTCAGCCTCTCCCCCGACAAGGCGGAAAAGTCGGCCTCCCCCAACTCCGCCGCAATCTCATTCAAACGCGAAAGGCGCTCAGCCAATCCATTGTCGCCATCCAAGCCCCGCCGCCGGACAGGAGGGGCCGCATCAAACGGACAGCCACCGCCGGACACCGCGGCATCCGGCCTCGCTTCGGCGTCGACACTCATCGATCTCGCCTCCTTTCGCTCCCCGCCCCTTCACCCACTATCCTATAGAAAGAACGACTCAATGTCAATTTTTTGTTCGACAGAAGTTTGCGAATCGTCATTCGATATATTTTTTGATGTCAAAATAAGCCGAACGATCTCGAAACTTAAGTTTGCAAAATAGCGACGGAGCGTCCGACCCTCGATCAACGCCCGCCAACCCCATTCCGAAAACACCATTAAACAACCGCCACCATTCCAGAACGGTCACCAAACAACCGCCACCATTCCAGAACGGTCGCCAGACAACCAGCCCTATTCAGGAACGGTCACCAGGCAAAAGGGGTGCCCTGCGGGATCGGCGTAGATCCGCCATTCTTTAGGTCCGGGGTCGAGAACCGGCGTGAGAGGGCGCCCGCCGGCCTTTTCGACGACGCCGCAGGCCTCTGCCAAATCCTCAACCAGCAGATCGAAATGCACTTGATGCTCGCCGTGCCCTCTAGGCCATCTCGGAGGCACGTACCCCTCGCAGCGATGGAATGAGAATCTCCCGACGGGTTCCCACTCCAAGGTCACCCACTCCGGCCGCTTTTCGCCGGGAACAGCCAGTTCCAGCTCTTCGCTGACATCATCCCATTCGCGCGCGTCGCCGACGACGGAGGCCCGGTCGCAGCCCTTCCGACCGCGACCGTCCCCGCCCGAAAAAGTCCCGCTCTCAGCCTCAACGTCTTCTACAAGCCCCGACCCTCCCGGCGGCTCCGGCAGATCGAGAATCTGTTGCCAGAACCTCGCCAGCGCGACGGCGTCGTCGCACTCAAAAACAAGTTGCGTCAATCGTCCAACGGCCATGGACCGAATTTATCACCGACGCGCACAGCGGACTCCTCGAACAGCAGAAAAGCACGGCGCAGACTCGGCGCGAACGACAGGAAAACGCCGTGCATACTCACTGGGCGGCGAATAAAAACACAGCCGATTCCGCGAATGCCAGCCGAAAACACCGCGCCCCGCGATCAGACGCGGCAAGCACGCCCGCGATCGGCCGCGCGCAGACACCGCCACAGCGCGGCCACGCCCGGCACAGCCTGCGAAACGGGGAAAATTCGGATATTAAAAGGGCCCAGATTTCGGATGTCGAAAGGGCCCGGATCCTAGACCCGGGCCCGGCGCTCATGCGTTGGGACGCTTGCCGTGGTTGGCAGGCTTTCCCGCGCGCGAGCGACGCTTGCGACCGCGACGGCTCATTGTTGCTCCTCAAATCGATTGCGCGCCCGAAAGGCACACGACAGGTCGAAAGTGTATCAGCCGGCGACGTCGGCCGCTATGCGCCGCCACAACGCAATCGCCAAATGCGGCGGGCGCGCTCGCGTTCCAGCCTTGCACGGGGAAAGGCGGTTCTTAGAGTCGATTGGTTCTCGGGGGCGATTCCGAGACCGGCTCACGTCGCATTCCGGATTTGCACAGAAGTGGCTTCGCCTGGAAAAACGCTTTGCGCAAGAACGGCCCACAGGAAAGAGTTGTCCACAGATGGAACTCTGCGCGCCCGTCGAAGACCCGACGCATATAAACTTGGAGTCACTCGAGGAGAAAGGACCGCCACAATGGCCGAAACGCTGAGTCGCCTGAAAGCCCAATTCATCGACACCGCAATCGACCCCGATTCCGGCAGGGAAAAGTTTGAAGCGTTTCGCTCTCACCTCGTTCAAAGCATCCTCGATGGCAAGGACGACAAGTTCTCCCAAATCGTCGAGGGAAACGTGTATCGCGCCCCACTTCCCGGCGAAACGGTCATCACGGTTTCCCTTATCGTTCGAAGCCCGCTGTCCCAAAGCGTTCGCCAAGCCAACCAACTGCTCAGCGATTCGACCGACGCCGTCGGCATAAATGTCGTTGATGACTACACTCCGCCCTCGGAAAATGAATACAACCTGGAACAAGACGGCATAAGCTTGGTTCCGGCATGAGTTGGAGCGCCCCTCGCGAGCCGTGCCTAGTTCACGCTGCGCACCACGCACACAACTATCGAGGCATCTACTTTTCCGTCTTAGGATCAGCTCTGATGGCTGTGGTCGCGATTTTTCAAGCATTGTCGCTTCTTTGGTGGCTTTTCCTTATATTAGGTGCCTTATGTGCACTTCTCGGATATATCCTGTCGGGGAACAAAGAGAGCAACCTTCATCGAATTTCTAACGCTCTCGAAAAAGCGCGGAAAGAAAAATCAACTGCCCAGAAAGCTCTTTTAGAGGCAATTGAGCATATAGGCATCAATCTCTCGAAAGAAGTCGGTTTATGGTCACCCGAGGTTCGTTTCACTGTGTATGCCCACGATAGAGACAATAAGAGGTTCATCCCGATTGTTCGGATCTCGGACGATCCAACAATCGCTAAGAAAAACCGGGAGCATTATCCTGAGTCACAAGGATACTTAGGGCAAACGTGGCGACAAGGCATTCATTTTCACACAGACCGACACAAGCGAAGAGTCAAAAGGGAATCATTGGAGTCGGGATTCACTGAAAAAGAGTATGACAGCTTAACACTCATACCCAGATCCCTTCTCGGCATTCGTCTGCACAAGGGAACGTCTCCTATCGGAGCAATCCTTTGGGAATCCGAATACCCCAAACGCATCGATCTTGAAGACGATCGCCTCGACAACATAAAAGACAACGCCACGTTCCTCGACCTTCAAGCCGTCTTCGCCGCCTCCACTCTGCTTTTCTCCGACCTTTCGGAGCACTTTTTCAAGAAGAGCGGCTGAAGAGGAAACGGAACAGCTAGAGAAAAAGTTGAGGAATTATCAAGGGCGACGGCGCAGGACGAGGACGACGACGGCAGCCGAGAAACGAGCAACCGCATTCCCCGCTCGGGCCCAGCGAAGCCGGACATGCAAAGCCGAAGTTGCCCTAATCTTGGGCCGCTCCACTCCACCGAGCCCGGCTTCGCCCCAGGCCGTCGTCCGCGGCGTCGAGGCACACGCCACGGGCGCGGGACCGGCCTTGTTGGAAGCGACGGTCTTTCTATGCCGTAATGCAGACGCCCCACGGGCGCGGGCCCGGCCTTCGCGCCGTCGTTCGGATAGCAGACGCCCCACGGGCGCGGACCCGGCAGCAGCCTCCGCCCTATGACTGCCGACCATGCCGCGCCGCTCCTCCGCTCACCGGAACAGGAGAACGACGGCGATCGCGCGTCCATGCCGCGCCGCTCCTCGCTATGCAGCGCAGCTCCACGCCGTCGCCGACCCGCAGACGCTTTACGCCGTCGCCAATCTGCAGCGCAGCTCTACGCCGTCGTCGACCTGTAAACGGCTATCTGGTTCGTCACCCGCATGCGAAGGCTGACGGGCGCCGATTCCGTGCAGCACGACCTCTTGACGATTTCACGCACGTGGATTTCCGCCTCGGCCAGCTCCGAGCAGTGGGGGCACGTCTCGCAGTGGCGTCGCAGACGCGCGGCCGCTTCTACAGGCATTTGAGCGTCGAGCAACTCGAAAAGGTGATCGGCAACCTCTTCACACAAACCCTCGAGGAAGCTCCCCGGCGCACCGCACGGACCGTCGCCGCCCGCGCCCCGCACGCTTCGAGCGCCGCCAGACCCGCGGTCGAGGCCACCGCGCCGATCGCCGGCGCCGCCGCGCCCATTGCCGGAACCGTCGGCACGATCGCGAAAGCCGTTCGGCCTGTCGTCGGCTCCAGCCCGAGCGCCGTCGCCGCCCGCGCCCCGCGAGCTCCGAGCCGACTTCGCCCTCAAGATCCCCTCGACGGCCTTCGCTATCTCCTCGTCGCTTCTCATTTCGTCTCCTTCTTGCCGTACCCCAGATCCCGCGCGTAGTCGGTCAACAGATCGCGCAGCTGCCTCCTGCCTCGGTGGAGCCGCGACATGACCGTCCCTATCGGGGTGTCCATGATCTCCGAGATCTCCTGATAGGAAAAACCTTCGACGTCGGCCAGATAGACCGCGAGGCGGCGATCCTCCGGAAGCTGAGCCAGCGCGTCCCGAATCTCGGAATCCGGCAGATTCTCGATCGCCTCGGCCTCCGCAGACTGGAGTCCGCTCGACGCGTGGGTCGAGGCGTCGTACTCCTGCCAGTCCTCGACTTCCGCCACATCCGCCTGCTTCGGCTGACGCTGGGCCTTCCGATAGTTCGAGATGAACGTGTTGTTGAGGATGCGGTAGAGCCACGCCTTGAGGTTTGTGCCGGGCCTGTACTGATGAAACGCGGCGAAGGCCTTCGCGTACGTTTCCTGGACGAGGTCCTCGGCGTCCTGCGGATTGCGGGTGAGCCTCATGGCTGCGCCGTAAAGCTGGTCGAGGAACGGAAGCGCCTCGCGTTCGAAGCGACGCGACCTTTCGGCCTGCGTCTCGCCTGCGACGTCGAACTCCGCCGCCCGGCCGGCGTCGGAGCCCTCGGCTTCTGGAATGGTCGTCTCGGTAGTCATCATCTCCTAGGGTAGCGGGAGTTCTCCCGCCATCGAAGGTAACGCTTCCCGGCGGTTTTCATTCCCGGCCCCTGCGCCCAGCCTTCCTCCCGCCTGGCGCCCAGCCTGCGATCCGCGCTTTCGAATCGGCGTGATTACTGCGAGCAAGGCCCCTTATGCTGTAGGAATAGACACATGAGTATTCTACGTGCCGTTGCCCGGCCCCTTCTCGCAGCGCCTTTCATCGCGGCAGGCGCCGACGCGCTTGCCCGTCCCAAGCTTCACCGCGAGCGCGCCCAGCGGCTCGCCCCCGTCGCTTCGAAGTTCGGCGTCGAACTGGATGAGACGACGTCGGATTCGGCGACCCGCAGCCTCGGCGCGGTCTTAGCCGTCGCGGGCCTCGCTCTGGCCGCCGGCAAGTTCCCGCGCACGGCGGGCGCAGTCCTTGCAGCCGCGCAAGTCCCCGTGGCGCTGGCGAACAATCCGGTGTGGGCGGGCAAGGGCAAAGACCGCAAGGAGCGCCTCGCCGAGCTGACGGGGCTTCTCGGGGCTGCCGGGCTCGTCGGCGGCGCCCTTCTGGCCGCGGCCGACAGGGACGGCAAGCCCTCCCTCTCCTGGCAACGGCAGGCAAATCGCCGCCACAAAGAGGCGCTTAAGGCCGCGCGGGCGAATCGGGCGCAATGAGCTGGGCCGCGCCGCAGCCTTCCGGACCCGTCCGCGCGAATGTGAGCGTTCCCGGTTCGAAGTCGCTGACGAACCGGTACCTGCTTGCGGCGGCGCTCGGCGAGGAGCCCGCAATCATACGCCGCCCTCTCATTTCCCGGGACACCGCATTGATGGCGCAGGCCTTGTCCGCGATGGGCGTGGGAGTCGAGGGCGACGACTCCGCGATCGTCGTCACGCCCGGTCCGCTGCGAGGCGCGCGCGTGGACGTCGGCTTGGCCGGAACCGTCATGCGCTTCGTCCCCCCAATCGCCCTTTTTGCCCGGGGGGACGTGGTTTTCGACGGCGACGAGGCCGCGCGGGCGCGCCCGATCGCCCCGCTTGTCCGGGCGCTGGAGCAGCTGGGCGGCCGGATCGCGCATTCGACGTCCGCCTCCGGCCAGGCCGCCCTGCCGATGACCGTCAGGGGGAAGGGCGCGGTCGCCGGAGGGACGGTCGAGATCGACGCGTCGGGCTCTTCGCAATTCGTCTCGGCGCTTTTGCTCGCGGCGCCCCGAATGGAAACAGGCCTGGACATACGCCACGCGGGCCCGCGGATTCCTTCGGCGCCGCACATCGCCATGACCGTCGACGTGCTGCGCGCGGCGGGCGTCGCCGTGCGAACCGTCGAAGGCTCCGGCCGGCCCGGCGAGCTTTCAGCCTCCGTCGAATCGTCGCCGCTCAACGGCTCCGACGCCCGCCGCGGAGCAGGCGCCAAACCCGCAGGCCCCCCCGGTCCGCCCACGCGATGGACGGTCGAGCCCGGAATCCCCAGAATCGGCGACGTCACGGTTGAACCGGACCTGTCGAATGCGGGGCCGTTCCTCGCCGCCGCGATGGTGACGGGCGGCGAGACACGCCTCGACTGGCCCGCTTCGAGGCAGCCCGGGGCGGCCTATCGCGAGCTGTTTGAGGCCATGGGGGCGCACGCCCGCGCAGCCGACGGCAGGCTCGCCTTGCGCGGACCGGCCGCGATCTTCCCAATTGACGCGGACATGCACGACGTCGGCGAGCTCGTGCCCACTGTCGCCGCAGTCGCAGCATTTGCGAACGGCCCGTCTGCTCTGCGCAACATCGGCCAGCTCAGGGGCCACGAAACCGACCGTCTGGCGGCCCTCGTCGCCGAATTGACGAAGGTCGGCGCGAAGGCGCGAATCGAAGGAGACGACCTTCTCATCGAGCCGGGCCCTCCGAGGCCCGCGACGATCGAGACCTACGCCGACCATCGCATGGCCACCTTCGGGGCGATCCTCGGGCTGCGCATTCCCTGCCTGAGAGTCGCGAACGTCGAGACGACCGCCAAAACATTTCCTCAATTCGTCGACATGTGGGAGGACCTCGCGGCGGGCGCCGAGGACGTCGGCCCCGCCCCGCTAGGCGACATCTTCGGACACGCCGGGCTTGGGGCATGAGGCGGGACATCGGCACCGACGACCCGCGGGTGAGGGTCCGCCCCGGCAAAGGGTCGCGGCCCCGCACCAAGATCCGCCCCGACTATTCGTCGGCCCGCACGGCGGAGGTCGTGGGCGTCGATCGCGGCCGCTATCGCCTCGAGCTCGCCGAGGGCCTCGCCGTCACCGCGGTCAAGGCGCGCGAGCTGGGCCGCGGCGCCGTCGTCGTCGGCGACCGAGTGCGGGTGACGGGCGACGTTTCGGGGAAAAAGGACACCTTGGCCCGCATCGTCGCGGTCGAGGCCCGCGCCTCCCGGCTTCTGCGCAGCACCGAGGAGGGAAACGGCCGCGAGCGCTGCATCGTCGCCAACGCCCAGCAGCTCGCGATCGTCACGGCCCTGGCCGACCCGCCGCCGAAAACCGGCATGATCGACCGCTGCATCGTCGCAGCCTACGACGCCGGCATGGAGCCCCTGCTCGTCCTGACGAAAGCGGACCTCGCCTCCCCGGACCGGCTCCTCGATTCTTACGGGGCGCTGGGTCTGCGCGCCGTCGTCGTCGACTTGGGACCCCGCAAAGACTTGGAGGCTCGCAAGCCCGGGGAGGGCGACGCCGCGCCCGGCGGGCTGGAGGCCCTCCGGAAGGCGCTCGCGGGCGTTGAAACGGTGCTGATCGGCCATTCGGGAGTCGGAAAATCGACCCTCATCAACGCCTTGGTGCCGGACGCCGATCGGGCGACGGGACAGGTGAACGCGGTCACCGGGAAAGGGCGGCACACGTCGACGTCGGCCGTCTCGCTCGCCCTGCCCGGCGGAGGGAGGATCATCGACACGCCGGGGGTGCGCAGCTTCGGTTTGGCCCACGTCTCGCCGCAGGATGTTCTCAGGGGATTCACCGACCTCGCCGCGATCGCCGAGAGCTGCCCGCGCGGTTGCGAGCACGGATGGGACTCCCCGGAATGCGAGCTGTCCGAGCAGACGGATCTGAGGCTCATTGCCCGAACGGCCTCTTTCCGCCGGCTCTTGGCCGCCTGCACCGAGGATTGGAGCTGAGAATGTCCCTCACCCGCGTCAACGACGACCTCGCCTTCGCGAGCTCGATCATCGACCGCGTAGACTCCGTGACGCTTCGCCGCTTTCAGGCCGAAGACCTCTCCGCGCGGGCAAAAGAGGGCCCTTCCCCCGCGGCCGACGCCGACGGGGAGGCGGAGCGGATCATCAGGGCCATGCTCGGCCGCTCGCGCTCGCGAGACGCCATCTACGGCGAGGGGCGCGGCGGAATTCTCCTGCGTCCTGCCAGGCGTTGGATCATCGACCCCATCGACGGAACGAAGAACTTCGCCCGCGGGGTCCCCGTGTGGGGAACGCTTTTGGCGCTGGAGGAGGAAGGCGAGATCGTCGTGGGCATCGTCTCGGCGCCCTCGCTCGGCAGACGGTGGTGGGCGGCCAAAGGCGTCGGCGCGTTCACCGGCAAGAGCTGGGTGGGCGCGCGCCGGCTCCGGGTCTCGGAAGTCTCCGATCTGGCGGAAGCCTCAATGTCTTACTCCTCGCTCAAAGGCTGGGCGGACCGCGGCCAGCTTCGCGCGTTTCTCCGCCTCGCTCAGCGAGTGTGGCGCTCGCGGGCCTACGGGGACTTTTGGAGCTTCATGCTGGTCGCCGAGGGCGCCGTCGACCTGGCGTGCGAGCCGGAGCTGGGGCTGTTCGACATGGCGGCCCTCGTTCCCATCGTGACCGAGGCCGGCGGCTCCTTCACGTCGCTGCACGGCGAACCCGGCCCGTGGGGAGGCTGCGCCCTCGCCACCAACGGCGCGCTTCACCCCGAAGTTCTTGAGATACTGGGGTCCATTCGCGACGAGGACGCCGTCGGCGAAGGCGCGCCGAATCTCAACACGCCGGCCGCGCGGAGCCAAAGCGGGCATAATTGACGCATGACTGACGAGCGCGAAAAACTCACCTGGGATGAATTTGGGGCAGCCTGCCGCGACTTGGCCGGCTCCGTGTGGGACTCGGGTTTTCGCCCGGACATCATCGTGTGCGTCGCCAGGGGCGGCCTCCTTCCCGCGGGCTCTATCGGGTACGCCCTCGACATCAAGAGCCTGCTCGTGCTCAACGTCGAGTTCTATACGGGAATCGGAACGACGCTCCTCGATCCCCGCCTGGTCGATCCCGTTCCCGACAACCACGGGATGACCGGCAAAAAGGTGCTCATCGTCGACGACGTCGCCGATTCGGGGCGAACGCTCAAATTCGTCCATGAGATCTGCGAGCAGTACGCCTCCGAGATCAGGACGGCCGTCCTCTATGAAAAGCCCCGAACCTTCCTCCGGTGCGAATACGTCTGGAAGCGGACGGACCGCTGGATCGCCTTCCCGTGGAGCGCGCTCCCGCCGGTCAATTCCCAGGGCAACTCCGAGGCTTGAAAGGCCTCCGCAGACGCCCTACCGCCGCCCTTGACTCTCCGAAGCGGGCCGTCCGAGCAGGTTCGAGGAGCTCGCCCGAAAAGCGTCGGAGGCCCCCGATAGGTTGACTTATGCTCGTTCTGCACACATCCGATTGGCATTTAGGCCGAAGCCTCCACCGGGCGGACCTCTCGCCCGCCTTCGAGATGTGGAGCCGCCACGTCGTCGGCCTGGTCAAAGAGCGCCGGATCGACGCCGTCCTCATTTCGGGCGACGTCTACGATCGAGCCGTGCCGCCGACGTCGGCCGTCGAGCTCTTCGACCGCACGCTGGCTGAGCTCGCCGAGCTGACGACGGTCGTCCTCACGTCCGGAAACCACGATTCGCCCCAGCGCCTGGGCTTCGGATCGTCGCTCATGCGCCCCAACGTCCATATCCGCACAGACGCCCGCCAATGCGGCAGACCCGTCGAAATCGCCGGAAGGGACGGCAACCGAGTTTTCGTCTACCCGATTCCCTACCTCGACCCCGACGTCGAGCGGCGGCGATTGGCGCCTTCCGATCTGACGTCGGGCGGCGACGGGGCAGCCGAGCCTCTCAACCGGTCTCACGAAGCCGTTCTCGCCGCGGCTCTCAAGCTCGTCTCAGCCGACATCCGCTCGCGCCCGCCGGACGCCGGGGCGTTTATAGCCATGGCCCACGCTTTCATTTCCGGCGGGAAGCCTGCCGACTCCGAGCGGGACATTTCCGTCGGGGGAGTCGACAGCGCCCCGTCGGGGCTCTTCAGGCTCGGCGAGGACGGGCCGGGCCCGCTTTCGTACGTGGCGCTCGGCCACTTGCACTCGCCGCAGCGAGTGGGAAGGCCGGGCGATCCCCCTATGCGCTACTCAGGCTCGCCCGTGGCGTTCTCATTTTCCGAAACCGCGCCCAAGAGCTCGGTCCTGCTCCACATCGACGGCACGCGGGTCGAAACCGAGACCGTCCCCGCCCCTGTGTGGCGCGAGGTCCGCACATTGACCGGAGGCTTCGAGGGTCTTCTGGCCCGAGCCCCGCGCGAGCCGGCCGACGCCTTCTTCCGAATCCTCGTCACGGACCCGAGCAGGCCGGCGAACATGGCCGCCCGGATCTACGGCGCCTTTGACAACGTCCTCGAGCTGCGCCACATGCCCGAGGGAGGCCTTCGCTCGCACGAGCGGGCCGATTCCATCGCAGCGATGGCGCCACTCGACATCCTTTCTTCCTTCATGGCCGCCTCGGGCAACCGCGACCTGACCGGCGAGGAACGCGCGATCCTCGCGGAAGCGTGGGAAGCCGTCCGTCTGGAGGGAAAACGGCGATGAAAGGAAAACGGCGATGAGGCTCAGGCGACTGGCCGTCTCTGGCATCGGCCCCTTTGCGGACACGTTCTCGATCGACTTCGACGCCCTCACGGCCGGAGGGCTGTTCCTGCTTGAGGGGCCCACGGGCTCGGGAAAGTCGACGATCATCGACGCCGTCGTGTGGGCGCTCTACGGCGGCGTCGCCGGAGGGAAGGATTCGACCGACGCCAGGATGCGTTCGACGCACGCCAGCCCCTCTCGCGAGTCCTTCGTCGATCTCGTCTTCTCCGTCGAGGCGGGAACTTTCCGCGTCCGCCGCACGCCCCAATGGACCAAGGCCGGAAACAAAAACCCGACGAACGCCTCGGCCAAGCTGTGGCGGCTCTCCGAAAGCGCCGTGGAGGCTCGGCAGTTCGACGCGGGCGAGATTCTGGAGGCCAAGCCCGCGGGAACCGGCGCGGAAATCGCACGCCTCGTGGGCCTCAGCCGCGAACAGTTCCTTCAAACGATCGTGCTTCCCCAAGGGAAATTCGCCGACTTTCTCACCTTGGATTCGACCAAGCGGACCGCTTTGCTGGAGCAGGTCTTCGACACGTCCGCGTATAGGCGGGTCGCCGAACTGCTCAAGGAAAGGGCCGCGGCGGCGCAGTCAAAAGTCGATTCGGCCCGCGGGGAATGGGCGTCCTCCGTCGAAGGCCTGGCAACGGCCCTCAGGCTCGAAAGCGAGGCGAAGGCCGAGCTGACGGAAGCCGTGAACGCCGCCGTCGATCCGGCGGACGCGGTCCGGACGACGGCGCTCGCCGCAGCGGCCGTGCTCCGAGCCGAAGAAGAAAGCGAGTCAGCCGAGGAAGAGTCCGCGCTCGCGTCGAAGCGGGCCCGCGAGCGAGCCGTTGCGGCGCGGGAGGCGGCCGATCTCGCCTCCCGCCTCCAGAAACGCTCGCGGCTTTTGGCCTGCCGAGACCGCTTGCGCGCGGAAGAGTCCGAGATCGACAAGCTCGACGAATCCCTCGCGGCCCACGCCCTCGCCGTCGGCGTCGCCCCTTTCCTCGCGGCCTTCGACAGGGCGAAAGCCGAGCTCGGCAGGGCAGAACGGCGCTTCGCGCTCCTCGACGCCTCGGACCGCTCGCCCCGCGACGTCGACGCCGCGACCCTGGAGTCACAGACCGCGCTCCTTGAAACCATGACCTCCCTCACCGGCCGCCTCACAGAGCTTGCCTCCGCGGAAAAGGAACTCGCAGCCTCGCAACGCGAGCGGGCCGCCGCGCGCGAGGCCCTCCGGCGCGCGCAGGAGAAAGTCGAGGCGACGCGGGCTCAGGCCGCCGCGCTGCCTCAGGCGATCCTTCAGGCCGAGGAAAGGCTGGCCGCCGAAGAGGCGGAGGCGTCACGCGTCGAGGGCTTGGAATTGGAAGCCGCGTCGCTCGCAAAGGCGACGGCGCGCTTCGCCGATCTGGACCGCGCGCGCTCCGCGGCGGAGAAGGCGAATGCGGCCGCGGCGCAGGCGGCCGCGGCATTCGGGGAGGCCCGCCTGCTGCGCGACGAACAGACGCTCGCGTGGACGGCTTCGATGTCGGCGATCATCGCGGGCGGGCTTTCCGAAGGCGAAGCCTGCCCGGTCTGCGGTTCGACCGAGCATCCCGCTCCCGCGCCGCCTTCGAGCGTCAAGGCGACCCGTGAAGACGTCGAGGACGCGGAGAAGGCCGCGGCATCCGCCCGGGGGCTGCTCGCCGAGGCGGAAAAACACGCCGTGCGGACCCAGGCCGAGGTCGCGGCCGTCGAAGCGGATCTGAAGGGCCTCACGCGAGATTCCCTCGCCTCCGCGCTCGAACGGACCGGCTCCGAGCTCGCTTCGGCCCGTCGCGCGCAACGAAAAGCAGCGGCAGGCAGAGGCGAGTTGAGAGACCTGAGGGGGCGCTCCGAGGCTGCGGGGTCGGCCCTTTCCGCCGCCCAAAGCGAGCAGGCGGCCGCCGAAGCCAAAATCGCGGGCCTCGACGCGGCCGTCGAACGGGCGCGGGCCAGAATCGCCCCCGAGTTGGCGGGCTACGAGACGATATCCGAGAGGCTGAAGGCCCATGTCGAGCGGGGGAACGCCCAGCGTCGCCTGGTCGAGGCCGTGCGGGAACTGCTCGGCGCACGAGGGCAGCTCGACGCGCGGGAGGCAGAATTGGCCGCGGCCTTGTCGGAGGCGGGATTCGCGGATGCGACAGCTGCGCGCGAGGCGTTCATGCCGCGTGAGGCCGTCGACGCCGCAAGAGCGCGAGCAACCGAGCACCGGCAGGCCTCCCACGACGTCGCCCGCGACCTCGCCGCGCCTGAAATCGCCGAGCTGACGGGAGACGAGGCGCCCGACGTCGAAGGAACCGCCCGCCTCGCCGAAGAAGCCGCCGAAACCTCCAGAGCCGCCCAAAGGCGGGCGGCGGTGGCGAACGAGCGCAGCCTCGGGGCGCGCGACCAGCTCGGCGTCGTCTCCGACAGGGAGGAGGCGTGGGCCCGACGGCAGAGCTCGGCGGCGCCCGTCTTGCGCTTGGCCAATCTCGCCAACGCAGGAAGCGATTCGATCACGAAGATTCCGCTCGCGACCTTCGTTGTGCGCCACAGGTTCGAGCAGATCCTCGACCGCGCCAACGAACGGCTCGCCGACATTTCCCTCGGCAGATACCAACTCGCCCGCAGCGACGAAAAGGAACGCGGTTCGCGCGAGGTCAAAACCGGGCTCGCCGTGACGGTCATCGACCGCGACGGAGAGGCCGACGGCGCCGCCAAACGGTCTCCCCGCAGCCTTTCCGGGGGCGAGACGTTCTACGTCTCGCTTGCCCTCGCGCTCGCCCTCGCCGACGTCGTCCGCGCCGAGAACGGCGGAATCGCGCTGGAAACCCTGCTCATCGACGAAGGGTTCGGCTCCCTTGACGAGGACACCCTCGGGCTCGTGATGTCGACGCTCACAGGCCTCGCAAGGGACGGACGAGCAGTCGGCCTGGTCAGCCACGTCGCCGAGATGAAAAAGATGATCGCCGAGCGCGTGGCGGTCAGACCCTTGGGCGACGGCTCGTCGCGCGTAGAGGTCCGCTGTTGAAGTGTCCATTGTCACTGCAGGCAGGCTCGGGGCGTGCGGGCGCGCACGCCCCGGGCAATCGTGGCGCACGCGGGACAGCCGCCCGCTCCTCTCGCCTCGCGGGATGCGCAAACTCGCGTTTTTCCGGGCACACCGCCCTTCGCCGGCCCCGGCGCCCGGCGTCGCCCCGGATTCGGCGGACGACGGCCGAGCCCTCGCGCACTGTTCGCACGGCCGCTCCCCCGGGGTTTTCGCCTTTTGCTCAACTCCGCCCCTTTCCCTATTCGCCCGCGAGTACTAATGTAGAAATGTCCATAACAACTACCTGGGAAGAACGAGTTGTGAAATCTTTTAGAAAAAAGCCGCGCGCCGCCCTGTCGCTCGCGGCCGCCTTCTTGCTTCCGCTCACGAGCGCAGGATGTTTTTCGAGCGAGGGAACCTCCCGTCCCGCTTCCGCAACATCGTCTTCTCGGGCACAGACCGGTCAAGCCGACGGGTCCTCGGACCGATCGGGCTCTGCGCCGTCGGCGGGGGCTTCCGCCTCGCCCAACCCGGAGGCCGCGAGCGCCCAGACCCCCGCGAACTCCACTGTTGTCTCCCCTCCCGTGGACGCAAACGACCCGTGGCGCCCCCTCACCCACTACACGCCCAAGAACAACTGGATGAACGATCCCAACGGGCTCGTCTACCACAAGGGCGAATACCACCTTTTCTACCAGTACAATCCGAAGGGGTCGGATTGGGGAAACATGTCGCGGGGGCACGCCGTCTCCAGCGACCTCGTTCACTGGAAAGAACAGGGCGTCGCCATACCCGGAACCGACCAGTACGGCGTCTTCTCGGGTTCCGCCGTGGTCGACGCCCGCAACACGTCGGGATTCGGGACCTCGGACAATCCCCCCATGGTCGCGATTTGGACGCGCAACGACAACGCAAGCGGCATCCAATCGCAGTCGCTGGCCTATTCCACGGACAACGGCCGAACGTGGACCCTTCACAACGGCGGAGCGCCCGTCTTGGACGTCAAATCGAAGAGCTTCCGAGACCCCAAGGTCTTCTGGGACGAAAAGACGAAGCGCTGGACGATGGTGTTGGTCAAGGCCGACGAGCACAAGGTCTCTTTCTACTCCTCGCCTAACCTGAAGGACTGGAAGTTTGAGTCCGACTTCGGGCCGGTCGGCGACGTCTCTTCCGTTTGGGAGTGCCCCGACCTCTTCCCCATGAAGGTCGAGGGCGAAAACGGCAAGACCCGATGGGTCCTCACGGTCAACACGTCCCCTTCCGCCCAGTATTTCGTCGGCGACTGGGACGGCAAGACGTTCAAGGCCGATTCCTCCCGCGCCTACACCGGCAAGGAGGGCAAGACTCTGGCAGATTTCGAAGGCGACGGGTACGGCTCGTGGACGGCGTCGGGCTCGGCCTTCGGAAACGGGCCGTCGCATGCGACCGACGGCGACATTTCCGGATACGTCGGCTCGGGCTACGTCAACAGCTACGGATCGGGCGATTCCGACACGGGAACTCTGACGTCGCCCGAATTCACGATCAACGCCAATCGCCTCAACATGCTCATCGGCGGCGGAAGCCACCCCTACAGTTCGGTGGAGGGATCCCAGCACACGTCGGTCAACGTCGTCGTCGAAGGCAAGGTGGTCGCCGCCGCGACGGGCAACGACAGCGCAAAGATGTTCTGGCAAAGCCTCGATCTGAAGAAGTGGCGGGGAAAGAAAGCCCGCGTCGTCATAGAGGACAAGAACACCTCAGGCCACTGGGGCCACATCACGGTCGACCAGATAGTGCTCTCCGACACGCCCGCATTCAACGAGTCCGTGCCGAAAGTCGACTACGGCCACGATTACTATGCTTCCGTCACGTGGGAAGGCGCCCCCGACGGCAAACGCTACGCCATCGGCTGGATGTCGAATTGGACGTACGCGAAGGAGGTTCCCACGAAAACGTGGCGCTCGGCCATGAGCACCGTGCGCCAGCTCAAGCTCCGCAAGGCAAACGGAAAGGAACGCCTTGTGTTTGCCCCCGTTTCGTCTCTCAGCTCGCTGCGGACCGGGAGCGAATTCAAGAAGTCCGACGTGACGATCGAGCAGGGCGCGACGCCGCTCGACGCGGCAGCCTCAGGCAAATCCCTCGACATCTCGCTGACCCTGGATCCTCTCAAGGCGAAGGAGAGCGGAATCTCCGTTCTGGGAGACGCCACGCAAGACGCCCGCGGCAAAACGCCGGGAACGAGAATCGGCTACGACGCCGCAAAACAGCAGATTTTCGTCGATCGGTCGAACTCCGGCGAAGTCGGATTCTCTCCCGCTTTCCCGGGGCGGAGCGTCGCGGACTTCAAGCCCGGGAAAGACGGCCTCGTCCATTTGCGGGTGATCGTCGACTCCTCCTCCGTCGAGGTTTTCGCCGACGACGGCAAGCTTGCCCTCACCGAAACGGCCTACCCCGCTGCGGGCGCGGACAAGGTGTCGCTTTTCGCCACGGGAGGCGAAGCCAAGGCACGCAATCTGAGCGTCTGGCATTTGGGATCCTACCGCTAAGCGCAAGAATCTGAAGCCTCGACGCAGCAGACTCGGAGCCTCGGGCACAAGCGGTTTCAGTGCGTCAGGGCACAAGCGGCTCGACGCCGCGCCCGCCAGGCTGGCTGCTGAACAGCTTGTTTTACGGCTCCCTTCGACGGGCTGCTCAGCAGCCCTTTCTGAGGCAGCGCCCCTTTCCGGCGAACTGCCTAACGTCTCGTTCCGTGGCAGCGCGTGCCTTTCGGGCAGCCCGGCTGCTCGGATTTGGGCTTAGGTCCAGCCGATTCGATTCAGCCGAAGTACTCGATGAGTCGGCCTCGTTCTCCGACGTCGAACCACATGAGGTCTTCGTCGTCCGTCACGCGTTCGAGCGCGGCCGCGTCGCCGCCGATGGCAAGGACGACGTCGTTGGCGGCCTCTGCGTCGTCGACGTGAAAGGAAACGACGTCCTCCCATCCGACCGGCTCGACAAGCTGCAAGGCGGTCGGAAGAATATCGTCCCCCTCAATGTGCGCCGTCTTTCCCTCTTCGATCTCCGCGGCTATCACCACTCGAAGGGGATAGACGGTTTCCCCGCTGGCCGCCAACGCCGCCAGCACGCGCAACGACTCGTCGGTCGCGGCGTTCATGGCGACGGCTTCGAGCACTTCCTCGACGTCGCCCGGAAGAAGGTCCCGCAACTCGTCGGTGACAGCGTGCACGGTTCGGGGAAGGAGAGCGTCTCGCCCAATGTCCACGCCCGTCGCAGGAATATAAATTCTCACGGCGTCATACTAACGACACATGGCGAATAATATCTCGAAGCGCCCTCGCACGGCGTTTCCTTCTCAACGATTGTCTATGGGACTCGATGGACGTCTGTCTATCGCCTCGGAACGCACTCACGTCGATACGCTCAGGTGCGGTCACTCGCACCGGAGGCATTCCCTTGCCTCCGTTTTCGAAGCGGAAAGAGCCGCTTCATTCGCCGCAAGCGACTTTCTTCCGCGCCGTCGCCGACGCCGTGTCTTCCAGCGTGTTGCTGTGGCACTCGTTTCCCAGCGTGTCGATGCTGCGCTCCGACCGAGGCCGCCCCCTTCTCGGCGGTCCCGCCCTTTCCGCCCTTCCGCCTGCGCGCCCCGCTCCCGCCTGCCCCGCTCCCGCCTGCCCTGCGCCTGCTTGCCGCAGGCCCGCCTTCGGACGACGGCTCTCCCAGCGCAGGATTCTCGATGATAAGCCGGAGGGCCAGAGCGTCGACGTCCTTGGCCGCGACACACGAGGGCGCCTCCTTCTCCAACGGGACGCCTGAAAGCTCTGCCTTCGCGTACTCGGCCGGGCACGAGCGAATCCATGCTGCGGCGGACATTCCTTTCCATTCGAGAACCTTTGCGACGTCGGCCCTTGCGCTCGAATACGCGGGCGGCGCTTTCGCAACAACAAGCGCGGGCCGAGCTCCCCCTTGCCGTCCATGCTCCTCGACGGCGTCGATCAAACGCCTGACGCCCACGGGATTGGCCTGGCCGACGCACAAAAGAACGTCTGCGCACTCCACAACGCATCTCGTCACGGCGTTTCTATCGTCGCCTCCCCTGCCGCCGATTCCACGCATCGGATCGTTGGGCGCAGCGCAATCGACGACGACCGCCTCCCATCCGATGCGGGCCCGCCTCCACATCTCCTTCGCGACGTCGGCGGGGACTTCGCGCCAACGCGACCCTCTGTTGAGGCCTGCGATGAAATCGACGCCGTGCACCCGAACGGCGCACTCCCGCAACACGTCGCCCGCGTCGCCGCGATTGAGCCTGCGCACAGCCCCGACGATCGCCGAGGTTTCGCTCTCCACGCTGAGAAGCTGAGACAGCGACGGGGCGTACATGTCTGCGTCGACGAGCAGAACGCCCTTGTGGCGCCGAGCAAGCGCACAGGCCACGTCACGCGCCAACGTCGACCTTCCGGGCGACCCCTGACTCCCCCAGACGGCGACCAGCGTCCCCCGGGGCCCCTTGCCTTCGCTCCTCCAATCGTCGGCTTCCGCACCGGCGACGTCGATCGCTTTCTCCCCCGCGGGCGGAATCCCCGCGCCTCCCGCCGTCGCCTCAACGAGACCTCGCACACAGGCCGCGACGTCCCCGGGGAAAGGCGAGGCCAGGGCGTCGCACCCCCGGCGTCGAGGGTCGAGGTTGGGGTCCTCGGAATCGTCGACGCCGACTATAACAACTCCACACCTGTGAAGATGCCTGGAGAGCCTGAGATCCCACTCGCGGAGCACCGCAATCGATCCGACGCCGGCTTCCGCGGCGGCCATGACTTCCGCGTGGTCGGCGCATCGCCGCGCAATGTCGACGGCGGGATCGGATTCCGAAAGGAGGCGGACCACTTCGACCTCCAGAGCGCCGCCAAGGCACAAAAGCAGACTCATCGCCGCCTCCCGGCCAAAACGTATCCGTCGTCAGACCCCATGGCCGCCAGAACCTGGCGCACGTACTGGTCCGGCATCTCGACTTCGGCCATCGGCCGCCCTCCCGCGTTCGGACTCTCCGCATTGACGGACACCACAAGAACATCCAGGGCCACAAGAGAGGCGGCCGCGGGCGCATTGCCTCCCCGCTGGCGCGCAACGCGCCAAAGTTCGACGCGCGCTCCGGGCGCCGCGGAGGCCGGGGCAGGAGACATCAGCGGAATGACGACTCTCGTTCCGCCCTCTTCACTCCGATCGATGCGACTCTTCGCGAGAAGCTCGCCCTTCTCGACGGATTCTCCGATGTCCCCCTCTTTTGTGGAAGGCCCCACATATGAGGCGGCCAACGTTTTGTCGATCTCCACAACGTCGAGATCCGCCTTCGAAATCGCGGTCCCGGGGACAATCGCGGAACGAGCCCGGTAAACGGGGACTTTCTCGGGGCCAGACAACACGAATGCGCCGCACATCCCCGAAAGAGCCACAAGAAGAACTCCGATCCCCAATCGTGGATCGCGCCATCGTGTCGCCATTTTCGATTTCCTTTCTCAAGCGAATGCGCCTATCATCGCAAAAACGGCGATTGTCCGGAAAAAGTTATCCACACCATTGTGGATAACTCCCATTCGGAGCAAAACTATGTCACAATGTATCTATGGCTAAGTTTCTAACTATTGCAGATGTTGCTGAATATCTAAACGTTTCCGTCGGCCAAGTCCGCACGTTGATCAAGACGGGCGAACTTCCCGCAATCCAAGTGGGCGGCCGCGGCCAATGGCGCATCGAAGACGACAGGCTCAACGAATACATCTCGCGTGGATACGCAAACACGCGTGAAAAGATCGAGTCGTCGCGTCACTGATCCTCCACCCACCAACAACTAATCTCGTAGGTCAACCCTTAGTATCGCCTGCAGATTGATGCATGTACGTCCACTCGGGGTATCGACGTCTATGAAGTCACGCCCAACACGAGCCAGAACTCCCGTGTGGAGTCCTTCACGCGTTCTACATGCAATAAACCGTCCGTCGGCATAACGGCGCAGACCCGAGGTCAAGCCGAGCTTACGAGCGACCCCGGGTCTCGCCTCGACGGCGACGGGCAGATTCACGACCGCGTCAATCGCGCAAAGCCGCGCGATGGTCAACCCCGTCGCCGTCGCCCCCGCCAGCCATTCCTCTGCGCACTCCTCCAACCGCACTCTCAGGGGATCTCCCCCCAAAATCAACGTGACATCTCGTCCTACGTGTGCGTATAATCTATTTGCGAGGGTAGTCGTCGCCTCCTCACCGTGTCGCAGCTCAACCTCTTCCCCCATCGCATCCTGGCGAATATCCGCCTCAATGCGGCTTTCAATGTCGGCTGCGACCTCTCTCCACGATTCGTTCATAGGGTTAAACTAGCTTGTGGGATGACAACTTTCATACCGTGCATACTTTGCAGACTTTAAACGAAAGTTAACGCAAACTATTCACATATAAGAATATGGAATCCACTATTTGAGCATAGAAAAGGTTCAAAATGCGTCACTCACCGACTGCTTACACCTTATGCGGATTTGCCTGTGTTTGGGCGGCAGCCGTTTCGTGGGCCAAGCTGATCCCGCAGATCGCCGCGGGCGCGCCGCTGAGCAGCTCGAATTTCCGTTTGGCCTCCGTCGCCTTCTGTGCGAGCGCGGCCGCCTTGGCCTGCGTCTGGCTCGCGGTCTCCTATGTGGGGCTCGCCCATGCGCGCCGAGGAAGAAGAACCGCCTTTGTCGCCTTTGCTCGAAGATTCGGCTCTCCCTCGGTCAAACGCGCCGTCGGCCTGCTCGCCGTGGGCGCGGGGCTTTTCCCGGTCGCGGCTCGCGCGGCGACGGCGGAAACGGCCGAGCTTCGGGTGAGCGCAGAGCACGCCCTGCAGGCCGACGGCGAGGCGGACGACATCGGAGACATCGGATGGGGGTCTTCGGACGTCGGAGCCTTCCCCGCCTCCCTGACGCCGGGCTCTCCGGCCTCCCGAAGTCAGCCCGGCGCCCCTTCGCCGCCGCCCGACGGCCAAACGGGCTTCGCCGCGCCGGGCGGCAACGCCCTTGCTTCGCCGGACGCCGCGGCCAAACCCGAGCGCCCTCAACGCTCGACGGGCAAGGAGAAGGGCCGTGTCAGCGGAGGCGCATCAGAAGTGCGGACGGTCACCGTCCTTCCCGGCGACTGCCTGTGGGCCATAGCGGCGCGGGACCTTTCCGGCGATGCGAGTCGCGCGGACATCGCGTCCCACACCCAGCGCTGGTTTGAGGCGAACCGCACAACGCTGTCCTCCCCCGACCTCCTTCGCCCCGGCCAAGTCTTGAAAGCACCTAAGGATCCGCAATGAGCACTCTCGCCACAAAGTCTCCCGGGCCGGCAAACACTCCCGACCGGAGAAAGCCCGCCGCCTCGGCCAATCCGCCCGCCTCCGCGAATGCCCCCGACTCCGCAGAGCCTTCCGGCTCGGCGAGAGCCCCCGCCTCCACAGAGTCTCTGAGCTCACCCAAGCCTTCCAGCTCGGAGGAGCTCGCCGGATCACTCGTCGTCGGGCGTCCGCCCTCCCAGCTGCTCGCCCCTTCGCCGGATCCCGAGGAGGGCATTCCGCGGTCCTTTCCCCACACGACGCCGGAGCGCCCGTGGGACCGCCTTTCCGTCGCAGCACGGAAGCCGGCCGAGACCGCGTGGGACGAGGAAAGGCCGCGGCTCGACGCCGAACTTCCGCCCGACGCGCCAAAAGGGACCTCGCTGATCGGGTCCATTGTCATCCTCGTGGTCGAGGTGCTCCTCGGACACCGCCCGGCCACGGCTCTCAGACACTGGCTCACGCCGGAGGTCTACGGGCCCGTGGCGCGCAGGGCGGGCCTCGCGATCCGGATCAAGGGGCGGGCGCCGTGGACGTGCCGCCCCCGCATCCTGAAAGTGCTGGCGAACAAGCCCCTCGCCCGCGTCATCGAAGCGGCGGCGGCCGTCTACGACGGGCAGAGGGTGCGGGCGGCGTGCCTGCGCATGGAGTTCCTGCGAGGCAGATGGAAGGTCGTCGCCCTCGAAATAGCCTGATTTCTCAGGCGTCGAGGGCGACGGCTCTCGGTGCTTGCGCCGGCGGAAGAGGGCCTCAGTGCTTGCGCCGGCGGGCGGCGGCCCGACGCTGGGCGCGGTTCATGCCGTCGCTCGACCCTTCCGAGCCTCTCGGGGCCGCGCGGCGCACGGACTTGCCGGATTCGTCCGTCGTTTTGACCGTGCCGTCTTCCGACGCCGAGGAGTAGGAAACCGCCCGCGAGCGCTTCGGCGTTTTGATGCCCAGCACCTTCTCGGCGTCGACCCGCGTGCGGGCGCTTTGGGCAGCTGTCTGCGCGGCCATTTCGGCAGCCAGCTCGCGCTGAGCGGCCTCCGCCTCGGCCGCGGCCTGCGCCGCAGACTCGGCGCTGACGATGGCGGCCTCGCGTTCCTCCCTCTCGCTCGGAAGCTCGAAGTTGAACAGGTAGCGCACCGATTCTTCCTTGATCCCGTCGTTCATGGCCTGAAACATGTCATAGCCCTCAGACTTGTATTCGACGAGCGGATCGCGCTGAGCCATCGCGCGCAGGCCGATGCCCTCCTTGAGGTAGTCCATCTCATACAGGTGCTCGCGCCACTTTCGGTCGAGGACGTTGAGGATCACCTGGCGTTCCAGCTCGCGCATGGCGTCCTCGCCCACTTCCTCCTCGCGGTCGCGATAGTTCGTGTGAATGTCGGTTTTAAGCTCGTCGAGCACGTGTTCGCGTTCCAGCTTCGACACGCCGCCGACCTCGTCGATCAGCTCCTCGACCGTGAAACCGGGCCGGTAGAAGCCTTTGAGCTCAATCCACGCCTTGTCGAGGTCCCATTCGTCGGGGGCGTCAGACTGGGTGTGGACGCCCACTATGTCGTCGACGACGTAGTCGAGGAACCCTTCGACCATCGCTTCGAGGTCCTCCCCTTCGAGAATGCGGCGGCGTTCTGCGTAGACGACGTTGCGCTGCTCGTTCATGACGTCGTCGTACTTCAGAACATTCTTGCGGATCTCGGCGTTGCGCGACTCGATGGACGTCTGCGCGCGTTCGATCGACTTGGAGATGATCTTGAATTCCAGCGGCTCGTCCTCCGGATATATCGAAGGATTGAGGGCCCTCTGCGCGATCCCCGTGGCGAAAAGGCGCATGAGGTCGTCCTCGAGCGAAAGGTAGAAGCGGGACTCGCCGGGGTCGCCCTGACGCCCGGACCGTCCGCGCAGCTGGTTGTCGATGCGCCGAGACTCGTGCCGTTCGCTTCCCAAGACGTAAAGCCCGCCGAGCTCGACGACCTCGTCGTGCTCCTCCGCCACGGCCTCTTCAGCTTCCTTCAGGGCCTGCGGCCAGGCGGCCTCGTACTCATCGGGGGTCTCTTCGGGGTCGAGGCCCCGGGATTTGAGGGCAGCGACGGCTCGGTGCTCGGGATTTCCGCCGAGCATGATGTCGGTTCCGCGCCCGGCCATGTTGGTCGCGACAGTGACCGAGCCTTTGCGCCCGGCCTCGGCGACGACGGCGGCTTCCCGCTCGTGCTGCTTGGCGTTGAGCACCTGGTGGGGAACGCGCGCCTCATGCAGAAGCTTCGACAGCTCCTCGGACTTCTCCACGCTCGTCGTGCCGACGAGGACGGGCTGGCCGACGTTGTAGCGCTCCTTGATGTCCTCCACGATCGCCTTGAGCTTGCTCTTGCGGGACGGGAACACATAATCGACCTTGTCCTCGCGAATCATCGGCATGTTCGTGGGGATCGGAACGACGCCGAGCTTGTAGGTCGAGGCGAACTCCTCGGCCTCTGTCTCGGCGGTTCCGGTCATGCCCGAAAGCTTGTCGTACAGGCGGAAGTAGTTCTGGAGCGTGATCGTGGCGAGAGTCTGATTCTCGGCCTTGATCTCCACGCCTTCCTTCGCCTCGATCGCCTGATGCATGCCCTCGTTGTACCTGCGCCCGGGCAGGACTCGCCCGGTGTGCTCGTCGACGATGAGGACCTCGCCGTCGCGGACGATGTAATCCTTGTCCCTGTCGAAAAGCTCCTTGGCCTTGATCGCGTTGTTGAGGTAGCCGATGAGCGGCGTGTTGAGAGATTCGTATAGGTTGTCGATGCCCAAAAGGTCCTCGACTTTGTCGATGCCGGGCTCGAGGATGCCCACGGTTCGCTTCTTCTCATCGACCTCGTAATCGGTGTCCTTGCGCATCCGCAGGGCAAGACGGGCGAACTCCGAGTACCATTTGTCGGCGTCGCCCTCCGCCGGGCCCGAAATGATGAGCGGGGTGCGCGCCTCGTCGATGAGGATCGAGTCGACCTCGTCGACGATGACGAAATTGTGCCCGCGCTGGACCAGGTCGGAGGTCTGCCACGCCATGTTGTCGCGCAGGTAGTCGAATCCGAACTCGTTGTTCGTGCCGTAGGTGATGTCCGCAGCGTATTCCTTGCGCCGTTCGTCGGAATCCTGGCCCGTGAGGATGCACCCCGTGGTAAGCCCGAGGAAACGGTGGATGCGCCCCATGAGATCGGACTGATAGGAGGCGAGGTAGTCGTTGACCGTGACGACGTGCACGCCCTTGCCCGTCAGCGCGTTGAGATAGGAGGGGAGCGTCGCCACGAGCGTTTTGCCCTCGCCGGTCTTCATTTCGGCGATGTTGCCCAGGTGCAGCGCCGCGCCGCCCATGATCTGGACGTCGTAGGGCCTTTGCCCGATGGTTCGCCGGGCGGCCTCACGCACAGTGGCGAAAGCCTCAGGAAGGAGCTCGTCGAGGGTTTCGCCGTCCGCGATACGCTCCTTGAACTGCTCGGTCTGCCCCCGAAGTTCCTCGTCCGTCATGTCCTCGAAAGTGGGCTCGAGCGCATTGACCTGCTTTTTGATCGCCTCGAGCTTCTTCAGGGTGCGACCCTCGCCTGCGCGGAGGATTTTGTTGATGAACTTTCCCACTGGGGCTGTCTCCTAAGTCGTTGCGAGGCGCGGGGCGCCTGTTGCCTCATCCCATTCTAAGCGAGTTGTCTAGGCAGCTGTGAGTGGGAGGCAACGCCCTCGGATGAATCCGCTCACGGACGACGGCGGAGGGAGGCCTGCCTGCGCCGAATCGCGACCCATCCCGCGGCGGCTGCGAGCAGGCCCGCGAACGCCAACGCCCGTGCGTCCAGGCCGGTCGCGGCCAGCTTCCGGTTGAACGTCCGCCGCCGGTCGGCGACGGGGTCCGGCGATCGGCGCGGGTTCCGCGCGCCTTGCCGCCCGTCCGGGTCGCCGTCCTGCCGCCCGTGAGAGCCGTCGACGCCCCGGGCGCCGTTTGCGCTCGGCGAAGCGCCCTGACCCGACTCGGTATCAGACGGCGCGCCGTTCGAAGCGGAGGGCGCCGCACCCGAAGCGGACGGGGCAGCCGAGCCGGAAGACGCCGAAACGGAGGGGTCCGCAGAGCCGGAGGAAGCCGACGACGACGCCGCCGCGCTGGCAGACGGAGCACCGCCAGAAGGCCGAGCGCTCGCCGACGGAGCGGACGCGGCGGACGAACTCGTGACAACCTCCCAATTTCGCTCGAAGAATACAGCCGGGTCGATGGTCTTTGCGTTTTGCGCGTAGTCGATGAGGAGCTGGCGAATCTCCTGCTGCTCGTCGTAGACGACGCGGGCATTGCCGCCCATGTGAGGGAATCCTCCGCCGCCGTTCTGCCGGTAGTTGTTGACCGCAAGGATCAGCTTGTCGCCGTCGCCCAGCGGCCGGCCGTCCGGATAGCTCAGGCCGACGATGCGGCTGCCGACCGGCTTCGACACGTCGATGCGGTATCGGAGCCCGGTGAGCGCGTCGTAGTTGTAGTCCGGGATCCCGCGGGTCGCGCCGTCGTACTTGGCGTTGACTTTGCTCGGATCGAAAGTCGACCCTTCGGGGACCTGCACGAAGTATCGCGCCGAGTGCTCCAAATAGTCCTTGAGCTCGCGCCCCGTGACGAGCACTCCGCCCAAAGTGTTGTCGAAAACGTAGAGCCCCGCGATGTCCTTGATCGTCACGTTTCCCTTCGGGAACACTGCGGTTCGCGAGAACGGCGAGGTCTGGGCGACGACGGGCAGGCCCTCGTACTTCGTCCCTTTGATCCCGCGCCTGACGTTGTCGGCCATGACGTGGCCGACAAAGTCGAGGATGGGCGTGTCCTCGTAGTGCGACGTCGCCGACGTGAGCCTCTCCTTCGACTGGGCAACGACGGTGTTGACGTAGGCGACGGTCGCCTCGTGGTCGGCCTTCAGCTTCTTGTTCCCGGAAAGCGTCGGCGAATCGGCGACCTGGTCGGCGTACTTCGCCTGGGCGAGCGCCCCGATCTGCGAATCGGTCCGAGGCCAGGAAACCTTGTAGCCGCGCCCGTTCTCATTCGCCTTCAGGGGAAGCGTCACCTGCGAAACCGACTGAGCCCAATAGGTCGGCTGGGTGAAGAGCACCGGATCACCGTCGGGGGCGCGGAAGACCTTCGAGGGAATGTCCACGTGAGAGTGCCCGCCGACCACCAGATCGACGTCGTTGACCTTCGACGCCACCGATCCGGCCACATTCTCCTGGAGAAGCGCGGGATTCCAGGCCACGCCCTCGGCGTCGAGCCCCGAGTGCACGAGCGCCACCACGACGTCGGCGCCCCGCGCCTTCATCTGGGGCACGTACTTTTGCGCCGTCACAACGGGGTCGCGAAACTCGAGCTTGCCCTCTACAACGGCCCTGTCCCACACGCGCACGCCCGGAGTGACGAGCCCGACCACTCCGATTTTGACTCTCTTCCCGCCGATGGTGCGATCAATGAGGGTGTAGGGCTTGAACGCAGGCGTTTGCGTGCCGGCTTTGACGACGTTGGCCCCCAGAAGCGGCGCCTTCAGCTGAGCGCCGTAGTTTTTGAGGACGTCGAGCCCGTAGTTGAATTCGTGGTTGCCCAGCGCCTGAGCGTCGTATCCGACGTCGTTGAACGCTTCCGCCATGGGGTGCGTCCGCCCTTGCAGCAGCTGCGGGCGCTTCGCGGCCACGTAGGTCAGCGGCGTCCCTTGAATCGCGTCGCCGTTGTCGACGACCAGCACAGACCCCTCCGGCTTGGATTTCCGTGCGTTCTCGATGATCGTGGCGGCCCGCGCCATGCCGAGCTTGCGGACCTTCCCCTGCGGATAAGGCCGATCGCGGAAATAGTCCCAGTTGTATGCGTGTCCGTGGACGTCGGTGGTGGCCATGACGGTCAGATCGAAGGAGTCGCCCGACGACGTCGGCGAGCCGCCCGCGCTCGAAGAGCCCGGGCGGCCGGGCGCAGCGGGACCGGCGGGGTCGGCTCCGGCCCCGTCAGAAGCCGAGGGCGACGGGGAGCCGGAGCTTCCGCCGCCCCGGCCGGTTCCGTCCGCGACGATTCCGCCGTGAAGGCCCGTCTGGACGGTCTGCGCGGCGTTCGCCGGGGCGGTCTGGGCCAGCAGCATGCAGGCCGCGGCTGCGGCGGCGCTCGTCGTCAATCGTTTTTTCGCGCTCATAGTTCCCTCCCGCGGAGTCGTGGATCGGAGGTTGTCGTGAGCTTTGAGTCTAATTCGAAAACTCCGCGGTCAAGCCGAAGGGCGGGCGTGTTGCGAAATGCATCGCGTCATATGCCGGCTTGACGTTTGTCGGCTTGACGTTTCCGGTGTCGGTCAGACGTCGCCGCCCACCGGCCCGCTCGCCGCCAGACAGCAGAGACTCCTCGCCCGCCGGACGCGCCGCAGCCTGGCGCTTAGACGTTGCCGTTGCTGTGGGGCCGCAGATTCTCCTCCTTCTGCTTCTTATGGTCCCAGGGGTCCATCCCGCTTCCCTGCGCGATGTTGCTCGCAACCGCGTCCAAAGCCTTCTGCGAACTCGCGTCGCTCTCCTGAAAATCTCGCATAGCAGCCCGGAGGTTGACGTTCCCTTCATCGACTTTCCACCGAAGATCTTGAAGCAGCTCATAGAGCACTTGGCGAAGCTCGGCAAACGCTCCGCCAGGCCCCGTCGGGCCCATTCCAATCTTATGTTTGCGTCTAACGAGATCTACCATTGAAATGCCGGTCAATGCTTTGGCAGCTTCTTCGAGCTCCGCAGCTATTTGGGACATGTATCCGCCTGTCGCCCCGTCGCCGACAGTCATCTGATTGACGGCGTTCTCGTCCATTCGGGTCGCCCCGGCGGCGTCTTGGATGGGCGCCGGCGTCAAATGGAAGAAAGTGTCTGTGTATCCATGACGCGCCCTGTCTTCTAGCACCAACTTCATATTGTGACGTAAGTTCTCATCAACAGCCTCTTCGGCGGCTTTGAAGTCGTCGCCGATTTCCTCGAAAGCCCTCTTAAACTCTTTCATCATTTCTTCGAAATTGTCCGCTTCAAAAGTTGCTTTTCCCGCAGTTTTATCGTGTTTCAGTGCGCTAACGTCCTTAAGAACAGTCAAAGGAACTGAGGCGCCCCCAGCGATCCTCGCCGCCATAGCGGCCCCGCTTCCGGGGACCGTCGCCGCCATGCAGCCCCATATCAGAATGTTCAAAAGCATCTCGAAACCAACGCCATCCTCGCCTTCGGCAATCTCCTCAAAAGCGTCTGTCGCTTTTTTGACCGCCTCCACAACTTTCTTACGCAACTGCTTCAGGAAAAGCTGCTCCGCCAGAAGCGTTTCGCCGTGAACGCGCGCCAACAACGCAAGATTCCCAATCACAGAAGGCATCGACGTCACGAAAGTCGCACGGAACGTGTTGAACGCACTGCCTTCGAGTGCGGGAGCGTAGTCGTTCATGCCTTTCAGCAGGGTTCTCATGCGACCGGGGGCGATTTTGTCGAAGCTTTGGAGTTTGACCGTTGATACATCTGTCGTTTTCGTCGTGGGATCGAGCCCCTCGATGGATGTCTCCGACAAGGCAGCCGCAACCTTTTCCCTGTATTCATTTATTTTTCCATTAAAACTATCGGAATAGGGATTGGGCAGGTCAAGCCACGGTTCCACAATGTCATCTATGTCATCGCGAATTTCTTTAAATTTATCGGCTTGAGGGAAGGTTCCATCATTCCGGCAGCCCCCGATCACACCGCCGCCTTCGCCATTTGAGCCGGGCCGTGTAATAGTCAGCTCCACCCTCTGGGATCCGATGTCTCCTACGTCATAGTACACGTTGCGCCTTTTGTCTATCTTATAACGACTCTTGTTGACCATATAGGCGTCTATCGCCGCCAGCTTGAGTTTGCCCACAAGCTTTGGAAGATCGCGGTATTCTGCGGACATGCCGTCATCCCTTCAGTGTTAAGCGTCAATTAATAGCCATCGAGCCGAATCGATGTCTGAGAAGCCAGCGCCAGGTCACGCTCAATAGAACATCTTCTCGCAGCCAGACTACTGGACAGGCGCATACGCTTCAAGGGTGTCTCGCGTTTTGCAAACGCCGCCACGCAGCGCGAAAGCCATTCCTGCGCACTTCACTTTTCCTGCGTGCTTTTCCGTTTTGTTTAGAGTCAAGAAGTTCACCCTCTTCTCTTTAAACAGCACCAGTGTCCCTTTCCGAGCTCGTCATTCGCCATTGCGCGCCCTCCGCCTGATAAAATCGGTTCCGGTTTCCGTAAACGCGACGTCGAAGGCGAATGCCGCGAAGCCGCCTCGCGGGGGCCGTTCAGATTCGAGATTACGACATACAAGGAAAGTTCGATTAGTGGCCGATCCGAAGTACAACGTCATCTTCCAGATCCTGCGTCACAGGATTGAACAGGGAGAATACAAGTTTCTCAGTCTGTTGCCTTCGGAGAACGCTTTGGCGATTGAATTCTCATGCACGCGCAACACCGTCCGAAAGGCGCTTGCCCTTCTGGCCGGCCAAGGCCACATCCTGACGATGCAGGGGCGCGGCGTCCAGGTGATCTATCGGCGCCCTCCCATCCCCTCGCGGCCGCCGTCGACCTTCCTCTTGGGAGGGATCGAATCGCTCAGAGAGGCGGCCGACCGCAACGGATTCTCTCTGAGAACCCGCATGCTCTCCCTGGAAGAAAGCTATGTGGACCGAGAGTTGGCGAAACGATGCGGCATGGCCGTGGGAGAGGTGGTTCTTCGGGTGCGCCGTTTGAGGCTGCTCAACGACGTGCCGCTCATCCTCGACGAGAACGTGTTCCTCAAATCGATCGTTCCCAGCCTCAACAAAACTATCGTCGAAAGCTCCATATATGCGCACCTCGAGCACAAGCTGGGAGTGACGGTCGGCAGCGCCACGCGAACCGTCACCGTGGAGCCCGCAACCGGAGACGACGTCGAACTCCTCCACCTAGGAGGCTTGGGCTGCATCGTCGCTGTGACGTCATCGACCTTCGACACCAACGGCTTGCTGTTCGAATACACCGTTTCCCGTCATTCGCCCATCGGCTTCGAGTTCAACACGACGGCTCGGCGGCTGCCGGCATCCATTTGAGTGACGCTTCCATTTGAGTGACGGCCGCGACGCGCCTCGCTAACCGCGGCTCCACCGAGAACGCGACCGTATAGCAGACTCGCTTAAAGCCGTTGTAGGCGCATAGAGCCCACGCATGGCAGCGGAGCTCACGCAGGAAGTGAGCAGCAGCGCCGGAACGGGCCGCTGGGCCGCGCGGCGTCTCAACCGCGCGGCCCAGCTTTGACTTTTCAATTGTTTGGAGCGAAACGCCCGGCGGAGTCGGCCGGCGTCACTTCGCGACCGGCTCGCGCCTGCCGAGCCGAACCTTCTTTACCTTCCGTTCGGTTTCCAGATCCGAGTCCTTGAAACCAAAGAGGTAGGTGAGCAAGAAACCGACAACCAAGGTCACCAGAGACGCGATCCAGAATCCGGTGAAGCTGGCATCGATTTCTCCCGAGTGTTTGTTGATGAACGACGGGAAACCGATGAATGCGCCGGTGAACCCCCACATGTTGACATTGAGGAGACCGGTCACCAGTCCGCCGACGGCTCCGCCGATCGAGGCAGTGATGAAGGCCCGTCCATACTTGAGGTTGAGGCCGTACATCGCAGGTTCGGTGACGCCGCACATCGCGGATATCGTCGCCGGCCCGGCTATCTGCTTGATGCGCGGGTTCTTGGACTTCACCCAGATGGCAAGTGCTCCAGCCCCCTGGGCGATCATCGTGACGGAGACGATGGCATTGATCCGCGAGCTTTCGGAACCATTAGACAACTGCGCTGCGATGACGGGAATGACGGCCCAATGCAGGCCGAATATCACAAGCGTTTGGTACAAACCGCCGATGACGAGTCCCGCAACAATGTAGTTGTAATCGATAATCGAATTGATCCCGTTGGTGATGAAGCCCGAAAGAATCATGACAAGAGGGCCGAAAACCACAAGCACGAGGGAAGAGACGACAAAGATCTCCACCAACGGAGCGAACATCGAATGGATGACGGCGGGAATCCAGCGCTTCAACCACGGCTCAAGCTTTGAAGCCAGCCAGGCCGCGATGATGATGGGGAAAATCGTGGAGGTATAGGCCATGCCTTTCTCTCCAGTGGGCAACGCCACCGGAATGCCAAAGAACTCCGCATTGAACTCAATGCCGCCAAGGCGAGCGACCACGTGGTAAGGATGTTGGTCTGGAGGCAGGTTGATCCGTGTGGGATCCGATAGAGTGACCAGCGCCGGAAAGCACAGCACTCCGCCGATAATGGCCACGATGATCGGGTTGGCGCCCAGTCTCCTCGCCGCCGTGAAACCGACGATGATCGGAAGGAAGTGGAATACGGCCGACGCCATTGCACCGATCAGTATTTTGGTGTCGCTGTTCTTGTCAATGAGTTCGAGTTCCGTGCACAGCGTGAGGAGTCCGCCCAAGATACCGGCGGCAGCGAGCACGCCGATGATCGGAATCATCGATCCCGTGATGACGCCGATCAGCGAGCTGAAGCCGTACTTCACCCAGCCGAGGGGCGTGGTCGGGCGCTCTCGCTCCTCTTCGCCTCCGAGCACGTCGTCTTCAGAGTTGCGAGGGAGGAGCTTGGTAATCGAGTCGTAGACCTGGCCGACCTTCGGGCCGATGACCACCTGGTACTGGCCGGCAGCCCTCGCGACGTCGATCACTTCGTCGATGTCGATGACCGCCGAGTCATTCGCCAGCGCCTCGTCCTTGAGATAGAAGCGCAGGCGGGTGATGCAGTGAATCACCTTGCGGACGTTGTCCGCCCCGCCGACTCCTTCGACAATGTTGCGGGCAGCCGCGTCGAGCTGAGCCTGCTCTTCGGCCGACGCCGCCTTCTTCTTTCCTTTGCGTTTGGTTGGGCCACTCAGGCCGTTGTTTTTCATGGGATTGGTCCCTTCGGTTTTAGGGGCCCCCGCGCCGGGCGAGGCCGAGCCGTTCGCCGTGTGAGCGGCGGCGACACCGGCCCCGTTGGCGGCCGCGGCTGGGACGGTCGCGGCTTCGGCGGTGTCGTCCGCTCGCACCTGAGCGGTTTTCGCCCTCGCCTGGGCTTTTGCGGCAGCTCCTTTGAGCGTGACACGCGCTGCCTCACCGCCTGCGTCTGCCAGGCCTGTCTTGACGTCCAAAGAGGCGAGGCATTCGTCCCCGTTGGTGAAAACCAGGACGGACTCCGTCTTCTTTCCCGCCGCAGCTATACCCGCGAGGTCCATTGTCCCGATGGTCTCGCCCGCGCGCACCCTGTCGCCGGTGCTCACAGTGAGATGGAAAGGACCGCCTTTGAGCTCCACCGTGTTGATTCCCAGGTGCAGGAGAATCTCCAGCCCCGAGTCCATCTTGAAAGCGACGGCATGCCCGGTTTCAGCGACCATGACGACGTCGGCGTCGGCCGGCGCAAGCACCTCGCCGATCAAAGGTTTGATTCCAAAGCCCTCGCCCATCACCTTCGAGGAGAAGACGGGATCGGGAACATCGGGCAATTCGATCACTTCGCCAGTGAGGGGTGAAACGATCGGAATGCCTGAAGCGGGGGTGTCAGACATGAGGCTCCTTTCAAAGCCAAGTGCAGTGAGGTTATGCGTTTTGCGTGTTGTTGACTGCGCCGCCTTCAAGGCGGCGCGGGGGCGCGGTCCCGGGCAGGGTCCGCGCACTCATCGGGTGCGCCGGCCGTTGCTCGCCTGTGCCGCTTTGCTTGCCTGGCGCGGACGCCTTGCCGTCCGCGTCGGTTCGCCCAGCCCGCACATGGGCTCGCTCATCCGGCCGTTTTGTGTTCGCTCGCCGAGCGGTTTACTCGCCGAGCGGGTCTGTGTGTATAAGAATCGCCAGCGCCTCGTACGGGCGCAGGGCCAACGTCGGTTCGACGTCGTCCGCCGAACCGAGTTCAGGCGCCGAATGCGAACCGGACACCGAGTCGCGATCGGTCCGCGAGTTTGGCGCCGAATGCGAACCGGACACCGAGTCGCGATCGGGCCGCGAGTTTGGCGCCGAATGCGAACCGAGCCGCGATTCAACGCCGTCTAGCGAATAGTTTGAGATCAGAATTTCGCCGCCGAGGAATTCTTCGGGGATGTCGATCTCGGCCGTCCGCGGGCGGAAATTCGTGAGAACCAGCAGCTTCTGCCCTTCGTGCTCGCGAATATACGCGTATATGTCGGCGTGGTCCATGGCGTACGGTTCGTACATGCCACGGGCGACGACCGCACATTCCTTGCGAAGGGCGATAAGGCGCCGATAATACGGGAGAATTCGGCCCGCAGCCTTTTCCTCCTCGACGTTGATTCGATCTTGACCTGTGGGGCGCAGCCAGGGCGCCCCGGCGGTGAACCCGGCGCCTTCGCTCGAATCCCACTGCATGGGGGTTCGGGCGTTGTCACGCGCTTTCCCGCGGACAATCGCGAAGGCCTCTTGTTCACTGCGTCCAGACTCGACGAGCTCGGCGTACGCGTTGTGCGCCTCGACGTCGACGTAATCCGATATTTGAGTGTAACCGGGATCGGTCATGCCGATTTCTTCGCCCATGTAGACGAACGGCGTTCCCCGCAGAAGGTGGATGACGGTCGCGAGCATGGTCGCGGACTCGACGCGGTAGCGTCCCGGATCGCCGAACCGGTTGACGGCGCGCGGCTGGTCGTGGTTGTTCCAGAACAGCGCGTTCCAACCGTCCCCTTCCTGCATGCCCACCGCCCATTCGTTGAGGACGCGCTTGAGCGCACCCATGTCGAAGGGCATGGACGTCCACTTCTCGCCGTCCTTGTAATCGACTTTGAGATGGTGGAAGCTGAAAACCATATTGAGTTCGCGGTTGCGCGGATTCGAGTAGCCGACGCACGCCTCGACGCTCGTGGAGGACATCTCGCCCACCGTTATCGAATCGGCGTCGCGCCCAAAGCTGGCCTCGTTGAGCTCGCGTAAGTAGGTGTGAACGTCGGGGCCGTCCGTGTACATCTTCCGATCGTCGCTTCCGGCGGGCGCGTCAAGAAGCTCCGCGTCTTTCCCGATGACGTTGATGACGTCGAAGCGGAAACCGTGTACGCCGCGGCTGCGCCAGAAGTTGACGACGTCGATGAGCTCGGCCCGCACGTCCGGGTTGTGCCAATCCAGATCGGCCTGGGCGGGATCGTAAAGGTGAAGGTAGTAATCGCCGGTGTCGCCGAAGGGCGCCCACGCCGGCCCGCCGAACTTGGAGACCCAATTGGTTGGAAGGGAGCCGTCGGCCTTCGGCGGGCGAATGTAGTAGTAGTCCTGGTACTTCTTCTCGCCGGCCAGGGCGCGCTGAAACCACTCGTGGTCTGTGGACGTGTGGTTGAGAACCATGTCGAGCATCACGCCGATGCCGTGGCGTCCCAAGGCGCCGACGAGCTCGTCGAAGTCCTCCATCGTGCCCATCGCCGGGTCGATGTTGCAGTAGTCGGAGATGTCGTAGCCGTTGTCGCGTTGAGGGGACGGGAAGAAGGGGCTGAACCAGACGTAGTCGATCCCCAGCGAAGCGATGTAGGGGACCTTCTCGATGATCCCGCGAAGGTCGCCGACCCCCGTCCCCGTCGAATCCTTGAAAGATTTGGGGTAAATCTGATAAACGACGCTTTCTTCGAAGCTCATTCCATGCCTTTCCGTTCTTGAGAGTCGGCGCAGCAAGGACCGTGATTGCCTCGGCGGCGGCCAAGATTGTCTCGACAACCGAGATTGTCTCGACGACGGCGAACACTCGAAGGGCCCGACCCGCTTGAGCGCAACTCGTCGAAGCGACCCGACCCGTCCGAACGCAACCAGCCGAGGCCGCCCGATCCGCCTGAGCGCCGCAACTCGCTCAGACTGCGCAAACCTTCGAGACGGTGCGCGCCGTCCAAAGAATCTCGTCCGTTCACGGGAATCAGCCGCAATCCGTTCACAAGAATCAGTCGCAGCCGCCCGCGGCGTCGATTAGACTCTTTGTGCCGACTCGGCGATGGATTCCACTTGCTCTCCATCGAGTTGCTCCTTCTGAATACCCACGATGCAGACGGATGAGCCTGTCACGCAGGAAACTTGTGTACGCGGTCTTAGATCGACTTGTCTACGCGGTTTCTGATCGAAGTGCCGAGTCAAACCTTGTCGGCCCGGTGCTCGCAACCCAACCTCCAACTTTCCAGGTCGCTCTTGTGCGCACAAGTTCAGCCTAGAGCAGAAGTTCCGCATAGGCAATAGGAAAAAGCAGATTCTTCCGAAGCTAATCGACGTAGCATATTTCGCTTACAGCGTTCCGGTAACCTCCTTCAAAGATTGCTTTTGCAGGGTTTGTCACGCGCGCGCCCAAAGCGACCGACGGATCGGGGCGAGCGAGATGCGAACGAGATCTAGAATTCTTTGAACTAACGCTGAACGACGACGACACCTTCGCATATGGCTCCGTTGCCGCCCATGCAAAGTCAAATCAACAAAAAGTCGATCCGAGTCACAGATGCCGATCGCTGGAATCATGAGCCGGCCCGACGAAGCACGGTTTCACAGACCGCCATTGACACGCTCAACAGCGCCTTCATCGAGGCGACCGGCGACGCCGCTTCAACAATCGGGAACGCACGCCTTCGAGCACTCCAACGGAGCGTCGCAGCCAGCGCCTGCGCGTGCCTGCCTGTGTGTGCCACAGGGCTCCGAGCAACTCCTCCAAAGGAATGGACCCTCGGTCAGTTTGCAAAGCACGAGAACGACGTCGATCGCCTTCTCGCGCACCTGGGAGACGTTCTTTCAGCTGACCCTCAAGAAACAGAGCCGCAAACAAGCCTCGCTTTGTCATGATGGTCAATAGCCACAAAGCAAACCGCTCACGCTGCCGGATGCGGCATACGAATAGCCCTGGACACGCCTCCAGCCGCTAAAAAGCTTTCCAGGGAACTGTCCCCGGAAAACGCCGCGTTGTGCTGTGGGGTTGGGGTTGTGTGGCCTTGACGGTATGCGGCCTGTGTGTTGTGTGTTTGCGGGTGTGGGGTTGGGGTTGTGTGGCCGTGTGTCCGTGCCTGTGTGTCGTGCGTGTGTGCGTGCCTGTGTGCGTGTGTGTCCGCTGTGGCCTGTGGTGCGTGTGTGTCCGCTGTGGCCTGTGGTGCGTGTGGTGTGGGGGCGGGTGTGGGGGGACACGAAAGG
>CALIHR010000038.1 GCA_938020505.1 uncultured Actinobaculum sp. | reverse complement strand
TTCAGACTTCCGGTGCGGGGATGGCGCGACCCCGCGCAGGAAGGCAACTGTGGCTGAGCAGGAGGGCATCAGTGATTGAGACGCTGACCATAGAGAACCTCGGGGTCATCGCCGAGGCCCGGCTCGACCTTTCGGCGGGGCTCACCGCCCTGACCGGCGAGACCGGCGCGGGAAAGACGATGGCCCTCACGTCGCTGCAGCTCATCCTGGGCGGAAAGCCGGATCCCGGCCAGGTCCGCGCCGGCGCCAAGTCGGCGCGGGTCGAGGGGACGTTCCTCGTCGCCGACGATTCCCCCGTTCTGGCGGCGATCGACGACGCCGGAGGGGCCTACGACGTCGACGGCGGGCAGGCGGAGATCGTCGTGGCCCGGCAGGTGCCTGCCTCCGGCCGGTCGAGTGCGTTCATCGGCGGACGCCGCGTGCCCACCGCCGTCTTGAGGTCGATAGCCCAGGGCCTCGTCACCGTCCACGGGCAGTCGGACCAGCTGCGCCTGGCCACGGCGGCCCAGCAGCGACAGGCCTTGGACGCATTCGGAGGCGAGGCGGTCGCAAAGAAGCTCCGGCAATGGGGCGAGGCGTACTCGGCCCATGCGAAAGCCGAAGAACGGCTCCGCTCCTTTGACGAGAACGCGCGCGAGAACGCGCGCCGCCGCCTCGCGTATCAGGCCTTGGCGGCGAAAGTCGAGGAAGTCGCCCCGCGCCCGGGCGAAGACGAGGCCCTCAAAGCGGAAGCCTTTAGGCTGGAGAACACGGAGTCGCGCTTCGCGGGGCTGTCGGAGGCCGCGGCGCGGCTCTCAGGCTCGGACACGGTCGACTCGTCCGCCCTGGAGGGGATCGACGCAGCCGTGCGCGCCCTCGAGCAAACAGGCGACGTCGTCGACCTTCTTGCGCGGCTTCGCTCGGCTCGCGACGAGCTCGGCGACATCGCGGCCACCCTCGCCTCGGCCGCGGCGGACACCGAGGCCGATCCGGCCAGGCTCGCCGAAATATATGCGCGGCGCCAGGAGCTTTCCGGGCTGCGGCGAGAGCTCGGCATGGAGAACGACGAGGCGATCGAGGCCGCCGAGGAGGCCCGCGCGGCTCTGGCCGACCTCGAGGACCCCGAGAGCACAAGGAAACGCCTCGAAGAGGAGCGCGAGCGCGCCCGCAAAAGCATGGAGGCCGCCGGGGCGGCCCTCCACAGGGCCCGCTCGCAGGCGGCCGGCCGGCTCGGCGCCCTCGTCGGCGACGAGCTGACCGAGCTGGCGCTGGCCAACGCCCGGTTTGAAATCGCCGTGACCAAGGGGCAGCCCGCGGCCCACGGCGCAGACGTCGTCGAATTCCTCTTGGCCTCGCATCCCGGGGCGCCGCTCCGGCCCATCGGCGCGTCGGCCTCGGGCGGCGAGCTTTCGCGAGTCATGCTCGCCGTCGAGGTGTCCCTCGCGGAGCGGGCGGCGCAGTCGGACCACACCTTCCTCTTCGACGAGGTCGACGCCGGAGTGGGCGGCCGAGCCGCCCAAGCGGTCGGCAGACGTTTGGCCAAGCTCGCTGAAAAGCATCAAGTGATCGTTGTCACTCATTTGGCGCAGGTGGCCGCCCACGCGGCGACGCAGGCCGTCGTCGTCAAAGAAGAGGGCGAATCGGGGGCAAAAACCGACGTCGCGATCGTCGCCGGCGACGAGCGGCTCGGAGAATTGGCGCGGATGCTCTCGGGAAGCGACACCGAAGCGGCTCGAGCCCACGCGGCCGAACTCCTCGGCGGCGGTCCTGATGTGGCACGATAAAGCCGTGGCACTCCCATTCAGACGGAAGAAGGAAGCCCCGCTGGCCGACGACCATGCGGGCGAGGCGCGCGTGGATCGGCGCACGAAGAATCTGACGAAGCGTCTGCGGGCGGGCGAGGTCGCGATCATCGACCATACTGACATCGACAGGGTTTCCGCCGAGGCCCTCGTGGCGTGCAACCCGCTCGTCGTCGTCAACGCGGCGAAATCGACGTCGGGGCGATACCCCAACCTCGGGCCGGGAATCCTCAACGCGGCGGGGGTGCCGCTGGTCGACGACTGCGGGCCCGAGGTCATGGAGGTCGGCGAAGGCACGCGCGTGCGCGTGACGGAGAACGGCGAGGTGTACGCCGGCGAGGAGCTCGTCGCCGCCGGAACCGTTCAGACGGCCGAGACGATCGCCGCCAACCAGGAGGACGCGAGGGCCGGCATGGACGTCCAGCTCAAAGCCTTCGCCACGAACACGATGGAGTACGTCGAGCGCGAGCAAGACCTCATCTTCGACGGCGTCGGAGTGCCCGACGTCAAGACCTCCTTCAAAGGGCGCCACGTCCTCGTCGTCGTCCGAGGCTACAGGTACAAGGAGGACCTCGCGGCCCTCCGCCCCTACATTCGCGAATACAGGCCCATCATGATCGGGGTGGACGGCGGCGCCGACGCGATACTCGAAGAGGGGTACAAGCTCGACATGGTCGTCGGCGACATGGACTCCGTCTCGGACAAGGCCCTCACCTGTGGAGCGGAGATCGTCGTCCACGCCTACCGGGACGGACGCGCCCCCGGGAGCAAGCGCGTGGACGAGCTCGGTGTGGACCACGTGGTCTTCCCGTGCACCGGAACGTCCGAAGACGTCGCTATGCTGCTGGCCGACGACAAGGGGGCAAAGCTCATCGTCGCGTTGGGCACCCACAACACCCTCATCGAGTTCCTCGACAAGGGGCGTCCGGGGATGGCTTCGACCTTCCTCACGCGCCTCGCCGTGGGGGGAAAGCTCATCGACGCGAAAGGCGTCTCGCAGCTGTACCGCTCCCGCATATCCAATTGGCAGATTTTCGCGCTCCTGCTGGCCGGCTGCATCGCCATCGGCGCAGCCATGGCCTCGACCGCCACGGGGCGGGCGACCTTCGGGCTCGTCTCGGCCTGGTTCGGCGACATTCTTCGATGGTTCGGATCGTTCTTCTGAAAGGCTACTCATGGTTGATTTTCGATATCACTTAGTATCGCTCGTCTCGGTTTTCATGGCCCTTGCGATCGGCGTCATCTTGGGCGCGGGCCCGCTCCAGAATTCGATCGGGACGACGCTCTCGTCTCAGGTCGAGTCGCTGAGGAAATCCCGCGACGAGGCGAGGACGGAGGCCGACGCCGCCAACAACGCGCTTTCCGAGAACGAAAAGCAGCTCGATTCGGCGGGAACGCAGCTCGTCGGCGGAACCCTCAAAGACCGCAGGGTCGCGATCGTCGCCCTCCCGGGCGTCGAGGACTCCGAGCTCAAGGCCGCCGAGGACAAGGTCTCCAAGGCCGGCGCCACAATCGCCGGCACGGTCACGCTGGCAGACACCTACGCGGCGTCCTCGGCCAACCCCTACCGCAACACGCTGGCGCGTTCCCTCGCCCAGTACGTGGGCGAGAAAAGCGACGCCGACCCCCACGTCGTCGTCGCCTCGGGCGTGAGCCGACTGCTGTTCATGGGGGCGGCCGACCCCAATATGACCGTGATCAAAGACGCCCTCACGGCGAAAGGCAACCAGATGATCCAGATCCAGGGAGACGTGGAAGGCGGCGTTCAGGCGGTCGTCGTGGTGACGCCGAAGAAAATGGAGATCGACAAATCCGCCGCCACGCCCGCCGCCGAGACGAAGAGCGTTTCCAACGGCTACGTCAAGATGGTGAAGACCCTTTCCTCGAAGGGGCCGACTGTCACGGCGGGGGAGGGAACCTCCTCGACCAGTTTGCTCGCCAAGGTGCGCGAAGCCAAGGGCGCCGGATCGACGGTCGATTCGCTTGACACCGTGGCGGGGAGAATCAACGTGGCCGTCGCCGTGGCCTCCGAGATCAAGGGCTCGCACGTCCAGCTCGGCCAAGGCGACGGCGCCCAAGCGGCCATAGGAACGCGCGTCGACGCCCCGGCGACGCCGACCCAGACGCCTCAGCCGACCGCCGGACCCGCATCGGAAGAAGGGTAATTCGACATGCGCATTCGTGTTGCGGCCCTCGCCGGGGGCCTCGCCGCCGCGGGGGCGGGCGCGGCCGTCGCGGCGGCCAAACGCTTCCCCTCGGCCTTTTCTTCCTGGAACCGCGCGTCCTATGCGGGAACGCCGGTGAGTCTGACCGAAGGCTTGGCCGCCGCCGCGGGCCTCGCCCTCGCCTCGGCCGCGCTTCCCGCCGGAGTCCGGGCGGGCGCGGGAGTCGCCGTGGGCGCGGCC
>CALIHR010000037.1 GCA_938020505.1 uncultured Actinobaculum sp. | reverse complement strand
CGGTCTCGCAGCAGGCGTTCGCCGGTCTCGCAGCAGGCGTTCGTCGGTCTCGCAGCAGGCGCTTTTGCGGGCGTAAACGCAGAGACTCAGGAATTTCAATCATGTAGTAGTTTGTCTGCATACTTCGCCATTTCCTCTGAATTTAAAGGATTCTAACTACGTAGCGATCTCCCCAAGGGTTTCCAGATGTTTCGAGATACTATATTCAGTGTTCAGGTCATACTTCTCGAAAGGGCGGGAAACGTATATCGACACTGAAGCGGTCGTTGGAGAGGCGACGAAAGCACTCGACCAGTCCGTCGCCGATGCGGCCGAGCCGGCAAGAGGCAGTTTTTCGACGGCTCCTGGGCGAAGCTGTCCGGAATCGCGCGCATTGGGCGCGTGTTCTTCCCGAAAGGCGCGGCGGCGGAGGACCTCATAGAAGCCGAGAGGAAGACGGCAAACGAAATCAGATCCTCGCTGAGGGTGGAGCTGAACGGCTGCTCGCAAGAGCGTGTCGAAGGCCATGGGGTTGTGGAACAACATTGCCTCCCGTTCGCGTTCCAAGTCCGACGGCGCCGACCCTTTCGCCACGGGGCTGCCCATCGGCCACGACAACAACCCGAACATCCCGGAAATCATCGATCCGAAGCATCCTCTTCAATGCACAGAGAACGGATTGCGTGATGAGATGGGGCTCCCCAAGCGAGAAAGCTACAGACGACTATGCGGATTCCACGAAAGCTCCGTTTCTTCCAGGCTTCGCGTTTCTCCGAAGAGGCAGGCGCTGCGCGTTCCCCGAGGGCTGTGCCCATTGCGCGTCGCCCTGGATCTGCTCTGGCGCTTCCTGGGTCTGCTCGCGCTTCGCGAAGGAGGTTGCTCCGCCTTTCCCTTGCCGCACTGTCCGCGATGCCCCTGCTGTCTGCGTGCGGCTCGGGCGGCGGAGCCAAACCTGGAGCCCCCTCTTCGGACGTGGCCAGCCGAGGGCCTGCGGGGGCCAAGACGCCCGGCGATCGACGGGCAATCGCGGGGAGTCAAGCCCGAGCTCTGAGGGCTCTGCGGCTTCCAGTCCGATTCAGGCCAACGATTCCGCTGTCTCGGCGGATGTGACTGTTTCCGTTGAGCCGACCGTCGGCTCGACGTCGGTCACGTTCAAGTGCAAACTGACGAACGATTCTGCGCAGACCGTTTGGGCCGTCCATTCCCCAGCAGTGTCCGTCATGCCTGACAGCGGAAGGAAGACCGGCGTCGTCGCCGCAATGGCATTCTTTCCCGTTCGCAAGGGCGTCAGCTGCGTCCAGCCGCCGTACGAGGCCGTTGTCAAGCTTGAACCGAAGCAAGCCGTTGAGGGTTTGGCAAGCGTGCAGAAGCCTTTCAAACCTTATGGCGACGTCGAGGGTGGCGAGAGGGTTGTGTTTCTTTTCAGGTTGATGGGCGTGTGGCTG
>CALIHR010000036.1 GCA_938020505.1 uncultured Actinobaculum sp. | reverse complement strand
GACGTACGCGTCGTATTGGGCGACCAGGGCGCGAGTGCGTTCTTCGAAGGCGGCGACCCCGCGCTTCCGCCGCTCGCGCTGCTGGGCGGTTCCGCGCAGCGCCTTGCCGTAAAAGTCGAAGTTCGCGCGGTCGATCTCCTCGGTGAGGAACGTGGCCCTCGCGCGGAGAATGAGCCAGCGCGTGTAAGCCTTGAGGCCGGCAAGCGGGGTTACGGCCCACAGGCGCGCTGCCTCGCGCAAAGCGTGCGGCTGCATGACGATCACGTCGGAGGAGCCGTCCAACGGCATCTGGGCGCCCGCCAACGCTGCGGCCCAGGCGAATCCAGGCGCAGAATCGATGAAATCGGCCCAGACGAACGGGTTGTTGAGTTTGTCGGCGTCGCGCGCGTCGACGACGTTCATGTGGGCTGAGGCGATCGCGGTCTTCAAACGAAGGACGACGTCGGCCTGCGCTTGCGCCGCCTCCTCGCTCAGGGCGTAGCCGAGAGCCAGGAGCCTCGGCACGAAGTCCGTGTACTTGGCGAGGGTTTCGGCGTGCTGATCCTCGCGGTAGCAGGCCTCGTCGGGAAGGCCCAGGCCGGACTGCTCGAAGAAGGCGACGTATCGGGGTCCGCCAGATCGGCGTCGATGTCCCAGTTGAAGAAGGCCGGCACTCCCGCGGCCCGGAGTTCGCCGACGACGCGCGCGAGGCCCTCGCGGTCTGTTGCGGCCTCGACCGGGGCGAGGTAGGCCCGCAAAGGGGCGGTTCCCTTGGCGTTCAGAGCGCCGACGTCCATCCACGAGGAGAAGAGGGCGCCGATTTTGTGTGCGTCTTTGTGCGTTTCGCCGCTCTGCTTGGCATTCTCATTCGTCTGAACGGCGCCGTCGAGCTGCGCGTGTGTGCCCGGATGCGCGTCGGTTTCTTCATTCTTCGCGAGGCCTTCGATGATCTCCTTTACCTGCTTCTCCGCTTGGAGGACCAGTTCGACGAAGCTGCCGATCCACGGAAGGCCCTCGGGAATCTCGGTCGTTTCCATCCATCCGCCGTTGACGGCGCGAAAGACGTCGTCTTGAATTCGCGTCTTCGGATCGTTGCCGTCAAATATCGATGCTCTCTCGCTGCATGCCGTGGGCAATCCTAGCGGCTGGCCCGCGGGCGCGTGCTTTCGGCCGGTCAGTGACCGGTATCATGTTTGTATGCGGATACACATTGCGACGGACCACGCGGGGTTCGAACTCAAGGAATACATTGCGGGCAAGCTCCGCGAGGGGGGCCACGAGGTGGTCGACCACGGCGCCCATTCATATGATCCGGTGGACGATTACCCGCCCATGTGCGTCGCCTGCGGCGAGGCCGTGGTGGCCGACCCGGGCAGCCTGGGGATCGTCATCGGAGGCTCTGGAAACGGCGAGCAGATAGCGGCGAACAAAGTCAGGGGAGTGCGGGCGGCCCTCGCGTGGAACCTTGAGACCGCGAGGCTCGGGCGGGAGCACAACGACGCGAACGTCGTCGCGATAGGCGCGCGCCAGCACGGACATGAGGAGGCGCTTTCCTTCGTCGAACTGTTCATCGGCACGCCCTTCAGCGGAGACGAACGGCATCAGCGGCGCATCGACCTTGTGGCGCAGTACGAGTCCTCGGAGCGCTGAGGGGCTTCAAGGAACGCCGGCGGTCCTCAGATCCAGATCGCCGGATCGATGTAGAAGGCGTCTTCCCGCTTTCTGCTGCGAGACGCGGCGGGAACGCCGACAGCCGTCGAATCGTCCGGCACGTCTTTGATGACAACGGCATTGGCTCCGATGTGGGAGCCGTTGCCCACGGTCACCGGACCCAGTATCTTGGCTCCCGCGCCGACGACGACGCCGTCGCCCAACGTCGGGTGCCGCTTCTTGTCCACGAGTGCCGTCCCTCCCAGGGTCACGCCGTGGTAGAGCATGCAGTCGTCGCCCACCTCGGCCGTTTCGCCGATGACGACGCCCATTCCGTGGTCGATGAAAAAGCGCCGCCCGATGGTCGCGCCGGGGTGAATTTCGATCCCGGTCAACGCGCGCACCGCCTGTGAGACGAGGCGGGCCGGCACGCGGAGCCTGGGCGACTTCTTCCACATGGCGTGGGCGAGGCGGTGGCCCCAAACCGCATGAATTCCAGGGTAGGAGAGGACCACCTCGACGTTCGATTTTGCGGCGGGGTCGTGTTCGCGGGCGGCCTGAATGTCTTCGCGCGCGGTTTGGAGGAAGCGGGGCAGGCGCATCGGGCTGATCCTTTCGTATGAGGGCTCGCGTTTGCAGGCGGACGGTCTCTTGTGAGGAAGGCGTGGGCGGCGCCTCAGCGCCGCCCACGTTGTTCGTCAATCGACCAAGCCCTCGAAGAGCGCCGTCGAAACATAGCGCTCGCCGAAGTCGGGAATGATCACGACGATCGTCTTGCCCGCGGCCTCGGGGCGCTTGGCGACCTCGACGGCGGCGGCGAGGGCCGCGCCGGAGGAGATGCCCACGAGCAGGCCCTCGTCGGTGGCGGCCCGCCGCGCCTGGGCGAGGGCCTCGTCGGAGGAGACCGTGACGACCTCGTCGTAAAGGTCGGTGTCGAGGACGTCGGGAACGAAGTTCGCTCCGAGCCCCTGGATCCTGTGGGGGCCGGCCTTGCCGCCCGAAAGGAGCGGGGATTCGGCGGGTTCGACGGCGATGAGCTTGATCTGCGGGTTGTGGCGGCGCAGCGCGCGGCCGGCGCCGGTGATCGTGCCGCCCGTGCCGATGCCGGAGACGAGGTAGTCGACCTTGCCGTCGGTGTCCTCCCAGATCTCTTCGCCGGTCGTCTTCTCGTGGACGGTGGGGTTCGCCTCGTTCGCAAACTGCGAGGCGAGGACGGCGCCGTCCGTCGAGGCCACGATCTCCTTCGCTTTGTCGACGGCGCCGCGCATTCCCAGCGCGGGCTCGGTCAGAACAAGCTCCGCCCCGAAAGCGCGCAGCAGCGCGCGCCGCTCTTTGGACATGGAGGAGGGCATCGTGAGAATGACTTTGTACCCGCGGGCGGCTCCGACCCAGGCGAGCCCGATTCCCGTGTTGCCGGAGGTTCCCTCGACGATCGTCCCTCCCACGGGGAGCTTGCCCGAGGCGACTGCGGCGTCGATGATGGCGACCGCGATGCGGTCCTTCACCGAATTCGCAGGATTGTAGAATTCAAGCTTCGCGAGGACGGTCGCGTCGGCGCCGTCGGCGAGCCTGTTGATGCGGACGAGGGGCGTGCGGCCAACGAGTTCCGTTGCGTTGGCGAAGATTTTTGACATGCTTTTCCTTGGGTTCGACGTGAATGGAAGGGAGATGCGCTATTTTGCCGGGCGCGCACAGTGTGCGTGGGCCGTGGTCGCCCGCCAACCGCCGTGAGCGCCGAGAGCGTGCGCGGCCGCGCACCTATAAAGCTCGACGCCCTAGAGACACATACAGCACATGCACGGAACCGAGGCGGGAGCGATGGTGAAGACCATGGCCTCGTCCTTTCCGTCATGTCGTTTACTGGCGTTACTTTTTCACAACGAGGGCGCAATGTCCAGTCGGTTCGCCGCAATGCGGCGTTTGTCTCGGTCCAGCGAGTCGGCGTCCGTGTGCGGTTGAGCGCCTCGTGGCGATCGGCTTTCGCGGCGGGGCATCTGTCTCTCGGCGCGGCGCGGGCCGTCGTCTCTCGGCGGGTCAGCCTTTCGTCAAGCAGTTGCCCTCAGCGAATCGTCGAGCCGTTGCGGATCGCGCCCGCCGGCGCCTCGACGGTTCTCGTCCCCTCCGGTTCGGGTCGGATGCTTCCCGAGGACAGTCGGGCGAAAAGGCTCGCGACGGCGTCGGCGTCGGGGTGGGCGACGACGACGCGGACCCCGCTCGCCTCGTACGCGGGCTCGACGCTCGCGCCGATCCCGGCCAGCTCGGAGAGGTAGCGGCCGGCGTCGGCGTGGGGGAGAGCAGCGGACCACGCGGGCACGCGATCGCGGACGACGACGGGCGCGCCTTCGAGGCATTCGCGCACGGAGTCGGAGTAGGCGCGCACCAAGCCGCCCGTGCCGAGCAGGGTTCCGCCGAAGTATCGCGTGACGACTGCTACGACGTCGACGAGTTTCGAACCGGCGAGCACGTCGAGCATCGGACGTCCGGCGGTTCCCGAGGGTTCGCCGTCGTCCGAAGAATGGGAGACCGGCCGGGCGCCGTCGACCGAGACGACGAAGGCGGCGCAGTGGTGGCGGGCGTCGGGCATGGCGGCTTTCCTCTCGTTCACGGCCTCGCGGGCTTCCGCGGGAGTGGAGACTCTGGCGACGAGGGTGAGGAAACGGGATTTCTTCACCTCGATCTCGTGAGAGAGCCGGGCGGACGGGGCAAGGAGGAATTCGCTCACGGTTCCATTGTCCGCCCTGAAGGGCCGTCCGCCTTGAAAGCGGCGCGGCCGACGCCGGTCGCAGCGGCTTGGTGCACGTGCCCGTTTCCGTTCGCGCCGCGAGGCCCGGCCGTATAGGATCGCGCGGGCGGCGCTTCGCCGACCGACGGCGCGAACGTCTGAAAGGCGCGGATGTCCGGAGGAGGCGAACGTCTGAAAGGCGCGGATGTGACGAAATCCTCCCCACGAAGATTGGCGAGGCCTTCGGGCGGATGGCGTCGGCCGCGCTTCGTGGAGTAATATGTTCATTCGTGCGTGTTGGGCGGATTGCCCGCTCGCGACAGGACCACGTGCCGCACGAGGCGGCCATTAAGAGAGAGGAGCGGTGCACATGGCAGTTCCCAAGCGCAAAATGTCCCGCAGCAACACTCGCTCTCGTCGTTCCCAGTGGAAGGCTGAGCTCACCGAGCTTCAGTCCGTCCGTGTGCGGGGCCGTGAGGTGCGCATTCCCCGTAGGCTCGCCCGGGCTTACAAGGACGGTCTGCTGTCGGAGGACTGACGCGGAAGAACTTAGGAAGAAGGCTCGCTTCGGCGGGCCTTCTTTCATGCGCCGCGGGCGTCCTTTCCTGCGCGTTTCATGCGCGGCGGGCGTCCGAATTTTTGGCTTCGTCGATTTATTTCGGTGATTTTCATTCCGCGCCGCGTGGGAAAACGATAGGGTTGCGTTGTCAATGCAGCGAAAGGGATTCGAGCAATGGTTGAACTGACGCACGTAACTCGGTTTGCACGATTGATGGCGACATCCGTGAGAAAATCGCTGAGTCGAGGCGATTTCCCCGAACGCGGCGAGCTCGCCGGAAAGGTCGGAGCCGCAAATTTGCCCGACAGGGCGCCCGAAAGCCTCGAGGACTTCTTAAGACCCGGCGCAGGCGAGACCGAGAACGCGCGAGACGGGCGTGAGGGCTTGCGAGGCGAAAGGGCCCACGCCACGCCGAGCCAGCTGCGCGCGCTGTGTTTCGCGCCGTCGGTCGAAGCGCTCAGCTCGCCTGAAATTCCCGTTCCGCTGGCCGGGCTCGTCGTGGCTGAATCCTCGTGGACGCTTGCAGCGCCGATTCTCCTCGGCAGCGAGGCGGAGGCCGGCGCCTCCGTCTCTTCGATTCGCCGCAGCGAGCGGGGAACGGAGGTGACGGTCCGAGGGGTCGTCTTCGACGACGGCGGGCTCGTCTACGCCGAAGAGACCCTCTACATCGCGAAAAAGCTCACGGGAGAGCCGCGCGAGTGGGGTGAGCGGCAGCCTTCCGAAAGCTTCGACCTGAGGCGCGAGCGCGGGGTCGACTCCATGGGCCGCCTCGACGTCGGCAATCGGCCCGCCGTCGCGGAGCGGGAGTTCACCGTGGCGGATTCCCGACTGTGGGCGCGCTATACGGGCGACGTCAACCCTATCCACATGTCGAGCGCCGCGGCGAGGGCTTTCGGCTTCCGCCGTGCGATTCTCCACGGAGCCGCGGTCGAGGCGTGGGCGATGGACCGGCTGGGCCTAGACGGGTCGGCGCGGTGCTGGGGCCAAGCGAAGTTTCGCGCGCCCGCGCTCCTCCCCGCGCGCTTGGAGCTGATCGACATGGGGCGCGCTTCCTCCGATTCGTGCGCTTCCTCCGATTCGCGCGCTTTCGCCGTTCTCGACGGCAAAAGCGGCCGCGACCTCGTCCATCTGTCATACGGCGGCGTCGGCCTGGAACGGTACCGCAAGGGGGGCGATTTCCCGTCCGGCCGGATCGTTCTGCCTCGGCAAAACGGGCGCACGAGCTTGAGCGTCCTCGCCCGGGGAATGGCGCTGGCCGCGGCCACCGCCGACCCGCGCCTGGCCGAGAGGGTAAAAGGCGCCGAGCCATGGCGTGAAGGCTATCGCGCCGCGATGACGGATCTCAGCAGGGTCGACGCCCCCTCTCGCGGGGGCGAGGCGGCCCGAGCCGGCCTGGCTTGCCTGGCGAAGAGCCTGCGTTTCGCCGACGGGAGGAAGATAGGCGAAGCCCGCGCCGTCGAAGTCCGCGGCGGCTCCTGGAAGGTGAGCGGGAATCGAGAGCCGCGCCGCGAGCTGTCCCTGGAGCTCGACGGGCGCGAATACAAGGGGCGGAGCCTCCTGGCTTTGCTGGATGCCTGGCGGCGTCGCGGATTCATGCGTCGCGGCGCGTACGACGCCCTGGCCGAGGTCATCGGCGACCCGGGGATCCTCGACCTCGACGGATGGACGTTTGCGTGCCTCGGGGCGTCCGCCGCACTTTCGCCTGCGCCTTCGCTTCTGGCGTGGGGCGCCGACGTCGCCGCGCCTGTCCGCGCGGGCCAGGAGAAGAACTCCGCGCTCATCGACGCGGCGAGGTCCGGGGCGGGAACCCTCATTCTTCCGCCTGTCCCGCTCGACGTCGCCCGCGAACCGGAGGCTGCGGCGGGATGGATCGCCTCTTTGGACGGGCGCATCGCGATAGTCGACACCCTGTACGCCCCCGGGGCGAAGTTCCTCTTGGCGGAGGTCGGCGCCGACGTCGTCGAGAGCCTCGTCACGCGCGCCCGCCCCGACACCGCGCTCGCCTGGTACGGAAGCCCCACGGACGCCTACGTGCTGTCGGAGTCTCCGAAGGCGCGTTTTGGACGGGGCCTGGCCGCCTCGGCGCTGGCGGCCTACGCGAGGGCGCGGGGTCTCGGCCCCTCGCGCGTCGACGGCGTCTACCCCGGATACATCGCGGTCCAAGGCCCCAATTACGCCGCCGCGAAGCGGATCGGCAGGTGGCGGGCAACCGTCGAACGCGAAGCGGGCCGGACGGTCTCTTACAATGTCGGCCCACTGTCGATGACCCGCTCCGTCCTCGTCTCGCGGCCTTTGCGGGCGGCCTACGGCGGTCTTCGACGCTTGGGGGTAACGCCTTTGCCCGCCGAGGCTTCGGCCGCGCTCATGGCCGCGCTCCTCGCCTGGGATCTCAAGAATCCGCGGGCCGCCGCCGAATCGGAGACCTTCCTCACGGACAAGGCGATCGACTGCGGCCTGTTCTCCTGTCCCTACGAACCAAACGGCCTCATGGCCTTCGCCGTCGCGCTCGGCGCGGACAAGGCGCTCAAGCGGGCTTAGGCGCCCGGGCAAGGCGCCAAGCCGGACGGGCCGCAGGCAAGGCGGGCGACAGGCGCCCGCCCGACTTCGCTCACACGGCCGCGGCCTGGGCCAGCTCCCTCCTGATGGCGCTCACCGACGTGGCCCGCCGCCTCTTGACGCCCGCAACCGACAGCCCGAAGGCCGCTGCGGCCCATACGCCGAGCACGATCGCCGCCGCCGAGGCGGACGAAGGTCCGCCTGTGATCAGCCCGTGAAGGGCGGAGGCCGCCCCCGGCAGAGGCGTCGATCCATTGACCGCGCCGAAGAACCCGGTGTGGCTCGCGGAGGGGAGGATGACGTCGAGGCTGAGGATCTGCACCGCCAAAAGGGTCAGCGAGGCGATCACTCCGCCGCGGCGGGCGAAGACGGCCATGAGCGCGTCGTTGACGATCGTGAAGGCGACCGACGCGAACAGCATCATGGCGAAGGCCCCGGGTTTGTCGGCGACGTCGACGTCCCACAGCCACATCGCCGCCGCCGTCGCTACGCATTGGCCCAGGGACATGATCAGGGACGGCCTCAGCGACTCCCATGCCAGCCGGAGCGGCGTGGCCGCCTCGAATATGCGTTCCCGCTTCATCTTGCCCAGGGCGAGCACAGACATGAGCGACCCGATCCACAGGGCCGCGGCGATCGCCCCGGGGGCGAGCGAGGTCGTCGTCGAAACTTCGCCGCCGGACGAGGCGACCCCGACGGGGCTGGAAAGAGCGCGGGCGTGAGCCGCGGGGTTCGGATCGGCGGGGATGCGCGAGTACGCGTCGCTCAGTCCGCTGCGCAGAGAGTTCGCCCCCTTGTTCAACTCCTGGGCGCCGCTGTTGAGCTGGGCGGCGCCCTGGCCGAGCTGATCGGCTCCGCCGGCGGCCGCGGCGGCGTTTTTGTTGACGGCAGACGCGCCCGCGGCGACTTTGCCCGCCCCCTGGTTCAAAGTCGAAGAATTGCCGGAAAGGGCCGCCAGGCCTCCGGCCAGATTCTTGTTCCCCTCGGCAACCTGGTTGGCGCCCGCGACGAGTCTGTTCCCGTTGGCGCCGGCCAGGTTCGTGCCCATCGCCCCCGCGACTTGGTCGAGGCCCTGTGAAACCGACTGCGCCCCTTGGGCGAGCTGGCCGACCGAAGCCTTGAGCCCGTTGAGTTGCCGAATCATTCCGAGGGAGCCGGAGCCTCCCGTCCCGATGCGCGAGGAGACGGAAGCGGCAGCCTGCTTGACCTGGAGGGTCGCCTGTTCGGCGGCGGCGCACGCCTGTGCGTTCCCGGCGCCGCACGCCCTGATGAGGGCGACCGTTCGATCGGCCCCGGACGAAACGGAGCCCATCGTCGAGGAAAGCTGAGTCAAGTTCCCTTCGATCTGCGTCAACGAGGACAAGTCGATGTTCTGCACGGCGGAATTGAGCCTCTGGAGCCCGCCCGAGACCTGCGCCGCCCCGCCGGCAAGGCTCCGCGGGCCGTTTCCGGCGATCGCGGCATACATCTGATTCACGCCGGCAGTGTATCGGGAGACGTTCGCGCTCAAGTTCTGAGAGCCGGCCGAGAGCTGCTGGGCGCCCGCGGCGGCCTGGTCGACCTTCGAGGTGTAGGTCGAAACGCCCCCGGCCAGGTTCAAGGCGCCCGACGACAATTCGCCGGTTCCTCCCTGGAGCGTGTGGAGGCCGGAGGCGAGCTTTCCCGTGTTGTCGGCGAGCTCCTGGCTGCCCTGGGCGGCGTTGTGCTGCCCGTCGGCGAGCTTTTTCGCGCTGTCGGCCGCCTTGCCTATGCCGGATTTTATCGTGTTGGTCGCCTTGAGGCTGCCGTCGATGTAGGCGACGGTCAGGTTCGTTCCCAGGTCTCTCGCGGCGGCTTCCGTGACCGCCGTCGAAATCCTTCTCGTCACCGGGTTGCTGCCCGAGGACTCGATCGAGACTCGGGGCACGCCCGTGCGCCCTTTCTCAAGAACCGCCGCGGCCTGCCGCGAGAAGCCCTTGGGTATCGTGACCACGGCTTCGTATTTTCCGCTTTTCAAGCCGCTCCGAGCGGTCTGCTGGCTGACGACGTCCCAGGCGATGTGGCGCGCCTGGGAGGATTCGGACGCTGCGCCTTTCGTGAGGCTGGCGATCATCTGGCGGCCCGCCGGCAGGGTTTTGCCCGAGCTGAGTTTGGCCGGCTCGTCGAGGTTGACGACGGCGGCCTTGGCCGGATTGTCGCCGTCGACGGTCGAGGACGTGCTCGCCAGGGCGAGGAGGCCGATGATCGCCGGGAGGACGAGGACGAGGCTGAAGAACAGGGAGCGTGCTTTTTTCACGGTTTCCTCCTTATCGGATCGCAGCGCCGACGCGGTTTGACGGAGAGGCGTCCAGGCGGTTTGAGGGAGTGGGGATCGTCGCTTGCGCGGAGACAAAAAGATCGGAAGGGACAGCCATGGACGCCGGTCCGGTGACCAGGACGGTCCGCCCCTGGCCGAGCAGCTGGCGGACGCGCTCCCAGCGGCGTTTGCCCGGATCGTCGACCGTCACGACCGAGGCTCTGGCCGAGACCGGACCGTCCCAGCTGCGCAGGGCGGTGGTCATGCCCTGGACTTGCGAGCGCCCGTCGGGCAGCGTGTGGGGGCCGATCACCGCTATTCCCGCGTCCGGCAGCAGCCTTCCCTCGACGACGGCGGAGAGAGCCCGCCGCGCCACGGCGTCCTCGCCCCTGACCACGGCCAATTGGCCGGGTGCCGCAGCGAGGCTGAGCGAGTTCACGAGCGGTTCGTCGCCGTCCAGAATTGTCAGGCCTTCGAGGCGCACGGCGCTCTCGCCGTGCTCGGCGACCCATGCCTCGTGTTCGAGGGAGCGGGCGAGCCCGTCGCCTTCGACGTCGACCGCGGGAAGGGCGGCGTCCAGCCAGCGCGGAATCCACCACGCCTTCCTGCCCAAAAGAGCCATGATCGCGGGAATGAAGGTCATTCGGACGAGGAACGCGTCGGCGGCTATCCCCGCCGTCAGGGCGATGGCGATCGGCTTGATTTCGACGGAGCCGTGCGGAATGAACGCCGCGAAAACCCCCGTCATGATGACAGCCGCGGCCGTCACCACTTTCGCCGATCCCACGAAGCCCTCCCGGGTGGCCAGGCCGGCGTCGCCCGTGCGGATCCACTCCTCGCGCATTCGCGAGACGAGGAACACCTGATAGTCCATCGCGAGCCCAAAGAGGATGCCGATGACCAGGATCGGCATGAAGGATATGACGGGGCCGGTTTTCGTGACGTTGAGGGCGTCCGCGAGCCACCCGTAGCCGTAGACGGCGCCCACGGCCCCCATGCCCGCGGCCAGGGACAGAAGGAACCCGAGGGTCGCCGTCAGCGGCACAGCGATCGAACGGAAGACGACGAGGAGGATGGCGAGCGACAGCCCCACGACGACGATCCCGAAAGGAAGGAGGGCCTGGCCGAGTTTGTCCGAAATGTCGATGGCGACCGCCGTCTTGCCCGTCACCATGACGTTGGAGATCCCGTATTGCTTCTCCCAGGAGGGCGCCAGGCCTCTGATCTCTTTGACGAGGTCGGCTGTGGCCTTGCTCGTCTGGCCGCCCGTCGGGACGACCTGAATGAGGGCGAGCGAACCGTCCCGGTTGGGCGTGGCGAGGGCGACTCGCTCCACGCCGTCGAGCTTGCCGATCTTCTCGCTCAAGGTCTTGACCAGACCGATGGGATCCTGGCTCTGCACGATGTCGGCGAGCACCGCGATCGGCGCGTTGTAGCCCTCGCCGTAGGCCTTGGCCACCGCGTCGTATGTGTCTCTTTCGACGGTTCCCCGGGCCGCCTGCCCGCTGTCGGGCAGAGCGGTGGCCAGATCCAACGCTGGAACCGCCGCGACTCCCAGAGTCCCCAAGACGACGGCGACGGTTGCGGCTGGACGCCGGGTGACGGCACGCACCCACGCGCGGGCAATCCTGCCGTTGTGCCGCTTCTTGCGAGGCTTTGGCGAGAGTCGGCGGCCCAAAAGCCCGAGAAGCGCGGGAACGGCGGTCACCGCGACGAGGACGGCCACCGCGACCACCGCGGCCGAGGCCGCCCCCATGACCGCCAGGAATTGCAGGCCCGTGACGGCGAGGCCGCACAGCGCGACGATGACGGTCCCTCCCGCGAAGACCACGGCCGATCCCGCGGTGGCCGTCGCCCGGCTCGCCGCCGACCTGGGGTCGATTCCTTCGGCCAGATACTCGCGCGCCCGCGACATGATGAACAGCGCGTAGTCGATGCCGACGGCCAGCCCGATCATGACGGCGAGCACCGGTGTGACGGAGCTGACCTCCACGAAGGATGCAGCGACGACGATTCCGAGCAGCCCGGCTCCCACCCCGAGGATCGCGGAGACGATCGGCGATCCGGCTGCGAGCAGGGAGCCGAAGGTGACAAGAAGGACGATCGCGGCGATGAGCACGCCGACGATCTCCGTCGCCGACAGGGCGATCTCCGTTTTGTGCCCGACGGCGCCGCTGCGTTGGACGGTCAACGAGGCGTCTGCGGCGCGCGCCTGGGCGACGAGCGAATCGAGCTTCGCCGAAATGGCCGCGGCCTTCGGCCCGACGTCGCCTTTGGCGTCCCCGGCGCTCTTGTCCGTCTGGACGGCCGCCAGCGCGTGTTTCCCGTCGGAGGAGACGCCGCCGGTCGCGGCGGCGAAGGGGTCGGAGACGTTCGTGACGCCGTCGATCTTCTTCGCCTCGTCCACGAAGGCTTTGATCGTCTCCTTGTGGGACTTGATCGCGTCTTTGGAGGAAAAGAGGACGGATTCGTTCACGCCGGAAGCTTGGGGCAGGCGCTCGGACAGGACGTCGACGCCCTCGATCGACTCCAATCCTTCGATTGTGTAGCTGCTGGAGAGGTTGATTCCCGTCTGCGCCACGACGGCGCCGAGGAAAGCAATGAGGAGCAGCCATGCGGCCAGGACGCGTTTGGCGTGGGCGGCGCAGAAGTTCCCGAGCCGATAGAGCGAAGAAGACATAGGCGATCCCGCAATCTCAATTCATCTATGTATCGAATGCAATACAAAAGTGTACTGGAATTCCGGTCTGAGGGATCGTTGTCTTCGTGTGAATACGGACACGTCGCGCGCGGCGGCTTTGTGCCCGTCCGTCTGTCCCGTTTGTGCCCGTCTGTCTCGAAGCGGCGCGAGGCGATAAGCTGGGCAAGGGAGATCTTGGAAAGCAGAGCTTAGAGGGAAACGCTCGGAAGGGGATGTGCTCTTGGGCGCTGAACGGCCGCTTCGCAAACGCGAGAACACGCGTGCGCGCCTCATTGAGGCGGCGACCTCCGTTTTCGTCGAGAAGGGGTTTGCGGGTGCGAAGATCGACGACGTCGTCCGCGCCGCCGGCTTCACCCGAGGGGCCTTCTATTCGAATTACTCCTCGATGGAAGACCTGCTGGGGGAGGCGGTGCTCGCCCACGGGCGCCGCATACTGGCCCGCTTTCGCGAGACCATCGATTCGTCATGGGACCCTTCCGTCGACGGGCTCATGGAAGTTCTGGAAGCCATGCGCGCCGACGGGCGGACGATGTACATCCTCACCTCGGAGCTCAATCTCTACGCGATGCGCCACCCGAAGACATACAGCAAGTTCGAGGACTATCACGTCGGGTTGAACCGGGAGGTGTACAGGTTGGTCGAGAGGGTTCTGGCCAAGATCGGCCGCGAGCCGACGACGGACATCGACAGGGTCTCTAGCGCGCTCGTCTCGGCGTTCCTCGACGGCGTCTCATACGACTTCATGCGGTGCACGGAATCCGAGGATTCGACGGTTCTGCACTCCCTCATCGAGGCCATCCTGTACGGCATGAGCAAGCCGATCGAGGGGGCTGGGGCGAATGAGCCCGAATCGGGCAATCCCGACGCCGAAGCGCCCGGGGCGGGCGGGGCGAGCGCAAGCGGATCCCCTGGGGATGGGCTTGCTGCGGGCGAACTTGGCGCGGATGGGTCTGCTGCGCATGGGCCGGCCAATCGATAAACCGGCCGCGCGAACTTGAAGGAGCGAAGCAATGAAGGCAGTGAGCCAACACGGTGTCAGCGATTTTCACAGTGCCGTCGCCGAGGGGCGCGAGAGCCGCAGGGAGCGCATCCTCGCCGCCGCGAGGGAGGCGCTCAAGGAACGCCGTATCTCGGAGGTCAGTCTCAATGAGATCTCCCGTCGGACCGACCTGTCCAGGTCTAAGATAGAGCGTTCTTTCAGCTCCCGGGAGGCGATCTTCCTCGAGCTCACGCAGCGCGATTACGGCGCGTGGGTCGACGAAGTGACGGAGACGGTCGAGGCCGACGTCGGCGTCGACGATCCCGTTGCGGAGCTGTCCGCGGTGCTGGCCTCGATCGTGAGGCGTCCGCTTCTGTGCGAGCTGCTCGGATGTTCCAGCGGAATCTTTGAGCTCAAGGCCGGCGTCGACTATGCCATCGACTACAAGACGGCGATGTATGGGCATGACAACCGGCTCTGAGCGGCGATTGAGTCTCGCCTGGGGCCTATTCCGGAGCGCCTGTGCACAATCGTCGTCCTCGGCCTGCGCGGCATGGTGACTGAGCTGTGGGCCCATGCCCACCCGGCCCGGGCTGCGGAGGAGGCGGTGTGCTGGGACGGTGGCATCGGCCCGTCGCCTGAAAGCCTCGAGGAGGAGGCGAGCCAGGGATTCGCCGTGCTGCTCGCAGGCGTCGTGGCGCGGTTGCGTGAGACGGTCTGATGCGCGCTGACCCGGTCGGCTGCTTATAAGCGAGTCCCGAGTGTCCTTAGCCGATCAGGTCAAGAAGATGGCGGCGCGTCTTCATTGCGTGGATGAGCAGCTGGTCGCCGCTGTCGAAAGTGAGAATCACGAGTTCCAGAAGCCGACCATGGCTGTCGAAACCCATGACGAATTGCTTTGCGGGCATGTTGTCGTCTGGCCAGCTCTCGTAGATTCGGCGTCAGGGGCATGTAAAGCATCTTCGGTCCTCACGCCGTGCTTTGACGCCGAACGATGAACTTTCACACGACGAAGGCCCGCACGGCTGAGCGGATGATCTCGGGCCGGCTGGTGCCGTCCTTCCTGGCGCGCTGGTCGAGCGCAGCCACCAGACTGTCATCCATGCGAACCGGTACGACTTGTGCCGCGCTGTCCCCGATGGGACGACGGCCCCGCTTTCTCAGCATGTCGACATCGTATCCGCGCTCCGCCTCATCGGCCCGCTCCTGGATCAGCTCGTCGGAGACGGGCACACCGTTAATAATTTCCATACGACAAGTGCAATACGAAATATCCGACTTATTGTCATTGCAACGGCAACGGCCGTGAACTCCGCTCCTCACGGCCTGGTCAGATCGATCTTGCCCATGTGCAGGATCCGCTCGCGCGTTGCGACGTCGGCCATGAGCTCGGCGATGTTGCGGAGGACGACCTGCCTGGAGACGCCCCAGCGGTCGACGCACCAGCCGCAGCGCTCGGCCTCCGGCACGGAGGAGAGTCCCGCCCGGCAGCGGTCGACCTCCTCCTGGCCGCGGCAGGAGACGACCATGGAGACTCCGGGCGTGAAGGTGAAGTCGTGGGAGGTCCCGCCGCCCAGGTCATGCCGACGGCCTCGGACCCAGGCGCAGCGCGGGGAGAAAAAGCACGTGCATCGAATTCGGTTGGCAATCGGAGCGAGTGACGGGAATCGAACCCGCGTAGCCTGCTTGGAAGGCAGGGGCTCTACCATTGAGCTACACTCGCGTGCTCAATGAGGATAGCAGGTTGCGCAGGGAGGCGCCACGCGTCAAAGTGTGGCGTGCGTCGTGCCCCCGGGGCGGCCTTTTGAGGTACGCGTTGGGGTTTGCGGCCGGTTTCCCGACGTCGGCGCGCGTTCGGCTTCGTGCGCATGCGCGGCGGCTTCCGTTGCATTAAGATGGGGCGAGTCCGGCAGGGCGCCGGGGTATGGCGCAGTTGGTAGCGCGCCCGCTTTGGGAGCGGGAGGCCGTGGGTTCAAGTCCCGCTACCCCGACAGGCGATTGGGCGACGGCGGTCGCGACCCGTCCTCGTTCTTTTCAGGCTCCCCTTCTCCCCAAGATTCGCCGGGGCATGTTCGACGGCGGCTGATAGCATGCACGCATGACCGTAGACGTCGAACCCTTTTCGCTTGCCGATCCGAGCGGATGGGAGGAGTTTGTTCGCTTCATGACGGCGAACGCGTTTCCCTTCCACATGAACCCGTCGCCCACTCGCGAGGACCTTGAGTCGCGCCGCGAGGACGGGGATTTTGACGGCCCTGAGAATGCGGTTCTCGCCGCTCGGGCGGAAGGCGAGCTCATTGGCTTCGTCGTCGTCGAAGACCTCGAAAGCATCGGGCCGCTGTTCGACATTCGCCTCGCGAACGGGGCGCGCGGAAAAGGGCTGGGAACGGAGACGGTCCGCGGGCTTGTGCGTCATTTGTTTCGGGAGTGTCCGAACATTGTGCGGATCGAAGGGCAGACGCGCGATGACAACGTCGCCATGCGCAAGACCTTCCTCCGCAGCGGTTTTGTCAAGGAGGCCCACTATCGGAAGGCCTGGCCGACGGCGGAGGGGGAGTTGCGCGACTCCGTCGCTTACGGCTTGCTTCGTTCGGATTTTGAAACCGGTCAGACGACGCCGCTCGTGTGGGACGAACTTTGACGCGTCGGGACGTGCGGGCTCCTTGGGACGTAAGGGCCGCGAAGGCTGATTTGGGCGAGCTCTGACTTTGGATGGGCTTGTGCGGAATCGGCTCCGAGGGGCCCGCGGCGACGTCGTCCAAGCCCTTGTGGGAGGCGATAGAGGGTCTGGTCCGCGGCGTCGTGATTTTGTTTGCAACAATGTGAATTGACGCGTAGTTGTAGATAAAAACAATCGAACAAAGAATTGACAATGAGAAATATATGCGATAGTGTTGTGGTTGCGGGCAAGAAGATAGAAAAGAGGTGAGCTCCATGAGCGTCGATGTCAGTCCGCGGCTAGGCGCTGCGACGCCTGGCGACGACGGTCGGTTTGGCTCGGGCGGTCGAGGTCGGGCAGCGGACGACGACGGGCGGTTCGCCGAATGCTTGGACCGTCTGGAGGGGGCTGTCTCGGATCTGGTCCAGGCCGGGGTGTCGGGCGTCTCGGGGGAGGCCCTTGTCGATGGGGCCGCGGCCTTGGCCAAAGTCATTTCGCGGTTGGGCGCGGTCCGCGGAAACATGCTTGTCGCCATTGAGGAGGAAGAAAGCTGGCGCGTTTCGGGCGTGCGCACTTTCGCGCAGTGGAATGAGAAATCTTCGGGGCAGTCCCCCGCTGCTGCGATGAAAGAGATTAAACGCGCACAGGCGCTGGGAACGGACCTGCAGCACCTGTCAGCTGCTTTGAAGAACGGCGAAGTGTTTGCCGAGCATGTGGATATCGTGCGCCGGGTCTTTTCGACCCCCGTATTGAAAGGCAAGCTCAGCGGGGGCGTTGAAGGGGAGTTCGTCGCTTGGGCGCGCGAGTGCGCCCCGCGTCAGTTCGAACGACGTGTCAGGGCTCGGGCTTTTCAAGAGGATCCCGCTTCCGGAGTCGAGAACGAAAAAGCCGAGGCGAGAAAAGAAAACGTGGCTTTTGCCAAGGCGGGATCGGGCGTGCGCGTCACCGGCTGGCTCTCGGATGAGTCCTCGACGCTGCTCGACACCGCCCTCTCGGCGGTCATGGGGCGCAAAAGCGCCGACGATTCCAGGACTTTGCCGCAACGACGAGCCGGCGCGCTTGTCGAACTGGTCAGCGCGAAGTTCGAGGCTGGAAGCGCCGGGACCGGGTCGGGCGTGCAAACGCACCTGTCTGTGCACGTCCCGCTGGCAACCCTTGTCGGCGTCGAAAAGTCGCTTGGCTTCCCCGTCGTCGCCGACGACGCCGAAGGGGCGACTGCTCGGGAGACGGCCGCTCGGGAGGGGGCTACTCTGAAGGCGGCTGCTCGAAAGGCGCAAAGCGGTTCTCCGGTTGGAAACCTGGGGGACGTCGGACCGTGTGGCAGCGCCGGGCGGGGGCGCGAGCGCAGTAAAGCCGGGTTGAGCGGTGAGCGTCGCAAAAGCGGGTCGGGCTGTGGACGGGTCGGAGTTCCGAGTCGCCGGGCATGCCGGGAAACGGGAAGTGGCCAGGGGCGTTTCGGCCAGTGTCTAGACGCCGTCGCCGAGCGGGAAAAGACGTCGGCAAAGTTCTGGGACGGATTCCAGCGCTTCTGAATGTCGATGCCTTCTCCGGGCTCGAACCGGCCGTCCTAGACGACGGATCGCCCCTGTCGGCCAGCCAGCTGGCCAGGCTCCTGTGCGATTCGACGCTTTCTCGCGTCATTCTCACGGCAAGCGGGGAGGTTCTCGACGTCGGAAGAAACAAACGCCTTTTCACCCCCGCCCAACGGCGGGCCGTGATCGCCAGAGACCGGACATGCCGATATCCAGGGTGCAACGACACGATCGCCCACGGACAGATCCACCACGCCCTGCCTTGGCAGGCCGCCGGGCGCACAACTCTCGCGAACGCCGTCCTTCTGTGCTGGCACCATCACGCCATGGTCCACCGGGAGGCGATCGCGATCTCCCATCACGACGGAGGCTTCGTCTTCACGTCGCCCGACGGCACGGCGATAGGGGTGCGCAGGCACGGAACGTGAATGAGAAACTCAATCCTCCGATTTGCGAGGGCCGTCTTCCTCTGCCGGCGGTTGAGAGGGGGCGTCGTGGAAAGGCGGCTCGGGCAGGGCCAGGGAATCGGGCCTCGTCAGGTCCTCCTCGGGCCGATCCGAATCGCCCTTGAAGTTGTACCGGGCATCCGCCTCGGCTTCCGCGACCGCCTGGGCTTCCGCCACGGCGATCGCCTGGGCCTCGGCCTGCACTTGATAAGCCTCCCATTCTTGAGGGAAGGTTTCGTTGAGATACTCGAAGAACTGTGTGCCGGTGGAGATCGCGCAGGCAATGTGCTGGCTGATCTGGGCATCGGTGACCCCATGCTCGTAGTCCACGGAATGCTCGGTCATAAGGACCACTTCGTTGACGTCGTTGGCCACCGCGTAAGTCTTGGGCCAAATCGTGTGGATGTTCCACTCGTTGCAGGCCTGAATGGCCTCTCCCAGACGGTCCGTCGACAACGATGCGTACCAGCGGCCCTGGACGCGCAGGTACTCGTCCGACTCGCCTCCGATGAGGAAAAAGAACCCGCCGTGTTCCCAGCCGGCAGCCAGATCGTTGTCCGAATCGTAGGTGTAGATGATTTGGTCGCGTTCCAGTGCGGCAACAATGCGTTCCTGGGAAAGAGGCGCGAGCGAAGCTGCGCCGTCGTTCTCGACGAGGGCCATGATTCTGTCTCCTTTAAAGACGATGCTGATTTCTACTCGACATCGTACGTCCGGGGGCCGCCCCGAGGCGAGTGTCGTCTCGCTCTCGCGGCTCCGGGTGTCCGCTTTCACGGCTTTGGGTGCCCTCTCTCGCGGCTGCGCGCGGCTCGCTCTTGGAACGCAGACAACTTGCAAAAATCCATCGCTGGGGAGCGGTTCCCATTTTCCTATTATGGACATTGAGTTGTGTTAGCGTGGAGAGCATAAAGAGCCGTTCCGCAAGAAGGCCAAGCCGTTGCCATCTCAGTAGTTGCCGCGAGGATGTCACGCACAATGTCCCGCGCCTGCCGTCGATGAAGGCTTGGATCGAGACGGCTAGGACCCTAAAAGGAGATAACAGTCATGCGTAAATCACGCTATATTGCGGCAATCATGGCGGTGTGTGCGAGCTTCACGCTCGTGTCATGCAGCAGCGACGCGTCCAACGAAAAGGCCGCGAAAACCAATTCACAGGTCGAGAAGGCCAAATCAGAAGCGGTCGACAATGCGGGGGGACAGCCCGTCTCCTCGAACGCGAAACTCCCCGTCATCGCCTCGCGCAACGCCGGAGACGGCTTGCGAATCGATCTCAACGAGGTGACGACCTCCAGCGCGGCGACGACAGTCGTTTTCACGGCGGTCAACACAAATAAATCCGGCGAGGAGCTATCCGTCGGGGGGCGTTTCGACGACGGCACGCACCAAGTGCCGGTGAACGACAAGGGGCGTACCAAGGAGGGGGGGTATCACCTGTGGTACACGACCGACGGCGTGAAACTCATCGAAGGAAAACACGCGAAGGTCTACCGCGCCGCCTATGACGCCTCGGGGGAGTGCCTGTGCTCCACGGACCTTGGCGCACTGTCGATCAAAGGCGGTGAGTCCGTCGTTCTCCAGACGATCTTCGCGGGGCTTCCGAAGGACGTGACGACCGTCGACGTGACGATCCCCGATGCGGGAGTGTTCAAGAAGGTCAAGGTGTCGCGATGAGCGCCCGGCGGTCGGCAGCGTGCAGCGCCCTCCTCGCGATCGGACTTGCCGCGACGGGCTCATTCGGGGCCCGCGCCGCGGCAGACCCGAGCTCGGAATCCTCTGCGAGCCCGTCTGCGAGCGGTCCTAAACAGATTATCGTTCCCCTCGGAGGAAAGAGTTTCAAGAACATGGCGGCGCCGGTCCTTGGCGCGGATGAGCTGAATGCGCCGGTTCTCGTTTACTACGCCCCGATCGGATCGGCCGACGGCGCGGAGACGACGGTGGAAGGCGAGGGGAAGACGACCACCACGCTCTCCTCCGACGTGAACTTCGAGGTCGATTCCGCGAACTTGACCCCGCGGGCGCGCGAGGTGCTCGACGGCCTCGTGTCCAAGTGGCGGAAGAAAAAGCCGAAGGAGATCTCGATCACCGGCCACACCGATTCCGTCGCCGACGACGACCACAACCAGAAGTTGTCCGAGGATCGCGCCAAGGCGGTGCGCAGCTACGTTGCGCCGAAAGTCTCCGGCGTCTCCATCGAGGTTGAGGGAAAGGGGGAGAACGAGCCCGCCGCCTCCGAAACCAACGAGGACGGCTCTCCGAACGAGGCCGGCAAAGCGGCGAATCGCCGTGTAGTCATCGTCTCCAAGTGAGGGGGATATTTTAATCGAGCATCCCTCCTCTCGCAAAGGGGAGGGACATCCCTTCACAAATGGACTCATGGAGAGAGATCATTAAACCAAGGCTGTGGTGAGGGAGTCGAAGCACGCATCTCGACCCTCTTCCCAACGCCGTATATGTCCATACGACGAAGGAGAAACTTCGATGAAGAAAAGGCACCTGACACTGGCCGCGACGCTGTGCGCGGCCTCCATGGTGTTCCCAGGCGGGCCCGCGAACGCGAGCTTGCCCGCAGACGACGGCCATTCCGACGGGGCCGGCACGTGGGGGAGCCTGCTGGAGACCCCTCCCACAAAGGAAAACTTCGAAGGAGCACGCACCTTCGAGTGGGCCGGCCAAAAGTGGTATGCACGCGACACCAGCTGGAAGCCCGGCGGTCCGATGAAGAGCGGCGAGTGGAACAAGGACCAGGCCCACGTCGAAGGCGGCAGCCTCTACCTCTCCGCGAGGCGCAACTACAAAAGTAAGAAGATGGCGGGCTCCGAGGTCGTCAGTTCGCAGACGGTCGGCTATGGCGACTACCACTTCACCTTCGAGGCTGGCACCACCGAATTCGACGAGCACGCCGTCTTCGGCGCCTTCACCTATGACTGGGACGAGCAGGCAAAGGAAGGATTCACCGAAATCGACCTGATCGAAGCGTCGAGGTGGGGCGAAAAGGGCGGCAAGATCCACAACAAGTTCACCTACTATCAGGACAACGGCGGCCGCAAGCACAACATCGACGACCACGTTGTCGCACAAGAAGGCGTCTACAAGTTCCAGGTGGACGTCAAGTGGGAAAAGGGAAAGATCACCTGGAAGCTGTGGGACGGCAACCGCAGCAAGCTCCTCCACAGCGGCAGCCTCACTGAGGGCGTGCCCGTGCCCACGAAGACCACGCGCATGCACCTGAACGCATGGTGCTACGGGCTCAAGGCGGAGAATGAGCAGTCTAAGGATTTCTCCGTCAAGGTCAGCGACTACAAGTACACCCCTGCAAAGTAGATCTCGAACGTAAAGACGTCGGGAACAGAGAATATGCGGCGGGCCAGCGCTTAAAAAGCGCGGGCCCGCCGTTTTGGTCGACAGGGGTCCGCCTCATTCGAGAAGCTCGCCCCCGAAGCGGCAATGGAGGCGGCAATGGCGTAGTATTAGCGGGTATGCGTGCACGCGGTGGAGCGGGTTGCGGACGGGACGGACGACGTCGGCGCCGCGCCCCCGTCGGCGTGCAGTCCACAGACATGTGGAATCGGCATTCCGCGCCGGTTCCGAAAATCGCCCGGGCGGCCGCGGCCGCCCCCTACGCTTGGAGAATTAGTGAAGAGCTCCGTCGAGAATCTCGATCCCACCAAGGTCAAGCTGACCGTTGAGGTGCCGTTCGAGGAGTTCAAGCCCGCCATCGACGCGGCAGCCAAGGAGATCGGCAAGCAGGTCAACATCCCCGGCTTCCGGCGCGGACACATTCCCGCCCGCGTCATTGAAGCCCAGTTCGGGCGCGGCGTCATCGTCGAGGAGGCGGTCAACAGCTCGCTCGACCGCTACTACGGCGCCGCGGTCGAAGAGAATTCGCTTCACCCTATGTCCCGCCCGGAGGTCGATGTCACCGCCGTTCCCGCGGAGAAAGGCTCCACTGAGGATCTCGTCTTCACCGTGACAGTCGAGGTGCGCCCGGAGATCGCCATTCCGGAGCCTTCCTCGTTCACGATCGCCGTCGATCCCGCGGAGGTCACCGAGGACGACGTCGAGGAGCGCCTCACGGCCCTGCGCGAGCGTTTCGGCACTCTCAAGGCGGTTGAGCGCGCAGCGAGAGACGGCGATTACGTCACGGTCGACATGGTTGCGAAGATCGACGACGAGGAGGTCGACTCCGTCTCCGGAGTCTCCTACAAGATCGGCTCGGGCACGATGGTCGACGGCATCGACGGCGCCCTCATCGGCTTGAAAGCAGGGGAGTCCCAGAAGTTCACTACCGAGCTGGCCGGCGGCGAGCACGAGGGCGAGGAAGCCGAAGTGACCGTTGTCGCCCACGAAGTGAAGGAATCCGAGCTTCCGGAGGCCGACGACGACTTCGCCCAGCTCGCCTCCGAGTTCGACACGATCGACGAACTGCGCGAGGATTTGCGCGGCGAGGCTGCGAAGGCCAAGGCCTCCGCCCAGGTTTACGCGGCGCGGGACCTTTTGAGCGAGAAGCTGCGCGAAGCGGTCGACTTCCCGCTGCCCGAGGGGGCGCTCGAAGAGGAGGTCGTCCGCCACCTCGAGATGGAAGGCAAGGAGCTCGGCGACGAGCACGAGCCCGAGGCGCGCGCCGAGTCCGAGCGTCTCATGCGCGACCAGCTGCTCCTCGACGTCCTCGTCGAGGGCTTCGCCATCGACATCGAGCAAAACGAGCTCTTCAGCTTCATGGTTCAGCAGGCGCAGGCTTACGGGATGGATCCCAACGAGTTCATCCAGGCCGCCGCTAAGGCGAACCAGGTCAGCTCGTTCGCGGCCGAGCTCGCGCGCGGCAAGGCGCTGATCGCCTACCTCCGCCTCGTCAACGTCGTCGATTCCAACGGCGAGGCGGTCGACGTCGCCGCCGTCGTCGGCGAAGCACCCGAGGGCCAGCCTACCCCAGCGTTTGGCGAGAAGGTCTCCAAAGCCGCGGAGCCTTTCGATCCTGCGTCGGCTAAGATCGACGACGTGCTCGCTTACGTCGCGACGGCGGACGACGCGGAGAAGGCGCGCATCATCGAGGCTGAGAAGGCGGGCAAGGCGCGCAAGACGCTGCTCGAAAAGCTCGAAGGCTGATCTCTGAAACCATGCGCCTACAGCGAAAAGTCCCCATTCTGCGGTGAATCGGGGGTCGCGACAGGCTATCGTCGAGGGGTAACAACGGCCGGGAACCACCCGGATGAGGAAGGACGACGCGTGAGCACTACGCCCGCTATGAAGGGACAGACGCCGCAGCTCGGCAGTCTGCAGGAGTCGGTTTACACCCGGCTCCTCAAGGAGCGGATCATCTGGCTTGGCGAGGAAGTCCGCGAGGACAACGCGAACATCATCTGCGCCCAGATGCTGCTTTTGGCCGCCGAGGACCCGGAGAAGGACATTTACCTCTACATCAATTCGCCCGGCGGCTCGGTGACCGCAGGCATGGCCATCTACGACACGATGCAGTTCATTCAGCCCGACGTGGTGACGGTGGGCATGGGCATGGCGGCGTCGATGGGGCAGTTCCTGCTGTCGGCGGGGGCGAAGGGCAAGCGGTACATCACGCCCCACGCCCGCGTGCTCTTGCACCAGCCGCTCGGAGGCGCCGGCGGAACGGCCACGGACATTCGCATCAACGCCGATCTCATCTTGCAGATGAAGAGGGAGCTCGCCGAAATCACCGCCGACGCCACGGGAAAGACGCCCGAGCAGGTCATCGAAGACGGCGATCGCGACCATTGGTTCAACGCGCAGGAGGCTCTCGAATACGGTTTCGTCGACCGCATCGTTTCCAGCGCCAATGCCATCGGCGGATCGAACGAGGAATGAGAGCCCAGCGAGGAATGAGGATCGACGGAATGAACAACTCTCCACACTTTTCGGGCTTGGCGCCGGCCATGCCGTCCGCCCGATACGTCCTGCCCAATTTCGAGGAGCGCACGCCTTACGGGTACAAGAGGCAGGATCCGTACGCCAAGCTTTTCGAGGACCGAATCATATTCCTCGGCGTCCAGGTCGATGACGCGTCCGCCGACGACATCATGGCTCAGCTTCTCGTCCTTGAGTCCCAGGACCCCGATTCGCCCATCACGATGTACATCAATTCGCCCGGCGGATCCTTCACGGCGCTGACCGCTATCTACGACACGATGCAGTACATCAAGCCGCAGATACAGACGGTGTGCCTGGGCCAGGCGGCGTCGGCCGCGGCCGTTCTGCTTGCTGCGGGCTCGCCCGGGCGGCGTCTCGCCCTGCCGAATGCGCGCGTCCTCATTCATGAGCCCGCCATGGAGGGGATGCAGGGGCAGGCGTCGGACATCGCGATCGTCGCCGACGAGCTCGAGCGGATGAACAATTGGCTGTGCGACACGCTTTCGCATCATTCCGGCAAGCCCGCAGACGAGATCAAGAACGACATTAAGCGAGACAAGATTCTCACCGCCGACGACGCCAAGGAGTACGGACTGGTCGATCAGGTCCTCACCTCTCGCAAGGCGCCGTCGGGAAGCTGACTTCTCCACGCCGAGAAGCGAGGCTTGAGCTCCTCGCTTCTCGGCGTATCCTTTCCACACGGCCGTGATCCCGTGATAGCCTCACCTAGCGAGGTATCACGATAGCCTCGACACATACGGAGGAGTTTGGATGGCACGCACCGTAGACGCAGCGGACACTCTCAAGTGCTCGTTTTGTCAGAAAAGCCAGCGGCAGGTGAGGAAGCTCATCACGGGATCCGGCGTCTATATATGCAATGAATGCGTGGACCTGTGCAACGACATCATCGCCGAGGAACTCGCACAGGACGACAGCTCGGATTTTTCGCTTGACGCTCTGCCGAAGCCCAGAGAGATTTACGAGTTTCTCAACGAATACGTCATCGGGCAGGATGCCGCGAAGCGGACGCTCGCCGTCGCGGTGTACAACCACTATAAGCGCATCCGCGCCCAGGGCGGGCCGAAGCGCTCACAAGACGAAGAGGTCCAGATCGGAAAATCCAATATTCTGCTTCTCGGCCCGACGGGCACCGGAAAGACGTATCTGGCTCAATCCCTCGCCCGGATGCTCGACGTTCCGTTCGCCATAGCGGATGCCACGGCGCTGACCGAGGCCGGGTACGTGGGAGAGGACGTTGAGAATATACTCCTCAAACTCATTCAGGCCGCCGACGACGACGTCAAGCGGGCCGAGGTCGGCATCATTTACATTGACGAGATCGACAAAATCTCGCGCAAATCCGAGAATCCCTCGATCACGCGAGACGTTTCGGGCGAGGGCGTGCAGCAGGCTCTTCTCAAAATCATCGAGGGGACCGTCGCCTCGGTTCCCCCGCAGGGAGGGCGGAAGCATCCGCAGCAGGAGTACCTGCAACTCGACACGTCGAATATCCTCTTCATCTGCGCGGGCGCCTTTGCGGGGATGGAAGAGATCATCTCCTCTCGCACGGGCAGACGCGGGATTGGCTTCGGTTCGGAGCTGCACGTCGCCGACAACGGGGCCGAGGTGCTGAGCGAGGCCACGCCGGAGGACCTTCACAAGTTCGGGCTGATTCCTGAGCTCGTGGGGCGCCTGCCGGTTGTCGCGGCCACGGAGGAGTTGACCGAAGGCGATCTCATCCGCATCCTCACCGAGCCTAAGAACGCCCTCGTGCGCCAGTATGAGCGCATGTTCGAGCTCGACGGGGTCCTGCTCCAGATCGACGGCGAAGCCCTGCGCGAAATCGCACGCGAAGCCATCGCGCGGGGGACGGGCGCGCGCGGCCTCCGCTCTATTATGGAGAGCCTGCTCAAAGAAGCGATGTTCGAGGTCCCCTCGCGCAGCGACGTCGAGAAGATCGTTTTCGACGCCGCTGCGGTCAAGGGAGGCGGAGAACCCACGCTCGTGCTCAAGAAGGCGAAGAGCGCCTGATGGAGAACGACGAGGCGCGTGAGCTTTTGGAGGGGCATCGCCGAACGATCGACAACCTCGACGCCGCCCTCATCCACATTCTCGCGGAGCGTTTCCGCTGCACACAGCAAGTCGGCAAGCTCAAGGCCGCGAACTCGATGCCCCCCTCGGATCCCGAGCGCGAGGAACGGCAGATCCGCCGCCTGCGAAAGCTGGCGGCGGACGCCGGGCTCGACCCGGTTTTCGCGGAGAAGTTCCTCCGCTTCGTCGTCTCCGAGGTGATCCGCCACCACGAGCGGATCGCCGACGAGTTCTCCAACTAGCTCGCCGTGTAGATCCTCTCGATCTCCTCGTTGAAGTCTCGAATCACCGACGCGCGTTTGACCTTCATCGAGGGCGTCATATACCCGTTGGCGACCGTGAAGTCGATGGGGAGGATCCTGAATTTGCGGATCGACTCTGCCCGAGAGACCGAATCGTTCGCGCGTTTGATCGCCCTGTCGATCGCGGCGAGAACCTGAGGGTCCTCGGACGCCTCGCTCGCGCTCATCTCAGGAAGCCCGTGATTTCTCAGCCACCCGGGCAGCATCTCGGAGTCCAACGTGACGAGGGCTCCGATGAAGGGCTTCTGGTCGCCGACGACGACCACTTGGGAAATGAGCGGATGGCCCCGCAGCCTGTCCTCGAGGACGGCGGGGGCGACGTTCTTGCCGCCGGCTGTGACGATCAGCTCCTTCTTGCGGCCGGTGATGAAGATGAATCCGTCGTCGTCGATCTCGCCCAAATCGCCGGTGCGGAACCACCCGTCCTCCGTGAAAGCGGCGGCCGTCGCCTCGGGGTTGTTGTTGTATCCAACGAAGATGTGGTCGCCTTTGCCGAGGATCTCGCCGTCGTCGTCCACGGACACATAGCAGCCGGGGTAGGCGGGGCCCACCGAGCCGATGCGCATGAAATGCGGAGTGTTGACGGAGGTCGGCGCGGACGTCTCGGTCAGCCCGTAGCCTTCGTAGACCTTGATGCCGATGCCGCGGAAGAAGTGGCCGAGGCGCGCCCCCAGCGGCGCGCCTCCCGAAATGCTGTTGCGCAGACTTCCCCCGAGGATCGAGCGGATCGAGGAGTAGACCAGGCGCTCGCCCAGGCGGTGCTCGGCCTTGAGCGCAAGCGAAGGCCCGCCGGGTGCGTCGAGCCTGCGCGAGTACTCGATCGCGACCTTGGCGAAGTGCCTGAAGAGCTTGAGCTTGAGGCCCTTGCCGGCCTTGGCGTCCGCCGCGTTGTAGATCTTCTCAAAAATCCGCGGGACGGCTAGGATGTAGGTCGGGCGGAAGCTCTGGACGTCGGACACCAGGTTCTTGGCGTCCGGCGCGAACCCCGTGATGTTGCCCGAGTACATCGACATGAGGCAAATGAAGCGCGCGAAGACGTGGGCCATGGGAAGGGCCAGGAGGCTGCGCTGCATTCCGCCGATGATCTGCGAGAGGCCGTCGTCCAGGGGGCCGTTGATGGCCACGTGGAGGAGGTTGCGATGCGTCAGGCGTGCGCCCTTGGGAAGGCCTGTGGTGCCGGACGTGTAGATGATCGTGGCGAGGTCGTCGGCTGCCGTCGCGTCGATCCTCCGGTCGATCTCGGGATCGAGCGCGAGGGAGCCCTTTGCCGAGATTTTCTCGACGGCGTTCTCCTCGATGACGTGGATCGCCTCGAAATGGTCTAACTCCGAGAGCAGGGGTGCGAGGACGTCGTGGATTTGGCGGGTCTCCGCAATCGCCATTCGGCACTGCGAGTCTTTGACGATCCATCTGGCCTGATCGGTGGAGTCGGTTTCGTATATGGGAATGAGCTGCGCGCCCACGGCCCACGTCGCCTGATCGAAAAGCGCGAACTCGTAGCGTGAATGGCTCATGATCGCGATATGGTCGTTGGGCTCGACGCCGAGGGCGAGGAGACCTCGCGCCAGCGCGCGGACTTCGGCGTAAAACTGGCGCCACGTCACTGGAACCCAGGTGTTGATGGAGGATTTGCGCTCGAATACGATCTGCTCGGCGCGATCGTGTGCGTGATTGCGCATGACCCACGGAATGGACATCGATTCGGTGATCGTGATCTTTCCAGCGCGATAGGCGGCCCGGCGGCCGTCGATTTCGACAACGTTGCTCATAGCATCCTTTCTACCCCTCAGTAGGATAGCGGACTATCGGGAAGTTTGCCTCCAGCCTAACGAAGATGAGGCTGTCCGTGGGTAAAGTGCAGGGAAAACCCGCCTGCGGGCAGGGTCTTTCTCTGTCCGCCAATTCCTTCTCTGTCCGCTTCTTTGGCGGGAACCGTTTAGTGATAAGAATCATTCGTTTCACTCGCTTCTTAGAACTTCGGGCCAATGAGACGGAAACCCAAGTTTGACGAGGCGATAGTCTCTGTTGCTTCGCGTGGCGGCAGCGATGTCTGAAACGAGACGTGTACGTTCTTCGGGCAGAAGCAGCCGGGATAGCCCGAGGATCGTGGAGAAGACGCTTGAAGGCTGCAAAATGAATCCAGGGTCGAGTTCGCTTACCAGCGCTACAGATTCAGGCGGCATTGAATATTGGGTGTTCATGCGTCTCGAATGAAGCCGAGAATGGTGCGCAATGGTGTTTCTAAGGACGACCAGCGCGTTAAGCAACTGTTCGAGCCTGTTGTACTGGTATCCCAGCAATCTCGCCGCGGTTTTCTGATCCTTTGGCAGCATGTTCTTGTACAGCTTTGAGATCACTCCGAATGGAAGCATCTCGACGACAACCCACAAAGGGAAATTCCCCTCATAGTGTTCTTCGTAGTTCTTGACGAAAGGCTCTTTTTTAAAGCGTTTAGTCGCCGATCGGACTTGTCCAAGGAACCACTTGTGATAGTTATTATTTGAGAAGTTCTCACTGTTTTTATAGCCAAGTGAACCGTAATGCTCGGTTAATGCATAGCTACACGCACTTCGAGCGGCAAGCTCAACTTTACGCAAATAGGGGAGTAAGGCCTGACGAAGTAAACAGTCGGTCTCATGTCGTGCGACTATCTGTTCAAACGTCGTTCCTGGCAGGAAACGAGAGATCTGGGAGTCGGGGTCTCTGACCGTCAAATCGATATAGTAACCGCGCAGGTGATAGTAGTTGATTCTCTGCAGACAGGCAGTGGCTGAGTCCGAGTTGGAGACTTCCAAGCCCTTGCGCTTTAGGTGTTGAATTTGTTCGTCAAAGCTCTTGTGTTTCTTGGAAGGCCGATCGCCTGTCAATTCAGTTCTCCAAAAAATAAGGCCTACCATGGGACACTCCCCTAGAGAAGTGCGGTAGGCTCTATTACTTCAAGTGTAGAGCCAGCGTCCTCAGAAATCAAGTTGCCGCCGAAAACAATCTGAAACTTCCTGACCGCAAATGGCAAACCCGCCAGACGGTTGAGACAGAGACTTGCTTGTTGTGGCAGAGATTTACGGTTGAGACAGAAGGGCGGCGAGAGGAAACTCAAGCTTGCACCTTGAAGGTCCCTAAGGTCCCTCTCGCCCTGATCCGAGCTATCGCGCTGTGTCGATGATCTCAGGCGGCGCCTTGCGGCTCCGACGCTCTTTCGCGATCCGCCTCTGTTCTCAGCCCTTGCCTGCCGAGGAGGGCTTCTTAGGCTCGGGCGGGTCCAGCTCGTAGGAGGCGACCGCCACGGGCGCATCGCCGGCCACCGAGCGGGCGTTGAGATCGCCGCGGACGTGCGCGGCTCGCACGAGGTCGGCGTGCACCGCGTCAAGCCGCGCGCGGTCGGCTTCGGCCACCTCGATGGAGACTGCGGCATACGTCGTCCGCTGGGAGACCTTATTCTCGGATTTGACCTTCCGCAGCGCGGTCAGGGCCTCGCCGGCCACACGCAGAATCTCGGCGTCCGCGCCCGCGGCCGCGGCGCGCAAGGGCTCCGAGCTGGGCCAGGCGGCGCGATGGACAGAGCCCGTGCGGAACCAGCTCCACACTTCCTCCGTGGCGTAGGGGATGAACGGCGCAAGGAGCCGCAAGAAAACGTCCACGGCGACGTTGAGAGCAACCCGTGCGGATCGCGCAGAAGGGTCGTCCGAGTAGGCGCGGTCCTTCACTAGTTCCAGATAATCGTCGCAGAAGGACCAGAAGCAGGACTCGGCAAGTTCGAGCGCGCGGGTGTGGTCGTAGGCGTCGAAGGAGGCGGTGGCTTCATCGACGACGTCGGCGAGGCCCGCGAGGACCGCGCGGTCCGCCGGCTCGGTCACGGCGGCGACGTCGACGTCCGCAGGCGCCCCCTCGCCGCCCATCGACAGGGCGAACTTCGAGGCGTTGAGCACCTTCATCGCCAGACGGCGCCCGATCTTCATCTGCTGTTCGTCGAAGGTCGCGTCCACGCCCAGGCGCGCGCTCGCGGCCCAGTAGCGCACCGCGTCCGACCCGTGCTTTTCGAGCAGCGCCATCGGGGTGACCACGTTGCCTTTGGATTTGGACATTTTCTTCCGGTCGGGGTCCAGGATCCACCCGGAGATCGCGGCGTGCCTCCAGGGATTCTCCCCGAATTCCAGGTGGGCGCGCACCATCGAGGAGAAAAGCCACGTGCGGATGATGTCTTGGCCCTGCGGGCGCACGTCCATCGGGTAGACGCGCGAGAACAGATCCTCGTCCGTCAGCCAGCCGCCCGCGATCTGGGGGCTGAGAGAGGACGTGGCCCACGTGTCCATGATGTCGATCTCGCCGACGAAGCCTCCCGGCTCGCCGCGCTGATCCTCGCTAAAGCCTTCGGGGACATCCGACGAGGGGTCGACGGGCAGGCGCTCGACGTCGGGCGCGATGACGTCGTCGTAATCGACCTCGCCGGACTCGCGCACCCGATACCACAGCGGGATCGGCACGCCGAAGAAGCGCTGGCGGGAGATGAGCCAGTCGGTGTTGAGGCCGCCGACCCAGTTGTCGTAGCGCACGTGCATGAAATCGGGGTGGAAGGCGAGCTCGTTTCCGGCCGCGATGAGGTTCTCGCGCAGCTGCCTGCCGTTGGCCTCGATGTGGTCGCGCCCGCCGTTGCGGATGTACCACTGGCGCGACGTGACGATCTCCAGCGGTTTGTCGCCCTTCTCGAAGAAGTTCGTCATGCGGGACGTGGGCTTGGGCTCGCCGAGCATCTCGCCGCTGTCAGTCAGCGCCTCGACGAGCGCCTTCCGGGCGGAGAAAGCCGTTTTCCCGGCCATGGCCTGGTAGGCGGCGACGCCCCGTTCGGACGCAATCCACTCCGGCGTCTGCGGGAGGATGCGGCCGTCTTTGCCGAGCACCGAGCGCATGGGCAGGTCCAGCTCGCGCCACCACACGACGTCGGTCAGGTCGCCGAAGGTGCAGCACATGGCGATTCCGGCGCCCTTCTCGATCTCGGCGGCGGGGTGGGCGAGGACGGGAAGCTCGACGTCGAAGATCGGGGACGTCACGGTTGTGCCGAAGAGGTGGCTGTAGCGTTCGTCGTCGGGGTGCGCGATGAGCGCGACGCAGGCGGGAAGCAGCTCCGGGCGCGTGGTTTCGATGACGACGTCGCCGCCCTCGCCGTGGAACGCGAGCGAGTGATAGGCCCCGGGGTATTCGCGGGCTTCCAGCTCCGCCTGGGCGACGGCCGTTTGGAAGGTCACATCCCACAGCCCGGGTGCCTGAGCCTGATAGGCCTCGCCGCGTTCGAGGTTTCGCAGGAACCCAGCCTGGGCGATTTTCTGGGCCTTCGCTCCGATCGTCTGATAGTGCTGGCTCCAATCGACCGAGAGGCCCAGGCAACGCCAGAGCGCCTCGAACTGCGCCTCGTCCTCCTCGGTCAGCTTCCAGCACAGCTCGATGAAATTGC
>CALIHR010000035.1 GCA_938020505.1 uncultured Actinobaculum sp. | reverse complement strand
GGCGTGGGTGGGGCTGGAGGAGTTCCTCGCCGGGGTGCGCTCCTACATCGCCAAGTACGCGTGGGGCAACGCCACGCTGGCCGACCTTTTGGCCGAGTTGGAGGCGACGTCGGGCCGCGACCTCTCGCGCTGGACGAGGGTGTGGCTCCAGGAGGCGGGCGCCAACGTCCTCTCCCCCGAGATCGTTGAGAAGGGCGGCGTAGTCAAATCCTTCGCGATCCGCCAAGAGTCCGACGGGCGCTCCTCCCTGCGCCCCCACCGCATCGGCGTGGGCGGCTTCGACGTAATCGACGGAAAGCTGACCCGCACCTTCTCCGCCGAGCTGGACATCGACGGCGACCTGACGGAAGTGCCCGAACTCGCGGGCGTCAAACGGCCCGCCCTGCTTTTGATCAACGACGAGGATCTGGCGTACGCGAAGATTCGCCTGGACGAGAAGTCGCTGGCCACAGCCGTCGAGCATCTCGACGCCTTCGAGGATCGCCTGGCGCGGACGAACGTCGTTTTCGCCGCCTGGGACATGTGCCGCGACGGCCTCATGAGCGCCACCGACTATGCCAACATCGTCCTCAAGGCGCTGCCCGACGAAACGGACGGCACCGTCTTGCGTTTCATTCTCGGCCAGCTCGCGACGGCGGTGACCGTCTATTCCGCCCCAGCCAATCGCGAGGCCCTTCACGACGCCGTCGCCGCGCGCATCTTCGAGATTCTCGCGGGGGCAGAACCGGGTTCGGACAATCAGCTTCAGGTGGCTTCGGCCGCCATGCGCCTGGCGAAGACGGAGGAGCAGCTCGATCGCATCGCCGGATGGCTGGAGGGCGAGGGGCTGCCCGAGGGATACGTGGTCGACGCCGAGGTTCGCTGGGGAATCGTCATCGCGCTGGCCGCCGCCGGCCGCATCGGCGAGGCCGAAATCGCCGAGGAGTACGCCAAGGATTCGACCTCCTACGGCCAAATCTTCTCGGCTCAGGCGCGCGGCGCCCTGCCCGATCCCGCCGTCCGCGACAAGGTGTGGAGGGAGATCACGGGAGACTTTGAGTCGAACACCGTCCAGCGCAATCTCGCACTCGGCTTGCGGCGTGCGACGCCGGAGTCGCTCGTCCCCTACGCGGTGCGCTACTACGAGGACGCGCGCGCCCAGTGGGACAACCATTCCGTGGAGATCGCCCGCAACATGCTGGAGTACGCCTTCCCGATCGTTCTTGCCGGGCGCACGGATCTGGGAGTCGACGTCGTCGCCTTGGGCGAAAAGTGGCTGGAGGACAACAAGGACGCCGCCCCCGCGTGCGTCCGCCTGGTTTCCGAGTCGGTCGACTCGGCCCAGCGCGCGGTGCGTGCGCAGGCCGTCGACGCCGGAAAGTAGGAGCCGAGTCCGGCGATTGTGAGCCGATGTGGCGAGCGAAAGGTCGACGCCGGCGAGCAAAGACGTCGGCGACTGAGGCATGAATCTGGCCTGTGAAGGAAGCCGGCAGGCAAAACGGGGCGGACGCGAGCAGCGTCCGCCCCGTTCGTCTCCCTCGCTCCTTCAAGCAAGGGGGCTATACACCGCGGAAATTCCGCGTCGCTTTCCCGCTGGCGTCCCTCGAGCAAGGGCGCTATTCCTGCGGGGAGACAGCGGACCCGCGTATCCGATTGTCCCGTCCCATCCAAGGGGGCTATTCCTGCGGGGAGTCGGCTCCTTCCCGTTGAGGAGTCGGCCCTTCCTCTTGGAGGGTCCTTCTGACTTGCTCGACGCGGTCCTCGGCAAAACGCCCTGCGTCCCTTCCTTCGCGTACATCCTCTTATACATGGCGTCGAGCTTGGCTTGGGTCTGTCTAGTTCGCATAGCCTGCATAGCGTCGAACTCCGAGGGCGGCCGTGTACCTGCTCTTCCGCGGCGGTGCTTGGGAATCGACAGGAAGGCCACAGCGCCGACGATCGCCACGAAGGTGATCTGCATCCGCCGATCATCCCGGGCCATATCGCAGGCGCGCTTGACGCCGTTTCGTATTGATCGAGTCAGATCGTCACGAACTTGGTCGCTGTATCGACCCAACTCACCTTTTACCCCGCCCCAGTCAAAACCGTCGAAATCTGAGTAAAGAGGGTATATATCTCCTTGCCGACATGCGACGGCAGCACAAGCCAATTCCCTCGTCTGGTCCACGAGTCAACCTCGCTTTTCGCTCGTCAGCCGCAGGCCACCGAATGGAGACGACAGCGACAAGGACGATGCTTGCACGAATAGCGATATAGATCGACCGCGACAGCGTGCGCGTTTTCGACATCAGTTTCCTCCCGCTTTCTGTCTTCTACTACTGCCTTGCATACTGTCAATCATTGCGAAGTTCCTTCGCCGCCGCCGTTGATTTCGTGAGAAATCGAATAGATCTGGACTTTGGCTTCCCCATTTCATTTCTGATCTCCGCTCGGCAGCTTCTGCTTGCCATGCAAATCGCAGCGGCGCTTGGGTCCCATCCGGTATTGCTCTGCAAAAGTGTCGGAGGCAGCCGGTACGATTGCATCCATGGGAAAAGTGGTGTCAATCGACAATGCCAAGCCCGGCGTCTTGGAGTTCTTCGCAGGGATCGGCCTAGCGCGAATCGGTTTAGAAGCCGCTGGGTTCCGTGTGACTTGGGCGAATGACTTCGATCCAGACAAGAAGGCGATGTACGAAGCCCAGTTCGAGGACGCCTACGGTCACGTCTTCGCCCTGGGGGACATCGGAAAGATCAAGGCCGACGAGCTCCCGCGCAACGCCGCACTGGCTTGGGCCTCGTCGCCGTGCACGGACCTGTCGCTTGCCGGCGGGCGCGCAGGACTGGCCGGCAATCAGTCGGGGACGTTCTGGCATTTCATCCGCTTGCTTGAAGAACTGGAAGGCAGCCGCCCCCAGATCGCGGTCCTTGAGAACGTCACGGGATTGGCGACTTCGCACGGCGGGGACGATTTAATAGCCGCGATCAGGGCGTTCAACGGTCTCGGGTACTCGGTCGACGCGCTTGCAATCGACGCACGCCGATTCCTTCCCCAGTCGCGCCCGAGGCTGTTTCTGGTCGGCGCTCAGAACCCTCCGGCGAACTCACCGGAGCGTGATTTCGAGTTGCGGCCCGATTGGCTTCAATGGATTTACGATGACAGCAGTTTGCACACACATCGCGCTCTGCTTCCGCTTCCTCCCGCTCCCCGAATCGACGGACTCCATCGCTTAGTCGAAGACCTTCCCGCAGACGACGATCGGTGGTGGGGCGACCAGCGCGTTGAGTCCTTTGTGGCTTCGCTGTCGCCGGTTCAACGCGAACGATTGGACGTTCTTAAGTCAGAAAAGGGAACAAAGTACCGCACTGCCTACCGAAGAACACGAAGAGGCATTCCGGTGTGGGAGATGCGCCCCGATGACATTTCAGGATGTCTCAGAACCGCTCGCGGAGGCTCTTCCAAACAGGCTGTGGTCAAGCTTAGCAGCGGACGCATACAAATCCGGTGGATGACGCCGTTGGAGTACGCCAGGCTTATGGGTGCCGAAAACTATGACTTGAGCAAAGCCCGCACCAACCAGGCGTTGTTCGGTTTCGGGGATGCAGTGGCGGTGCCAGCGGTCACGTGGCTCGCAGAGAACTATCTGCTGCCCCTTCTGCGCGGACAACTGACAACAGAATCCGCCAGGAAAGGGGAAATCGCCAATGGCTAGCAGAGGCGTCGCGAGCTATAACGACCCCGAGGGAAAGCCTCCCCCGAAGAATTCCTTGCCAACACGGTTCGTTCAGGGGTTTAGAGAGCTGTTGGCGGAGGCCTTGAACGGGGTCGATCCTCTAAGCGGAAGGAAGCTCAGTCTCTGCATCGGCGTCTATGCCTTCTACGATTACGACGGAGAACCGATCTATGTGGGGCAAACCTGGGAAAATTTTGGCACCCGCATAGGACGGCATTTGCGTGGGCAACGCTCCGACACGCTCGCGTATCGCATTCTTGATCCCTTCGAGGTCGCGGAAGTAGAGCTGTTTCCGGCTGAGAATCTGCGTGGCGACCCGAACAAGAAAGCAAAGTTAGACGCCATTGAATACTCGGTTTATTTAGACGCCATCGAAAATTCGAAGTACAAGGCTATTCTGAACGAGAAGATTCCTCCGAAATCGCACAGGGTCCCACTTCCAGCGTCTCACAGGTTCCCGCTCATCCCAAAGGATATGTATGAGGATCGAAAACATCCCGATGTGAGAATCGCACGACGAGCGGAGACACTCGCCCGTGTCGCCGCCGTCGCACACGAACGAGGCGAGGTCTCTGCGGGCTTGCGGCGCGTAATCGTCATTCAAGCCGTTCGACTTGCCGATCTCGCGGCAGCAAGGTTGGCCTACGCCGAAGGACGGCGAGGCCCTTCCCCAGAGGCCATCAACGTGCACGAGCTGGTGGGCGACGTGGCAGCGGACCCGCTTGACGGCGTCGACGCTGACTAAGGTTCGCTAGAGCAGAGGAGGCACTTAGTCGCAGACGCCGTCTTTCCCTCTGACGCGCCAGGAGAATAGACTCTTTATGTGCCGACAGATTGTGTGCCAGCGGACTCCTGGGCGTCCAACGAGCAGACCCGCAGGTCGATGCAGGCAAATCGATCGCGCGACACGGGCCCCGAGCTGGCCGTGCGCCAGCTTCTGCACATGCGCGGCATGCGCTACAGAGTCGATATGCGGCCAGACTCCTCCATCCGCAGAAAGGCAGACATCGTCTTCACCAGAATCAAGGTGGCCGTATTCATCGACGGGTGCTTCTGGCACGGCTGCCCCGATCATTTCACTGCCCCCAAGGCGCACGCAGAATACTGGCAGGAGAAGATCGGAAAGAATCGCAGACGCGACGCCGACGCCAATGAACGGCTGGCCGAGGCCGGGTGGACGGTTCTGCGCTTCTGGGAACACGAAAACCCCGGCGACGTCGCAGACACAATCGAAACGGAAGTCAAGCGCGCCCGCCTCAATCGATCGTGAACAGGGGCTTTCCTGCCTCAATCTTTGCCTCGGCCTGCAGCGACAGCCGCGTCGCCAGCATGTTCCCCATGCATACAACAGGGGTGCAGATGCTCAGCTCCGCCTTCTGCGCCACAGACGTGTTCCACACGGCGATGGGCTGGCCGGCGGAAACCTCCCGCCCGTCGCCCACGAGCGGAAGGAAACCCTGCCCCTTCAGCTTCACAGTGTCGACCCCCAGATGGACAAGAACGTCGTGCCCTCCGGGAGTCACGATGATGTAGGCGTGCGGCGTCGCCTTCTTCACGACGCCGGTGCAAGGCGAAAGAACCGTGAGGTCGCCGGGAAAAGGGTCGACAGCCCACCCCGGCCCGACGATCCCAGCAGAAAAGACCGGATCGGGAACCGTGGTCAAAGCGGCGACAGTTCCCGACACCGGCGCGTAGACGGTAATCGACATGGACTACTTGCGCAGCGACTCCAACGTCTCGCTCAACTGGTCGGCTTCCGGACCGACGACGACCTGCACGACGGAGTCTTGAAGCACCACGCCAAAAGCCCCCGCCTCACGCAAAGCCGCCTCGTCGACTTGCGCGGGATCGGCAACCTCGACACGGATGCGCGTAATGCACGCCTCAATGTCCTTGACGTTGCCTTTGCCGCCGATTCCGGCCAGAATGGCCTCGGCTTTCTCGCTCATATTCCTCCGATCCTTTCCTCGCGTGTGTCGCGAGTCTCAGGTTAAGCCTACTGTGCCCGCGGGCGATCGTACACCTTGAGCGCAGATTTCGCCTCCCGCTGCGCCGTCGAACCTCCTCACGACCGTGGCTCGGGCCGCCCCCGGCTCTCGCGCAGCTGCGTCGTGAAAGCGTCGATGAGCGAATTCAGGCGAGAATTGCCGGAAAGGTCCTCGATGAGAACGACCTCGTTTGCGCCGTCGGCCAAAGGAACGCGCCAGTTGGAATACTCGTTGTCCGTCCCGGGAACGTTCTGGGCGCGCCGTTCCCCCACCGCGTCCACGAGCGCGACCGCCAACAGCTCGCCGGGGCTTTTCGCGATGTAACGGTGCATCGCCTCGACGATCTCCTGCTCCGTCGCGTCCTCGCCGATGAGCCCGTGCTCGCGGAGCCGGGCGAGCATCCGTTCGCGTTCCCGTTCGGCGTCGTCCCTGACCTTGTCAACCGGCTCGGTGAGCACGCCCAAGCGCGAACGCAGGTCGACGTGTTCGAGCGCCAGGTACCCGGCGGCGGGCGGGAGGTCATGGGTGTCGACGGTGACGAGGGTTTCGCGGCGCAGGTCCCACGGCTGTTTAAACGTCCCGTCTCCGTATGTTTCAAACCAGAGAACGGAGGTTCCGAGGATTCCTCGTTCAGTCAGGTATCCGCGCACCCACGGTTCGACGTTTCCGAGATCTTCGCCGACGACGACGGCGCCCGCCCGATACGCCTCGAGCATGAGGATGCCGACCATCGCCTCGTGGTCGAATCGCACGTACGTGCCGTTGGCCGGATCGTTGCCTTCGGGAATCCACCACAGGCGGAAGAGGCCCATGACGTGGTCGACCCGAAGGCCGCCGGCGTGCCTGAGGACCGTTCGCACCATGTCCCGCAAAGGGGCAAAAGCCATGTCGCGCAAAGCGTCGGGGCGCCACGGAGGCTGCGACCAGTCCTGTCCGTGCTGGTTGTACATGTCCGGCGGCGCGCCCACGGCCACCCCCTGGGCAAAGGCTCGGGGCAGGGACCACACGTCGGACCCCATTCGATGGACTCCGACGGCGAGATCGTGGAAGATGCCGAGCTCCATCCCGGATTCGACGGCGTCGCGCTGGGCCTCGCTCAATTGCGCGTCGATGACCCATTGAAGCCACGCGTAAAAGTCGACCCTTCCGGCGAGTTCGCGGCGCTCGCGGGACGCTTGAGGGGTGTCGGGGTGGGCGAACTCCTCCGGAAAGACCTCCCCGTACTTCTCCCTGAGCGCGCACCAGAACGCGAAGTCCTCCAGCCCTTTGCCCTCGGCGGCGCGGAAGCGTTCAAAAGCGCGCTGGCGCGCCTCGGACCGGCCGAAGGAGTAGATGACCTCCAACGCCTGAAACTTGGCCGCCCAGGAGGCGTCGCGGTCGATCGTCTCGTCTTTTGTCGAGGATTCCTTGACTTTCTCGCCGGCAAGCTCAACGAGCGCGCGGCGGGCCCCCGGCATGTAGCCGACCTCGTGGATGTCCTCGGGGCGGATGTATATCGGATTGAAGAAGCGGCGGGTGACGGGAAGGTACGGCGAGGGAGTCATGTGCCCCACCGGCTCGGCCGAATGAAGGGGGTTGATGAGGACGAAGTCTCCCCCGAGGTCGCCGAAGAGCGAGCACATCTCCTTCAGGTCGGCGGTGTCGCCTATCCCCCACGAGTCTCGCGAGCGCACCGAGTACAGCTGCGTCATGACCCCCCACCCTGCCATTCCCCGCTCGGCCGGGGAATCCAGGCGCTGCGGAGCGACGACGAGCGGCGCCGAATGGAGCGAGCCCACGGAGTCCGCGTCTCCCACTCGGGCGCGCAAGACGTGGTAGCCCAGAGGAAGGTCGGGCGGCACGACGAAGGAGGCCTGTCCGGTGAGGGTTCCGTCAACCTCTCGCGGCTCGGTGAAGTCCTCGGCCTGCACGAGCGCGCGGATCCTGCCGTCTTCGAGTTCGACCTCGGCGGTCGCAGACTCCCCGTGGGGCACATGGACGGCGACCGTGCTCTCAACCCCCGCTCGGACGACGGAGCAGGCGGGAACGACCTCCCGCCAAGGCCTCAGGCGGATTTCCGCAAGGGCCCGCCGGGCAAGGTCGGTGCTTCCGGCGTCGACCCCGAGCGCGGCGAAGACCTTGACGAGCGTGTCGTCGGAGACTGCCTTGAGGTTGCCGTCGTACCCCCAGTATTCGGTCGCCACCCCCAGCGCCTCGGCGAGCTCGCACAGCAGGGAACAGTCTGGCGCGTTGTCGGTCATGGTTTCTCCTACGCTGCTCGACGATCGGCGCCGATCCGCTGGGAAACCCGTTGAGACGCCAGCTGGGAAAGGTCCGGGCCACTAGGAAACAAGTCTGCCAGAATATGCAATCGGTTGCAGAATTTTCGTGATGTGACATGCGGGCCAAAGAATTGACTGCTGAAAAACATTCCTCGGCGGATACCATTGCTGTGGAGAACACATACAAGTAAACGAAGGCGAGTCGATGGCCAGCTTCCTCAGCATTCCCGAAACCGACGTCGAACCATTGGCCACGGTGCTTGGCACTCTGCGACTGCAGCGCTTGGGAGGCAAACGTTACAAGGGCGAGAGTCTGCCTCAAATGTCGAAGCGGATCTACGGAGGCCAGGTTCTCGCGCAGGCGACGATGGTGGCAGCCGACACTCTTCCGGCCGACGACGATCGCCTCGCCCATTCCATCACAGCCGCGTTCCTCCGCCCGGGAAGGATTGACCATCCGCTGTTCTTCGAGGTGACCGAGCTGAACGACGGCCGCTCCTTTTCCACGCGGAACGTCAACGCCCTGCAGGACGATCACATCATTTTCACGGCCCGCGTCTCGGCGCAGCTCCATCAGCCCGGCCCCTCCTTCGGCGAGGAGCAGCCGGACGCCCCGGATCCCGAGACTCTGGAGTCCTCCGTCGATTTCTTCGCCGCGATGAACAACCCTTGGGGGCACATCGTTTCGACGACGAATTCGCTGGACATGCGCCACGTGGGCGGCTTCATCTTCACCGCCCCCGCGAAGGAGAGGACGAACCGGCACCTCATCTGGTTCAAGTCGCGCTCGGCGATGCCGAAAGGCTCCTCCAAGCTGCTCCAGAGGGCGATGCTCGGCTACGCGGCCGATCAGTTCATGCTCGAACCCGTCATGCGCGCCACCGGCATTCACTGGGCGCATCCCGAAGCCTCCATGGCCACCCTCGACCATTCCATCTGGTGGCACAGAAACTTCGACCTGTCCGACTGGATCCTTGCGGAGCTGGTCAGCCCCTCGGCACAGAACGGGCGCGGCTTGACCATCGCCAAGTTCTTCCAGGGCGGCAGGCACATAGCCACGATGTCCCAAGAAGGCATGGTCCGCCTTCGGAACGTCACCCACACAGAAGAATGAGCGGGGCCGTCGCCCGTCCGACGGCCCCGCCCAAACGCCTTAAGGCTCAGTCACGCGCAAGCCTTCCGCGGGCCGCCGCACTCAGTCGCGTGTGAGCTTCCTATAGGCCACCGCGTGCGGGCGCGCCGCCTCAGGCCCCAGGCGCTCGATCTTGTTCTTCTCGTAGGATTCGAAGTTCCCTTCGAACCAGTGCCACGCTGCGGGATCCTCGTCGGTGCCCTCGTAGGCCAGGATGTGCGTGGCAACGCGATCGAGGAACCAACGGTCGTGGGTGATGACCACCGCGCATCCGGGGAACTGCAAAAGGGCGTTTTCCAGGGACGACAGAGTTTCGACGTCGAGGTCGTTCGTCGGCTCGTCGAGCAGAAGCAGGTTTCCGCCCTGCTTGAGGGTCAGCGCAAGGTTGAGGCGGTTGCGTTCGCCGCCCGAGAGCACGCCCGCCTTCTTCTGCTGGTCCGGCCCCTTGAATCCGAAGGCCGAGACGTAGGCGCGCGACGGCATTTCGACGTTGCCGACCTGGATGTAGTCGAGCCCGTCGGAGACCACTTGCCACACGGTCTTTTCAGGGTCGATGCCGCCCCTCGTCTGATCGACGTACGAGATCTGCACCGTCTCGCCGATTTTGAGGTCGCCTGTGTCGAGCGGCTCCAAACCCACGACGGTCTTGAAAAGGGTCGTCTTTCCGACGCCGTTGGGGCCGATGATCCCCACGATGCCGTTGCGCGGGAGGGAAAACGACAGGCCGTCGATGAGGACCCTTTCGTCGAAGCCCTTCTTCAGTTTCGTCGCTTCGAGGACGACGTTGCCAAGGCGCGGCCCGGGCGGAATCTGAATCTCCTCGAAATCAAGCTTGCGCGTGCGCTCGGCTTCGGCCGCCATCTCCTCGTAGCGCTCCAGGCGAGCCTTGGACTTGGCCTGGCGGCCCTTGGCCGAGGAGCGCACCCATTCGAGCTCTTCCTTTAGCCGCTTGGCTAGCTTGGCGTCTTTCTTGCCCTGGACCTCGAGCCGCTTTTCCTTCGTCTCAAGGTAAGTCGAGTAGTTGCCCTCGTAGGGGTAGAGCCTTCCGCGATCGACTTCTGCGATCCAGCTGGCAACGTGGTCGAGGAAGTAGCGGTCGTGGGTCACCGCGATCACGGCGCCCGGGTACTGGGCAAGATGCTGCTCCAGCCACAGAACCGACTCTGCGTCAAGGTGGTTGGTCGGCTCGTCGAGCAGAAGCAGGTCGGGCTGCTCGAGAAGCAGGCGGCACAGGGCAACGCGGCGGCGCTCGCCACCCGACAGCACGTCGACGGAAGCATCGGGCGGCGGACACCTCAGAGCGTCCATCGCCTGCCGCAGTTGGGCGTCCAGATCCCATGCTCCTGCGGCGTCGATCTCCGTTTGAAGCTTGCCCATCTCCTCCATGAGCGTGTCGAAATCGGCGTCGGGATTGGCCATCTCTTCGCCGATCTCGTTGAACCGCCTGAGTTTGCCGATCATGTCCGCCCGCCCCAGCTCGACGTTTTCAAGGACCGTCTTGTCCTCGTCGAGAGGGGGCTCCTGAAGCAAAATTCCCACCGAGTAGCCCGGGGACAGGCGCGCCTCGCCGTTCGAAGGCTCGTCGAGCCCCGCCATAATCTTGAGAATCGTCGACTTTCCTGCGCCGTTCGGGCCGACCATGCCGATCTTGGCCCCCGGGTAGAACGCCATGGTGACGTCGTCGAGAATCGTTTTGTCTCCCACGCGTTTGTAAGCGTGGATCATCTGATAAATGTACTCAGCCACGAGGCTCCATCCGCTTGTGCGTACGTCGCCGGCGCGGGTGTGCGGCCGGCCCCGTACAAGGATACAGCCTGTGCCGAAGCTGTCCGCCAGCCCGCCGCGAAATCGGCGGGCGCCTGTGGCTGCGGCGGCTCCGTCTCCGGACGCGTCCGTTCTCCGCCCCGCCGTGTCCATTCTCCGCCCCGCCGTGTCCGTTCTGCCGCAGCCCGTTACGCGGCGATCACGACGCTGCCTTCTCGAGGACGCCGGCCGGATCGGCGGAGGGTGCGCGCTGTTCGGCGTCCCACGGGCTCGGCGCCGAATCGCACGCGCCGCGTTCGACGTCGCGGCCGCCTCCGGCGAAAGAATCCTCCTGTTCGCCTCCGCCAATAGCGGATTCCGGGCCGCTGTTCCCGCCGGCGGAAAAGCCGCCCCGCACAACGGTCAACGTGCCGAGAGTCTGCCCCTCGGCGGCGATTCTTGCGGCCGCGACCGCCGCGGCCTCGCCGCTCGCGCCTTCCGTCCTTGCTTCCGGGATAGGGCGGCCGTTCGAATCGACGCTCGTGTGACGCACCTTGACGAAGGTGGCGACCCCCGAGGAGAGCTCGATGCCGAGGGCGTCGGCGATGATGGACAGGTCGGTGCGCTCCGCCCCGTCTTTGGAGGTCCACGCCCTTTCCACTAAGCGCCCGCGCACGAGCACCGGCGTTCCGCGGCGCACCGAACGGCTGACGTTCAAACCGAGGTCTCCGTAACAACGCACCGAGTACCACGACGTCGTCCCGTCGCGATAACGATGCGTCTCGCGGTCGCGGATTCGGGCGGTCACCCCGACCCTTGCCACCACGGTGGTCAGGCCGTTGCCGTTGTCGTAGGCAACGGGATCGGCCCCTGCGTAGCCTCTGACGGTGATGTAGGTTTCGTTGGACATTGCTGGCTCCTTTTCGCCGGACCATCCGGCATAGAACCAGCTTCGCCCACGGGGCGCGGCTCCCGCGCGGCGCAAACGCCGTTTGTGGACGAGGCGGGCGCGAGCGCGACCTGTGGACCGCCTGATTTCCGCGAATACCGGGTGAGGCCCACAGGCAAGGAACCCACGCAAGGGAACCGCGGGCGGCGGCCTAAAGCGCGGCGTCGGCCCGCGCAACCACAGGCGCGGCCAACTTCCCACAGCGGCTTCTGGCGCAGACCCAGCGAGCCAGCCCAGGCTCGCGCGGCGTCGGCCAACGCAGCCCCAGCGGCGAGGGCTTAGACCTGAAGGGACTCGCGCACCTCGCGATGCCGCTCGAGAACCTTGGCCACGGGGTCCACCAGCAGCTTCTTCGCCGAGTCGTAAAGGGCCGCCATGGCGATGTCCCCATAAGCCAGCGCGGCCTTCTCCGCCGCGCTTATGTGAGCCCGCCTTCCGAAAAGCCATCCGGCAACAGCGCAGACCACGCCGGCCACGCCGAACGCTATCCGCGCGGCGGGCGCCCCCACAGGGACGCCTAGCGCGGCGCACACGATCCCCGCCGCTCCCAGAATGACGCCGAGGGCCACGAGGGCAAGGGCGCCGAACCGCGGGACCTTGGGGGTCTCGACCTTGCGAATCGTCGCGCCGATGGTTCGCCGGATCCTCTCCGGCTCGGGAATGACCTCGGTGACGGCCTCCTGCCAACGGTCGGGCAGGCCGGATCGGACGTGGGCGATCCAGGCGTCGCGCGTCGCCACCACCATGGACGCCGCAGGCTGATCGGCGTTTGCGATGGCAGTCTGCCCCAGGCTGTAGCCGGCCTGGCGAAGGGACTGGACGACGGCGGGAGCGCCGGTCGCCTCGTACAGCGAGCGGTTGACGCGCCTGAGGGCCTCGCCGCGGACGTCAGGCTCGCGCGTGCCGACGCTCACCGACAGGCGCCGCCTGATGGCGTCGAGCTCGGCCTGCGCGGTGGCCACGACGGCCTCGGTCCCTTCGACGGCCTCGCGCAGCTTCGCCCGAATGGGCTCCAGGCCGATGCGGTAAAGCGCCGACGTCGGATAGACGGGGACGTTCCCCAGCCCGTCGCGGTCGAGCAAAACCTTGACGTCGGCCAGCAGGGTGTCGACGACGGATTCGGGAATGGTGTCCACCTGGTTGAGGATGACGATCATGTGGTCGCGCCTCTCGCGCATGGCCGCGAGATAGCTTTCGTGGATGAGGTGGTCGGCGTACTTCTGGGGGTCGAGGACCCAGATGAGCACGTCGACCTGCGGGAGGACCTGATCGACGAGGACCGAGTTCCCGATCTGCACGGAATCGTGGTCCGGCAGATCGAGGAGCACGAGGGAATCGAGGTCGTGCTTGCCGGTCGTGAGGATCGAATGGTAGTCGATCCTGCGCGAGGGGCGGACGCCTATCATGTCCAGCACGGCGTCGGCGTCGGCGTTCCACACGCAGGCGGAGGCCTCTTCCGTGGTCGGGCGCAGCTCGCCGGGATCGGCGAAGTTCAGTCCCGTTATCGCGTTGAAGAGCGTCGACTTGCCGCCTCCGGTTCCGCCCGCCAGAGCGGCCACGGTCACCCCGAAGCCGGCCCACGCGCGGGCCTCGACGGCCTGCAGCTCCTCGTTGGCGCGCGCCGCCACCCAGGGGTCGAAGGCGTCGCCTCCGGCGTCGATCGCCTCGCGCAGCTTCGCGATCCTCTCAGCCACCCCCCGCATGGCGGGCTCTCGTGTAAGGGGGCTCTGCCCGTAGGCAGGGGTCCCCTCGAAAACGCCGTCGGGCTGCGTGGCGCCCGCGGAGTCCTGTGCGTGATCGTTCATTCGTCTCCTTATTACACCCGATCGCGGTACTCGCTCGCCCGAAGGCGAAGCTGTCGTCCGTTGCCCACCGGAATCTCGTCTAGTACCGAAGTGTATGCGCCAACGACCCGAGATATGCCATCCTCCAGGCGGACGGCGAGGGATTCCCTGGCCGGACGAAGCGCCTCGCCGAGTCCTACAGTGCGCAGCGCCGTCTCGGCGCCGTTCACCCCGCCTGCCGCAGAGCCGAGCAAAGCGGCCGTCCCTTCGCGCGTGAACCAAGGATTTTCGGCCACCGCCGCCACCGCCTTCGCGAGGTCCTCCAGCCACTGTTCGACGACGTCCTTGGTGATCTCGGCCGTATCGACCCTCTTGGCCGCCTCGTCGCGGTACTCCTCGGTGTTGACGATGTCCTCCCGCCAGCTCTTGTCGATTTCGCCCTGCAATGTGACGACGGCCTGGCTGAAGCCCACCTCAATGGCGCCGCGGACGCCTTCGAACACCGTCTTGGCGGCGGCGTCGCGCTGAGGCTTCTTGCGCCCGTCCGAAACGCGCGGCTTCTCCCCGGCCACGAGGGAGTCCAGCACGCCGCCCGTCGAGGCGAATGTCAGCCACGACGTCGTCGGCGCGCCCTGGCCGTACCTGCCCGAGCGGGCGTTCGAAGCGAGTTTCGACGTCGGCTGCTCAGCCTCCGCCTTGGCCCTGTCGGCGAGGCTCTGCACCGAATTCGCCTGCATCTCGACGGCCTCCGAGAGCTCAATGAGCTGGCGGCGCAGATCGGGCAGCATCGCGTCGCTCATCTTCTCGACGAGGACCTCGCCGACCCTCGTGGAGGCGATGACGTGGAGCCAGTCGCGGATCTCCGTGACGTCGTCGGGGTCGAGGCGCGAATCGCGCGGCCCGGCGTCGGGCACAATGAGGAGCGGAACCTCGCCCATGTCGACGGCGTCGAGCCTCTCCGTGAGATCCGCGCGGATCTTCGGCAGTGCCTCGAGGGAGACCCGGTTGAGCACCACGGCGGTGCTCATGCCGCGCTCGTTCGCGTCCACGAGGGTCTGCCACGCGAGGGCGTCCCCATACCGCGAGGCGGTGGTGACGAAGAGCCAGAAATCGGCGGCGTCGAGCAATCGCCGCGAAATTTCGCGGTTGTTCGCGTCGACGGAGTCCAGATCGGGGGCGTCGACGAGTATGAGCCCGGGAATCGCCTTGTCGGTGACGACGACGCGGCCCATCTCGGCGATCGCGTGATCCTCCATGACCTTCGTGTCCTTCGGATGGACCGATATGACCGGCGTGCGCGTCGTCGGGCGGATGACCGACGCCGGAGAGATGTCCTCGCCCAGCAGCGAGTTGAATATCGTCGACTTCCCAGCTCCGGAGGATCCGCCGAGAACCGTCACGGTGGGAAGCCCGTCGGTTCTCAGGTGCGGAAGGATCCTCGCGGCCAACTGTGTGCGCAGCCGTTTGCGCGCGTCGTTCAACTGCATCGATCCGGGAAGATCGAGCGGCAAACGCGCGTTGTCCAGCGCCGAGATCGTGCGAGCGACGAGGCCGGCAAGGTCGCTTCGGTTGTGCGGTGTCTTCACTCGTTCATTATCGACCATCATTAGACGTGAGTAGAAGTCACTCGCCCAACAGTTGACCTTTTCAACCACGAACTCCTCTGCGCGCTGCCGACGAGCGGCGCTCGGCGCAATTCATGAGCTTCGCCTCACCCGCTGCGCAAACTTCGCCCCGGGCGGCTCATGAGCTTCGCCCCAGACAGCGTGCACGGCATGCGAGCCTCCCCCGGCGTCCGGTACATTTGGTGCGCAAGCCTCTACATTCGGCGCGCAAGCCTCCATAGCTCAATGGATAGAGCAACGGCCTTCTAATCCGCAGGTTTCCGGTTCGAGTCCGGATGGGGGCGCCAAGCCCCCGGGTCCGTCGACGGCGCCGGGGGCGTCCGACGCGCGCGTGACGTCCATGGGTACCAAAAGCCGATGGCGCTCGCCCGCGCAGCGAGTAGGATACCCGTGTGAGCTACCGTGATATGAACAACCCCATCGTCTGGATCGATTGCGAAATGACCGGTCTCGATTTGAACGTCGACGAACTCGTCGAAGTCGCCGTCGTCATAACCGACTCCGAGCTGAAGCCCGTCGACGAAGGAATAGACGTCCTTGTCCGGCCCAGCGACGCCGCCGTCGAGCACATGGGGGATTTCGTGCGCCAGATGCACACCGCCTCGGGGCTCATCGAGGAATGGAAGAACGGCCTCACGCTCGAAGAGGCGTGCGAGCAGGTGCTCGCCTACATCCGAAAGCACATCCCCGAGGCCCACAAGGCCCCGCTCGGCGGCAACTCCGTGGGAACGGACAAGGCCTTCCTCGAGAAGTACATGCCCGACGTCGTCGACCACCTCCACTATCGCCTCATCGACGTCTCCTCCCTCAAGGAGCTCGCCAAGCGCTGGTACCCGCGCACCTACTTCGCAGCGCCGGAAAAGACGGGCAACCATCGCGCCCTGGGAGACATCTACGATTCAATCGACGAGCTCCACTACTATCGCGACGCGCTCATGCCCGCCGGCGACGGCCTGACGACCGACGAGGCGCGGTCGCTCGGCACGCGCTACGCAGGGACGACGGCGCGCCTCGTCGCCAAGGCGAACGCCGCCGACTCCCAGCGCGACTAGGCGCCAACCGGCCTCGTCCGTCTCAAAGCCAACGGGACAGGGCCGCCAACCCCCGTGCGGCTAGAGGCTGGAGCACCACTCTCCCGCGATCTCCTCGTAGGAGAAGATGTCGAGGAACCTCTTGGCCCGCTCGGTGGCCGGATGCCTGAAGAACTCCTTCGGGGCGCTCTCTTCCACGATTTTGCCGGCGTCCATGAAGATCACCCTGTCGGCGATGGCCCGGGCGAAGCCCATTTCGTGGGTGACGATCACCATCGTCATGCCCTCGCGCGCCAGTTCCAGAACGACGTCGAGAACCTCGCGCACCATCTCGGGGTCGAGCGAGGCGGTGACCTCGTCGAGAAGAAGAATCTCGGGCTTCATCATGAGCGCCCGAACGATGGCCACGCGCTGCTTCTGCCCGCCCGAAAGCTGGCGGGGGAAGGACTCCGCCTTGTCCAGCAGGCCCACGCGTTTGAGCAGCTCGCCGGCGCGCCTGGCCGATTCGGCCCGTTTCTCGCCCAAAACCTTCGACGGGCCCAGCAGGAGGTTCTCCAGCACGTTCAGATGCGGGAAGAGCTCGTAGCTTTGGAACACCATCCCGATCCTTTGCCGCAAAAGATTCCACGGCAGCGACTTGCTCGGGACCTTCTCGCCGTTGAATTCGATGGCGCCGCCCTGGATCGGCTCCAGGCCGTTGAGCGTGCGCAGAAGCGTCGACTTGCCGCAGCCGGACGGCCCGACGACGACGATCACTTCGCCGCGGGCGACGTCGAAGGACACCCCGTCAAGGGCCGTGAAATCGCCGTCGTAGACCTTGACGACGTCGCGCACGGACAGGGCCGGGGTCGGCCTCGTCTCTTTGTCGGCTGAGCCTGCTTCCGCGCGGGCGACGTCGTCGGGAGAAGGCGCGTCGTCGGGAGAAGGCGCGTCGGTGTCGCGGCCGGCCTCGCTGCGAGGGGGGATGGTCGAATCGGTCACTTGTTCCACTTCCGTTCGAGGTATTTGGAGAACTGAGAGATGACGTAGCAGACCGCGAAGTAGAGCAGGAAAATCGCTCCGTACACCCACAGTGCGGCCTTCGGGTAGGCGAAGCGGTTCGCGTCGATGATCTGCTGGCCTGTCTTGAGCACTTCGGTCACGCCGATGAGGACCACCAGCGAGGTGGTCATGATCATGCGGTTGGCCAGGTTGATCGTCAGGGGAAGGAGCCGCCTGACGGTCTGGGGAAGAATGATGTTGAGGTTGACCTGAGCCTTCGTCATTCCCAGGGCGAAGCCGCTGGCGTACTGATGGGCGGGGATCGACTGGACGGCGCTGCGAACGAGGTCGCCCATCTCAGCGCTTCCCCACACGGAGAAGACGATGACCGCGGTCGTGAATCCGCCGAGGTTGACGCCTGTGTGCGTCGCCAGGCTGAAGTAGACGACGAACAGAAGAACCAGCTGCGGCATGAAGCGGACGAATTCCAGGTAGGCCCGCGTCAGAAAACGCAGGAAACGATTCTTGCCCGTCATCGCAATGCCGACGAAAAGCCCGAAGAAAATGGAAATCGCCAGGGCAAGCAGGGCGATGGACACGCTTGTCCACAGGCCTTCGAGGAGCCGAATAAAGTTTCTTCCCTGCCACAGAACCTCAATTCCCGAATTCCGCACGGCGCACCCTCCTTTCGAGGCAGGCGCCGGCGAGGGAGACCGGCAGAATGATGGCGATGTAGAAGGCGACCAGGAGGACGAGCGCCTCCGTCGTGTCGTAGTCGTTTCCTATCTTCTCCCGAGCCACGTACACCAAGTCGTTGAGGGCGACGACGGAGACCACCGACGTCTCTTTGATAAGGAAGACGACGTTGGCCACGAGAGCCGCCACTGACCGCGAAAGAGCCTGCGGGACGATCACGTGGGCCATCGCGTTGACCCGCGTCATGCCCAGAGACTGGGCGGACTCCCACTGGATCGCTCCGACGGAGTCGAAGCCGGAGCGGAACGCCTCGGCCATGTATCCCCCTCCGAGAAAGCTCAGCCCGATGATCGCGCTGGCTTCGGAGGAGAGGACGACGCCCGCCTTCGGCAGGCCGTAGTAGATGAAAAAGAGCTGGACAATGAGCGGCGTGTTGCGCGAGAGCTCGATGTAGAGGCCCACCGCGCGCTTGGCGACGGGCGCCTCGAGATACCGGACGATCGCACACACAAGCCCGATGGCGAGCGACGCCGCGATTCCGACGGCGGCCACCCGCACCGTGACGAGCGCCCCCTCCAGAAAATAGGACAGGTACTCGCGCAAGACCTGGGAATTCACCTTTGCGTGACCTTTCTTTGGGGCGGCTTGGACCGTTGAGTCTGCGGCCGCACGGACTGTGCGCCGGCGGTTTCGCCGGCGCCGTGGCCGAGGGCGGGAAGCCGCGCCGGAGGCTGCGCCTTCCGCCCTCCGAGGTCACTTGCCGGATTCTTCGCCCTTGCCGGCGCCGTCGACCTCGCCGCCCTCGACGACGAGCTCGTCGGGCTTGGCCGAGTCTCCGTAGACGGGCGCGAGCGTCTTCTCGTAAGCCTTGTGGAAGAACTTCTCCTTGCCGAGGGTCTCAAGCTCTTTGTTCAGCCAATTGCGAAGGGGCGCGTTGCCCTTTTGGACGGCGCCCGCGATGGTGTCCACCGGGCCGAGCTGCGTGATGCCCGTGACGAACTTGTCCTTGTTCTCGCCCTGCCGGGAGAAGGCCAAGGCCTCGGTGTTGTCGGTGACCCACACGTCCCCGCGGCCGTCGGCGAGCGCGTTGTAGACGTCGGAGTACTGGTCGTACTTGGCGGGCTTCCAATCGGGGTGCTTCGCCTGAATGTAGGAGTCCGCAGTGGTTCCCTTGACCACCAGGATCTTCTTGCCGCTGAGCTGGCTCTCGGACGTGATCGGGGCGTCTTTGCGGGAGACGGCGCCGAGCGAGACCTTCATGTAGGGCTTTGCGAAATCGACCTTCTCCGCGCGCTCAGGCGTGACCGTGAAATTGGCCAAGATGACGTCGACCTTGCCGGAGGTCAGGTACTCGACTCGCGAATCCGCCACGACGGGAACAAGCTCGAGCTTGACGCCCAGATCCTTCGCGATCCTCTTGGCGTATTCGACGTCGTAGCCGACGTTCGCGCCATCCGAATCGGTGTACCCGAAGGGCGCCTTGTCGCCGAAAACGCCGATGCGGACCGTGCCTGCCGCCTTGATCTGCTCGGGCGTCCGGGCGCCCACGGGCTTGACGGAGGATCCGCCGGCCCCCTTCGTCCCTTCCGAGGTTCCGCCCGAGGCGTCGTCCGACGCATCCTTCGACGCCAGGCTCCGAACGCCGAAGTACGCCAAAACGAAGACGAGGACGGCGACCAGCGCCAGGCCGGCGGCCTTCAGCCCTTTGCCCGAGCGGGACGCAGCCTTGGCCACCAACTCGTCGATGTCGCGAGACCTCTCTTCGGCCGGGCGTTCCTCGACCGCTTCGAAATTCTTGCCGTCTGAGACGCCGGAATTCTTATTGTCTGAGTTGTTTGACATGGTTTTTCTCACTCTCGTTGAAGAAAACGTGGAACTAAAGAGAACGTGGAACTAAAGAGACTGAGAGGCGCGGCTACAGCGTCGCGGCGGAGTGCGCCTCGGAGCCTCCCGCGGGCTCACGTCGGCGCGCAATCCGGGAATTTTTACCGGAGTTTCAAAGGCGACAACAGCGAATGCCCGCGGCGAGCGGACACATTCGGCATTTGTTGTCGTTGACCATGGGCAAGACGTTAGCACGCATCGGACCGGCGACTGTTAATCGAACGCCGCGGACGGCGAAGAAGCCAGTTTTTCCTCTCACCGCGCATTTACGCTGAAGTTCCGCGATTTTCCTGGAATAATGGCTAGACGTATCGACAAGGTCAAGTGTGGCAATCGTCTCCCGTGCTTGTCGGGCGAAGTCGCCGTTCTCGCAGCTCGCGGCTCGGCTCGGTGGATCCTCCGCCCGCACCGCTACGGGGACAATCGAATCCTCGCAAGGAGCAATCATGACCATCGCAATCACCGGCGCCACCGGCAACATCGGCCGGGCGACCGCGCTCTCACTCATCGATTCGGGGGTTGACGACGTGCGGCTGCTTGTGCGCTCCGCCGCCAAGATACCCGACGAACTCAAAGGACTTCCCCACGCCGTTTGCACGTACGCCGACGACGAGTCCGCGCTGGCCGCGCTCGAGGGCGTCGACGCGCTGTTCATGGTCTCGGCCAAGGAGAGCCCACGCCGCGTCGCCGACCATCGGGCCTTCATCGACGCCGCGTCGCGGGCCGGCGTGGGGTCGGTCGTCTACACGTCCTTCCTGGGCGCCGCCCCCGAGGCAATTTTCACCCACGCCCGCGACCATTTCTTCACCGAGCAGCACATCAAGGCCTCCGGCGTCTCCTGGACCTTTCTGCGCGATTCGTTCTACCTCGAGTTCTTCGCCGAGCTCATCGCTTCGGGCGAGATCCGCGGCCCAGCGGGAGACGGCGCATGCGCCGGGGTCTCCAGGTCCGACGTCGCCCGCGTCGCCGCCGCCGTTCTCGCCTCCCCCGGCGCCCATGCCGGCAAGACCTACGATCTGACGGGGCCCGAGGCGTTCACGATGGCCGAGGCCGCGCGCATCGCAACGGAGGCCGCCGGGCGCCCCGTCGAATACATCGACGAAACGATCGCGCAGGCCTGGGCCTCGCGCGAGCCCTACGGGGTCCCCCAATGGGAGACGGCCGCATGGATCACCACGTACACCGCGATCCGCGCCGGCCAGCTTGACGTCGTCACCGACTCAGTCGAAAAGATCACCGGCCGCGCGCCGCTGTCCCTCGCAGAGGTCCTGGCGGAAAAAGCGTCCCGGCAGGCGGAAAAAGCGTCCTGACAATCGAAAGAACAGAATAAGTGAGCTTCTCCCTCGGCCCGGCCGTCGACCGCTTTCGCAGCTTCAAAGCAGGCCGCAAAGAGCGCCGCACCCGCAAACGCGAACGCATCAAGGCCCGCAGCCGTCCGTATCGGATCCTTCGGGGGACGGGGGTCTTCCTCCTTCGCTCCTTCGTCGCGGTCACAGCCGCAAGCCTTATCTTCAACGCCGTTTCGCAGCCTCCCGAGTACCTCGAGGCGACCACCGGCCACACGGCCAAGGTCGGATCCGTGGACGTCCATTACGAAAAGTGGGGCAGCGGGGGCCAAGCGGTCGTCCTGCTTCCGGGCTTCGCCGGATCGTCAGTCGCCTACGATTACGCCGGTCCCAAGCTCGCGGCCAAAGGATACGCCGTTTACGCTATCGACCTGCCCGGATTCGGCTACACGCGCGGCGGCGACGCCCGCAACATTCGCAGCCAGGCGGATCTCGTCGCAGGCTTTTCGAAGAAGATGGGGCTTGACCGCCCGATCGTCGTGGGGCACTCGATGGGCGCCTCCGTGGCCGGAGGCGTCGGATTGTGGCACCCGCAGTCCACGGGCGGGGTGATTTTCGCCGACGGCGACGGCCTCGACATCCAGGTTCCGCGGCGCATTCCCGGATGGATGGCGAAGTCTCCCTACTTAACCAGCCTGTACCGGATCGGCTCGCGGTGGACCTGGCTCGATCAAAAGATACTCAAGAGCTCCTGCGGATCAACCTGCATGATGTTTGACGGGGAAAAGGGAAAGGGCTTCACCAAACGAATAACTCGGCCCCTCACGTCGAAGAGCGCCGAACGCACTATTTCCGACACTATGAAAGAGTTCACGATCCTTCATTTGACGTCGAAACAGATTCAGTCGATCTCCGTTCCAAGCTCCATCATTTGGGGATCGGAGGACGCCTCCGGCGGGTACCTTGCGCGAACCCGTCAGAATCTCGGCAATCCGCCGGAAAAGATCATCCAGGGGGCAGGGCATCAGGTCATGCTCAGCCATCCCGACGAGTTCGCCTCGTCAGTAGACGCCCTGGCGAAGCAGATGCTCGAAAAGAGGCAGGCTGCCCAGCATTCGAGAAGCTGAAGTGCCCACATTGTGGGACGGATTTGCGCCGTTCTGAAGAGGACATAGAGTGACGGTAGGTCGCCCCCGCCGACCCTCGCCGCCCCATTCCCAACGGGCGTGGCGTGCGTTTTTCCACAAGGAGTCCCTCGATGTCGAGTAGACCTATATCAGCACCTCGGGAGAGGGTGAATGCCCTCGTTATCAGAAGCGCCGTCGTGGCCGCCATCGGCGGCCTCATCTTCGGCTTCGACACCGCCGTCATATCCGGAGCCAACAGCGCCCTCAAGAAACAATTCGACCTTGACGACGGCGGACTTGGCCTGACTGTCGCCATCGCAACGGTAGGCACTATTCTCGGCGCCCTCATCGGAGGGCGCCTGGCAGACCGATACGGACGGAAGAACCTTCTATTCGCCATCGGCATCCTCTACGTCACGGGCTCTCTGGGAACCGCCCTCGCGCCGACTCACGCATTCCTCATGGCGTTCCGTTTCCTCGGCGGCGTCGGCGTGGGCCTGTCCTCCGTATGCGCCCCCATCTACACCGCGGAGATCGCCCCGGCACGCATACGCGGGCGATTGGTCGGCCTCGTTCAGTTCAACATCGTTTTGGGTATTTTGTTGGCGTACCTGTCAAACTACATCATCCAGATGATCATCACCGACGAGAAGGTGGCCTGGCGGTGGATGCTGGGCGTCATGCTCATTCCCTCGGTCGTATTCCTCCTTCTTTTGGTTTCGGTTCCGGAGACCCCCCGATGGCTTATGTCCCGCGGGCGCGACAAAGAGGCTGTCGAAATCAGCCGTCGGCTATGCAGCACCCAGGCCGAATCCGAGGAGCAGATCGCAGAGATCCGCCAGCAGCTGGCAGCGGACCGCACGAAGGGAAGCCTGTCCGACTTCTTCTCGCGGCGCTACAGCAAGGTCATCATCTTCGCCTTCATCATCGCGATGTGCAACCAGCTTTCTGGAATCAATGCGATTCTTTACTACGCCCCCGAGGTCATGAAGGAAGCGGGAGCGTCCAAGGACGACGCCTATCTCATGTCGGTGGCGGTCGGCATCATGAACCTCATCGCCACCATGGCCGCCCTGACGGTCATCGACAAGATCGGGCGCCGCTCGCTCATGATCGTCGGCTCGATCGGCTACTTGCTGTCGCTGGGCTTCCTGACGGGCGTCATGTTCATGTACGAGGGGCATTTCAATCCGACGTCGTCCCTGTTGGTGCTCGTCGGCCTGCTCTTTTTCATCGCAGCCCACGCCTTCGGCCAAGGCTCGGTCATATGGGTCTTCATATCGGAGATCTTCCCGAACAAGGTCCGCGGAACCGGGCAATCCTTCGGATCCCTCACGCACTGGGTCTTCGCAGCCGTCACAACCTACGCGTTCCCGACAATCATCGGAAAGCTGGGCGGCGGATTCGCCTTCCTCATCTTCTTCATCTGCATGTGCGGCCAGCTCTTCTGGGTCCTCAAGATGATGCCCGAGACCAAGGGGGTCCCGCTCGAAGAGATGGAATCCAAGCTAGGCTTGAAGTAGCAGCGACGCTCCGACCGAAGGAAACAACGTGACCACAGCAAACAAACCAGTTCTCTGCCTCGGAGAGGCCCTCATCGACGTCGTCATCAGAGGCGAAGAGTCCGCGGAACACGTGGGAGGGAGCCCGCTGAACGTGGCCAGCGTGCTGACCAATCTGGACAGGCCCGCGCTCATCGGCGCATGGTGGGGCAAGGACCGCCACGGGAAGATGATCGAGGACTTCGCCGCCGAGCACAAGGTCGGGGTCGTCCCCGGCAGCAACGGCGCCTTCAAGACGTCCTTGGCCTACGCCCTGCTCGACGAGCTCGGCCGCGCCAAGTACGAATTCGATCTGACGTGGGAAGTCCCGCCGCTGCCGCATCCCGGCGACATCGCCCACCTGCACACCGGAAGCCTCGCTGCGACCCTGGAGCCGGGCGGATCGGCGGTGCTCCAAGCCGTCAAGGACTTCGCCGCTCAAGGGACGGTCTCCTACGACCCGAATGCCAGGCCGGCGATCATGGAAGCCCCGGAGAAGGTCATCGGCCGCATCGAGGAAATCGTCGCGCTCTCCGACGTCGTCAAAGCCTCCGACGAAGACCTCGCGTGGCTCTACGGCGAGGAGACCCCGGTCGAGGAAGTCATGAGGCGCTGGTCGAGGCTCGGCCCCGGACTCGTGGTGGTGACGCGCGGGCCGTGGGGGTCCTACGCCCGTCTGGCAGCCGAACGCGACATGCTCGTCGTCGATCCGCTGACGATCGACGTGGTCGACACCGTGGGCGCCGGCGATTCGTTCATGGGCGGCCTGCTGTCGGGGCTCCTCGACGCAGGATTCCTCGGCTCGGTCGAGGCCAAGGCCAGGCTGCGCAAGGCCAGGTGGAGCGAGATTCTCCCCGCTTTGCACCGCGGAACGGTGACGTCAGGCCTGACTGTGAGCAAGGCCGGCGCATATGCGCCGTCCGCGGCCGAAGTGGCCGACGTCGTCAAGTCCGATCCGAAATTGGCCTCCTGACGTCAAATCCCGTTGACGATGCGGGGCGGGCAACATGCCCGCCCCGTTTTCGTTTGGCGTCGCGCGGGCACGACGCCGGGCGCAGACGCCGCCTGGCGGCCAAGTCCGGGTCTTCCCTGGGCGATTCCGGCTCTCGCCGCGCCGCACAGTTTTCTCGCCGCTGCGTCCAAGGTATCCTGCGTCGCCGCATTTTCCTGTGTTGCTGCTTTTCCTGTGTTGCTATTTTTCCTGCGTCGCTGTTTTTCCTGCGTCGCCGCGGCGCCTTAGATCTCTGCAGCTTCGGGCAGCCGAGACGCGCGCACAATCCCGAGCCTCGCCACGCTCGCTCCCCACGCCGCCAGCGCACACAGTGCGAAGACAACGAGGAAGTGCAGCGTTCCCGCCCTCAGCGCCCCGGCGTCCTCAGCTCCGATCGCGTAGGCTGAGATCTTGCGCGTCGACCACAAGGGCAAAAGCTTCGCCTTCGAGCCGTCGGGGTCGACCAGGAGTTGGAGGGCCATGACCGAAAGAAGGGCAAGCGCCCCTTCGAGTTCCTTGGCCACCGCGAAGCTCACGAGAGCTCCCAGCGGAACGGATATGAGCACGGTCGTCACGAGGAGAAGGCCTATGGCGGACAGGTGCACGACGTCTTGGGTCAGTGCCACAACCACGAAATACACGCCTGAAACCGCCAAGCCGATGCCCGCCTGGGCGATGTGCCGCCCGGCGAAAAGCACGGACGGCCTGGCCCCCATAACGCACAGCCGCCTGTCGAGTTGGCCGCTTACGACGCCGCTGAAGAGCGAGAGAGTCGCAACCGCCCAGCCCACGCCGATAGCGAGCAGCCGTATCGCCTGCCACTGCACATCGATCCGAACAAGATAGAAGACCATGGGCAGCAGAAAGACGAAGAAGACGGCGAGCGGACGTCGCAGGGTCTCTTTGACGCCGATCTTTGCAATGGTAAACACGTTCATAACTCCTCCTGAGGATGCAGCTCACACGTCCAGTCGACTCCGTCGAGGTCGTGAAGGATATGGGTGACGACGAGCACGCCGGCCCCCGCCTCGCGCCAGGAAAACAATTGCTCCCAAAAGTCGGTGTACGTCCCCTGGTCGAATCCCTGGTAAGGCTCGTCAAGGAGGATGAGCCGAGGGCGATTGATGCCGCCGAGCACCACGTTGAGCTTCTGCTGCGTGCCGCCTGAAAGGCGAGCCGCACCCAGCTTGCGGCTCGGCCGCCACCCCAGGCTTTGGGCCAAGCGCGTTCCGGCGACGAGGGACTCCCGCTCATTCTTCCCGTCGAGCGAGCCGAAAAGCCGGAAATGCTCGGAGGCGGTCAGCAGAGGCGAGAAGCCTCCCGCTTGGGGGACGTAGCCGACGTTTTCGACTCGTTCGACGCTTCCCGACGTCGCACGCACAAGCCCCGCGCAGATCTTGAGCAGCGTCGATTTGCCCGAGCCGTTGGCGCCCACGACCGCGCCTATTTGACCCGACTTGAGCTCGAGGCTCACATCCCGCACAACCGTCTTTCGCCCGTACCGTTTGCTCACGTCCCGCAGCCGCAGAACCGGCGCACCAGAATACGGCCCATCCGAACGCCGCTCTCCTCTGACGGCAGCGCGCGCGGCCCTCGCAAGTTCCCGCGCATATGCCTCCGCCGGCCCATAGACCTCCTCCGGCGGCCGGGCGTAGTCGCGCGCTTCGGCAACGGACTCCTCCGCAAGCCTTCGAGCGCGGCGGGCCTCGATTCCCGCGTCTGCCAGCCCGCGTTCCAATCGAAGGGCCCAGCTTTCCGCGTCAAGGGCACGGTCTTCACTCATCGCCAGTCTCCTTCCCGGCAAATCGGCTTGCCTCGGCGAACCGCCCCTTCCCGGCAAGTCGCCTCTTCTCGGCCAGTCGCCTTGTCTCCGCGAATCGCCGCCTGTCGGGCAATCGCCTCCCGAGGGATCGCTTCACCGTCGACGGACGCTTCGACCGCCGCCTTGAATCGCTCCCACGTCCCCACAAGCTCGCGAAAAGCCTCGCGGCCTTTCGCCGTCGTCTCGTAATACTTTCTGGGCGGCCCCACGGCGGAAGGCTCTTTCGAAGCCGCGATAAGCCCCTGGCGTTCCATGCGAACGAGCGCGGGGTAAAGGGTGCCTCCCGGAATGTCGCCGAAACCGGCTTGCGTCAGTCGCTCAGCCAAGCTGCGCCCATAGTCTCGCCGGGCGTCAATGAGGCCGAGCAGGCAGAAATCCAAAAAGCCATGAAGCCATTGTTGAGTTTGCACATTCACGCTAGTCAGTCTACCTATCCACCAATAGTAAGTCTAACTAACTACTCAGGGTAAGCTTGACGGCCAGCCGCTTCGCGACGAATTGGCCCAAGTTCCGCTCAGCCACTGGATGTTCCAAGCATGGCCTCACCTCGCCTGGCCGCCTAGCCGCACCCTCCGCACTTGGATCCGCGTGGTTGCTGGCCGTCTAAGCGCCTGGCCGCGCAGGCGTTTTCAAACCCGGTGGAACTGCGCTCTCCCGCTCGACTGCGGCAAACGGGCTCAGACCGCCTCGACGTCGAACGTCATTCGTCGCTGACGGTGCCAAGGATGATTTCGTCGCCGTTTGGCCGGATGGCCATGCGATTTCCGCCGAGCAGGGCGACGAAGGAGCCGTCCGCCCTCCACAGCTCGTCTCCGCTGGAAAGAGAGTAGGCGACGACCTTGCCCTTCCCCTCGTTGTCTTTGGCGACCGTCCCGGTTTTCCAGTGTCTTCTCTCGTCAGACGCGTTGGAGGACTCCAGCAGCAGCGTGTCGTCGTCGCCGCTGAGCCCCAGAACGTCGATGTAACACCTGCTCTGATCGTTCACTTTCGGGACGTTGAAGCGGACGCCGTCGATCTCGACCCGGCATTTGGCGCCGTCCACCTTCGCCACCCTGATGTCGCTTTTACCCCGGATGTTGACCGCCTCGGTGTCAGGCGACGCCTCGAACAGCTCTTTGAGGGCTTCGGGCGAGACGTTCGGAGAGGATATGACCCAGTTGTTCGTGGTCACCTTCGCTTTGCCCTGGAATTTCTGATCGCCCTTCTCGTCCCAGATCGTGTAGGAACCGCTTTCGACCCGGTAAAACGCCTTGGTTCCGGCGTCGATCCCGAAACCGAGGGGATGCGGGTTGTCGCTGAGCGACTCGAAATCGTCGTCGGCGTCCTCAGACTTCAACACTTCGCCGGAGGCGACGGAAAGTATGCGCACGGCTTTCTTTTCAGTGTCATAGGAAAGAATGAAGCCGTTCTGAACGATGGCCTCGCTGTACTTCCCCAGCGCGCGCCAGACTTCCTTTCCGGAAGAGTCGATGCCGACGAGGTCGCCCGAGTTGTCGTCGGAGATCATAACCGTGATCTCGCCGTCCGTGCCGACGAGGTTATGGGAGCTTGGGCCCGGCGGCTTGTAGATGTTTCCATTGGAGCGAATGACCGTCGCCGAGTTGCCCGTGTGGCAGAGGAACGAGGAGTTGTTCCAGAACCCCGACTTGTTGTCGTAACAGTTCCTCTTTGCGATCTTCGAAGTGCCCGTTCCGTTGAGGCCGTAGAGCGTCCAATCGCTCACGGCGTTGGCGGCGATCAGGCTCCGGTCGGGGGAGACGGCCACCTTGTAGGCCTTGGAGACGCGGTGCTCTTCTACGAACTTCTTGCCCGCAGGCAAATTCGCGACGTACCACTCGGGCGTTTTCTCCTCGTGCGTCAACACGCGGATCCCCCACACGCCCGCGCCGACCAAGGCGGCGGCAAGCAGGGACACGAGGGCGATCGTCCCTTTGCTCCATTTCTTGCGTCGACGCGAGCGCCTCGGACCGCGGGCGTCTCCAGCGGTCTGCGGGGTGAATGGAAAGGTCTGCGAGCCGTAGGCCCCCGTCTGAGTTTGCGAGCCGTAGGCCCCCGTCTGCGTGCGCGTATACGGGCCGGCATAAGGCCCCGCGTAGGAGGAGGCCGCCTCGGACGCCGATTGAGTGGAGCGATTGGGAATGTAGGAGACCGGGCTGGAAGCCGAAAAATGCGGCGACGCGGAGGAGAAAGCCGCCTGCGGGTAGTGCCCCGCCGGAGAGAGGCCCCTGTCGGCAAGCTCCGTCGAGGGGGTCGACGGCGGGGGCTTCGCGATCCTCGCCGCCGCAGGCACGTTTTCCAGCTCGGGGGCCATTGCGCGGAGCTCGCGTGCGACGTCGGTCGCCGTCGGCCTCTTTTCCGGAGTCTTGACGAGCATGGAGGCGATGAGGCCCCACATTCGGTCGGGCACGCCCGCGGGGCGCCCGGGCGTGCGGTGCATGTGCTGCCCGAGCAGCTCCGAAATGCTGCCGACGAAGGGCGTCACCCCGCAGACGACTTCATACAGGACGACGCCGAGGGAGTAAATGTCGGCCTGCGTTCCGGGGACCTCGCCCGAGAGGACTTCCGGAGACATGTACAGCGGGGTGCCGATGACGCCCGTGAGGTGGCTCGCGCCTGCGACGTCGATGATGCGGGCGATGCCGAAGTCGACGACGCGCGGGGTCATCGGCGTCGTCGAAAAGTCAAGCAGGATGTTGGCGGGCTTGACGTCGCGGTGAAGGATGCCGGCATTGTGGACGGCGCTCAGCCCCTCGGCCACCGAGGCGCCGAGTTGCGCTGCTTCCGCGGGCGGCAGCGGCCCCGATTCTTTGAGGTAGCCGCGCAGGTCGCCGCCAGGGACGTAGTCCATGACCAACGCGAGCGTCGTCCCTTCGACGACGAAATCGTGAACGCCGATGACGTAAGGCGAGGAGACGCGCAAAAGGGTCGACCGCTCCTTGATGAAACGCTCGACGAAACCGGGTTCCTCGGCGAGGTCGGTCCGAAGGATCTTGAAGGCGTAAGTCTCGGGAACGGTGTCTTGAGAGCTCTCGCTGGAAGCACGACCGATCCACACCTCTCCTTGGGCGCCCTTCCCAATGCGCTCATCGAGGATGTATCTGCTTCCAAGCCGACGCATGTACCCTCCAGGTTCTCGACACATGACAGTATAAATCTACAGGTTTTGAACCCCTATTCGTAGTGTGCCAGCGGTGCCGAGACGCCACAAGTGAGTGCGGAAGGGCCGCACGTGAGCCATGGCGCCTTCCACAATCTCGGATTCTCATCTTTGCAACGTATTCTCCCATATTCTGGAAGGAACTTCGGTCAGTTGACTGAGTAAACCGCGTCGTTGCGCAGCCTTGCAGATGTGCCGCCCTTCATCTTTGGCACGGGCGTTCCTCGGCGGCCAGCGGCCTCCCACGTGCAGTCAGCGGCCGCCGGGGTGCGGCCAGCGGCCTCCCACGTGCAATCAGTGGCTTCCCGTGATTTTCGTTCCTTTCGGTGTGAGGAAGAAGACCACGGCGGCGACAGCGATCATCAACGCTCCGCCCACTGCCCCCGTCACCTCGAAGGACCGCGTGAAAGCCGCTCCCGCGCGCTCGGCGAGCTCGGGAATATTAGCCTCGTTCGCTATCGTCACCGCCGCCCCGAGCGACTCTTTGGCTTGGTCTGCGACGTCGGCGCTGTGCTCCCGAAGCTCGGCGAAAAGCGGGTCTGCGACGACCTCGGCCTTGTACACGAGGGCCGAGACGCTGCCCAGAACGGCCACGCCCATGACGCCGCCAAGCTCGTAGGAGGTCTCTTCGAGGGCCCCGGCGTTGCCAGCTCGATCTTCGGGCGAGCCGCCCATGACCATGGCGGACGCGATGGCGAGGGTCCCCGCTCCCGAGCCGACGAGGACGAGGGCCGCCGTCACCGTGGCCACGCTGAGGCCGGCTCCCTGAAGTCCCACGTAGACCAAGCCGAGGCCCGCCACGGCAAGCCCGCCGGCGAGAACGGCCCGCGCCCCGAACACCTTGCTGAGCGGCGGCGCCGCGATGGACGCCACCGCCCCCGCCGCTGCCGCGGGGATAAGGTGGATCCCCGCCTGCACCGGGGTGTCTCCCTGCACCAGCTGGAGCCACTGCGAGATGAGGAGGATCGCGGCCAGAAGCGAGAACGTGGTGCCCAGCGCCGCGAGGATGCCGGCGGAAAACTGCCGATTGCGGAAGAGGGCGAGGTCGAGGAGGGGCTCGTCGCTTCGGAGGCATCGGCGGGCGAACGCGCCGAGGGCGACGGCGGCGATCGCGAAGGCGATCCACGGCGCGGGCAGGAGCAGGCTGGCTTTGTCGCCGAACTCTTTGATCGACCACACCAGCAGCGTCATGCCGACGAGCGAGAGGAGAACCGCAAGCGGGTCGAGCTTCCCCGGTTTCTCAACGCGAGATTCGGGAAGCAGAAGCATCCCCGCGATCACGCCGGCGGCCATGAGCGGAACGTTGACGAGGAAGGCCGAATGCCACGAGAAGTGTTCGAGCAGGTACCCTCCCAGCAGGGGGCCGATGGCAGACCCCAAACCGGAGACGGCCGCCCAGATGCTCAGCGCCGTCGCCCGCTCTTTCGGGTTCGTGAAGATGACGCGGATGAGCGACAGCGTGGTGGGCATGATCATCGCGCCGCCCACGCCCAGGAATGCGCGCACGGCAATCACAACGCCCGGAGAGTCGGCGAAAAAGACCAGGAGGGAGGCCACTCCGAAAATGGTGTAGCCGAGCATGAGCATTCGTTTGCGGCCCCAACGGTCTCCGACTGCCGCCCAGGATATGAGAAGGCCTGCGAGCACCAGCGAGTAGACGTCGACGATCCACAGCTGCTGGGTGGCGCTCGGCTTGAGGTCCTTGGCCAGGTCGGGAAGCGCGATGTTCAGGATCGTCATGTCCATGGTTATGACCAGAACGCTCGCGCTGAGCACGGCCGTGGCCAGCCACCGGCGGGCTGTGGACAGCGGCTGTGCCGGCGCGGGGCCGTCTTCTGCCTTCAGCCGCGCGCCCTCGGCTTTGGTCGACCGTGTTCCTTCGTCAGTCGTTGACCGTGCGTCTTCCTGGGTCGTTGACAGTGTGCCTTCGTCGGTCGTCGACTGGGCTCCTTCGTCGGTCGTTCCTTGCAGTCGCTCATCTTTTCTTGCCATTGTTCGTTTCTCCTTCATGGCTTTCGTTTTCATGACCTTTGTTCCGGTCTGCCCTTCGACTGCCGTCGTCCGAGCCTCCGTCGTCCGAGCCTCCGCCGTCAGACCGTCCGCCTTTCGCGCGCCTCGCCTCTTCTTGCCCTGGCCACGGCGCGGATAAGATCGCCCGGAAGATTCGCCCGATCACCTCTTTGTCTATGGGAGTGCTTCTCAGCGCCGAGTGGACGAGGGCGCCTTCGAGGCACAGCTCGAGGGCCATTGCGCACTCCGCGCCGAAATGAGGGGCGAGGACGGCGATTAGCCGGTCCGGGTTGCGCAGCGCGATCTCGCGCAGCCCGTCGTCCCGGGCGCCGGCGTTGAGCAGGGCGACGTCGGCCCTGACCTGCCGAACGTCCTGCAAGTACTCGCAAGCGAGCTCGATGCAGTAGCTTTCGACGTCGTCACACGCTTCAAGCTCCGATTCGAAAGCGTCGACGCCGGCGTCCATCTCCCTGACCAGAGCGTCCATCGCGCTTTCTCGCAGGTCCTCGATGGATGAGAAGTACTTGGTGGTCGATCCCAGAGAAACTCCTGCGCGGACAGCGACAGCCCGGTGGGTGAGCGCGGCGGCGCCCTTCTCGACTATCACGTCGATTGCGGCGTTGAGGATCGCGCGGCGCCGCGCTTCGGGGTCGCGCTTTCGCGACGTGAGCGAGCAGAGCCGATCGAGCCGCTCCCCCACAGGCCCTCGCTCTTTCGCGGAGCTTCCCTCTTGGGCGAGCTCGCGCTTCCTCTCGCCTCCCGCCTCCGGCGCCTCGTCTCCCGCTTCCAGCGCCTCGCCTCCCGCCTCCCGCGCCTTGGCTTCCGCTTTGGAAGCTTGAGCCCGCGCGGATCGCGGCTGACCGTTGCCTTTCATTGGCTCACACCTCTCATTCTTCGAGCGAACGCCTTGTTTTAGGCGAACGCACGGCCCTTCAAGGAAGCCTTCCCGTCCTTTCGGGGAGCGCCTTCCGCCCCTTGGAAACTAATTCCACGCGATTCGGGAACGCCTTCCGCACACAATTTAAGTGTACGTTCTGTACATGTACAAAATGTACACCATTGGCACAGAACTCGAGAATTCCAGAGCCGAAGCTGAGACGTCAGGCATAGCAGGGAATCGTCCGGCGGAAACGGCCGACGCCGGCCGCCGCTCGCCGTCGGCGCGTCTGCCCCGGCGACGCGCAGCCCTCGAAGGCCTCAGACCGGCGGACAAACCGATGAGCGCTCCCCACGTTTTCAATGGAAAAGGAAGCGATTGCGCCGATATTCTCGACCCATCACGGCGTACACACAGGCCATCGCGATAGAGGCGTCGGTTCTCTACGAAGACGGCAGGAGATATGCGAGGAGCACGCAAAGAAGGGAAATCCATGGAGAGGAACCGCTCTCAACCGGGCCGGACGGCCCGCCGCACCCGCTTCGGAAGGGAAGCCAAGGAGGAGGCTGGAGCGGACGCCGCGACCAAGGGCGCCTGGGCCGGCGCGGGCGCATGGGAAACGGGCAAAAGCGGCGCGGGGACGCGAACTGGCGTGAGAGCGGCGGCAAAGGCAGGGGCGGGAATCGGCGCTCCGAAGCGGGACTGGGTTCCGCTGATCGACGCCGCCACGACGCGCGCAGTCCCCCTCGGCTTCGTCTTTTACCTCCTGGCGACCACTCTCTACCTGTTCTATTGCGGGCAGCCGCTCGGCGCAACGGAGATGTGGGCTCGGGCGCTTTTGTGGAACGTGTGGCCCTGGCTGGGCCTCATGTGCCTGGCGTTGACTTGGGCGTGGGTGAGCCGCAAGGATCCGCGGCACACGTGGCTGCGCCGCCTGATGAACCGCGCTCCCCTGTTCGGGAAAAGGGCCGCGATCCTGGGCGCGGCCCTCGGCTCCATGTTCTTGTTGCAGGCCGCGGTGAACGACGTCGAACTGGCGCTGGACCTGCAGGCGGGCCCGCAAGCCGAGACCGGCGTGGTGTGCACGGAGTTCAAGGTATGGCCTTCATACAAGAACGGAGACGCCAAGACCACGTTTGCCCTGCGCCACGCGAACGGGCGGGACGAAACCTTCGAGTACACGTCTAGGCTCGACGTGTGGGACGACGGCCCTCGCGGGTCGATCAAACGGCTGTGTTCCTCGCAAGAGTCCTTCACCCTTTGGCGGTGGGCAAGAACCGGAGTCATCGCCGACGTCGAATGACGGAGCCCGACGACGCTCGCAGGTTCGCCGTTGCGCATAAGCTCGCCGTTGAGCAAGCTCGGTGTCGCGCATGAGCTCGCCACCGCGCACAGCCCCAAAAGCGTGCACAAACCCGCCGTCGCACGGGCTCAGAATCCCGGACGAACTCGGAATCGCGCATGAAAACTACCTCGGCGCCATATAACGACCAAATTTTGGCCCTTATAAATGCACGAAGATCCTTTTCATGCCAGAACGCGGGCCGACGCCGCGCTTCGCCAAGCAGCGACAAAGGATACCGACACGCTTCGTCACGGGCCAATAGAAGTCAACGCCGAGCATTGCCGCGCAAAATAGGGCCAAACGCCAAGTCACAGCGGAAAACTAGGCGGTCATGCAATCGAGAATCTCGCATTTAGCCGGAAATCTCGGCCTAGCTGAATTGGGGCGCCTGGGTAGCACAGTTCGGCACCTCCACCCCCTAAGACGCAGTCCCCGCCGTGGGCTCTACGAGGTATTCCGACGGCCCGAAAGGACCGCTCCGAGAGAGGACCGCAGCCCTCTTGTGAGGACTGCCGAAGAAGGAGCACCCTGAAGTGGGTTCAACTCAATTGTCGCCCCAGTGAGACGACAATCTGTTCCCCGTAGGCTGCACGCTCCAAGCCGAGCACCTCCCCGCCGACGAGGAGGTCGAGTCGCCAGAAGGTCAGCATCAGAGCCAGGTTGGCTTGACGAGCGGCCGCAGCCTGCTCTTCCTCAATCACCTCCGAGGCGCGAGCGAGTAGAACTCGCTCTGCCTCTCCACTTCCCCTGCTGCGAGCAATCTCAGTCATCGGCAGCCTCCAGCCCTTTGATCTTCATAAGCGCCGGGGAGAACTTCGGGTAGTTGACCTTCACTCCATCATCAAGGAGCTTTCCTTCCCGATCGGTGACACACCCATCCGCTCCTAGGGTTAGGTTGCCAGTCATGCGACAGATCCCTCCTGCAACGCTGACACAGGTACGCCCAATAACGCTTGTTCCTTAATATCGAGGGCAGTGCACATAGATGAGACGTGGTTGTTATCCACGTGATACATGAACCGGAAAAGAGATCTGAGTACTGCCGTGGACTCACCCGGATCGAGCGAACGCGAGATGTCAGCCTCCTCAAGGTGCGAGTACGCATGCAAGTAGCGCTCAACATGTGTCCGCACCGAAT
>CALIHR010000034.1 GCA_938020505.1 uncultured Actinobaculum sp. | reverse complement strand
CCCGCACATCGGCAGTTACTTGGTTGTCGGCAATGTTTGGGGAGGTGTTTGAGTGCCGTTCTAATGTGGAGGATGCGGGAGATTTCGTTTTGCGCCCCAAAAGAAGCTTTCGCCGTCGTCGTCAATGCTTGCGGACACAAGCACGGACACAAGCGCGGACGCCGAAAGCGACGAAAGGTGGAGGGCATGCTCGGGATCAGCAGCGGCGGGGAGCCCCTGACGCGTTTAACATGGGATTCGTCAGCGCGGGAGAACCGCAAGCACTGGCAAGCCAAGATTGTCGAATTCTCAAGCAGGCCGACACAGCATTGCCGAGCGACGAGGAAAGGGGTGACGTAAAAACGATGAGTACCCCCAGCGGGATTTGAACCCGCGTTACCGCCGTGAGAGGGCGACGTCCTAGGCCACTAGACGATAGGGGCAATGCCGTTGAGCAAGCGCAACTGAATCGCGCCGACTCGTACCCCCAGCGGGATTTGAACCCGCGTTACCGCCGTGAGAGGGCGACGTCCTAGGCCACTAGACGATAGGGGCGCGAACGAAATGATCGTTAAAGACCATCGTTCCGCTGGGGTACCAGGACTCGAACCTAGAACGGATGAACCAGAATCACCTGTGTTGCCAATTACACCATACCCCAGTGTAATCACCAGCTTTCGCTGGCGACAGATAAAAAGGCTACCGGATTGAGCGCCGTTGGGCAAAACGACGGAGCGTGCATCCCGTCACTGAACAGTCACCGCTGAACAGTCACCGCTGAACAGTCACCGCTGAACAGTCACCGCTGAACAGCCTCTCGGGAGATGCAAGGCCGGTTGAGCCAAAGGATCGCTCCGGGCGTCCACCCGGTCATCATCGTCAGGGGCCTGCTTCGCGAATCTTCATCCACGACATTCTCATCGCCGACCGCATCCTCAAGGGCCAGGGGTGCGAAGGCGGATCTGAGCGCGCCCGCCACGGAGACGTAGACGCCGTCGATCTCCCGCCGCGCGGTCTGCCAATCGACCGTAAACATCTGCCCCTCGGCGTCGCCCTGCCATTCCGCCTTCACATCCGGGGTCAACCGCGCGGGAAACCGCGCTACAAGCCGCATCCAGTCTTCGGGTCCGTGAATCGATGCGATCCGCGAACCGTCGGTCCCCGCGAGATCTCCGCGGTCCAATCGGGCGACGTCGCAGTCTCCGGCGTCGTCGCCAAACCACTGTTCGGTGCACGTGCGCCCGTCGACGACGCTGCCCTCCTGCCTCTCCGGGTCGAACCGACTTGCGGGAAGGTCGCGGTAGCTGTGAAGAACTGGCCACTTCATCTCCGAAGAGGGAAACCACGCAGCCCCGGAGATCGTCGGCGTCTGCGAACCCCAGGCGCCTGCCGAGGTGTCGGTTGAGGCGCCTGCCGAGGGTTCGGCCGATGTGCCCGCCGAAGGATCGTCCGAGACGGATGCCTCGGCGGCTTTTCCGTCCGGGGCGCCGTCCACACCCGCGACTCCGGCGCCTTCGCTGCGAATCGGCCACGAGGCCGGAACCTCTGCGTGCCAGGTGTAGGCGGCGGGATCGAAGCCTTCGCTCCACCATTCGAGGCCCGGCAGGCCGATCAAACGCTCGGCGATCCGGTCGAGCCGGGCGCGCAGGCTTTCGCCACACAGGTCGTCGATCGGGATTTCCTCTTCGCACGAACCGAAGGCGTAGCCCACCGTCGCGTCAGACAAAGCCATTTCGACGATTCGCTGGAGTTCTATTTCGTCGCCCGCCTCGAGCGCCCGCTCACACCAGGCGACGACGCCAGCGACGTAGCGCTCAGCAATCTTTCGCCGGTCGGCCGCGGCACGGTTGCGGCCCTCAGGGAAACTGCCGTCGGCAAGACGGCCGTGGCTTTCAGGGGAACCGCCGCGCAGCATCGAGTGCCACGGCAGCTTGCGTCGAAACAGGCCGCTTTTGGGCTCTTCAAAAACGGCGAGCATTCGCGAGGCCGACTCCTCGAAATGCGGGGGCGGAACCGCGGGAAGGCCCTGCGCCCACGCCGCGAGGCCCCCATGCGGAAGATTGGCTTCGCTTTTCAGCGCGGATGCGAGCTCACGGACCAAGACGCGCTGCATGATGCCGCGGCGAACCGCGTACTTGCTGGTGCGGGGAGGCTGAGGATCTTCGGGCGGTTTGCGAAACCACTCCCGCGGCCCGCGAATCCAGAAAATGCGCCGTCCCAGTCTCATGAGGCCAGGCTACAGGCGCATGCCCGGCCAGAGCGATCTTTCGCCGAAACCGCTCCCCCGCGCAGGCCCGGCGCCGACATTCCGCCGGCCGCCCCCGAGATCGGAGCGAGCTTTCGCAAACGCGGGCTACAGGCGCGCCAGAAGCCGCTCAATTCTCGCAAGCGCCTCGTCCTTCCCGAGGATCGCCATGGAGTCGACCACCGGAATCGAGACGTTCGTGCCGGTCATGGCGACGAAAAGCGGGCCGAAGGCCAGCCGCGGCTTGATTCCCAGGCCCTCGACGAGTTTGGCGTCAAGGGCCTCCTTGAGTTCGCCCGCTTCGAGCGACTCCATCGAGCGCACCGCCTCGGCCGCCCCCGCGAGGGCCGCAGGCGCCGAATCCTTGAGCTTGGCCACAGCCTTCTCGTTGTATACGACGTCCTCGGCGCCGACGAAGAGGAAGCGCAGCAGATCGGGCGCCTCGCCGAGAAGCTGCATCCGAGTCTGCGCGAGGGGCGCGGCGGCGTCGAGAATCCTGCGTTCGGCGTCGGTCAGCCCCTCGTACCTGTCGGAGCTCACAATCCCCTCCCGTGCGAGGAACGGGACCAGGCGCGAGGCGTAATCGGCGACGTCGAGCCGGCGAATGTGCTCGGCGTTGATGGCCGTGCACTTCTTCTCGTCGAACCTG
>CALIHR010000033.1 GCA_938020505.1 uncultured Actinobaculum sp. | reverse complement strand
GCGCGCTTCCCTGACACGGAAGAGGTCACTGGTTCGATCCCAGTATCGCCCACCACGGCCCCGGAGAGATCCGGGGTTTTTGCGTTATTCGGCCGACGCCGAAATGCTAGGCCGCTCGAAATCGCCGACCTCTCTTCTTTCCCCGGTTTCCCCGGAGCCGAGCTCTCTCAGCCGCGCCTTTCAGGCGCTGTAAGCCTTGCCGGTGAGAGTCTCGACGGCAAGGCGGCCAAGGGCGTTGGCGGCCAGCGGGCTGTCCCCGGTGAGCAGGAGGCGGTCCCGGTGGGTCTGTCCGCTCACGCCTTCGTTGACGATCGTCAGCCCCTGCCGCTTGAGGCGCTCGCCCAGCCTCCATGTGAGCTTGCCCGGCAGATAGCCGCTCTCCACGAGGACGCCGACGTCGAATGAATCGGGGAAGGCGCACACGGAATAGCCGGCGAAGTAGGAGGCGCCGTCGTCGTCCACTGCGGCGCACAGCGCAGCAGGGCCATGGCACAGAGCGATGACCGGCCGTTCGTTCTCCAGCGCCCAGGCGAGCGCGTCTCTGACCGCTGGGCTGTCGGGAATTCCGCCGCCCATGGCGCCGTGCCCTCCCGGAACGAAGACGGCGGCGTAGTCTGAATCGGGGCCGAGCTCGGCGGCGACGTCCGCAAGGCGCCGGGGGTTGAGCAGCGCCGGGAGGAGCTCCTCATAGCCCGCCTTGACCGCTTCGTCTTCCGCCGGCATCGCCCACATCTCGAACTTCGCCATGTTCCCGGAGAGGGTCGCGACCTCGATTTCGTAGCCGGCGGCCCGCAAATGCATGAGCGGCACCAGCGTTTCGACGGGGTGGTTTCCGGTGGAGAAGAGCCCGCCGTCGGTGGGCAGATAACGCTCGTCGACGGCGATCGTGAGAATCTTGCGGGGGCCGGATACGACTTGCGGCGCTCCGGCCGCGCCGTCGAAATCGGTTTTCTTGGACACGTTTTGTTCGATCGAGTAGTCCGAGGGAAAGAACGCGTTGTGTTCGGCCCGATCGGGGACGGGAGCCTTTGAAACTGACATGTGTCGACCTTTCGTTGAGGCGGACTCGGACGCTTGACGGCGTCGGACGCATGGGTTAAATGGACGGCGGAGTCTAACGACATGGACTCGCCCGAGCGGAGCCCGCAACGGGCTAGAAAGCCCGCAATGGACCCGCCCAGGCAAAACTACGTCATCGCCGTCGTCGTTTCGAGCAAATTGCCGCTCTGTTCTTTGACAGCGATAGAGCTTTTCAACCCATCGGTTTCGTGCAGGCGATTTTGGCGCCCGTCGCCCTCTTCACGCCGTCCGTCCGCTCTCGGCGGGTAGTATTGAGCCTGCGTGCCCGGTATGTGCGCTCAATTTTGACGTTTAAGGAGTCTACGTGCCCGTCAACCTGTCAATCGACGGAAATGCAACGGCCATCGAAGGGCCGCGTTCGGGGATTGAGTTCTTCGCCGACTGCAAGAACGTCGTCGCCCTGAGGGTCGACGGCGAACTCAAGGACCTGGCGACGGATCTCGCGTCCCTTCCCGAGGGCGCCGTCGTCGAAGGCGTCGACGTTTCAAGCGACGACGGCTTGAACATCCTCCGCCACTCCGCCGCCCACGTCCTCGCACAGGCGGTCCAGCAGATCTTCCCCGACGCCAACCTCGGAATCGGCCCGTTCATAGCGGACGGTTTCTATTACGATTTCGGGAACATCGACGCCGTGACCCCCGAGCTCCTGCGCGACCTGGAAAAGCGGATGAAGCGGATCGTCAAAGAGGGGCAGACTTTCCGCCGCCGCGAGATCGCGGACGCCGACGCGGCCGCCGAACTGGCCGGCCAGCCCTACAAACTCGAGCTTGTCGGCACGAAGGGCGCCGGAGCCGAGGGCGCCTCCGTCGAAGTCGGCGGCGCCGGCCTGACGATGTACGACAATTGCTCGCGCGACGGCGCCGTCGTGTGGACCGATCTGTGCCGCGGCCCGCACCTGCCTTCCACGCGCTTCATCGGGAACGGCTTCGCGTTGACGAAAGCGTCCGCCGCGTACTGGAAGGGCGACCAGGCGGGCGACCGGCTCCAGCGGATCTACGGAACGGCGTGGCCCACGAAGGACGAGCTCGCAGCCTACCAAAAGCGCGTCGCCGAGGCAGAGCGCCGCGACCACCGCCGCCTGGGCGCCGAGCTCGACCTCTTCTCCTTCCCCGAGGAAATAGGGCCGGGCCTCGTCGTGTTCCACCCCAAAGGCGGCGTCTTGCGCCACGTCGTCGAATCGTATGTGACCCGGCGGCACCTCGAGGAAGGCTTTGACTTCGTCCACACGCCTGAGATCTCCAAGGGCGGGCTCTTCCACACGTCGGGCCATCTTCCGTACTACGCGGACACGATGTTCCCGCCCATGAAGGTCGACGAGGAGCGGGGCGCCGACGGCGAAGTGACGAGGGCGGGCCAAGATTACTACCTCAAGGCCATGAACTGCCCCATGCACAATCTCATCTTCCGCTCCCGCGGGCGTTCGTATCGGGAGCTGCCGCTGCGCTTTTTCGAGATGGGCCGCGACTACCGCTACGAGAAGTCGGGCGTGGTCCACGGGCTCACCCGCATGCGCGGTTTCACCCAGGACGATTCGCATACGTACTGCACCCCGGAACAGGCCAAGGGAGAAATAGAGATGCTTCTCAATTTCTTCTTGGACATTCTGCGGGATTTCGGGCTGACGGACTTCTACCTCGAGCTCTCCACCCGCGACGAGGGGAAGAAGAAGGGCAAATTCATCGGCTCGGACGAAGATTGGGCGGCTGCTACCCGCATCCTCGAGGAGGCGTGCGCGGCCACCGGGCTCGACCTCGTTCCCGACCCGGGCGGGGCCGCCTTCTACGGGCCAAAGGTCTCCGTGCAGGTCAAGGACGCCCTGGGCCGCACATGGCAGATGTCGACGGTGCAATACGACTTCAACCAGCCCGAGCGTTTCGATTTGGAATACACCGCCCCCGACGGTTCGAGGCAAAGGCCGGTTATGATCCACTCCGCCAAACTCGGGTCGGTCGAACGTTTCATCGGCGTCCTCACCGAGCACTACGCCGGGGCCTTCCCCGCCTGGCTCGCCCCGGTCCAGGCGCGGCTCGTTCCCGTCGCCGAAGCCTTCAACTCGTACTGCGAAGAAGTTGCGGCCAGGCTCCGAGCCGCGGGAATCAGGGTCGACGTCGATCTGTCCGACGACCGTTTCGGCAAGAAGATCCGCAACGCTGCAAAGGAGAAGATCCCCTTCACCCTCATTGCGGGCGGGGAGGACGTCGAGGCGGAGGCCGTTTCCTTCCGTTACCGCGACGGGCATCAGGAGAACGGCGTTCCCGTGGAGGATGCTGTGGCCCACATCGGCCGCGTCGTCGCCCACAGGGTCAACGATCCGGCTCGCGAGCGCCTGGTTGAGGCGTCCGGAGGAGGGGAAAAGTCGGGCGACGGCGCGAAGGGCAAGCCGGCCGAAGGCGGGGAGTCTGCCGAGGGCCCGGCTGGGGGAGGGTGCCGATGAGCGACAGCCTCGCCTCCTCGGAAAGCTCAGCCTCCTCGGAAAACCTCGGCTCTGCAGAAAGCCTCGGCGTTTCGAAGGGCCTCGTCGATGCGGCGGGCCTTTCGGGAGTCCCGGACGGTTTCGAGCGTCTGTGGACGCCGCATCGCGCGGCGTACGTCTCGGGCGCCGCCAAGCCCGAAAATACAGGGAAGTGCCCTTTTTGCGTCGCGCCGTCGCTGAGCGACGCGGAGGCCCTCATCGTCGCCAGGGGCCGCGCGTGCTTCGCGCTCCTCAACCTCTACCCCTACAATTCCGGCCACATTCTGGTGTGCACGTATCGCCACGTCTCGCTCTACACGGATCTGACGGACGAGGAGCGGATTGAGATGGGGAGGATGGCGGCACGGGCGATGGAGGCGTTGGGCGAGGCTCTCCGGCCGGCCGGCTTCAACCTGGGGATGAACCAGGGCGACGTCGCCGGCGCCGGCATTGCCGCGCACATCCATCAGCACATCGTCCCCAGGTGGCTCGGCGACGCCAATTTCCTGCCGATAGTCGCCCAGACGAAGGCGATTCCGGCAATTCTCGCCGACACGAGGGAGCTTGTTTCCGAGGCTTGGACGCGCATCGACCGCGGCTCTGCGGGCGAGGGCGCAATGCGCGGAGATCCGGCCCGCGAAGGCTCTGCGGGCAAAGAAGGGAGCGGGAATGCTCAGTAGGACGGGCCGCCCGTTCGTTCAGACGGTTTTCGGGCCCATCGCGAAGCTTTTCGTCAAGATGGGAGTGAGCGCGGACGCGGTGACCCTCACGGGCACGGTCCTCGGCGTGGCGCTGTCGCTCACCCTGCTTCCGACGAATCGCCTAGTCGTCGGCTCGCTCAGCCTGGGAGGGCTGGCCCTCTTCGACAGCATCGACGGGCAAATCGCGCGTTTGACGAACACGTCGTCGAAATGGGGCGCCTTCTTGGACTCGACCCTCGACCGGATCACCGACGTCGCCATCTTCAGCGGCCTGCTCGCCTGGGCGTATCTGCACGGCGAGAGCGGCGCGATGCGAACCTTCCTCATGATCGGTCTGCTCGCGGCCATGGGGACGGGCTCCGTCGTGCCGTACGCCAGAGCGCGGGCCGAAGGCCTCGGAATGACCGCCTCGGTGGGGATCGCCGAAAGGGCGGACAGGCTGGTCATCATCCTCTTCAGCGCCCTCTTTGTGGGCCTCGAGCTGCCGCAGTGGATTCTTCTCGCTTCGGCCTGGTACCTGGCGGCCGCCGGCCTCGTCACGGTGGTCCAAAGGATGGCGGTCGTGTACCGACAGGCCCACGAGACGGCGGAGTGACATGGACGCCGTTCGCCTTTTCCGCTTCGCCGACGCCGCCGTGCGAGCCCTGCCGGAGGCCGTCGGCAGGGCCGTCTTCGACGCGGTGGGAACCGTCGCGGGGGCGTTCCCGAGCGCGGGGGTCCGCAGGCTCCGCGCGAACGAGGCGAGGATTCGCCCGGGAATGACGCCCCGGCAGAGCCGGGCATTGGCCAGGCGGGCCATGCGTTCGTACATGCGCTACTACTACGAGGCGCTGAGGCTGCCGCGTATGAGCAGGGAGCAGATACGCGCGAGAGTGCGAATCGACAACAGCGGATGGCTGCGCGAGAAATTCGCCGGGGGCAAGTCCGCCGCCGCGGCCCTCATGCACTCGGGAAACTGGGATCTCGCTGGGGCGTGGGCGGAGATCGACCTCGCCCACGTCCACACCCTGGCCGAAAAGCTCGAGCCGCAGGAACTCTACGATTTCTTCGTCGGATACCGCACCGCCGTCGGAATGTCGGTCTATCCCGCCGGCTCCGGAGCGATCCGCCGGATCGAAGAAGCCATGCGCGAGGGCGCCTGCCTGGCGCCGATACTGGCCGACCGCGACCTGACGGCCAGCGGCGTCGAGGTCGAGTTTTTCGGCTGCGCAATGCTGGTTGCGGCCGGGCCTGCGCTGCTCGCGCAAAGAGTCGGCGTCCCCGTCTATCCGGTTTTTTCCTTCTACGAGAAGCTTTCCGGGGAACGGCGCAGGCGCGCGGGCACGCGATGGGGAATGCGACTGCTCGTCGGCGAGCCGGTTCGCGCGCACACGGACGCTTCCTCTCCAAGCGACGAGCGCGCGGCCGACATCGCGCGAATGAGCCAGGAGTGGATTTCCCAATTCGAGCCCTGGGTGGGCGAGCACCTCGAGGACTGGCACATGCTCCAAAAGGTCTTCGTCGAGGACCTCGATCCTGAGCGGCTCGCCCGAACCCGGCGTCGGGCCGCCGAGGCCCTTAGAGCGGAGCCGAAAGGCGCGAAGGCGCCCGCGACAGGCCATGAGCCGTTTTCGGAGGCCGGAAATGCGCCGACGGCGGCGGGGGCGTTTGCGGAAGAGAGGAAGACTGCGGCGACGGGCGCAGGCGGCGCCGTCGCCGAATCGGAGGCCCGCCTGTGAGAAGTGTGGAGGATCGGCCGTGAGAATAGGAATCGCATGCCCTTACTCGTGGGACGTCCCCGGCGGGGTCGGCGTCCATATCCGGGATCTCGCCGAGGAGCTTCTGCGCCGCGGGCACGACGTCGGAGTGGTCGCCCCGTCCGAGGCGAAATCTCCGATTCCCGACTATCTCACTCCGACGGGGTCGGCCATCTCGATTCCGTACAACGGCTCGATCGCCAGGCTCGCCTTCGGCCCGCGCGTCAACCGAGAGGTGCGCGCCTGGCTGAGGGGCGGCGGCTTCGACGTCGTCCACGTCCACGAACCCTTCGTCCCCTCGGTGTCGATGCTCGCGCTCATGAGCGCCGAATGCCCGGTTGTCTCGACGTTTCACACGGCCATGGACCGTTCGAGGGCCTTTGAGGTCTTCACGCCCGTGCTGCGCCCAGTGCTCGAAAAAATTCAGGCGAGGATCGCTGTTTCCCAGGAGGCCCGGCGCACGGCCGTCCAATACCTGGGGGGCGACGCCTTCGTCATACCCAACGGCGTCTACACTCGCCAGTTCGTCGAAGCGGCTCGGGACGGGCGCTTCACGGGAACCCCTGAGCGCCCGACGCTGGGATTCCTCGGGAGGATAGACGAGCCTCGCAAGGGGCTCCCGGTGGTCGCCCGCGCCTTCCCGGCCATCCGCGAGGCGCTTCCGGGCGTTCGCCTTTTCGTCGCGGGGCGGGGAGACATCGACGAGGCCAGGCGGCTTTTCGGCGCGCACGCGGAGGCGGTGGAGTTCCTCGGAGGCGTCTCCGACGCGGACAAGGCGGCCCTCCTTTCCTCTGTGGACGTCTACCTCGCCCCGAACACCGGGGGAGAGTCCTTCGGAATCATCCTCGTTGAGGCGATGAGCGCCGGAAGCTTCGTCGTCGCCTCGGACATCCCCGCTTTCAGGGCCGTCTTGGGCAACGGAGCCTTCGGATCGCAATTCGCCAACGAGGACCCGGACGGCTTGGCCGGCGCGGTCGTCGAGGCCATAGCCGATCCGGCCAGGCGTGCCTCCGTCACAGCCTCCGCCCAGGAAGAAGCCGGAAGATACGACTGGCACACCGTTGCCTCACAGATCTACGCGGTATACGAAACCGCCGTTCGCACGGCCGGAATGGAGGTGGAGGATTGAATTACCCGTCGCTTCTCGCCGTCGCGTGCGTGCTGGCGGGCCTGCTCATTCTCTATCTCACGCTCGCGGCTCGCCGCCTCGACCGGCTCCATCAGACGGTCGTCAAATCTCGCAGGGCCCTTGAGCTCGCTCTCCACGCCAGGGCGGAATACGCCCGGGAATTCGCTGCCGAGGGCGGGTTGGACGTCGCCGCATCCATCCTCTTGACCGATGCGGCGGACGCCTGTCTGCGCGAGGGAATCAATCCGATCGTCGACGACGGCCTGGACGGACTGCCGCTCGACGTCGCCCGAGGCGCGGCCTCCGACCGGCGGACGATCGAATCCTCCATGTCGCGAACCCTCAGGCTCACTGTGGACGAGCTCGAAGAAGAAGACGTCTCGGCCGAGTCCAAGCGGCTTCTCGACAAGCTGTCCCGAGCCCGCCTCGACGTGCGCCTTACCCGAACGTTCCACAATTCGCACGTCGATCAGATACGGCGTGTTCGCAGGTCTTTTTACGTTCGGCTTTTCTTCCTTGCGGGGCGTGCGCCCGCGCCCGCCACAGTGGACATCGACGACGAGTGAGGGGTTGCGTGACAGACCAGTTCATCCCACAGGATCCTCCGGCTTCCAGCTCGCCCGAACCTGAGACGGCTCCCGGACCCGAGGCGGCCCAGCCCTTTGAGGCGATCCCTGGCTCCGATCCGCCCGGACCCGAGGCGATTGGCGACGAGCTTCAGAAACTCGTCGAACCGGCCGGCGGGGCCGCAGTCGTCCTTGACGAAACCGGCGTCCCGAACGAAGCCGCTGTACCGGACGAAGCCGGCGCGCCGGATGAGACGGAGGGGCTCGTCCGGTATCCGCCGAGTCAGGCCGGCGTCGGCGCCCCGCCTTCGCAGCGGCCTCGCCCGGCGCCGCAGGAGCCGCCGGAGGGCCGGGCCGCGCCGGCCCCCAAGTGGCGGCTGTCCCCGAATTGGTCGTGGCAGACGCTTGCGGCATGCGTGATCTTGGTCGGGGTGACCGTCGTCGCCCTCACTCTCGCCTTCGGGCTGATCAAGGACCAGACGCAGGCGCTGTTCGACTACGCTTCGCGCAGCTCCGGCCACAAATACAAAGAGGACGTCCCCTACCCGCTCCTCATCTGCCTTGCGCTGGTCCCCGCCGTGGTGATCGGCGCGGCCGTGTGGTTCATCGACCGCTGGGAGCCAGAGCCCGTCGTCATGTACGTGATCGCCATAGGATGGGGCGCCGGGGTTTCCGTGCTGGTCTCATTCGACGGCAACGGGTGGTGGTCGCAGCGCGTCCTCGGCATGGCGGCGAACAGCGCCCAGTACGACGTCATGACGAAAGCCGTGGGCGCGGCGATCATCGAGGAGTCCGCCAAGGGCCTGGGCCTGCTCGTCATATTCTTCGCGCTCAACAAGTACGTCAACGGGCCGATGGACGGCCTCGTCTACGGCCTCCTCGTCGGAATGGGCTTCGCCTTCACCGAGAACATCCTCTATTTCGCCAGAGCCTCCGTGGCCGAGACCGTGGGCGGCTCCGTGGACCTCTCCGGCATGGAGACGTGGACGATAGGCTCCCTTTTCTTCGCCCGGGCGATTCTCACGCCGCTCGTCCATCCGCTTGCGACGGCCGTCACGGGTCTGTTCGTCGGCTTGGCCACGACGTCGCGAAAGCCCTACGTCGCGATCTTCCCCATGGCGATCGTCGGCTGCGCACTGGCCGCCTTGCTGCACGGCCTCCACAACTACTCGTCGATCAAGCGATTCGCCGACGAGCCGGCAACGCGCATGATGCTCCAGCTTCCCGTCTACATCGGCGCGGCCGTCCTCATTTACTTCGTCGCGGGGATGCAGCGGCGAGACGTCCACAGGGGCCTCGTCGAATACTCGCGGGCGGGGTGGCTCAGCGCCAACGAGGTGCGCATGGTCATGAGCCTCGTCAACCGCCGGAAGGCCCGCCTGTGGGCGGGAGCCTCCGCCGCCGAACTGGGCAGGACCGTCGAAGCGGGGAGCAAGGCCATGCGCTCCTTCCAAAACGAGCTCATTCACCTCGGGTATACGAGGAGCGTCAACGTTCAGCGGCGCACCGCGCACACGGAGCAGGTCCGGCGCAAGGAGGCCGAGCGCTTGGCGTACATCACCGAGTTGCGCAGAGTGTTCACGACGCCGGCGAAAGGCCAGGCCCAGTATGCCAGGGTCTGAGGCGATGGGCGGCGCGAGCATGTCACCTTCCGAGGGGGCGGGCGGCGGTGCGGACTTGCCGGGAACGGATCGGGCGGGCGGCAGCGCGAATTCGCAGGAATCTCGCGGGGTGGGCGTTGAAAAGGGCGCGGGCCGCGCAGGGGAGGCGTCGGGCACGGTGCGCGACAGCTGGCTCGACGAGTGGTCTCCGGACGCCGACGGCGTTCCCTATAGGCGGGCTGCGCGCGTCGTCGTCCTCGATCCCGAGGGGCGGGTTCTTCTCGTGCACGGCCACGACTTCGACGACGTCGACCATTCATGGTGGTTCACAGTGGGCGGCGGTTTGGGCGACGAAGAGCCCCGCGAGGGAGCCGTGCGCGAACTGCGCGAGGAGACCGGCGTGAGCGCCGACCCCTCGCGGCTCGTGGGGCCGGTGCTGCTGCGCAGCGACGAGTTTCAGTTTGCCGCGCGAACCGTGAGGCAAGACGAAGTGTTTTTCATCCTCGCGGTGAGCGGGGAAGAGGCGCGCTCAGCCAAGCCCGGATACGATTTGACGGCTGCGGAGCGGGAGACGCTCGACGAGTTTCGGTGGTGGCGCCCGGCGGAGATCCGCGAGGCCGAAGCGGAGGGCGAGACCTTCTATCCCGCGGGTCTGGCTGGCTTGATCGAAACATGGTGGCCCGAATGGGACGGAATCGTCAGAAATGTCACGGACAGGGCGCTGGAGTAAGGGGCCGTCTCCCCAAGAGTCGCGTGGGCTTTCCTTCCCAGATTAGGATGCACGGTGGAACGAAAGGAATGGACGTGGCTCAACATCAGCAGTATGCGCCGGGCGGGCGGATTCCCGCCCAGCTGTATCCCCAGGGCTCCGGAGACATGCGCCCCCCGGCCTACCCGCAAGGGTACGGGCAGGTAAAGGCCCAGCCTCGGCGCCTTAGCCTTCCCGGGCGATGGACGCCGGGTTCGCTCATCTTCGCAATATGCATCATCGTGCTTGCCGTTGTGGCGATCATCGTCTCGTTCGAGCTCATCAACGAAATGATCGAAAAGCGGTACCGGTATTATGGCAGCAAGGCCTCGCGGGAGTTTGAGAACACCACGAGCATCCTCAAAATGACGATTGTCGCGCTCATCCCGCTTCTGGTCATCATCGCTCTGGTTCGATGGATCGACAGATGGGAGCCCGAGCCCATCCTCTTCTACGTCCTCTCTCTCGGCTGGGGCGCCGGCGTCTCCGTCTACCTCGCCTTCGAGGGCAACGAGTGGTGGGGCAATGAGATGAAGAAGTGGCTGATGGAGAACCGCCGGCTCAGCACTCAAGACGGCGGAATACTCTATATAAAAAGCGATGGCGGAATCGCCCTGCTGTTTGACATTCTGCGCACTGCGGTCGGAGCCGGCGTCGTCGAAGAGGGGGTCAAGGGCCTCGGGATCCTCCTCATGTTCATTTTCTTGAAGAAGTACATCAACGGGCCCATCGACGGAATGATTTACGGAACGCTCATCGGGGCCGGTTTCGCCTTCACCGAGAACATCCTCTATTTCGCCACAGCCGACGTCAAAAACACCGTCATAAAGCAAGCCGGGATTGACGCGTCTCAGGACGTTTTGGAGCAGACCATCGTCATACGCGCGGTGGCCTCGCCTTTCGTCCATCCCATATGCACGGCCATCACCGGATTGCTCATAGGGCTTGCCGCCACCCAGAGGCTTTCTTGGCTGTTCGTCCTTCCTCTTGGGCTTGCGGGATACGCCATGGCCGCCGGGCTGCACGCGAGCCACAACTTCTCTGGAATCATCCGAATCGCCGAGGACACCTGGACAAGAATCCTCATCCAGATCCCGGTCTACATCTCCGCGATTGCGATGATCATAGTGGTCAAAAATCTCCAACGAACCACCGTAAAACGCGGGATACGCCTGCTTGTCGCCGACGGTTTCATCGGCAAAGAAGACGAGACGATGTTGATGAAGTCCAGCCTGAGGTCCCGGGCCGTCGCCTGGGCGGGCGAGCGTCTCGCGGCGAGCGGGGGAGTGGCTCAAGACGGCCGCAAGGCTATGCGGCGGTACCAGAGCGAGCTGCTTCAGGCCGGCTTCTTCAGGGCTCTCCTGGCAGACAACGAAAAGTCCCCGGACCTCGCCGTCATCAAACGCGAACGCGAAAGAATGTCGTTCATTCTGAAACTGCGCAGCGTTTTCCTTCCTTCGACGACGTCGAAGCCCAACGCCAACCCGGCGTCGGCTCCCGCCCCGATTCAGGCCGCTGCCGCTCCGGCGCACGCCACTCCTGCTCACCCGCAAGCCGTTCCCGCGGCCCGTCCGGCGCCGACTGCTCCGGGCCGTCCGCAGGAATCGTCCCCTGGGCATCCGCAGCGCCGTCAGTCTGCGCCAGTCCCGCAAGTTCCTCCGGGGCGAATGCAGCCTCCGCGTCATGCTCAGCCGCAGGCTCAGCCGGGAAGCCAGTTTCAGCCGCGAGGCCAGTCTCCGCATCAAAGCCAGTCGCGGAACGGGCATAACGGGCACGACGGCCAGCCGCGCCCCGACGGCCAGCCGCGCCCTCAGGGGCATCCCCAGCAGAACTCGCAGCCGACTGGCTCCGGCGGCTACCGTCCTCCGCAGCAGTCTGACTCGGACTATCCGCTCGCCGCGCCTCCGCCGCAGGGGCGGCCGCGGTTCCGAACCGGCGGAGGCCGGACGCCTTAAGGCGGCCATGTGTAGCGAGCGAGCCGGCAGGCGACTGCTTTCCCGTTCAGAAGCGGCGGAGACTAGATGTCTCAGCGTCTCCCTCGCGGGCTGACGTGGTCTTTGCGGGCTAACGTCATTTTTGGTTCGTGTTGACTTCGCAACGTGACAGTGCCGCTTTGGTTCGCGTTGACTCCGCTGTTTTAACTCGCTCTTTCGATAGGCTGTCCTTCTTTTTATTGGGGCGGCTTGTGGGGTCTGCGCGCTGTGAGGCGGCCGGCGCCCCGCAGCCGCAACCGATACCGCACGACATGCTGTGTTTTATTTCACATAACCTTGGTTGTGTGCGCGTTTTCCGCGCAACGGCGCGGATTTGAGCGGCCCGGTGGACGCGTGCCGTGTATGCACGTTGACCTTGGCGGCTGCGCAAGGGTAGGGTTCAGAGATGTCGGCGTCGTCGGCTTGTATGCGTTCAACATTGTAGGTCGGTGCGCAACCGGTGTGTCGTGCATGTACTTGTGTATACAGGCCGGGGTTCGCGGACATGCGAGCATGTTGCGCGCAAATATGTCAATTAGTGTCGTTTTAATGTTTTAGGAGGTGACGTGTATGTCGATCTTTCGATTAGATCGGGATACATTCGATCGGCAACTCGCCGCAATGGAGGCGAACGGGCAGGCGTTCGAGGAGGCCCAGAGTGCATTCGCCGTGGCCGCCCACTCGGCCGCCGCGCAATTGACGAAGTCTCACTCGTCCGGGGCTTCGGGCACGTCCTCGTCCAGTTCGTCGGCGTCTGGCTCGTCCGGTTCATCGGGATCGGGCGGAATGCAGTGGTCGGGCATCGGGGAACTGGACCAGTTCGGCTCGCCACTGCAGGCGGCCGCGGTCATGGTCGACGCGAGGATGGCCAGCACCTCGCGTCTGGAAAAGAAGGGTGTGGCCAACATGCGTGCCTCGCTCGCCTCGTTCGCCGCGCTCAACGAATCCGAGAAACAGGCCTACCTGGCCCGCCTGGCGGCTTTGGACGAGAAGTTCACCTATAGGAGGCCCGAGGAAATGGCCTCGATCGTCCAAGCCTACGACCAGACTCGCACGATCTTTGACGCCCTCTCCAAGTGGGGAGGAAAGTAGCCATGGCCACGCCTCACGTCGATCGGCTGCACGGGATCGAGTCGTGGTCCACGTCCTCGATCGAGGATTCGTTCGGGCAATTTGAGACGGTCTCGTCCCTGCTGCGCACGATCGCCGACAACAACCGCAAAATCGTCGCCGACCTGGGAATGAAGGGCCAGACCGCCGACGCGGTGTGCAGGTACTTCGACCGAGTCGCCACCGACCTGTACGACCAAGCCGAAAAGATCGACCAAATGTCGCACGCCATCAAAGACGTTATGGACGGCGGAATCGAAGCCAAAAATCACAGCATCCAAATCCAAGCAGACCTTGCAAAGATCAACAAGGCTTTCAGCGGAGCTAACCAAACCGTTAACAATGCGCCTGGAAATGCTGAGGTTGTTGCTCAGCTTGAGGCGCAGCGTAAAGCTGCGCATGCGGAGTTTGAGCGGCGGGCGAAGGAGGTGTTGCATGCGTTGAACGCGCGGACGTTGAACGGCATCGCCTCGCTTCCCTACCAGGATCACATCCGCCAGGAGATGCGGTCCTCCAATCCGGCCCTGATCGAGCGGCTTGAGCGGCACGAAGCCGCTCAAAGGCGCGGCCCCGCCCTGGGAGACCGAGGTCCGGGACCTGGCTCGTCTCTGGCGTCTGTCCCTGTGCGGTCGGCGACGGATTGGCACACCCCCGGCCGGGAGGTCTCTTTGGGCAGCCCGGGCAGCCACACCGACCCCGCTCCCGGACACTCCGGCGGCGGTGGGGGTCCGGGCGGCTTGTCTTTGCAAGGCTCGCGTTACACACCTCCGGCTCAGCCCGGAACGATCCTTTCCGGCTCGAACGGGCTTGCGCAGGGCGGGAGGGTCTCGGCGGTCCACGACCACCTGGCCGCGGCGGCCGCGCTCGGAGGCGGGACCGCCGTCCTGGGGTATCGGGCCTATCAGGCGGCCCGCTCGGCCCTCGCGGCTAAAGCCGCTCCGGTTTCTTCTTCGCCTGCCCGGTCGGGGGCGGCCCTGCGCTCGGCCCCGCCAGCACGGACGAGCGGAATCCTGCGCGGGGCCACCACCGCCGCCCGCACACCCGCTTCCTCGCTGTCTTCGTCGGCGGGACGGAGCGTTCGAGGTGGGGCATCGGGGATCGCCCGCCCCGCCTCAACCACTCAGGCGCGCTCCATCCTGCGCGGGGCAACCACAGCCCAACGCGCCGCCACGCCAAAACCGTCGCCGTCCCGCGGCTCGGGGATCCTCAAAGGAGCGACGACCGCGGTGCGCAAAACCACCGACTCGCCCGCCTCAGCCGGACGTCCCGGAAGCAACGGCACTGCCCCACGGACAAGCACCGCAAACGGCTCGCGTGCAGGGGCCGGGTCCCGCGCAGCCTCAACCGCCCGCAGGGCCGAGACTCGCTCCTCCTCGCGCGCCCTGTCTTCCCTGACCGGACGGACGGCCCGGCGCACGGACGACAAACGCCGCGACGACCAACCGTCCGCCGAGCGCACACCGGCTGTTTCGCGCTACGAAGACGACAAGACCGTCACCTTCCTGCCAGCGGGCAAACGCGACGCCGCCGACGACTAACCAGACTCCGAGACTAAACCAGGGTCACACCGGGGCAACCAATCAGGGCGGGGCACAGAACCAAAGTTCTGTGCCCCGCCCGCACTGTTGATTTGCGAGCGTCGACAGGGGCGCTGTCCGTGCGTTAGCGTCTGACCGTCGTAAATCCAATCAAAAGACGAGCGCTGCCGTGACTCGAGGACAATACGGCTTCAAATCCCCTCTCGCCGCGCGCGTCCCTGTATCCGCCCCGCTGTGAAAGCGCCTACCCGCCCCGATAGGGATACGGCCCAACAACCTGCCCGCGGCTTCGCCGCCGCTTCGCGGCCGCGACGATCACTCCTACAACGACCACAAGAACACTCGCCCCTGCAAGGCCCCACCCCCACACAGGAAAACCGCTGCTTTCCGACGAGGGTGCACTGGCATCTTTGCCGCATGTCAAACAGCTGGGTTTTGGTGTCTCAGAAGAGCCGATCGTCTCTTTTTTTGCAGTAATTGAAGTTCCTCGCGCAAAGAAATCAAAACTATCGATAATGACTTTGTTTCCATCAATTTTTCCTCGATTTGATCGAATCACCTTTCCAGGCATTGTAACGACAATTTTTGTCTTAAAATCGCTATAGTCTAGTTCGTTCTTCATATCCGGAAAAATGAAAGAATAAGTATCTTTCTTTTCGACGAAACTAATTTTTCCTCCTAAGGAGTCGTTTGATGTCAATTTACATGTAATATGCCCTCCGGGAGGCGTAATATCCTCTACCTTGGGATTTTTAATGAAGGTTAGCTCCGCTTCCATAGAAAGACGAAGCCCTTCACAATTTTGGTGGATCTCAGCCATTGTGTTTCGAGAGTCTTCGAAAGTAATGTCGATCTTCGCATTGCCATCTGCTCGAAACTCAACGGTCCCATCGATTTTGCAGCCGCTGAGGACGAAAGCCAAAGCGATCACCCAAACTGATGCAAAGCGCAGACCTTTGCGCGTTGTCGCAGTCATGCCGAGCCTCCTTTACTCCTGATAAACGGTTGGGCGTTCAAACCCGTGCACGAAACAGAATAGTAGGCGCGTCCGCCCGCCGCCGGGACTGCCACAATACGGGCAGCCTGAGCTTTCTATCCGCGCGGGCACTGGGGGTCTCTTGTGTCCAGGGTCATAGATTGCGAAACAGTCGACGTTTGTTTCGGCTCCGGGTCGAATGCTCCCTATCTTTCTTGATACGGATACGCTACGGCAACCTGCCCGCGGCTTCGCCGCCGCTTCGCGGCCGCGACGATCACTCCTACAACGACCACAAGAACACTCGCCCCTGCAAGGCCCCACCCCCACACAGGAAAATCGCCGTCGGCCTTCTTCGAGGCCGTTACACTAGGCTTCTTAGCCGATGAGCGATCGGACTGGCTGGACGAAGGCTCTTTCTGGGAGACAATGGTGAAACCGTCAACGATGTAATCCAAGCCCTTGATGATCACCTTGTTTCCGTCAATCTTGCCGACTGTGGTGCGCACAACTTTTCCCGGCATGGTGACCGTCATCGTTGAGTCGATTCGATCATTGGGTGTTCGTTCTCGATTTGAACGGGGAAACGTGAAGGAGTAAAGACCGTCCTCAGTCCTAAATTCTTCGCCTTTGCCGATCGGATCGTCGGACGTCGACCTGCATGTAAGGTGCCCGCCGGGTGGTGTGATGTCCTCCATTTTGGCGTTGACGGCAAAGTTGCCGACGCTTCTCCAAGCTATTCGAAGGTCTTCGCAGGTCTGCTTGGCGTTTCTCATCATGTCGTCGGTGTCCTCAAAAACGATCGACACTTTCGTCTTGCCGTCGGCTTTCACCTCTACGGTGGCGTCAATGCGGCATCCGGCAAGCGTAAACAACGCGACAACCACGAAGACCATGGAAACGAACGAATGGCGCTTTGCACGGCAAACAGTCATGCCGGGCCTCCTTTACTCCCGATAAACGATTGGGCGTTCAAACCCGTGCACGAAACAGAATAGTAGGCGCGTCCGCCCGCCGCCGGGACTGCCACAATACGGGCATCCCTTCTAACCGCATGAAGAATTGTTGAGGTCGACATCGCCGGCGCTTGTTTCGGCTCCGGGTCGAATACTCTCTATCTGCCTTGGTGCGGATACGTCACCGCAACAGCCGTCCCACTTGCCCCGTGGCCCCGCCGCTTCGCGGCCGCGACGATCACTCCTGCAACGATCACAAGAACACTCGCCCCTGCAAGGCCCCACCCCCACACAGGAAAACCGCCGTCGGCCTTCTTTGGGGCAGTCGCGTCAGGCTTTCCAGCGTTTGTAGTTCCCGAGGAGCTGCCCTGAGGCTCTTTCTGGGAGACAATGGTGAAACCGTCAATCATGTAGTCTGTGCCCTTGATGATCACCTTGTTTCCGTCAATCTTGCCGATAGTCGTTTTCACAACCTTTCCCGGCATAACGATCGTTAGTGTGGAGTCGATTCTGTCTGTAGGTTTCTTTTCGATATTTGAGCGGGGGAGTGTGAAGTGGTAAAGACCGTCCTCAGTTCTAAACTTTTCGCCTTTGCCGATCGGGTCGTCGGACGTCGATCGGCATGTAAGGTGCCCGCCGGGCTGTGTGATGTCCTCCATTTTGGCGTTGACGGCAAAGTTGCCGACGCTTCGCAACGCTATTCGAAGGTCTTCGCAGGTCTGCTTGGCGTTTCTCATCATGTCGTCGGTGTCCTCAAAAACGATCGACACTTTCGTCTTGCCGTCGGCTTTCACCTCTACGGTGGCGTCAATGCGGCATCCGGCAAGCGTAAACAACGCGACAACCACGAAGACCATGGAAACGAACGAATGGCGCTTTGCACGGCAAACAGTCATGCCGGGCCTCCTTTACTCCCGATAAACGATTGGGCGTTCAAACCCGTGCACGAAACAGAATAGTAGGCGCGTCCGCCCGCCGCCGGGACTGCCGCCATACGGGTAACTACCTTCTGGGCGATCGGCGTTGTCGCCACGGGGAAGGCGCTTCCCTCACGAGCTAGAGCACCGTATTCTCGGGCGAAGACCAACGCCTGCTGCAGCCTACGGCCAGCAGGCGGAAGCTCGTAGACGAGATTCGTGCTGTGATCGAGACGGGCGACTGTGTCGAGTTCAAAGAGGAGACACCTGGGCGGTTCTACGCGGGGAACTGGGTGAGAAAGGCCATGCGGCGGTATCAGAGCGAGTTGCTTCAGGCTGGTTTCTTCCGGGCTCTGCTGGCGGACAATGAAAAGTCTCCGGACCTCGCGGTCATCAGGCGCGAACGCGAAAGAATGTCGTTCATTTTGAAACTGCGCAGCGTTTTCCTTCCTTCGACGGCGTTGAAGCCCAACGCGGCCCCGGCGTCGGCTCCCGCTCCGGTTCAGGCCGCTCCCGCTCCGGTGCACGCCACTCCTGCTCACCAGCAAGCCGTTTCTGCGGCTCGGTCGCGGTCGGCCTCGGCGGGCCAGTCTCAGTCGCCTTCGGCGGGTCGTCCGGCGCCGACTCCGGGCCGTCCGCAGGTGCCGTCTCCTGGGCGTCCGCAGCGCCGTCAGCCCGCGTCCGTTCCGCAAGCTTCTCCGGGGCGAATGCAGCCTCCGCGTCATGGTCAGCCGCAGGCGCAGCCGGGAGGCCAGTCTCAGCCGGGAGGCCAGTTTCAGCCGCGAGGCCAGTCTCAGCGGCGAGGCCAGTCTCCACATCAAAGCCAGTCGCGGAACGGGCATAACGGGCACAATGGACAGCCGCGTCCCGACGGCCAGCCGCGCCCTCAGGGGCATCCTCAGCAGAACTCGCAGCAGGCCGGCTCCGGCGGCTACCGTCCTCCGCAGCAGTCTGACTCGGACTATCCGCCCGCCGCGCCTCCGCCGCAGGGGCGGCCGCGGTTCCGACCCGGCGGAGGCCGGACGCCCTAATCTGATAAACGGAGTCGCACGGGCTAAATCGACAGAGGCCTCGGCAGTCTAAATGGAGTCTTTACCGGCCTAGAGCCGCCTCAGCCAGCTCGGGCTGGCCCGAAGAACGCGCCGATTGATTTTCTCGTCGATCCCTCTGGCCGGGGTTGTCTTCGGCATCTGATTGTCGATCGCCCTTTTGCCTTCCGCCAGGTGTGTCGATGCATGCACAAGGCACGGAGTCACTCAATTCATGCCTGCCGTCCGATCCTCGGCCGAGACCGCACTGGCCTAGGATCCGACGGCACCCTGACACCTGAAACCCTGCGGTGAGGAAACCTTCTGGGACAGCCACCTCGAACGCCCGACGCAACCACGTTCCCTGCATCGACCGCTCCGACACCCACAGACACCGCTCCTTCGGCGGCCACTAACCCCCAACAATCTACGAGAAAACAACCACAGCTAAACTCACAGCCTAATACCGTATCCACAAAACAGAAACAATTCTGTGGAGGTATATCCCTTGTTCATGGACTCAGACTGACCTTGCGTCGTTGCTGCCCTAGGGTCTGAAAAAACTTTTGCCGGAGTTCTGATCTTGGGATTCGGTAGCGTTGGCAGCATGGACGAGGGCTTCGGAGTGGCTGTCGAGGCGCTTGGAGAAAGTGGTGCGTGCTTTTACAAGCGCGTTGGCGGCGCGTTCTGCCGCGGCGCCCAGGTCTGTTCCCGCGAGTTGGTCGTTGGAGGCACGCACTTCGTCTTCGCTCGACGTGATACGGATGCGCGAGGCGATTTCGGTGACTTCCGTTCCTGCGTGCCTAACGGCGTTTGGGACCATGTACATATCGTTCATTTTTCTCTCCTTCAGATGATTAGTGAGATGGCAAAAGATGCATCAGGTTCGGTGATTGTCATTGTCGAGTTGTCCGAGCTATTGAATGACCGGGTTGCCTGAGTTATGGGATGTAGGGGAAGCGTGAGGAGGTCAGGTTGGCTTTCCCGGTTGAAAGGCCGGCTTGTCCGGGGGAAGCTGTTCCGGGCGACGGCGCAGGGGTGTTGCCGTTGGTTTGCGGCGTGGAAGGAGAACCTGGCGTCTGCGGCTGTCCGGTGTCCGAAGGCGGCGCGGCGGTCGGCCAGATTTCGTGGTCGAGGTTGATGGGGGCGCGGCCTGTGGTGCGCAGATGCTCGGGCAGGACCTCGGTGCCGTCGGGCCAGCCTTCCCATTCTCCGCCCTTGGCGCAACCGGTGTTGACGATAATTACCGTGGCTTTGTCGTATCGAATCTCGACGCGCCCGCCGGTGTCGGGGTGGGGGAAGACAGTGATGTGGTCGTTGCGGATTTGCCGCATAGCCGGTTTGTCGTATCCGAGGGGTTTGAGGATCGTGTAGACGCGTTCGACGGCATTCCTCCACTGGGAATCTTTGATTGGCCCGGCAGTGGCAAAGTCCCAGGACTCGGTGACGTACTCGTCGGGGCAGGTCACCGTCGATGACGCCGTTACCTGGGAGTTCTTCTGGGGCGGGTTCCACTGCCCGACGCCGTATTCTTGGGTGAGGAGACTCTGGATTTTGAGTTCGAGTTGGATGGCGTTGCGCCTGGCCTCGACTAGGGGAACGACCCGGGTAGGTGAAAAGGTCTCTTCTCCCTGGCCGTGTCCGGGTTCGGGAGTGGCGCCGCAAGCGGCCATAACTGCTCCTAAAATTGTTATCATTGATACGATTCGTTTTCTTTTGCTTGTCAATGGCATTCCTTAGTATTTTAAGGGATCGGACAGAGCCGCGCCCTCGTCGGGAACCGCGACGCCGTTGCCGATGAGGATGCTTCCCTGGTTGTAGGTGGAGGTATACCCCTTGTTCATGTACTCGGAGTGGCCCTCGGACATCTTGTATTCCGTGCCGTCCGGGGCGGTCCACTTATAGCAGCTCCAGTGGGTGAATTCTCTGCTTTGGGAGGGGATACCGCCAAATCTCCCCAGGCTAGCCACGGCGTCCCGCGCGGCGTCGCCGACATTCGTGTGGCCGGGAAGCATGTTGAGGTCTTTGTTCTGCATCGTTGTTGCTCCCGGGGAGCCGGAGACCGCGACGTCGTCGGCGACCGTCGAGTGTTGGAGCGCCCAGCCGGTCGCCGACGACCCGTAGGAATGGCCCGAGGCGACCAGGTGGGGATCCCCGGAATGGGTGGCCTGGACGGCGTAGAGCATGTCCGCCCCCGACCTGCCGCCCACCTCAACCTGGTGGTCCCCGGCCACCGAGTGATTCGGCGTTGCGATCTCTCCCCAGCGCGGAGCGTCGTAATTGAGGACGGTGATGCCGGCAACCTTCTCGTCGCGTCCGGTTGATTCTAGTTGCGCTTTGCCTTCAGCAAGGACGTTGTCGACGCCGGAGACGCCCGATCCCCAGCCTTTGTCTTTGCCCATGAGGTGGGATTCGACGGTGGCCGTCATTCCCGGGGTGTGAACCATGACGTGGTCGGCGTTGTCAATGTCGCCCGAACCGACCGCGGCCCACAGATGGTCCCCTTTTTCCGCGTCTAAGCTTACTAGAGAATGCGAATAACTCGACGATTCCCCAAACTTGCGTTTGACCGACAGTAGGTCGCGATACTTTTCTTGGAGGATCCTTAGCTCTTGTTTCTCCATGTACAACTTGATTCCGTCATGGAAACCGGTGCCGTGCTCCTCTAAGTAGGCTATGTTCCTCTGTGCCTGTGCGATCCGTTTGTTGATGTCGGAGAGCATGGGGTTGATGCGGCGGCGGTTGGCTCGGTCGCGCACGTCGAAAGGCACGCCCCCGAGGTTGCCAATCCAATCGGGATGCATGACCTCGATCTTCTGACGCTCCTCAACTGACAGCGAGGTCCACCAGTCATTGACCTCCTCAACATTCCACGACGGGTCCGGCTTGGCTGCGCCGTGGGAAAGAATCGCGGCGCTCGGTGCCTCTGCCCGCTCTTGAAGGTCCTCAAGGGTCTTGTACGCTAACTCCAGTGAGTTGACGATCGCGAGAAAATCACCCACGATAACTCTATGGCCTTCGGGTAGCTCCATTTGTGAATGTGATGGCGCGTCGTCGCTCACATGTAGAATTTCGTTACCAAAATTGCCAAATTCTCCATTGCGGATCCGACGAACGAAATCGCCGGTTTTCTTCACCAACGCATCGACCGCTTCGGCGATTGCAAGGAACTGGTGTGCCGCGCGTTCGAGTTGTTTCTGCATATCGCCGGCGTCGTCTACAAGCGCCCTGCGCGCCCGCGCCTCGGCTTGCGCATACAAACCTAGAAATTCCTCCGTAAACAAACGATTGAGCACATCGTGGGTAAGTTCGTATTCGCGACTGTCCCTGATTAGCGCGTCGTGAGTTCGCCTCAGTCCATCGCTTTTCCACGATAGAATGTCATCATAGAGCGACATTGATTCTCCCTTTCCGCTTCGATTCGAACTGCCACCATCTTATGCTACGTAAACGACTTGTTCTATGGGGAGAGTTTCCCATTGACATGAGTTTTGGGGAGCCTTGGTTCATGTCGCTGTCAGTAGTGAACTTGATTTCTCTTCCGCCTTGATAGCAAGGTGCCTTTCTCTTCCTGGGTGAATTGGACTGCCAGGCCGTCCGTCGGCCCTGTCTCAGACCGGCCCGGCCCCCGGCTGGCCCAGTTTCCGCCCGCCATGGGTTCCGTCCTCTTTTTCTATGCCGTGAATGCCATGTGAACGGCAATCCTGTCCAGCTCAGGCTCGGCCCTTCTTCTAGGCAAAGGGTCCTCGCTCCTAGGCAAAGGTGGGGAGGCTCCTTCACATGCTGCTGGGCTTGAAACCGGCACCGCTCGCCTCCTCTCCAGTTTGCCTCCGTCGCCAGGCCCCTCGGTGACGGAGCGCACCCGCGTCGAGGGCGAGGCCGCCGTTTCGCCCGCGCGGCATCTTGCTGAAGCCGGTAGAATGCCCCTTGGAAAACTACGAACCGAGGAGAACTCAGTGTCAGGACACTCGAAGTGGGCCACGACCAAGCACAAGAAGGCTGCCAACGACGCCAAGCGTGGCAAGCTCTTCGCCCGCTTGATCAAGAACATCGAAGTCGCCGCTCGCACGGGCGGGGGCGACCCCGCGGGCAACCCCACCCTCTTCGACGCCATACAGAAGGCCAAGCGCAATTCGGTTCCGGCGGACAACATCGATCGCGCGGTCAAGCGAGGCTCGGGGGACGGCGCGGACTCGGTCAACTATGAGTCGATCACCTACGAGGGTTACGCCTCGGGCGGCGTCGCCGTTCTCATCGAATGCCTGACGGACAATCGCAACCGCGCCGCGTCCGAAGTGCGCGTCGCCCTGACCCGCAACGGCGGGCAGCTCGCCGACCCCGGCTCGGTGGCCTACATGTTCGCCCGCAAAGGAGTCGTCGAGGTTCCTTCTAAGGGCGTGAGCGAGGACGACGTCCTCGCGGCTGTGCTCGAGGCCGGCGTTGAGGAAGTCGAGGACGAAGGCGAGTCGTTCTCGGTCTACTGCGAGCCGGGCGACGTCGTCGCCGTGCGATCGGCCCTTCAAGAGGCCGGAATCGAATACAACTCCGCCGAGGTCCAGTTCGTCCCCTCGATGAAGGTGGAGGTCGACGCCGAAGGGGCCCGAAAGGCGCTCAAGGTCATCGACGCGCTCGAAGACTGCGACGACGTCCAAAACGTCTTCTCGAACCTCGACGTCCCCGAAGCGGTCATGGCCGAGCTGGAGGCCGAGGGCTGACGTGCGCGTGCTCGGCGTCGATCCGGGATTGACCCGGTGCGGGATGGGGACGGTCGATGCCGGGGGCGCCAGGCGAGTGAGCCTGGTCGACATGAGGGTTGTGCGCTCGCCCGCCGAACTTGCTCCGCACAAGCGCCTCCTCATCATCGCCGACGGGCTCCAGGAGGTCATCGACGCCTTCAAGCCCGACGTCGTCGCCGTCGAAAGGGTCTTCGCCCAGTCCAACGTCAGGTCCGTCACCGGCACCGCGCAGGTGGCGGGGATCGTCATGCTCGCGGCGGCGAGGGCGGGACTGCGCCTGGCGATGCACACGCCTTCGGAGGTCAAGGCCGCGGTGACCGGGAACGGGCGCGCGGACAAGCGCCAGGTGCAGGTCATGGTTCAGCGGATTCTCGGGCTTGCGAGCCTTCCGCGGCCGGCCGACGCGGCCGACGCCGTCGCCATCGCCATCGCCCATTCTTGGCGCGGCGGCGCGCTTTCCGACGAGGAGCCCGACCGGGCGCAGCACGGCGGCGCAGGGACGCTGCCGCGGGCGACCGGCGGCGACCTCACTCCCGCTCAGAGAATGTGGGCCGGCGCAGAGCGGATGTCGCGACGCCACGGCGCGGTTGCGCCCGCCGTCAAGAATGACGTGTAGTCTTAATCTGCAAACAAAAGTTCGAAAGGGTCGATGCGGAGGAGGGCCGATGATAGCGGCGCTGCGGGGGAACGTTCTCAGCATTGAGCCGACGGCGGCGGTGATCGAAGCCGGCGGCGTCGGATACGCCGTCCAGGCGACGCCCGCCACCTTGGCGGGATTGCGCGTGGGGCAGGAGGCGTTTGTCCACACCTCGCTCGTGGTGCGCGAAGATTCGATGACCCTTTTCGGTTTCGCCGACGCCGACGAGCGGGAGGTTTTTGACGTCCTTCAAACCGTCTCGGGGGTGGGGCCGAAGCTCGCGCTCACCATTCTCGCGACCTTGACCCCCGACCAGCTGCGTCAGGCCGTGGCCAACGCCGACATCGCGGCCCTCACGCGAGTCTCCGGCGTCGGAAAGAAAGGCGCCCAGCGTTTGGTCCTGGAAATCGGGGCGAAGCTTGGGCCCAGGCGGGGAGGCGACGACCTTGAAGCGCCTTCCTCGAATGCTCGGTCCGGCGACGTCGTCGCGGCGCTCGTCGGGCTCGGCTTCTCCGAGCGCGACGCCGAAAGCGCGTGCTCCCAGGCCGAAAAGGCGGTGCCCGAGGCGGAGGTCCCCGAACTCCTGCGCGCCAGCCTGAAAATCCTCGGGGCCGGGAGGTAGCAGATGGCAGACTCGAAAAGCTCGGACGCGAATTCGAAGGGCATCGTCTCGCCGGGGGCCTCCGAATCCGAACGCGCGGCCGAAGCGGCCCTGCGCCCGCGCCAGCTCAGCGAATTCGTCGGCCAGGAAACCGTGCGCTCCCAGCTCTCGCTCGTGCTTGAAGCGGCGGTGGCCCGGGGGAAGACCCCGGACCACGTCCTGCTTTCGGGCCCGCCGGGGCTGGGCAAGACGACGCTGTCGATGATCATCGCCGCGGAGGTCAACGGCTCGCTGCGCCTGACCTCCGGCCCGGCGATTCAGAACCCCGGCGACCTCGCCGCCGTGCTTTCCTCCCTGCAGGAGAACGACGTCCTTTTCATCGACGAGATCCATCGCCTCGCCCGCACGGCCGAGGAGATGCTCTACCTGGCGATGGAGGATTTCAGGGTGGACGTCATGGTCGGCAAAGGGCCCGGCGCAACGTCGATCCCGCTTCCGCTGCCGCCCTTCACGGTGGTGGGGGCGACGACGCGCGCCGGCCTCCTCCCGGCCCCGCTGCGCGACCGCTTCGGCTTCACCGGCCACCTCGAATACTACGAGGAGGAGGAGCTCGCCCTCATCGTCACCCGCAACGCCGTCAAGCTCCGGGCGAACCTTGAAGCCGACGCGGCGCACGAGATCGCCTCGCGCTCGCGCGGCACGCCGAGAATCGCCAACAGGCTGCTCAGGCGCGTGCAGGATTGGGCGCAGGTTCGCGGAAACGGCGTCCTCGATCTGGCCGCCGCGCGCGCCGCGCTCGACGTGTTCGAGGTCGACAGGCGCGGACTCGACAGGCTTGACCGCGCCGTTCTCGAAGCCGTCTGCGTGAGGTTCAGGGGAGGGCCTGTGGGGCTCACCACTCTCGCGGTGTCCGTGGGGGAGGAGCCCGAAACGGTCGAGACGGTCGCCGAGCCCTACCTCGTCCGGGAGGGCTTCCTCGTGCGAACGCCGCGCGGCAGGGCCGCCACGCGCCTGGCCTTCGACCATCTCGGCCTGCCCGGCCCGGCGCCGGAGGAGACGCTTTTCGGTTGACGGGTCCGCGCTGGTTGAGAGCCGCGCATCCGCCTGAGGGCGCGTCGGTTGAAACGCTGAGGCGCGCGTCGGCCAGCCGCGTGCCTGCCTTACGGCCGCCGGCTGCGGGCGCTTGGAAATCGGCGTCGCCCGAAAGTGAATTTCGTCCGAGAGCCAGGTTGTGCTTCCCCCGGGAGAGCAAGCACGCGTACACTTGTGCGGGTACGTGTCTTTTTACAGCTAGGAGACTTCGGAATGGATCCGACAATGATCGCCCTCCTCGTCGGCATGGTGATTTTGTTCTTCTGGATGTCCTACTCCGGACGCAAGGCCCGCGAACGCCTCAACCAAGAGCGGGAAGAGATCATCGTGGTCGGCAAGGACATCATGACGACCGCCGGATTTTACGGAAAGATCGTCGACATCGACGGCGACGCCGTCACGCTCCTGAGCCCGGCCGGAGACGAGACCGTCTGGGACCGGCGCGCGATTTCGCGGGCGGCCGAGCTCCCGTTGGCCGAATCCGAGGACGTCGATTCTGAGGACGACGCCGAGGGCCAGGCCGAGGCCAAAGCCGAAGCCGAGTCTGCCGACGCGCCGGACGAGGACCGTCCCAAGCCTTCCTCACCCTTCTCATCGGATCGATAGAAAAGCACACGTATGGCAAAGCGCACCGCAACGCGTTCCTCCGAGGTGCCTCGGAAACGCCTCGTCCTGTTGATGCTGATGATCGTCGCGCTCCTCGCGACGCTGACGATCGGAAGCTGGGGCAAATCGTCCAAGTGGGCGCCCGAGCTCGCCCTCGACCTTCAGGGCGGCACCCAGATCATCCTCACCCCCGAGACGACCGACAACTCGGAGATCACCCAGTCCGACGTCAATCAGGCGATCGAGGTCATCCGCCAGCGCGTCGACGCCTCCGGCGTGGCCGAGGCGGAGATCAGCTCCCAGGGCGGCAAGAACATCATCGTCGGCCTCCCGGGCAGGCCGTCGGAGCAGACTCTCAGGCTCGTCCGCACGTCCGCCGTCATGCGCATGCGCCCCGTGCTTGCGATCGCCCGCGACGCGGGCTCGCTCACTCCGGCGAAGGTCGCGAGCCTCGATAAGGCTCGGAAGAACGCGCAGAAGAGCGCGAGCCCCTCGGCGAGCGCGAGCCCTTCTGCCAGCCCCAGCCCTTCCGCGTCGGCGTCGCCGACCCCCGATCCCAAGGCAACATACAGCACCGAAGAGCTGAAGAAGGTGGCCAGGGAACGGGCGGACGAGAACCACGACGGCAAGATCTCCGACCAACCGAAGGCCAAGCCGGCCAACGCCTCGGACGCAAAGAACTGGATTACGGAGAAGGTCGCCTACGACGCCGCGATCCTGGATTGCACCAAGCCGTCGTCGAAGTTGAACGTCATCGACGACCCGAAGAAGCCGCTCGTGGCCTGCGACCGCTCACGGGGGCAGGCGACGAAGTACATCCTCGGTCCGGCCGAGATCGAGGGGACCCAGCTGACCAAGGCCTCCTCTGGATTCGACCAGAGAAGCAACCAGTGGATCGTTCAGATTCAATTCGACTCCAAGGGGACGAAAGCCTTCGCCGACGTGACCCGCCGTCTCGTCAAGCTTCGCCAGCCTCAAAATCAATTCGCGGTGGTCCTCGACGGGTCGGTCATCTCCTCCGCCTCCCCGAGCGAGGTCATTTCGGGCGGGCAGGCGCAGATTTCGGGCTCCTTCACCGACCAGACGGCCAAGACGCTCGCGAACCAGCTGAGTTTCGGATCGCTTCCGCTGAAGTTCAACGTTCAGTCGGAGGAGCAGATATCCGCCACCCTGGGCTCGGAGTCCCTGCGAGGCGGCCTCATCGCCGGTGCGATCGGCGTCGCTTTGCTTGCCCTCTACCTTCTGTGGACGTATCACGGGCTGGGAATAGTAGCCATCGGCTCGATCGCGTTGGCAACCGGGCTTTCCTATCTCATCGTCGCCCTGATGTCGTGGACCATCGGGTATCGGCTCTCGATGGCGGGCGTCGTCGGCTTCATCATATCGATCGGCATCACCGCGGATTCCTTCATCGTCTTCTTCGAGCGAATACGCGACGAGATCCGAGAGGGCCGCTCGGTCAGAGCCGCGGTCACGCACGGATGGCACAGGGCCAAACGGACGATCTACGTCGCCGACGGCACGAATCTGCTGTGCTCTCTCGTTCTCTACTTCCTCGCCGTCGGCTCGGTTCGAGGTTTCGCATTCACTCTCGGATTGACGACGATTCTCGATCTCGTCGTGGTGGTCATGTTCACCTACCCGGTCATGGCGATCCTCGTGCGCGGCAGATTCTTCGGCGAGGGCCACCGGTGGTCTGGCATGAGCGCCATCGCCTTGGGCAACGCCCCCGCTTATAGCGGCCGAGGCTCCTTCCGCCGCCGCAGCGACCGCCACGTGGACGTCAAACTCGTTGTGGACGAAGAATCGTCGGGCTCAGCTGTGGACACGGCCGTCGTCGTCACCGAGTATTCGGAGGACGACGGCGCGGACGCCCCCGGAAGCGGCTCGCCGGAGGACTCCTCCGAAGGCCCTGCGGCTTCCTCTCGCCGCTCCCGCAAGGACGTCGGTTCTTCTCTCAAAGGCTCGGACTCTTCCCGAAATGCCGCGGCGGAAGGGGACGACGCGGCCGGCGCCGAAGCGGGCTCTGTGAAAGACGAAGAGGCCTCCCGTCCGAAGCCTCGCGAAGAGCTGTCCGAAGAGGAAAAGGGCCTTTCCTTGGCGGAGAGAAAGGCGCTCCGACGCAGAAAAGCCCGCGAGGAGGCCCGGAAGAACGGCTTCGGCGGCCACGCCGCGCATGGGAAGGGGAACGGCGATGTCTAAGAGTTCCATCGGCAACGATCTGTACACGGGACGGCGTTCTTTTCCTTTCATCGCCAAAAGGAAGTACTGGTTCGCCATCTCGCTGGCCCTCATCGCGATCTCTGCGGCCACCCTCGCAGTCAAGGGCTTGAACCTGGGCATCGAGTTCACCGGCGGCTCCCAGTTCACGGTCTCGCAGACGAAGGTCACCGATCAGAAACCGGCGGCCGACATCATGAGAAGCTATGCCAAGGACGCCGCCGCCCGCGTTGTCCAGGTGGGCGATTCGACGCTGAGAATCCAGACGGCCGAGACGAAGCTGAGCGACGACAACGTCAGGACGGTGCGCTCGGAGCTGGCCAAGGCCTACAAGGTCGCTCCGTCGAAGGTCGCCTCGACCTTCATCGGGCCGACGTGGGGGCAGGACATCTCCTCGAAGGCGCTCCAGGGATTCATCACCTTCCTTGTGGCAGTGGCCTTGGGCCTGACCCTCTACTTCCGAAGCTGGCGCAACGCCGCCGGCGCGATTCTCGCGCTTTTCAACGACCTCGTCATCACCATAGGCGTCTACGCCCTCTTCGGATTCGAGGTCACCCCGTCCACGATCATCGGCCTGCTGACGATCCTCGGATATTCTCTTTACGACACCGTCGTCGTCTTCGACAAGGTGCGGGAAAACTCTGCGAAGCTCTTGTCGCAAAGCGACTACACCTTCGCAGAGTCCGTGAATCTCGCGGTCAACCAGACTCTCATTCGATCGCTCAACACCTCGGTCACGAGCCTTTTGCCCGTCATTTCGATCCTCTTCATCGGCACGTACTTCTTGGGCGCCGGCACGCTGCGAGACCTTGCCCTCGTCATGTTCGTCGGCATGATTCTCTCGACGCTCTCCTCGATGTTCATCGCTTCGCCCATCGCCGTGCAGCTGGCCCATCTCGATCCGAAGATCCGCCAGCACACGGAGAAAGTTGAGAAGGCGCGCGGAGAGCTCAGGGAGCGAATCGCCGAGCGCAGGGCGGCAGGCGAGGAGATCTCGCGCGAGGAGGAAGAGGAGATGGTGGTGCACGCGGGGCACGTCATCCGCACGCCGGGGCGGCATTTGGGGACGGCGGCTCAGCCCCACCGCAAGAATAGGAAGAAGAAGTGAGCAGTCAACCCGTGTTCCCTTCGGACGCAGTGTCCCTCGTCGAATCCCATCTGCGAGAGGTCCCGGACTTTCCGGCGCCCGGCGTCCTTTTCCGCGACATCACACCGCTCATAGCCGATCCTCAAGCGTTCAAGGTTCTCGTCGAGACGATAGCCGACCGCTACAAGGGCCAAGTGGACGCCGTCGCCGGGCTCGAATCGAGAGGATTCATTTTAGGCGCGCCGCTCGCCATAGAGATGGGCGTGGGAATGCTGACCGTGCGAAAGGGCGGGCGGCTTCCGGGCCCCGTCGTCGGAGTGGACTACGATCTGGAATACGGTTCGGCCCGCATGGAGCTGCAACCGTTCACGGTGTCCGACGGGCAGAGGGTCCTTGTGATCGACGACGTCCTTGCGACGGGCGGAACCGCCAATGCCGCTTTCGAGCTCATAGAAAGGGCGGGCGGCGTTCCGACCGGGTTGTGCGTTCTCATTGAGCTTCGCGAGCTCGGAGGGCGCGAAAGGCTCGCGGGACGCGAAGTGGACGCGGTTCTCACCTATTGATCGACGATGGCGGCCTATGGCCGTCATCGTTTTATATCCGCTCTCCAGAGTGCTATAACCATATTGTTCTGGGAAAGGGGACGCCATGGGAGAATCGAGCCCGCGCCTTCGATCGCGTCTAAGCTGGCTGGCGGGCAGGTCGGGGCCGCAGATTCCGTCCACGCTCGAGCCGCTCATGCGCGCCCTCGGAACGAAAAGCGTCGACAAGTCCAGAATCCTCCACGCCTTCGAGGTGGCCGATCACTGCCACGAGGGCCAAAAGCGCAAATCGGGGGAGCCGTACATCACCCACCCCGTCGCCGTCGCGACGATCCTTGCGGAACTGGGAATGGACGAAGACACGATCATCGGCGCGCTCCTGCACGACACGGTCGAAGACACCGACTACCAGCTCTCCGACCTGCGCAGAGAATTCGGCTCCGCCGTCGAAGCGCTCGTTGACGGCGTCACGAAGCTCGACAAGGTCGAGTACGGCGAGGCGGCGCAGGCGGAGACCGTGCGAAAAATGGTCATCGCGATGTCGAAGGACATCCGCGTGCTGCTCATCAAACTCGCCGACCGCCTTCACAACGCGCGCACCTGGAAGTACGTCTCGCCCGAGGGCGCCAAGCGCAAGGCCCGCGAAACCCTTGAAATATACGCCCCGCTGGCCCACCGCCTGGGGATGAACTCAATCAAGTGGGAGCTTGAAGACCGATCCTTCAAAGTTCTCTACCCCACCGTCTACGGCGAGATCGAAAGGCTCGTCACGGACAGGACTCCCGAACGCGAGGCGTACATCCTCCAGGTGCGCGACATCCTTGAGGGGGAGCTGAAGAACGCCAAGATCAAGTGCACGATCACCGGACGGCCTAAACACTACTATTCGATCTATCAGAAGATGATCCTGCGCGGAAAGGACTTCGAGGACATCTACGACCTCGTGGGCGTGCGCGTGCTGGTGGAGACGATCGCCGACTGCTACGCGGCCCTCGGCGTCGCCAACACCGCGTTCACCCCGATCCAGGGCAGAATCAAGGATTACATCGCCACCCCGAAGTTCAACTTCTACCAGTCGATTCACACGACGGTCATCGGCCCGGGCGGGCGGACGATGGAGATCCAAATCCGCACCTACGACATGCACAAGCGGGCCGAGTACGGAGTCGCCGCCCATTGGCGGTACAAAGAGGAGACGGGGCAGTCCAAGGGCAGCGTCGGACCGACGTCGGAAGAGCAGACCCAGCTCAACTGGCTCCGCCAACTCGTCGATTGGCAGCGTGACACGGCCGATCCGACCGAATTCCTCGACTCGCTTCGATACGAGATCTCCGGAAGCCAGGTCTACGTTTTCACCCCCAAGGGGGAGGTTCTGGAGCTTCCCGCAGGGTCGACGCCGGTCGACTTCGCATACGCCGTCCACACGGAAGTGGGACATCACACGGTCGGCGCGCGCGTCAACGACCGGCTCGTGACCCTCGACCACCGCCTCGAGTCCGGCGACAACGTTGAGATCATCACGGCGAAGAATCCCGACGCGGGGCCTTCCCGCGGATGGCTTGACTTCGTCGCCTCCCAGCGGGCGCGGGCGAAGATCAAGGCGTGGTTCAAGCATTCGCGCCGCGAGGAGTCCGTCGATTCGGGGAAAGACAAGCTCGCCAAAGCGATCCGCCGGAAGAATCAGCCGGTTCAGCGGCTGATGAGCCACGACACGCTTCGCGGCATCGCCCAAGACCTCAACAAGAACGACGTGACCGATCTGTACGCAGCGATCGGCGAAGGAGTGATCTCAGCCGAAACGGTGGTCAGACGCCTCATACAGACGCAGGGCGGCGAGCCCGGCGTCGAGGAGACGCTGTCCGAAGCGGTGACCCCCACGCGCATCGCCCACCGGTCCGGCGCCAGCGGCGACTCCGCCGTCATCGTCGAATCCATGGACTCCGGCGACGTTCTCGTCAAACTGGCCAAGTGCTGCACGCCCGTCCCCCCCGATGCGATCGTCGGCTTTGTCACGCGGGGGAACGGTTTGTCGGTCCATCGAGTCGATTGTCCGAACGTGCTTCCCCTCAAACGGGAGCCGGAGCGTTTCATCGACGTCGCCTGGTCGGAAGGATCGGAGGCGACGTACCTCGTCCAGGTTCAGATCGAGGGGCTCGACCGGCAGGGCCTGCTCTCCGACCTTTCCCGCGTTCTTTCCGAGCACGGAATCAACGTCCTCCAGGGGACGATGACCACCACGAAGGAGAGGATGTCGAAGTTGAGCTTCACCTTCGAAATGGCCGAGCCTTCGCATCTGGAGCGCATTTTGCGGGAGTTTCGGAAGGTGGACGGAGTCTACGACGCCTATCGCGTGACCGGCTCGAAGAAGGGCAGCGAGAGGCGGGCCTAAGCTACCTCGTTTCCTCGATGTAGGTTTTCAGGGCCGCAGCCGCCTTTCGGGCGAAGGGCGCGCCCCGCCGCCGCCTTTCGCGCTTGCTGTGCAGCCGCAGATCTTCCGGGCTGAGGCCGCTTCGCAGAAGGCGTATGACGCATTCGACGGCGACGCCGGGGTCCTCGAGCGCGAGAAGGTCGAAGGCCGTTCGCGCCGCCGTCGGAACCGTGAAGCCGCCGAGCTCCCGGGAGTATTCCTCTTCGAGTCGCGCGCGGTAGACGACGCAGTGATGGCGGCTCGTCGGGTGGGCCGCGCACAGACGCTTGAGCCGGGAGGGCGGCCACCATCCCGTGTAAATCCACGCGGCGGTCAGCGTCGCGGGCGTCGAGCCGTCGGGCAGCAGGGGGCACACGAGCCGGGCGCGCATGGCCGGCGTCGCTGCGAGGTCCGCAGCTGCAATGCACCCCGGCGCATACTCCACCGCCAACCCGTCGCGCACGAGCGTCTGGCCCCCTCTGGCAAGCTGCGCGGGCCTCCACGTTTTCATGGCAACCGTTCTACATCAAAAGAAGCGATCGCCGCGCTGCCTGCCGTCAGCCTGTGCACAACGGCCTGTTCCGAAAGAGCGCTCAAGCCGCGAATGGCCCGGCCGCGTAAGAAGTCCGATCGCGTCGGGATCCGCGGCGGAGGGCTCAGAGGTCCGAGTTGACTTGGTCAAGCCAGGCTTGCCGGGCCTGCCTGGCCTCGTTGAGCTCCTTGACCTTGGCCTCGTCGCCGGCTTCTTTCGCTGCGGCTATTTCCCCGTCGAGTTCGGCGATGAGCGCCTCCAGCTGGGCCGCCATGCCCGTCGAACGCTGCTTTTTCTCGGGATCCGTCCGCCGCCACTGCTCATCCTCGGCACGGCGGATCTCGTCGGCGATCTGCTTCATTCGGCCCTCGACCCTCGGATAGTCGGAACGCGGCACCATGCCGATGGCCTCCCAGCGTTCGCCGATGTCGCGGTAGGCAGCCCGGGCGGCGTTGAGATCGTCGATCGGCAGAAGGGCCTCCGCCTCGGCCAGCAACTCGAGCTTGGCGGCGAGGTTGTTCGCGAACTCCTGGTCGACGGCGGCGTGGTGCGCCGAGCGCGCGGAGAAGAAAACCTCCCGTGCGGCCATGAAACGCTCCCACAGCATGTTGTCCTCGTGCTTGGACGCCCTACCCGCGGCCTTCCACTCGTCCATGAGGCGCCGCATTTCGTTGCTCGTCTCACGCCAGTCGGTTGAATGGGCGATCGCCTCGGCTTCGCTGATGAGCCGCTTTTTCGCGGCGACGACGTGCGCCCGCTCCTTCTCGAGTTTGACGAAGAACGCTCTGCGGGCGTCCTCGAACACCTTGCGCGCGTGCGAGAGGCGCTTCCACAATGCGTCGTTCGCGGCCTTGCTGATGCGAGGGCCGTTCTTTTGCGCGTCCTTCCAACGTTCGAAGAGCTCCATAAGCTCGGCCCGCGTGTCCCGCCAGTTGATCGGGGCCTTGACGGAGTCCGCAATGGCCTCGGCGCGTTCGACGAGCGCCTCGCGCTGCGCGAGCGCTTCGGCCTTCGCCTGCTCGCGCTTGGCTTTGTACTCGGCTCGAAGTTCCGAAATCCGGGTGGCGAGGGCGGCCGAGCGATTTCGCAGCCCCTCGATGTCGCCCACGGCCGAAGGCTTGACGATTTGCTTGTCGAAAGCCCGCAGCGCCGAGGCGGACTCTTCGGGGTTGACCGTTTCCACCCGCGCCTCGATGAGGGCGAGCTGAGCCTCCAAATCAAGGTAGCGGCGGACGTAGATGGCCAACGCGTCCTTCTTCGACCCTTCGGCGGCATATTGCCCGACGATGCGTTCGCCGTCGCTCGAACGCAGCCACACGTTCCCCTCGTCGTCCACCCGTCCCCACGCTGCGGCCTCCGCCGCGGCGGAGTCGCTTCGCGAAGGCGCCGGTTTGGCGGCCCCGGCCGGATGGGGCTTGGGAATCGGACGCGGCACTGGCTTAGGCGTCGGAGGCGTGGTCGACTCGGTCATAGAAGCTCCTCGGGAGACGGCGTGACTGTACGCCGCAATAAACAGCGTTGTAGGAGACATTGTAAAACCAAAATCGCGGCCTCCGCCCGGGCTGTCCACCCTGCGAACGCCGCCGCCCCGTCGACACGGAAGCCTTGAAAACGATAGCGTACAACCATGATCTTTCTCCGCTACAACCGGACTCTCATCGAAGCGAATTGCTATATCCTCGCCGATTCGCAGCAGCGGGTCGCCCTCGTCGTGGACCCCGGCGCGGGATCGGCCGAATGGATCGAGGAAACCCTGGCCTCTCGCCGACTGACCCTCGGCGGCGTGCTGTGCACCCACGGACACATCGACCACGTGTGGGATTCGGGGCTGATCGCCGGCGAAGCGCCGGTCTACGTCCCGGGCCCGGACCTGTACAGAATGGAGGACCCGGCGGCCATGGGCCCCGCGGCGGCGGGCGTCTTCCCCGAGGCCAGCGGGCATTCCTGGATCAAGCCGAAGGGAGCCGCGGCGCTCCCTCGAGAGTTCTTCGAGGGCGGGGGCGGGCAGATCGTGCCCGGCGTGGCGATGCGCGCGATCCCGGCTCCGGGGCACACGGAGGGTTCGAGCGTCTTCCTTTTGTCTGGCGCGATCGATCCGGATCGCGAATCCGTCGTCTTCCCCGAAGGCGTTTTCGGCGAGAAGCTCATGCTCAGCGGCGACGTGCTCTTCAGAGACGGCGTCGGGCGGACGGACCTTCCCGGGGGCGACCCCGTTGCGGCCGCGGAGTCGTTGCGGACGCTGGCGGGGGCAATCGATCCCGCAACCGTTTTCTTTCCCGGGCACGGCCCTTCTTCGACGATGGGGCGGGAAAAGGAGCGTTCGCACTATCTGAAGCTTGCAATTTCAGGCGAAATGGCCTGAAATTGCATCGAATGCGCGCCCTTTCTCTCCGGCGATTTGCCCGGATGCCGGGGATGGGCGCCAATCGTGGAACAATAGTCCCCATGAAGATTGCCCCTCTCTCCGGATTCCCCGAGTGGTTGCCGCAGGACAGGATCGTCGAAGACCGCATTCTCGACGCCCTGCGCCGCACCTTCGAGCTGCACGGTTTTTCGGGGATCGAGACCCGCGCGGTCGAGCCTCTCGACCAGCTGCTGCGCAAGGGCGAGACCTCCAAGGAGATCTACGTCCTGAGCCGCCTTCAGGGCGGGCCGTCCCAAGATTCGGAGATGGGCCTTCATTTCGACCTGACGGTTCCGCTTGCCCGGTACGTTTTGGAACACGCGGGAAAGCTCGACTTTCCGTTCAAGCGCTATCAGATGCAGAAGGTTTGGCGCGGGGAACGGCCGCAGGACGGGCGCTTTCGCGAGTTCGTGCAAGCCGACGTCGACGTCGTCTGCGAGCAGACGCTTCCCTTCCACAGCGAAGTCGAGCTTCCCCTCGTCATGGTCGACGCGCTGTCGGGTCTGCCGATCCCGCGGGTCGTCGTCCGGGCCTCCAACCGGAAAATAGCCCAGGGATTCTATGAGGCGGTCGGAATCGAGGACGTCGGCGAGACACTGCGGATCGTCGACAAACTCGACAAGATCGGCCCGGCCGCGGTCGCGGAGGCTCTCGTCGAGAAGGCGGGGGCGACGCCGCAGCAGGCCGATCTCGCCCTCAGGCTCGCCGACATTTCGGGAAGCGACGCATCGGTGGCTGACCGCGTCCGGGGCCTCGGGCAGCGTTCGGATCTGCTCGAGGAGGGCCTCGACGAGCTCGTGCGCCTCGTCGAAGGGGCCAACGCGCTCATTCCTGGCTCGGTCGTGGCCGACCTCAAGATTGCCAGGGGCTTGGATTACTACACCGGCTCGGTCTACGAGTCCGTCCTCGTCGGCCATGAGGATCTGGGGTCGATCTGTTCCGGCGGGCGGTACGATTCGCTCGTGAGCGACGGCAAACGCACGTATCCCGGCGTCGGGCTTTCCATCGGAGTTTCGAGGCTCGTCTCGCGCCTGATCGGCAGGGCGACGGTGAGCGCGACGAGGAAAGTCCCTACCTGCGTTCTCATCGCGGTCAACGACGAGGGCGCCAGGGCTGCGGCGATGGCTACAGCCATGAAGTTGAGACGTCGCGGGATTCCCACCGACGTCTCGCCAACCGCAGCCAAATTCGGCAAACAGATCAAGTTCGCCGACAGACGCGGCATTCCCTTCGTCTGGTTCTCGACCGACGAAGGGGAGCAGGTCAAAGACATCCGTACGGGCGAACAGGTCGAAGCCGACCCCGACGCCTGGGTGCCAGAATCATCGGATTACTTCCCGCAGTTGAAAGAGACTAAATGAGCATTCCCATAGCTTCTCAGGAGGAACTCGAGGAGGCGCTCGGCGCGCTGCGCGACATCCTCGAAGACGTCTCGTTCCCTCTCGAGACGCCCTTGGCTTCGGACGGCGCCAAAGCGACGTCCGATGTTCTCCGTCAGCTTGACGATTACATCCTTCCCAGGCTTTCGCGGATCGACGCGCCGCTGTTGGCCGTCGTGGGAGGTTCGACGGGCGCCGGCAAATCGACGCTCGTCAACTCGCTGCTCGGCGAGAACGTCGCCAAGGCCACCGCCATCAGGCCCACGACGAGGCGCCCGCTGCTCGTCCACCGCGAAGAGGACGGAGCCTGGTTCGCGGATCAGAGCATTCTGCCGAGCCTGGCGAGGGTGCAGAGCACAGACGTGGACGACGGCGCCCACTCCGAGCTCGCCCTGGCCGACAGCAAGGAGCTGCCCGAGGGAATCGCGCTCCTCGACTCTCCCGACATCGACTCGGTCGTCGAAGACAATCGGCGCCTCGCCGCCCAGCTGCTCGCCGCCGCCGACCTGTGGCTCTTCGTCACGAGCGCGGCCCGCTACGCCGACGCGATTCCCTGGTCGATGCTCAACGAAGCCGTTTCACGCGACATCGTCATTGCGGTGGTCCTCAACCGCGTCCCCTCGGGCGTCGGGGCGCAGGTGCGCTCCGACCTCTCGCACAGGCTCGCCGAGCGAGGTCTGGGCCACGCCCCGCTTTTCGCCATATCCGAAAGGATCGACGGCGACGGCCGGATCCCTTCGGAGGACGTCGCCCCGATCAAGACGTGGCTTGCGGGCCTCTCGCACGACGGCCCGGCTCGCGCCTCGGTGGCCAGGCAGACCCTGGCCGGAGCCGTGGATGCGCTCATTGAGCAATGCGATCCGATTGTCGAAGGGCTCAAAGAGCAGATCGACCTTCAGCGCGCCATGCGCGGCGACATCGCCAGGGCCGACGGCGTGGCCATCGGATCGATCATCGCCTCCGTCGAGGACGGGCGCCTCGTGCGCCGCGAGGCCCTAAGCCGGTGGAACGAGGCAGTCAGCGCGAATCGGACGATGCGTTCGATCGTCGGATCGGTCGGGGGAATCCGCGACCGGGTCGCCGGATGGCTCAAGGGGAAGCCGAAAGCCAGCGATCCGCTGCCGGTCGCCGAAATCGAGACGAACCTCGAGGCTGCCTTGGCCGCCTCGTTGACGGCCGAGGCCGAAAGGGCGGCGCGGTCGGTGGACGACGCATGGCGTCAAAGGCCCGGCGCCGAGGCCTCGCGCGCCGCGGCGAGCGAGGCAGTGCGTCCCAATGACGAACGGGGACGGCAGGCGGTCGAAACGGTCCGCCGGTGGAGACAGGCGCTTGCCGCGATCGTGCAGGAGGAAGTCGGTGGAAAGGCAGACCCGGCGCGAGTCGCATCGGTCGGCGCGAAGGCGATAGAGGCCGCCCTGGTCATCGTCACGTTCGCCTCCGCCAAGGGATTGGCCAATGGAGACGGCGTCACAGGAGGCACAGCGGTTCCCTCCCGAAAGCTGTTGGAGGCCGTTTTCGACGGCGGCGCCGTTCGGAAGATGGCAAAGCGCGCACGCGAGGAGCTCCTTGTGCGCGCCAGGAAGTTCGTCGGGGCGGATCTCGATCCGTTCCGCGACGTGTGCCGCGAGGCCGAGACGGATCCCGGGATTGCCGTGGGAATCCAGACTGCGTGCGACGACATCGAGTCGGCGCGCGAAGAGAAGGGATGAGAATGAGCGCCGAGATGAGTATCGAAGCGGGCTTGTTGGAACTGGACGACGCCATCGGGGCCGCCCGCCTGTATTTCCGGGACGAATGCGCGGACGCCGAAAAGGTGGCGACCCGCGTGCGAGACCGGGTCCAGATCGGGGGAGAGAGCACCGTCGTCGCTTTCGCGGGCGCGACGGGAAGCGGAAAATCCTCGCTCGTCAACGCCCTCGTCGGCGAGCCCGTGGCGGAGGTCGCGCCCACGAGGCCGACAACCGCCGAGCCGCTCTCGGTTTCGGGGCGCGAGACCTCCGAGGTCCTTGACTGGATGGGCGTCGGCCCTCGCCACGTCCTTCCGGGGGCTTTCGGCGACGACAGCGTGATTCTCGTAGATCTGCCCGACCTCGATTCCACGGAGGAAGAGCATCGCAGCGCCGCCGACAGGGTGATCGAGAGGGCCGACGTCGTCGTTTTCGTCCTCGACCCGCAGAAATACGCCGATGCATTGCTGCACAGGGAGTACCTCAAGCGTTTCGGCGAGCACGGAGCAGTCACCCTCGTGGTCCTCAACCAGGTGGACAGGCTCGCGCAACGCGAGAAGAACGTAGTTCTCGTCGACGCGCGGGGGCTGCTGGCGACAGACGGGCTTCGCGACCGATTGATCCCGACGTCGGCGCGAACGGGCGAGGGCGTTGAGCAGCTTCGCCGTTCCATCACCGAGATCGTGTCCAAACGAAACGCAGCCCGCTTGCGATTGGGCGCGGATCTTCGATCCGCGGGCGAGGCGTTGGCCGTGGCCTCGCGCAAGGACGGCGGCGCCTCTCCGAGCGCCGTTCACGTCGACTTCATGCCCGCGGCCCGCGCAATGGTCAGCGCTGCGGGAGGAGACGCCGTCGCGGAGGCGGCTGCGCGCTCATACGACCTGCGAAGCAGGCGAGAGACTCCGTGGAAGTCGCGGAGCGCGCATCGCGCCCCCGATCCGCTCGACGCCGTCGTCGGGCCCAGCGGGATCCCGCGCTACATACCCGAGCCGGCTCGGATACCGGCCGCTCAGATGGCCGTGCGGACCTATGTCGACAACGAGTTGGCCGCGCTTCCGACGTCGTGGAAGTCCTCGGTCGCTCGGGACGTCGACGCCCGCACCGTGAGGCTCATTGAAAGCACGGGAGACGCCGCAAAAGACATCGAAGTGGGCGATTCGGAGCAGCCGTCCTGGTGGGGCGTGACTCGCGCCCTTTTCAGGGCGTCGTTGGCGACGGTCGCCGTCGGGGTTCTTTGGCTCTTCTTCTGGGCCGCTTTGGGAATGTTCGATCCGCCGAAGGCGGTCGGCGTCGGGTTGCCGATCATTCTCATCGGTCTGGGCCTTCTCGCCGCTTTGGCGGTGTGGATCAGCGTGGGCGTCATGCGTTCTCGGGGATCGAATGCGGCACGAGAACGGGTGATGTCGCAGCTTGCCAGAGCTCTCGACGATCGGGCAGGGTTCGCGGTGCGCGAGCCTGTGGAGGCTCAGCGCGCCGAGTATTCTCGCTTCGTCGAAGCGATCGGGAATCTTTCGCGCGTCCGATGAGCGCGCGCCGGGCGGTTCGGCGCCGGTCTGTCTCTGGCGGGGCATGTTTCCCTTCCGCAAAGGCGTATAGTTATTCGTGATGACGCATCTGCTTACGTACCTTCGTTCGGATCGGAGTGAGTGATGGCTAGCGGGCCTGTGCCGACGTCGCGAACCGCGCGGCAAGCGTTGATAGTGAGCATCCTTGCGGACAAGTCCGTCGGGTCTCAGGGGGAGCTGCGCGGCCTTTTGCGCGAAGCCGGCATATCGGTCACGCAAGCGACCCTTTCTCGCGATCTGGACGAGCTCAAAGCAATCAAGGTTCGCAACAGGAGCGGGCGGCAAATCTACAGAATCCCGGATGAGGCCGAGTTGTACAAGGCCGCGCAGGGCGCGCGCGCCCAGCTCGAGCGTTGGTGCCCCGAGGTGCTCGTGAGTGCCCAGTGCGCGGGCAGCCAACTCGTCTTGCGCACGCCCCCGGGCGCCGCCAACATCCTGGCCGTCGGGATAGACAGGGCGATGATCGACGGGGTGCTCGGATGCTTGGCGGGCGACGACACCATCCTCGTCATCACGTCCAGCCCCGAACGGGCCGAAGAAATCCGAGCCGAGCTTCTTTCTCTCGCCTAGCCTCTTCCTTTCGCGGCGATAGACTCGCAGCATGGACGACACCGCAAGGCGAGGCGCCCCCGCCGAGGAAGCGAGGCCGATGCGACGCGCCTTTCTCTTCCTCGTCAACCCCAAACTGCACTACGACCCCTATCCCGACTGGGCAAAGTGGATGCCGGTCATCGACGGCGGCGGGGCGATCGACACGCAGTGGAACACCGGCTCACGGCGCTCGGGGATGGAGCCGGGCGACCTCGCCCTCCTCGTGAAGGTCGGCGTCGCCCCGAGGGGGCTCGTCGCCCTGGGCAAAGTGACGAGCACGATTTACGAGGGGCCTCACTGGAATCCCGACGCGGCCCGCCCGGTGACCGGGTGGGCCGACATCCGGCTGACTGCGCTTCTCGACCTCGACGATCCATTGCCCCTGTCGGTGCTCAAGGGGATCGGGCCGGGGATTCGTTGGACTCCGCGCATGTCCGGCGTCGAAGTCCCTGTCGACGTCGGCGAGGAAGTCAGGGGCCTCGTCGTGGCCGATATGTGATCTCGCCGTTGCTCATTCGCAGCTTCGCCGTCGCGGATTCGCGGCCTTCCGATTGTCGCCCGTTTCGCAAGGCGGCGCCCTCGCGGGCTCCGTGAGCGGCCTGTGGCATACTTGAAAATCAGGAAATCTTCCAGCTGTCAAATACGAGAAAGGCACGGAACCTTGACGGACATCCTCGACGAGCTTCAGTGGCGCGGGCTCATCGCCCAACACACCGACATCGACGCGTTGCGCGCGGCGCTTGCCGAAGGCCCCGTCACCTTCTATTGCGGCTTTGATCCGACGGCGGCCTCCCTCCATCACGGGCATCTCGTGGCTGTCAAGGTGATGAGGCACCTCCAAATGGCCGGCCACAATCCGTTGGCCCTGGTCGGCGGGGCCACGGGGCTCATCGGCGATCCCTCGGGGCGCAAGGAGGAACGCAACCTTAACGAGGCCGACGTCGTCGCCGGCTGGGCCGCGGCTCTGCGCGGTCAGCTCGAATCGCTGCTTGACTTCGAAGGGGAGCATCCCGCCCGGATCGTCAACAACCTCGACTGGACCGGCCCGATGTCGACCATCGATTTCCTGCGGGACATCGGGAAGAACTTCCGGCTCGGAACGATGCTCTCAAAGGACACCGTCGCTCGTCGGCTCGAATCCGACGAGGGCATCTCCTTCACGGAGTTCAGCTACCAGATCCTTCAGGCCAACGACTACCTCCAGCTCTACCGCCGCTATGGGTGCACGTTGGAAGTCGGCGGGAACGACCAGTGGGGCAACCTCGTCGGCGGCATGGACCTCATCAGGAAGGTCGAGGGCGAATCCGTCCACGTCATGACGAATCCGCTCATCACGAAGTCGGACGGAACGAAGTTCGGCAAGACCGCCGGAGGGGCGATCTGGCTCAATCCCGAGATGTTCAGCCCCTACAAGTTCTACCAGTTCTGGCTCAACACCGCCGACGACGACGTCATTCACATGCTCAAGGTCTTCACGTTCAGAACCCGCGAAGAGATCGCCGAGCTTGAAACGGCTCTGGCGGAGCGCCCGCACGCCCGCGAGGCGCAGAAGGCCCTGGCGGAAGATGTGACGACATGGGTTCACGGCGCGGATGCCACCGAGCGTGTCAAAGCCGCTTCTCAAGCCCTTTTCGGCGGTGGCGGCCTCGAATCCCTCGACGCTCGCACGCTCGCCGACGCCGTTGCAGAGCTTCCCCGAGCGGAAGGGTCTGTGGGGACGCCGCTCATTGAGCTTTTCGTCGCAGCGGGCCTTGAAAAGGGCCTGGGGGCCGCTAGGCGCACCGTCGCGTCGGGCGGCTTGTACCTCAACAACGCGAAGATCGACGACGACGCAAAGGCTCTTGAAGCTTCGGACCTTCTTCCCGGGGGCGTGGCCCTTTTGCGCAAGGGGAAGAAAAGTTTGGCGGTGGTTGGGGTTGTGTAGGGGCTGGCGGGGTGTGGGTGGTGTCGGTGTGTGGGGTGTGTGGGGTGTGTGGTGCGGGTCACGTGGGTGGGGGTTGTGGGGGTGG
>CALIHR010000032.1 GCA_938020505.1 uncultured Actinobaculum sp. | reverse complement strand
CATGCGAGCACCTGTTCGGCGGAAACCTCGATCAACGTCGTCCCCTCTCGTCGTTGCCGTCAGACTCTAAGCCTTTCGGAGCCTTGATTCGGCACGCCGGGCAGCACTTCACGCAACCAGTCGCTGCATGCCCGCTGAGCTTTCCACTCCCGCGCGCATCCCACCGACGCTTCCCCGGTGATTCTGCCGCCCGGCACAGCAATCCGCGACGGACGCAATCCGCTCCAAACCGGTCTGCTGTGTCGCGAGATCGGTGTTGAGCTCCAGCATGACAGACATATTGCCGGGGCAGGCCAGCGCATGAAACGGGCTCTTCGCAGTTGAGGGTGTAGTCGGGGTCTCGAGCAGTTGTCTGGCGATGTAGTCGGTGAGGTTTCGTGTTTGTCTGGTGCGGGGCGCGTTCGGCGCAGGGGTTGCTCGGCGCCTGGCCGCCTGGGCCCTGTCGTCGAGGATTGAGTTCGTTCGTCAAGCGGACTGCGAGCCCTCGTCGTCTAGAAACTTGCGGAGTTCAGCATCAAGGTCGTCGAACTTTGAAGCGAAGGGGTCATCCTCTTTGGAGGTTTTTCCTTTCGGGGCTTGCGGAGGCTTGGAGGCGCCATCGTAGCCGCCGCCGGAGCTTTTGCCGGCGGAGTCTTTTCCTGCGTCGTCGCCGTCCTTGCTGGCCTTGCCGCCGTCCCCGGATTCGCCCTCCGCCTTGGCCTGCTGGCGCTCCCACTCGGCGAAGCGATTCCGGGCGTCGAGTTTGGCGAGGAATTCGGGGTCGTCGTCGGGGGCGATCGGCCCCTCGGGCTCGGGCTTGCGCGGACGTCCCCGTCCGATCTCGATCGTTCCGAAGCCGTTCGGGTGCTTGATCGGCCACGAAAGCAGAAGCCACAGAAGGGCGCCGGCGACCGGAATCAAGGCGACGACCATCCAGACGGGCTTGGGCAGGCGCCCCGGCATCGACTCTTTCGGCGTGCGAGCGCAGTCGATGATTCCGTAGATGCAAAGGGCGACGATCGTGATAGCAAGCATGACACGCGGCATGGAACTTAGTGTAGGTAAACGGCCCCCGCGTAGGCCAGAAGAAGAGTTACGCCAAAGGCGAGCTCCGCCTGGCCCGCGGTGCGAAGCGCGGGAATCAGATCCCGGCCGCGGGCCCCCGCGAGCACGGGCGAGACGGCGCGCCAGGCGAGGAGGGCGGTTGGCGCCGCGACCAAGGCAGACCATGGGCCGAGGTCGCCGATCAGCGCGAGGGGTGTGACGACCGGCATAGCGGCCAAGGCGGCGAAGGCCAGCCTGGCCTTTCTGTCGCCGATGCGCACCGCGAGGGTGTTTTTGGCGACGGCGGCGTCGGTCGGGATGTCGCGAATGTTGTTGACCATCAGCAGCGCGCAGGCCGCGGAGCCGACGGCGCAGGCAGCGAGCCAGCTCTGCCAGGGGATCGACAGCGCCTGCGTGTAAGTCGTCCCCGCGGTCGCGACGAGCCCGAAGAAGACGAAGACGAACGCCTCCCCGAGGCCCATGTACCCGTACGGGCGGCTGCCTCCGGTGTAAAACCAAGCCGCTGCGAGGGCCGCGACGCCGACGAGAAGCAGCTGCCATTGGCCGGACAGGGCCACCAGGGCGAGGCCGGCCGCCGAGCCGGCTCCGCCGCTGACCGTC
>CALIHR010000031.1 GCA_938020505.1 uncultured Actinobaculum sp. | reverse complement strand
ACATAGGCGCTCCAGCCGACGCCGAGGAGGCCGCGTCGGCCTTCTTCCCTGACGACGAGGAAGGACTTGGCGGAGCCGACTTCTTTTCGGCTGTGATCTCAATCCCGTAGGTCAAAAAGTCAAGATCCTCAAGAATCACTTTGTTTCCCTGAACCTTCCCCAAACTGGACCGGGTCACTTTCCCCGGCATACTCACCACAACTCTTCCTTCGAAACCGTTTAGTTTTGTATCGTCGTGCGCACCATGGGACTTGAAATGGTACTTCCCATCCTATTCGGTCAGCTTCATATTCCCTTTGAAAGGCTTGTCCGAGGTCAATCTGCACGTGAGATGCCCGCCGGCGGGAGTCACATCCTCCACCTTGGGGTCGTCAATAAACGTCGCCTGCCCCTCGATAATCAGTCGAACTCCCTCGCACGTCTGATTGATTTTGGCCATAGTGTCTCGTGAATCCTCGAAAGTGAAGTCGAGCTTCATGTCACCGTTGGCTTGAAACTCGATTGTCCCGTCGATCTTACAGCCGGTAAGGACAAACGACGCGAGGGCCAACAACAATCCGATAAGGCGCGAACGCCTCTTGACGCGGACGGACATATCAAGCCTCCAAACACTCCGCCGGCAAAGACCGCCGGGCACATGCACTAAGCATACGGACCCCAGCGTAGCGCCTCAGTTCTGCTAACGCACCAGCAAGACGAAAACACGAGACAAACACCGACCCATCCAGACACCCGAACCCCGAAACGACCAACGGACGGTCTTCAATCAAGTCGATCCACAGTCCTTTCTATTTGAGGCATCCACTGAAGTCGCCTTTCCGACACAACCGCTGCCTCCACGGCGAAAGAACCTCAAGGGCCCTGATTACGTCCCGTCTCAGCCACAACGAATTACGCGCCCCCACATGCCTACGACAGACACACCGCCCAAGGGCGAAATCACCCGTCCGCATCTAAAAACCCAAGACAGTCGCTGAAAGCTTGCTGTTGAGGGGCAGCCGAAGCTTCCCCGCTAAACGACGGCACACCTCCGCTCCTGGCGAGCGGCACACCACGACTCTCGGTTGGCATCCCGTTCTGACAACTGGCGACTGCGGCTTTCGCCGCACCCCGACGCCTGCCCACAACAAACGCACAACCCGCAATCACAACCAGCACGCCGCCCCCAATGGCGGCCCAACCCCACATAGGCACTCCAGCCGACGACGAGGAGGCCGCGCCGGCCTTCTTCCCTGACGACGAGGAAGGACTTGGCGGAGCCGACTTCTTTTCGGCTGTGATCTCCACCCCGTAGGTCAGAAAGTCAAGATCTTCAACGATGACCTTGTTTCCCTGAATCTTCCCCAGACTGGACCGGGTCACCTTCCCCGGCATACTCACCACAATCCTCGTCTTGAGAGCGCTCAAGTCCGTGTCATCGCCATCGTGCGCACCGTAATACTTGAAATGATACTTACCATCCCGCTCGGTCAGCTTCATGTTCCCCTTGAAAGGCTTGTTCGAAGTGACCCTGCATGTCAGATGCCCGCCGGCAGGAGTCACATCCTCAACCTTGGGATCATCAACAAACCTCACCTTCGCTATGAAAATAGCTCGAACAGTCTCGCACGTCTGATTGATTTTAGCCATCATCCCGTCGGCGTCTTCGAAAGTAAAGTCAAACTTCATGTCACCGTTGGCTTGAAACTCAACCGTCCCATTGATCTTGCACCCAGCGACAACAAACGACACGAAAGCCAACAACACCCCCAGAAGACGCGAACGCCTCTTCACCCCGACCGGCACGCCCAACCGTTTCTTCACGCTCCGCTTACCTTCACGCCCCACCCGTGACCGCGGTTCCTCCGCATGTGCCCTTCCTGCATGCCGTTGCGTTCTGCCCGTCCCATAGTCCTCTCGCGCGCCCTCTCGACCCTTCGGCCCAGCTCCCTCCAAGCCCTCCAAACCCTTCGGCCCCGCCCCAAGCAACTGAGCATCCGGCCCCTTCCCACGTCAATTTGTGCGGCCCTTCAGACGCATGGCCTCGCGACGCCCGCTCGTGTTCGCGTGGCTCGCCTGCCTGTCCTCCTCGCGGGCCAGCCTGGCGTCGCGGCGTCGTGCCCTGCGCTCCGATTCCTGCGCGAGCGCGCGGTAGCGCGCCAAACGCTCGGGGTCCAGTTCGCCGGCGTCGACCGCCTGTTTCACGGCGCACCCGGGTTCGCTCGCGTGGGTGCAGTCGGAGAACCTGCATTCGCGGGCGAGTTCAGCGATGTATTCGAAGGTTCGGTCGACGGCGTCGACGATCGCGCCGCGCCCTGTGACGGCCAACTGGCGCACCGTGGTGGCGTGCCGCCCTTTCATGTCGCCCTCGCGCACGCCTGCCGTGGCGAAGTCGGCGCCCGAAAGCGCGTTGGTCAAGGCGGTCTTTCCTGCGCCGGACCTGCCGATGAAGACGAGCGTCTCGCCCGGCATCCAGGCGTCGCGCACCGCGGCGATCGAGGAGGGGTCCTCGCTTGAGACGCAGAAGGCCTCGTCGACCTTCGCGCCGGGTTCGGCCGCGAGCGCATCGGCGCGGTCGGCCTCAACGAGGTCCGCTTTGGTCAGAATCAGCCAGGCCTTCGCCCCGCATGAGAATGCCAGCGCGCGAAAGCGTTCGATCCGGCCGACGGCGGGTTCGGGTTGCACCGGCTCGACGATCGCCACCACGTCGACGTTCGCCGCGATGGCTTGCTCCGTTGAGCGCCGGGAGGCCGAAGGCCTCGAAAGGGACGTGCGCCGAGGGAGGATCGCCGCAATGGATTCTTCCGGGCCGACGCCGGAGAGCGCGATCCGGTCGCCGACGGCGGGCGGCCATTCCTCGGCGTCGTCGCCGTTTCCCGGATGGTCAAGGCCGATCTTGCGGGACGACCCGTCGAGCCCGAGCACCTCGATCGCGCCGCGGTGAACGGCGCTGACGCGCGCTGGCAAGAGCTTGCCCTTTTCGAACTCGGCGACCTGAAGGCGGGCGTTTCAGTGCAGCGTGAATCCGAGCGCTTCGGAAAACTCCACGTGTGACTCCTTATCGCAGCGACTTCTGTTCGCGAAAACCTAGCCTGCCAGCTTCGAGCCTTGGCTCGCCAGTTTTCGGGCTTTGGCCCGTCGGTCTTGGGCTTTAACTCGCCAGTTTTCGGGCTTTGGCTCGTCGCGGGGCGGCTCCCTCTTCGCCCTCTCGCTTGGCGATCCGCTGCCGCGTGACGATCAACCACCGCTCGAAGGCCTGCCGCCGTTCAAAGATTCGCTATCGCTCGAAGATTCGCCGTCGTCTGAAGATCTGCTGCCACCCGAAGATCTGTTGTCGCTTGACGATCTTCCCCCGCCTGAAGGGCTGCGGTTACCCGAAGATCCTTTTCCATTTGAGGATCCATTGTCTCCTAAAGATCCGCCCTCGCCCGAAAGTCTTTTGCCTCTCGAAGGCTTGGGTTTGGGAATCGACAGAAAGACGACGGCGAAGACGATCAACGAGGAGACGATGAGCACGCTGCGCTCGAGGCGAGCCTCATGGCACAGCCTTTGGATATCGCTTCTTACCTTGTCAGTAGCCTCCATCTTGTATGCAATGGCACCGTCGAGATACCTCTAAACTTCGCTTGGGCTCTCGACGTCAAAGGAGTCATTGACCAACGGGGCCAGATCCCCGGAAAAGTTCCAGCCAACAGGGTGACAAGACGAGTAAAGGTTTCCGCTCCCGGACTCAATCGACGGAGGAACAAGAAACAACCAGAAGAACACCGCGAACGCCGCCAAAGCAACGACACTCCGCGTAATCAGATAGACCTTCTTAGACAATTGTGTTTCCTTTCACTCGTTAAACAACTAAGCACTCGTTAAACAGCCACCTCAGAATGAGGTTTGGTCTGCGCCGAACGCTTCGCTGAGATGCATTCGCAGCTCTGGCGTCGCACGCGGAAACTCTGCCTTCGAGCCGGCCGACCGCGTCCCGTCTGGGCACCGTCGGCCGGGTCCTCCCCGACCCCTTGAGCCCATACCCAGCTTCCCAAAGTTCACGACTTGGGCTCATTGCCAGATGGCTTGAATCGAGACTCGTTGTCGGCTGGCTTGGAGATATCCTCCGCAGTCAGCTCTTTGGCCGGCCGCTCGGGATTCTCCCTGGCGTCAGAAGGTTCAGAACTGGATTCATTTCCCGGCAATTTGGATTCATTTCCCCGCAGTCTGGATTCGTCTCCCGGCGGTTCAGAACTCGGCTCATCGTGAGCCGCCTCGTCAGCCAGCTCGCCCTTTTGAGGTTTCCCGTCATTCGAAGGTTTAGGCTTCGGAATAGACACGAAAGCCGCGCCAAGGATGACGACCACGGCAATGATGACGATGCCGCGCTCATGGCGCGCCTCTTTGCAAGCTCGGTGTATACCCTTTTTCACGTCATCAGCTGGCTTGGCTCTCGATTTGTAGCCAGATGTCTGATCGGCATACTTCTGAACTGCACTCGGACTCTCGATGTCGAAATCGTCGCTCCACGAACGCGAATCGCCGTTGAAGTTCCAACCGACAGGATGGCAGGCAGCGTAAACAACGCCTTCTTTAGACTGGATAGTCGGCGGGGTCAGGAACAGCCAGAAGAACGCCGCGAACGCTCCGACGGCAACGACGCTCCGGGCAATCAGATAGACCTTCTTAGACAATTCGGCTCCCTCCCTTTGACTGACGGGCAGGCTTCGGCGTGAATCTGGCACGCGACTGCCTTTGCCGCTTCAACTTCCGACAGTTCAACGCTTTTCCTCCTTGCCAGGCGATTTGAGTTGCCGTTCGACATCACGTGACTCCTTGTGCGCGCTTTCTTTCGAGAACTTGGGCTTCGGAACCGACACGAAGAGGACGACGAAGAACACCAACACTGCGACACTGACGATGCCGCGCTCATGGCGCGCTTCCTCACAGGCCTCTTGTATTCCCTTTTTAATGTCGTCGTTGAGGGGTCCTCTCGACTTACGGCCGCCTTGGTCAATGTACTCTCTGACCGCGTCATAATCCTCAACGTCGAAGGAATCGTCAAACAAGGGGCGGTAGTCGCCGTTGAAGTTCCAACCGACGGGGTGGCAGCCAGAGTATACGTAGCCCTTGTTTTCGGGCTCTATTGAAAGCGGCGTGAGGAACAGCCAGAGGAACGCCGCGAGGCCTACAAGAGCGACAAGCGTGCGAACTACCAAATAAACCGGTCTAGACAATTTGATTCCTTCCTTTCACCGGCCGGGAAGTGGGCTAGCAGTCCCGTCACGGACCACCAGGTTCATGCTTCATGTCCGTAGACCATCCTTAAACTATCCGGAAGCCGTTCAGGAAATAGCCGACACCAGCTTCCAGAAAGGTCAAGACGCCGCCCCCGGTTCAATGCCGGACGGCTCTTAGTCCTCGCTAGTCCTCGGCTTGTCGCGGGAAGGCTCGCTCTTCGATTTGTCGCTTGTCGAACTGTTCCCGTTTGATGACCCGCTGCCACTCGAAGATTTGCTGTCACCTGAAGGAGCACGCTCGCCCACAGGTTCTTTTCCACTCGAAGATCCGTTGTCCTCTAGAGATCCGCCCTCTCCGGAAGGTCTTTTGCCGCTTGAAGGCTTGGGTTTGGGAACCGACAGAAAGACGACGGCGAAGAAGATGGACGCAACGATGATGACCAAGCTGCGCTCAAGGCGAGCCTCATGGCACAGCCTTTGGATATCACTCCTCACCTTCTCAGTAGCCTCCATCTTGTACGCGATGGCACCGTCAAGATACCTCTGAACCTTGCTTGGGCTCTCGACGTCAAAAGAGTCATTGACCAACGGGTCTTGAACACCAGAAAAGTTCCACCCGACAGCATGGCACGAAGAATACTCATTGCCCATTCCTGTATTGAGTTTTGGGGGAACAAGAAACAGCCAGAAGAACACCGCGACCGCCGCCAAAGCAACGACACTCCGCGTAATCAGATAGGCCTTCTTAGACAATTGTGTTTCCTTTCACTCGTTGAGGAGCTGGCTTCGATTTCGCCCAAGGGTCACCTGGATTGTTTTTAATGTAATCCACGGTTTCCTGGAGTCGGCTCCGTGCCTGTGCATCCTCGTTGACGATTGCCTCGACAGCCAGGTCGAAATTCTTCGCCTCGTTCTCAATGTCGTCGGCGAGATTCTTTAACAGCTCCTCTATGCGCACGTTAAGATCGGAAAACGCATGTCCCGGACCATAGGGCCCAATGCCGATTACTCCGCTTCGCAGAAGGCACGTAAACATCGAAACACGGGGCAGATTGTCCTTAGCTTTGACCACGCTCGTACGCACATCTCCGAATTTACGGCAAACGCCTTTCGCGTTTCCGTAGTCCACATTCAGCCCAGAGGACGGTTCTATTGCACTCGAATCGATAGGATCCATCGTTACATCATAGTATTCTTTATGATCAGTCATCGACATCGAATCTAAATTGCCAAGCAACATGTCTTTCACTCCAATTTCGGCCTTTCTTACGCTCTTATTGATCGCTTCGAAAGCACTTTCAAGTTTGCCCATCGCCGACTCGTAATCACTCGCCTCATCATCATCAACTGTCGCGTCTTGAGATGATTTAAGGCTTTTCAGTGCAGCTGAGGACGCTTGAGCGAGCTTCTTTTCCATCGCAACCTTTGGTGCAACGAATATAAGCGCCGCATCAATCGCGGTCGAAACAATCTCGAGAACCATTTTGAACCCCGCGCCATCCTCAGAAGCAACGGCATCAAAGACTTTGATTCCCTGTTGGAGGGCTTTAACCACGGAAGCGCGCGTTTCCTCGAACATCTTCATTTCGGAGTTCAGCGCTCCACCAAGCAGCATTGTCTTGTCATGAAGACCATCGGTGACGCTGACGAGTTTAGCCACAAAAGCCTCAACCTTATGGATAACTTCGCCACTCATATTCCCCAAAGCCTTTCCAGCCTGGTCAAGGTTGGTAAAGATCGTTCCCCCACCGGTGGACTTGTTGCCGACTGTCTGTGGCTCTTTCGCGATCGGACTCACGGCGGTTATCCATTTCTCGATCTCGTTGTCAACACTCTTGGGATCAGGAAGCTCTTTCCAAGGATCAACGATCTCGTCAATAGACAAACGAATCTTGTCGAACTCGGCCGCATAATCCGCATCATCTTCGTTGCCGTCCGAGCTAAGCACTTTTCCGCCGCCCCGGCCATCCTTTCCCGGCCTTGCGATATCCTTATCGGCAGAACCTACATACGGCATGGGGAAAGACACCACGTACTTGTCATCCATAATAGTGCAGGTGTCTGTGATTCCAGAGCTTTCGGACATCATGTAGGCGTCGATGGCCGAGCGCTTCAGATAGCCAATTAGCTCTGGCACATCTTCAAAACTGTAGTCTTTCTTTGGATCGTAAGCCATGATGGCAATCCTTCCACGATTTTGTTTGTTTACGTGATTCATGTCGGTATGCGCGACCCAACTTTCGTTGGACACAAACAACCTATCACCGAAATTCCGAGAAGTCAACGCATCTTCAGCAAAAGACTGACAATTAGCTATTTATCCTTAATTCGCATGAATTACTAAAGCACAATTGTTACAATATAACATTTATTAAATAACGTCTACGTATTTGTTGCGGTAACTCGCTTTAGGCACTGTTTCCATCTATGAGAATCATGCCCTCAAAAGTCGTTCTGCTGCGAGCCCTTTCACTATTTGGACACGAAGGTCTCTGAGCGGCTGGCAATGCACAAAGCTAGAGTCGCATCCGCCTACCGTTTTCTTTGGTCGCGCTTCGCGGACGCACCAGCTCAGCCGTGCGAGGCCAGCTGTCACGCATTCGACCTCGCGGGCAGGCAAGCCACGCCGTCGGGATCTCTGTTTATCCGGCAGCCATTGCGGCCGGAAATCAGCAGCGCAGCGTATCAGTGGCGGGGCGCGTCAGTAGCGAGGCATCGACGGATCGACGTAAAGCCACCACTGTTTTAGACCTCCCGCAACGTTGATCACCTCAACGCCCTCCGCGGCGAGGGCCTTCGCCGCCTGCATCGAACGGACTCCGCCCAGACAGTAGACGTAAACGGGACCGTCGGGAAGTCTCTTCGCGGCAGCAGAAGGGTCGGCCAGAACATCGGCGAGCGGAATGTGCGTCGAGGGCCGGATCGCGCAAATCGCGCGTTCGTGGGATTCACGGACATCAAGCATCTTCGCCCCCTGCGCGAGCCTGACCGCCACTTCCCTCACATTCGCCTCCGGCACACCCGCATCATGCCCACTAGGTCGAGCTGCACTCGGCTTTGGCGCGCCCGCACCCGGCTTAGTCTGAATCGCATCTGGTTTAGTCTGAGTTGCGCCTGGTCTATTCTGAAGCGCATCTGCTTCAGGCGCAGTCACGCTCGGCCAAGATTGAGCCGCCCCCGGCTTAGACTCGACCGTGCCCCGCCTAAATCGAGCAGTACTCGATTCGGGCTGAACCGCGCCTCGGGATTGGGCCCTCCTTGGCTTAGGCCGAGCCACGTCTGCTTCAGGAGCGCGCACCTCCGGCGTATTCTTCTCAGGCACAGGAAGCCCTGACGCATCCGGTTCGGGCATGTTCGGCTGCGGGGCGCGCACCTGGGGCGCATCCGAATCGACGTCGTCCGGTTCAGGCGTCAAGGTTTCAGAAGCATCAAACTCAGGCTTAGACGCCCTTGGCTCACCCGCCCCGGGCACCCAGGTCTCGGACGGGTCAAATTCGGGCTCACGCGCCTTCGTCCCATCGGCTCCCGGAACCAACGTCTCAGACGGGTCAAACCCCGTCGCACCCGCCCCCGGCACGTCCGCTCCGGGCACCCACGTTTCGGAAGGGTCAAATTCGGGCTCGCGCACCTTCGGCGCGCCCGCACCCGGAACCCATGTCTCAAACGCGTCCGGCTCTGACTCGCGCAGCCAACGCGCGCCAGATTCGGTCAGGCGCGACCCAGGCACATTTGCCCCGGAGACATTTGGTCCGGGCATGCCTCTTTCCGAAGGGCTCGGAACGCCACATGCACTCATCAAGCGCTCTCCTTTCAGGGGCTCCGGCCTATCCCGCCTGCCGAGCAATCGAATCGTCTCATATCGGTTGCTCAGGGCGTCAAGCGCCAGCACGGTTCCCAGAAGAGGTTCGCCGACGCCGGTGATGAGCTTGACGGCCTCGCCCGCCATGGTCGAGCCGACCTGGCCGCACAAACTTCCAATCACGCCGGCCTCGCCGCAGCTCGACGTCGCCCCGGCGGGCGGCGGGCTCGGAAAAAGGTCCCGCAGACACACACCAGGCTCTTTGACGCCGAATTGCCGCGCCCGCCCGCCCGTCCAGAACACCGAAATCTGCGCCGAGTATCGAAGGATCGACCCCCACACCTCGGGGATCGACAATTCGGAGCAGGCGGCGTCCACCGCGTAACGGGTGAAGAAATTGTCGCTTCCGTCCAGCACCACGTCGTAGCCGGACATCAGCTGGGCCGCATTTTCTTCCGTCAGCCGCTCGGGGTACACGATCACGTCGACGTCGGGGTTGAGCGCCTCGATTTTCGCGGCGGCGGAAACTGCTTTGGGCGTCGCAATCGCAGTCGAATCATGGATCACCTGCCGATGGAGGTTAGACAGGTCGACGACGTCGTCGTCGACGATCCCGATCGTCCCCACACCGGCCGCGGCGAGATACAAGAGCGCGGGAGACCCGAGCCCGCCCGCGCCGACGACGAGCACGCGCGCCGCGGCCAAACGGGCCTGGCCGTCCTCGCCGTGGAGGAGAATCTGGCGCGAATACCGCGTGCGCTGGCGGTTGTCGAGCACGCTTTCGGGCTCGACTGCGGGGCGAAGACTCATACCGCCATGGTACCGCCGAGCGTCACAGCACGCCGATATTCGCGGCAGGCAGAGCGCCTCCGCCGACGATCGATCGTGGCGTGCCGAAGTCGACAGCTGGCGTTGCGGCGCGCCGAGGCGATGTTGGGGAACGCTGAAGTCGTCAGTCGGCATCGCGGCGCGCCGGGTCAACGTCGTGGCGCCAAGGCGAAGTTGCGGCGCCGAGGACGATCGGGCGTTGCCTAGCGCGCGGGCATGGAGATAGACGGCGGCGCCATGCCGAAGGGCGGCGCAAAAGGCGCGAGCGAACACAACCTATGTGCGCGAGCGCAAAAGCGACATGCACGCGAACCCAAAAGCAACATGCTCACGCGAACGCAGAAGGACGGGCACGCGACCGAAGGCAAGGCGCACGTGCAAACGAGGAAGAACACATGCGCGAGCGAAACGGAATGCGCGCATCGATTAAACTCATAGCACATGAGGATCGCCGTCATAACAGTCTCCGACCGCACGTTTTCCGGGCAACGCAAGGACGTTTCCGGCCCGCTCGCCGTCCGGCTTCTCGCGGACTTCGGCAAGGTCGCCGGGCCCGTTGTGGTGCGCGACGGCGTCGAATCGGTGCAGGCGGCGATTCGCGAAGCGGCAGACTCGGGGGCGGACGTCATCCTCACCGCGGGCGGCACGGGAATCACCAGCCGCGACCTCACGCCGGAGGCGACCGAGCCGCTGCTCGCACGCAGGCTCATCGGCGTCGAAGACCTTCTGCGGGACAACCCCCGAGTTCCCACCGCCGCCCTATCCCGCGGAGTCGCCGGCGTCATTGAGACGGGCGATCGCCGAGTTTTCGTCCTCAACGCGCCCGGATCGACGGGCGGCGTGCGCGACGCCGTCGCCGCCGTCGGCCCCCTTCTGGGGCACATCGTCGACCAGCTGGCCGACGGCGACCATCCCGCGCCGCACAAGGCCGCCACGATAGCCATTCAGAACCGAGGCCGCAGCGACGGCTCCGACGCCGAGGCGATCGTCGCCGGCGTCACCGCCGACCCCATCGACATGGATGCCCTCGCCGCCGCCGTGGACGATCCAAGCGCGGGCGCACTCGTCACATTCTGCGGGCAGGTGCGCAATCACGACGACGCCCGTCCTGTGGCGTCCATCGATTACGAAGCGCACCCCGAAGCCGGAGACGTCGTTCGAAAGATCGCCGCCGACGTCGCCGCCGGAAGCGGGGCGTGCAAGATCGCGGTGCTCCACCGCACAGGCCGCCTGCGCGTGGGCGAGATCGCGCTGGGCGCAGCCGTTTCGGCCTCCCACCGGAAGGAGGCGCTGCGCGTCCTCGAAGCCGTCATCGAGCAGGTCAAACTCCGCCTGCCCATATGGAAACGGCAGGAATTCGCCGACGGCTCGGCGGAATGGACCGGCCAGGCCTAGCCGCCGGCGCGGCTCACCCGCCGGCGAACGGCGGGAGGACGTCCGCCCTGACGGCGCCGGAAGGCAAAGGCGCGGCGTCGTCGGCATGGGCGCCGTCGATCAGAAGCGCGCTGACGGCGAGCTGCCTGGCAAAGCCCGCCCCCCGAGCGGCGACCAAGGCCGCACGCAGATCCCCGACGGTTGCCCCCGCGGGCAGGCTGACGCTTTCCTCGGTCACGCCGGCGGCCTCTGCCACAGCGGCGAAGTATCGCAAATTGACTGTCATTTCATCCTCCGATCGCGCTCATCGTGCGCGAAGGCTGCAAAAAGCTCGGATCGTCCACGCCGTGTCCGGGCTGTTTGCCCCACATGGCCGCACGCCAAGCATCGGCGATTGTATCGTCATCGGCGCCCGCGCGCAGAAGCGAACGAAGATCCGTTTCCTCGCGAGCGAAAAGGCAGGAGCGAACCTGGCCGTCCGCAGTCAGCCTCGTCCGGTCGCAGTCCCCGCAAAACGGGCGGGTGATCGACGCGATGACGCCCACCGTCCCCCCGGGATGCTCGACGCCGTCGACCTTGCCCGGTGCGACGTCCCACAGTTCGGCGGGCGAGCTCCCCCTTTCCGTCCCCGGCCGCGCCACAAGCTTGAAAGCGCCTTCCAATCTGCTCAGGATCTCCTCGGCCGCAACCATCCCGGAACGCGTCCACTTCCCGCTGGGCCCAAGCGGCATCTGCTCGATGAAACGCAGCTCGTAGCCGCTCACGAGCGCCTCCGCCACCAGCCTGACGGCCTGCGCGTCGTTGACGCCCCTGACGAGCACCACGTTGACCTTCACCGGAAGCAGGCCCGCCTCCGCCGCGGCGCGGGCGCCGGCAACGGCGTCGTCGAAGCGGTCTCTGCGGGTGAGGGCGGCGTATGTCTCCCGATCGGCGGCATCTATGGAAACGTTGACCCTCGTCAAGCCCGCCTCTTTCAGCCGACGTGCACGGTGGCGCAAGCCGAGGGCGTTCGTCGTCAGCGAGGTTTCCACGCGCGTCCCGACGTCGGTGGAAAGGGCCGACGTCGCCGCCACGATCTTCTCCAGTCCCTTCCGCAGCAAGGGTTCGCCGCCGGTGAACCGCACCTCGCGCACACCGAGTCTCTCAACGGCGATGCGCACGAGCCGCACCACCTCGGCGTCGGTCAAAATGCGCTCGCCCGGAACGGGCTGCACCCCCTCGGCGGGCATGCAGTAAGTGCAGCGAAGATTGCATTTGTCAGTGAGCGAGACCCGCAGATCGCGGGCGACGCGGCCGAATCGGTCGATGAGATCCGGCATGCGCGGGCGGTCCGCCGGAACCGAGCCGCTCGTTCTCATCCTGGGCAAGCCGAGATGCACCACCGGATTCGCCCGTACGGGCGTCGGGACAGACGTGGTGTTCATGTATTCCTTTATGCCTTTGTGCGTCAGACGTGCGCGCACCGCAATCCTACACGGGCATCGCCGCAGTTTCGTGCTTGCCGCATTCAGTTGCGGTCGCTTTCAGTTACCGCCGCAGTTAGTCACCGCTAAAGTCAACTACCGTCACGCTCCGTCATCGCACCCAAAATCCCTTGTATTCACGACACCAAAAGACCGTATATACATTCCTTTTGATTCGATAAGCCATAACTCTTTTCAGACGTCAACGCAAGACCCCCGAAAAGAAACGCAGGTATTTTTAAGCAGTTTTAAACATTTAAGCATAGTTCAGCATCTTTCCAGGCTTGAAACACGAGAAATCACACAACGATTTGAACGCCTGGAGAAGACGTCGCCAAAACCATGCATTCCCGTTACGTGACTGTAAAATAGCAAAAAGCGAGAAATCACTTTCCCAACTCATCAACAGAATTCTAGTGAAAAAGAAACCCTGGTGAGGCAACCCTGGCTCATGTAAGCTCCAATTGCGTAGGGCATCGCAACCGGCGTTTTCGTTGCCGCCCTCGCACACTGACAACAACCAAATAACCGAAGGAACATCAATGCACAACAATCGCGTTCCTCGGCGGACTCATCGCTCGCTTGCCACCGCTACAGTTCTCACCGCGGCCGCCGCACTGGCCGCCGCGCCCCTGTTCAGCGCGTCGGCCTTCGCCGCTCACGAGTCTGCGCCGGGAAGCATCTCACGACTCGAGCCGGCCAAGCCCGCCCAGCTCACGGGTTCGGCGGAATGGGGCCTGCGCCAGAGTTTCCGCAACTACATCAAGACCGGTCCGGCAAAGGGAAGCTGGGAGCTTCTTGACGGCGCCACCGGGGAATTCAACTTCCCCGTGAACGACGGACAGTCGCTCACCGCCGACACCCCCGGAACAATCACGTTCAAGGGCGGTGTGCACTTCACCGGGCACCATGGCCAGCTTGACATCACGATCGCCAACCCGGTCGTGAAATTCACGGGTCCGAACACCGCCGATCTGCTCCTCAACGTCAAGAGCAAGGCGATGGGCGCCGCCAATGTCACCGACTACGGCCAGGTCGAGTTCGCCAAGCTGAGCAACATCACGATTCAGCACGACGGCGACAAGAAACTTACCGTGAAGGCTCCCAAGGTCACCTTGACCGCAAAGGGCGCCGAGGGCTTCGCCGGCTTCTATCAGGAGGGAGCGGAGCTCGACGCCTTCAACTTCGAGGTCAACGAGACCGCCGCACCTACACCGGAGCCGACGCCGAGCCCCACGGATCCGGCTCCCTCGCCGAAGCCCACCGACCCGGCACCTTCGCCGAGCCCCACGGATCCGGCTCCCTCGCCGAAGCCCACCGACCCGGCACCTTCGCCGAGCCCCACGGATCCGGC
>CALIHR010000030.1 GCA_938020505.1 uncultured Actinobaculum sp. | reverse complement strand
GTCCCTTCGAGACTTCGGCGCATCAGCGCCGCCGCGGACCCCGGCACTAAGAAAACATCCCCTCACTCGGCCGCAGACCCCGATCCGGGCCTGACGGACCCCACAAGTCCTAGTTGTCAGGACGCCTCCTGCGCCCGACCATGAACGCGACAACAGCGACAACGGTCACAGCCCCCGCGCCGACGCCGACCCACCCCCACACAGGAAACCCGCCAGAACCCGAAGACGACGACACCCCAGACCCCCCAGCCCAAGGACCGGCAGACTTATCCGCAGAAGCGCCTTGCCCCTTTTGCGCCGTAATAGAAATGCCGGTGTTGGCGAAATCTAAACTGTTAATGATAACTTTATTACCATTCACCTTACCTTTAGTCGCATTGAGAATCTTTCCTGGCATTGTGATGATAATTCTTGTTTTAAAGTCACTATAGTCCTCGTCTGTGTGGTTATTCGGAAACACGAAAGAGTACGTGTCTTTGTTTTCTTTAAAACCAAACCCTCCGACGAATGGTTCTTTTGAGGTCACCCTGCACGTTGTGCGTCCCCCGGGAGGGGTAATATCCTCAACTTTCGGGTTTCTGATGAACTTAACTTGCCCCAAAACCATTACGCGGAGGGCTTCGCATCTTTGATTAATCTTGGTCAGTTCCCCGTCGGAATCTTCGACTGTCAAATCGATCAGTACCCGGCCGTCGGCTTGGAACTCGACCGTCCCGTCGATCTTGCACCCAGTCAGAAGCAAAGCGACGAGTCCCACAAGAGACGCAAGAAAACGCGGAAGACGTCTCGTCCGAACAGCCATATCAAATCTCCTCAACTCCCCGAAAGGAACAGGCATTCGAAAATTGACGGGCAAACCCATGCAAGCCGACCACGCAAACACCAGCTTAACGCCTACGGCTACCTTGGCGGAATGCCCGTCCGAGAACAAAGTTTTACACCCACAACCAAACAACAGCAGACCCGGGGCAAAGCCCCCAGCGCCGGGCGTCCGGGCTTCTCAGGCTGCCCGGCGTCAGTTCCGCAGGAAGCCGCACAGGCGCGAGTGCCACTGGCGGGCGGACTGGTCCGTGAGGCTCGCAACCTGGTCGACGACGGCGCGAAGCCGTCCCGACGCATCCCCGCCGGCCATATTCCACTGTTCAAGAAATTGCGGCTCCAACCGCTCGGGGCTGCCGTTGAGCGCATCGACCAGATCGTAGACCACTGTGCGCTGCTCGTAGTAGAGGGGCTCGCTCTCGCGCGGCAGCATGACGTAGTAGACGGCCAAGCCCTTGAGCAGCATGATCTCTTCGCGGGTCGTCTCGGGGATCACGAGGCCGCCGGAGTGCCGGCGGAGGGATCCGGTTCCGTGGACGGCGGCCGTTGCGTCGCACACCCCCGATATGAAGCGCCCGATGAGATCGCTGGTCAGGTCCTTGACCTGCGCCAATTGTGCATAGGTCCCGACAAATTCGGCCGGCCAATTCTCCTGGCCCAGCAGGCGTTCGAGCGCGGCGCCCAGGGCGTCGCCGTCGGCGAAGCCGTACCAGCCGCGCGTGGCCTCGATAATCCGGCTTTGCTCGGCCGCGTCGCGCAGCCGGTCCGTGCGGACAAGCCCGCGCACGATCCCGTCTTCGACGTCGTGGGTCGAGTAGGCGATGTCGTCGGCGAGGTCCATCATCTGGGCTTCGATGCATCTGCCCTCGCCGGCGCCGCCGCGCACCCAGGCGAAGACGTCGGCGTCGTCGGAATAAAAATTGAACTTCGGCGTGGGCGATCCGTCCTCGCGAAGGGGGCCCTCGCCCGCGCCCCACGGGTATTTGACGACGGCGTCGAGCGTGCCCCGAGTGAGATTGAGTCCGACGTGCCGCCCGCCGGGCGCGATCATCTTCGGCTCGAGTCGCGTGAGAATCCTGAAGGTCTGGGCGTTTCCCTCGAATCCGCCGATCGGCGCGGCGACGTCGGCGAGGGCCCGCTCGCCGTTGTGCCCGTAAGGCGGATGGCCGAGGTCATGGGAGAGGCAGGCGGTTTCGACGATGTCCGGGTCGGCGCCGAGGTTGATGGCGAGAGAGCGCCCGATCTGGGCGACCTCGAGGGAATGGGTCAGGCGCGTGCGGATGAAATCGTCCGATTCGGGCCCGAGCACTTGGGTTTTCGCGCCGAGCCGCCTGAGCGCGGAGGAGTGGAGCACCCTTCCGCGGTCGCGTTCGAATTCGGTGCGGCTTGACCTTTTCGCCGGTTCGTCGATCCAGCGTTCGCCCGCGTTCATTCAGCCTCCCGAGACGTTGATTTCCGCCCGTGCGATTCTTGCCCGGTCCGCTGGGCTCAGCTCGCGCGAATCGAGCCACCCGTCGGGAACGTGCGGGCGCTTCGGCCCGCCGGCCCGCCCGCGCGGGCCTTCGGCCGCCTCCGGGTAAGGCTGATCTAAATCAAGCTGCGCCAGGCGGTCGCGGAGTTCCTCGCGGGTCGACACGAGCGCAAGCTCCCTGCGGCTCTCGCCTCCCACCGCGAATCCGCGCAGATACCAGCCAATGTGCTTGCGCAGCTCCCTCATGGCACGGTGCTCGTCCCCGTTGAAGTGCTCGTAGGAAAGCTGGCCGTGCCTTTCTATCATGGCGACGACGTCGCTCAGCCCCGGCCGGGCGACCTTTCCGCATCCGTGCAGGCGCGCCGCGAGCTCGCGGAAAAGCCACGGCCTGCCCTGGCATCCTCGCCCGACGGCCACGCCGGCGCAACCCGTTTCGGCCATGAGGCGCACCGCGTCCTCGACCTCGAAAACGTCGCCGTTTCCGAGCACCGGCAGGCTTGTGGACTCCGCCAGCTCGGCGATGCGCCGCCAATCGGCGCCGCCCGAATAATGCTGGGCAGTCGTGCGGGCATGCAGGGTAAGGCCCGCGATCCCCGCGTCCTCGGCGATTCTCGCGGCGTCGAAGAAAGTGGTGTGGCCGCCGTCGATTCCCACGCGGATCTTCGCCGTCACGGGCACTTCGACGTCGCGGTCGGCGCTTGCGCGCCGGGCGGCCTCGACGGCGGCCGAAACGATCTCACGGAAAAGGTCAAGCTTCCACGGAAGCGCCGATCCCCCGCCCTTGCGGGTCACCTTCGGCGCCGGGCAGCCGAAATTGAGGTCGATGTGGTCGGCCCTGTCCTCGCCGACCAGCATCGCCACGGCGGCGGCGCAGGTCTTCGGCTCGACGCCGTAGAGCTGAATCGAGCGGACCGGGTCCCCGGGATCGGGTTTGATCATGTTCATCGCCTCGGGGTTGCGTTCGACGAGCGCCCGCGAGGTGATCATCTCGCACACCCACAGGCCGCCGGGCGCGTCAGTTCCCGGGAGCCCCCGCGGCGCAGGATCCCCTCCCGCCAGGGCGAGACCCATTTCGGCCTGCTCCCTGCAGAGTTGGCGGAAGGGCGGATTGGTCACGCCGGCCATGGGCGCGAGCATGACGGGGGTTCGAAGGCGCAGGGGCCCGAAAGCCACGCCGGACGCGCCCGTCGCAGCGGCCTTCGCCTCGCCCAGCGCGTCGGCCCTCATCGCCGCGGGCGACAGGGCGGCTTTCATCGCGGCCATGGGCCGTCTCCGCGGGTCGCCCTGTCTATCTCGGCGCAGTCGTATTCGAATTCTTCGCACTGACCGCGCGCATGGACGTTGCCCGCTTTGCGGCCGACGGCCGGCTCGCCGTCCCAGATGTCCTCGTCCCGGGTTTCGTCCGCCTCGTCCCAAGCATCCTCCGCATCGCCCGAATCGCCTTCGGGATCGTCGCCAGTCGGCCGGGCGCCGGTCGGAGCGACGGGCGCGAGGACGGCGGCGACGGCCGTCGTCAGCGGAATGGCGAGCACCAAGCCGATGGAAGCGGCCAAGGTGCGCACGATCTCTTCGGCGATTTCGCCGAGCTGGACGAGATCGACAGCGGGCCGTCGCATGAGCGCCGCGGCGACAAGCAGCGTGAGTGCCGTGCCTACGTAGGCGAAGGCGAGCGTGTAGACGGTCGAGGCGATGTGATCGCGTCCGACGGCCATTCCCTGACTGACGAGCCTTCGGCGCGTCAGGCGCGGGTTCGCCGTGTGGAGCTCCCACACGGTGGAGACCTGGGTGATCGTCACGTCGTTGAGCGCGCCGAGTCCGGCGAGGATGACCCCGCCGAGCAGAATCGCCTGGAGTTGGACGTTGGGCAGCTCGCCGGCCAGGATGCGCGCGTCGTCGGAAAGCGCGCCCGTGAGATTGGCCGCCCCGACGGCCCACCACGCCACGCCCGTCGTGATGACCAGCCCCGCGAAGGTGCCGATGACGGCCGTCGTCGTTCGAATCGAAATCCCGTGGGCAAGGTAGATTGAGGCGAACATCATCGCCGCGGCGCCGACCAGTATGACGAGCACCGGATGCTCGCTGACGGTCAGCGCGGGCACCATGAACGCCCCGACGACGGCGAGAGAGACGCCGAGGCCTGCGAGGGCCATGGCGCCTTTCCACCGCGCCACCGCCAAAACCACTGCGACGTACACGGCCAACAGCCACAGCATCTGATGGGTGCGGACGAAATCGGTGAAAACGTAGGCCGTGCCGCTTTCGAGGGCGGCGGGATTGAAGATCGCCCGAATCTCGTCGCCGACGTCGAGCCCGTTGGCAATGATCTCCGGCGGGACGTGGACGGGCACGTCCACGCCGTCGACCTTCATCTTCACGGGCGTCTGGCCAGAGGAATCGACCTTGCCGACCGACGTGATCTCGCCCGTCACGGCGCGCACGCCGTTGGAGTACAGGGGCCGCGAGCCGACGGGCGTCTCCCCTTTCGGCCACAGGGCCACGAGCAGAACGGCCGTGGCTATCGCCAGGGGCAGGACGACGGCGGCCAGAATCGCCGAAACGCGTCTGCGTGCCCCCGGGGCGATGTCCAGGGGGCCCGAATGCGAATGGCCGTGGCCCGTCAACACCCAACCAGCTTACCGGCGAGGCATCCCTCGACGTCGGAGATCGGAATGCGGACTTGCTCCATCGTGTCGCGGTCGCGAACGGTCACGGCGCGGTCTTCGAGGGAGTCGAAATCGACGGTGATGCAGAAAGGCGTGCCAATCTCGTCCTGGCGGCGATAGCGGCGGCCGACGGCGCCGGCGTCGTCGAAATCGACGTTCCAGTTCTTGCGGAGCGCAGCCGCCAGCTCGCGCGCCAACGGCGAAAGCCGCTCGTCGCGCGAGAGCGGAAGAACGGCCGCCTTGACCGGCGAGAGGCGCGGGTCGAGCCGGAGCACCACGCGTTTGTCGACCCCGCCCTTGGCGTTGGGGGCCTCGTCCTCCGCGTAGGCCTCGACGAGGAAGGCCATGAGGGATCGAGTCAGGCCCGCCGCGGGCTCAATGACGTAGGGAATCCAGCGTTCGCCGCTGGCCTGGTCGAAATAGGACAGGTCTTTGCCGGAATGCTTGGTGTGCGTCGACAGGTCGAAGTCCGTGCGATTGGCGATCCCTTCGAGCTCGCCCCAATCGGATCCGCGGAAGCCGAAACGGTACTCGATGTCGACCGTCCGCTTCGAATAATGGGAGAGCTTCTCCTGCGGATGCTCGTACAGCCGAAGATTCTCGGGGTCGATTCCCAGGCCGACGTACCAGTTGCGCCGCTCGTCGATCCAATACTGGTGCCATTCCTCGTCGGTTCCGGGCTTGACAAAAAATTCCATTTCCATTTGCTCAAACTCACGCGTGCGGAAAATGAAATTTCCGGGCGTGATCTCGTTGCGGAAGGACTTTCCGATCTGCCCAATTCCAAACGGGGGGCGCTTGCGGGCAGACGTCATGACGTTCTGGAAGTCGACGAAAATGCCCTGCGCCGTCTCGGGGCGAAGGTAATGGAGGCCCGATTCGTCCTCGACCGGCCCCAGGTGGGTCTTGAGCATCATGTTGAAATCGCGCGGCTCCGTCCATTGGCCGCGCGTGCCGCAATTGCCGCATGCGATTTCGGCCAGCTCCACCGAATCGGGATCCTCGATCCCCTTCTTCGCGGCGAATTCCTCCTGCATCTGGTCCACGCGGAAGCGCTTGTGGCACGAGAGGCATTCGGTGAGAGGATCGTTGAAAACGCCGACGTGGCCCGAAGCGACCCACACCTCGCGGGGAAGGATGATCGACGAGTCGAGGCCGACGACGTCGTCGCGCGACGTGACCATGTGCCGCCACCACTGCCGCTTGATGTTCTCCTTCAACTCGACGCCCAGCGGGCCGTAGTCCCATGCGGACCTCGTGCCGCCGTAGATCTCGCCGCAAGGGAAGACGAAGCCGCGCCGCTTCGCCAGGGCGATGACGCTGTCGAGCTTCGAGGGGGCCTGCTTGGCCATAGAGCTGCGCTCCTTTCGTTGCCGCGCCTGGATGACGCGGAGTCCACTCGATTCTACCGGCGATCGCCTGCGCGGCGCCGGCCGAGGATGGGGTTTTCCACACAGCCCAGCACCGGCAAACAACAGGCATCTTTTGACAGCATTTCAAGGTCAGGTTGATAATGGTTCTCATGTTTAATAGACATCGTACACGCATCGTCGCGGCCATGTCCGCGCTGACCCTCGCCCTCGGACTCGCCTCGTGCTCGGACTCTTCCGACGATTCGAAGGGCGGATCTTCCGGGAAGCTGAAAGTGGCCGCCTCCTTCTATCCGATCCAGTGGCTCACGCAGCAGATCGGCGGCGACCACGTCGACGTCTCTTCCGTGACACCCGCGGGCACCGAGCCGCACGACTTCGAAATCAGCACGAAGCAGATCGCCGAGCTGAACAAAACGAAGGCGCTCTTTTACGTCAAGGGATTCCAGCCGTCTCTCGACGACGCCGTCGGCTCCCTGAGCGACGTCTCGGCGGTCGACCTGACGAAAAACGTCAACCTGGTCCACCATGAAGGCCTCCTGGAGCACGACCACGATCACGGCGACAAGAAAGACGGCGACAAGAAAGGCGACGGAGAAAAGGACCACGAAGACGGGAAAGAACACGACCACGCGGAGGGCCACGACCACGGCGACGCCGCCGATCCTCATTTCTGGCTCGACCCCGCGCGGATGAAGCGCGCCGCCGACGCGATTGCGGCCGAGCTTTCGAAGAAGGACCCCGACCACGCCGACGCCTACAAGAAGAACAACGAGGCCCTTCAGAAGAAGCTCGACGGGCTCGACAAGTCCTTTCAGACCGGCCTGGCCACGTGCGAACGCCGCTCGATCGTCACGACGCACACCGCTTTCGGCTACCTGGCGGACCGTTACAAGCTTTCCCAGGTGGGACTGTCCGGCATCGACCCCGAGTCCGAGCCGAGCCCTGCCACGCTGGCCAAGGTCAAGAAGTACGTCCAGGAGAACGGGACCACGACGATCTTCACCGAGGAGCTCGTCAGCGGCAAGCCCGCCGAGACTCTCGCGAAGGAGACGAACACCGTCACCGCGGTTCTCAGCCCGCTCGAGTCCAAACCCGAGAAGGGCGACTACCAGGCGGCCATGACGGACAACCTGACGGCGCTCAAGAAGGCCCTCGCCTGCAAGTGACCCCGTGCGAAGCCGGTGGCATGCGATCGGCGCGCAGACGGGCAAGCACCGGGTAGCCGACGGACATATGATTGCCGTGCCGACGGGGCAAACGATCGCCGTGCCGACGGACGAGTAATCGGCGCGCAGACAGGAGAACGATGAACGCCATTCCCGTGGCCGTGCAGGGCCTCGCCGTGCATTTGGGCGGCTCGCGCATTCTCGACGACGTGGCCCTGTGCGTCGCTTCCGGCGAATCCGTCGCCTTCCTCGGCGCCAACGGCTCGGGCAAATCGACGCTGGTGCGCGCCATTCTCGGCATCGTTCCGGCCTCCGCCGGAAGCGTCGAGCTTTTCGGGGAGAGCGTCGCCGCAAGAAAGTCCGTTCCCTGGTCTCGGATCGGGTACGTCCCTCAGCGGGTGACCGCGTCTTCGGGCGTGCCGGCGACGGCGCTCGAGGTCGTCCGCTCAGGCTTGCTCGGGCAGGGCCGCCTGTGGGCCGACGTCGGCCCGAGGGCCAAGCGCAAAGCGTTGGAGGCCCTCTCCGCCGTCGGCCTCGAGGACAGGGCCCGCGACCACGTCCAGGTTTTCTCCGGCGGCCAGGCGCAAAGGGTGCTCATCGCCAGGGCGCTTGTGCGCGAGCCCGATCTGCTCTTTCTGGACGAGCCCCTCGCGGGAATCGACCGCGATTCGAGGCGGGCCCTCGCCTCAATCCTCTCCGAGCTTCGCGAGCGCGGCACGACGCTGGTCACCGTGCTCCACGAAATGGGCGAATTGGAGCCGATAGTCGAGCGGGCCGTCGTGTTGGAGGGCGGGCGCGTCGTTCACGACGGCGCGCCTCCTCCGCCGCCTCCGGGCCACGACCGCCCTGGGCACGACCACGTCCACCCGCACGACTCCGCCGATTGGCAGGCACACCACGCACCGACTCTGAGGATGGATCCATCGTGACGCTTGAAACGATCCGAGAGATGCTCGAGGCGCCGTTCATGCAGCGGGCCTTCGTCGTCGCGATACTGGTGGGGGTCTCCGCGCCGGCGGTCGGCACCTACCTCGTTCAGCGCGGGATGGCGCTCATGGGCGACGGGATCGGCCACGTCGCCTTGACGGGGGTGGCAGGCGGCTGGCTGGCGGCGAGCGTCTTTGGCCTCGACCCGAAAGACTCGTTGGCGATACCGGGGGCGATCGCGGCGTCGGTCGTCGGCGCCGTTCTCATCGAGGTCGTGCGCGCCCAGGGGCGCACAGGCGGCGACGTCGCCCTGGCGATGCTCTTTTACGGGGGCATCGCCCTGGGCGTCATCATCATCTCGCTGGCCGGCGGGAACACCGAGAAGCTGACGAGCTACCTTTTCGGCTCGATCGCGACCGTCTCCCCCCACGAGGTCCTCTACACGGCGGTCCTCTCGGCCTTCGTCCTGCTTTTCGGGCTGGGCCTGCGCGGCCCTCTTTTCTCCCTTTCGCACGACGAAGACTTTGCGAAGGCCTGCGGCCTGCGGGTGAGGACGCTCAACATCCTCGTCGCCGTGGTCGCGGCTCTGACGGTCTCGGTGGCCATGCGGGTGGTCGGCGTGCTGCTCGTCTCGGCGATCATGATCGTTCCGGTCGCCATCGCGCAGCTGCTTTCCTCGTCGTTCAACAAAACGATGGGGATAGCCATGGGCTTGGGCGTGCTCGCCTGCGTCGTCGGGCTTGCAACCACCTATTTCGTCAGGCTTGCGCCCGGAGCGACGATCGTGACCTTGCTCATCGGAACATATACAATTGTCGCGACAGGCCGCTCCGTTCTCGCGCTCTGCATCCGCCGCAGGCCGAAGAAAGCAGTCACATGGGACGAACACGAAACACAGCCCAGCGCCAGGCGATAGCAAAACGCCTGGAGGAGCTTTCCTCTTTCGTTTCCGCGCAGCAGTTGCACGACGACCTCGCGAAGTCGGGCTCTAAGATCGGCTTGGCGACCGTCTACCGCACCCTCCAGGTCCTCTCGGACGAGGGGGCCGTGGACGTTCTGCGCACCGATTCGGAGCTCCTCTACCGCTCCTGCGATTCCACCGAGCATCACCATCACCTGGTTTGCAGAATGTGCGGGAGGACGGTCGAAGTGGCCGGCCCCCAGATCGAGGCGTGGGCCAAGCAGATCGCCGCCGAGGCGGACTTCGTCGACGTCGAGCACACACTCGAGCTCATGGGAACGTGTTCGACGTGCGCGGGCGGGGAGAAGGGCGTTTAAGGCGTCGCATAGAATCTTCTGCGACGGCAACGTTTAGCCTGGTTTCCGCCCAATAGTGTCGCAAAGACGTTTCGGTTACAATCTGGATATGTTCAAGAGCATCGGCGAATTCACGTCGACGGGGCCGTTCCCTCTCGTCTTCCTCACGCTGACGCTGCTCGTCGCGTCGCGATCGAACCTCGTCTACGGAATCGGGCGCTACGGCAGACGGGTGACGATCTCCGGCAGGGAGCCGTCGGGCGGCTTTCGACGCCGAGCGTGGCAGTGGGCCAACGCAAAGCGAACGCAGCGGGCGATGGACAACATCAAGAAACGCGGGTGGATCGTCATTTCGCTGGCCTACCTGACGATCGGCATCCAGACGGTCGTCAACGTCGCGGCGGGGGTCGTCGGGCTTTCGTGGCCCAAGTACAATCTGGCTGCATTCCCCGGGTGGCTGGCCTGGGCGCTCATCTATTCGACCGTCGGCTTTGCCGTGTGGAACGCCGCCGTGGCCGCAGCGGCGGGCTCCCCCGCGGGAATCGCCGTCTTCTGCGCTTTGGCGCTTGCCGCGGCGATCGGCTGTATCCTTTCCCGCAGAAGGAAAAAACGTCGCGGCCGCGAATCCGCGGATCATCTCGCGGAGCCCGCCGCCCACGCATGAGAGCCCGTCAATCGGGATCGGGGTTCTGCCCCTCGGACCCGGAAGCCCGAGCCTGCCAAGCCGCCCGCGCGGCGCCGAGGAGAACCTGCTCTTCGAGCGCCTGGCGCCCGTCACACAGGAGGAACAATGGAAGACGTCGCGGTCAATCTGCCGATCAGACTCGGGCAGTTCGTCAAGTTCGCCTCTCTGGCGGGCAGCGGCGCCGAAGCCGCTGAGCTGGTGAGAGCCGGCGAGATCATCGTCAACGGCGACGTCGAAACCCGGCGGGGCCACAGGTTGAGCGACGGCGACGTCGTGGCAATGGACCTGCCGAACGGGAGGCGGATCGAGGTCCGCGTCGTCGCAACAGAAGGCTGAGCGGGACGAGACGAGTGACCAGCCTCCACGCAAACAGGCCAGGCCCAGCGTGCGGAACGGCTTCCGCTTTGAGGGCGCAAACTAGCCCGCACGCCAAAGGCCAAACAGGACGCAAACAAACTTGACCGCACGCAAACCGAGGCTGACCGCTACACGGCAGGCGAAAGCTCTTTTGGCCTCGCTAAAGTGCGCCCCGCGCAGCAAAACAATCGGCTAAGGCGTCTGACTGCGGACCCCTTCAACCCCAGCGAAGGGGCGAGGTTCAACCTGGCGCCTGCGCCAATCGGGCATGATGCCTCGACGTTTGACTGAAGGGATGTCGCGCGTCTACGGGCGAATGCGCGCCAAGACACGGGCCGGGGAACGGACAGCCGCCAAACGGCCACCGCCCCTAATCTAAAGTGAAACAACTCACATTGAAAGAAATAGGTTGCGTCAATTCGGATCGCACCATAGGCTAATGTCCATCGGGCGAACGGATCCCGCGATCGGGAGTCGCGAGCTCGTATCGGCGGAACTCATAACGTCGATTCGCACAACTGAAAACTCGCGGATTTTACTTGCTGAAGCCAATCGGCCCGGCATTGTAATTTCCGCATGTCACGCCTTCGCTTAGTGCTGCGACGCCACTCGATCACAGCGATCGATCAGGCATTCGCGGTCCCCATAACTGAATCGCCCCGCTTTGTTTGACCGGCGCGCCGGTCAAACAAAGCCTCATCTAAAATTTACATCCAAAAGAAACTCATTCACACCCGCGCATTCACGCCATAGCCTTAAGGAGAAAACAATGGCCTCTGACGACAAGAACGACGGCAAGGTGCCTCTCAGGAAGTTGTTCGACGACCCGTACATGTTCGACTTACCCGATGCGACCTACGACGACCTTCCAGAGTTGATCGGCAACCTCAAAAGGGCGGCGATCGACGCCTATGTGCGCGACAAGTTAGCGTCGTCTCCGGCGTTGTTCACACTCGCCGAAGACCACTACCTGATAACTGTTAATTCAGGCGCAGGCGGGGGATCATCGACACGAATCACACGCCCAAACTCAGACGGTGAGGGAGGCGGTGAAGCGACGACGATAACGACAAATTTTAGACAGACGCAATGTGACGACTGCGACTTCACCTCAGAGTTTGATTCAGTTCGAGAAGAAATCAAGAAGATTCTCGAACCCTGGATAGGCCTACCCAATCCTAAACGAATTGAGTATGAAATGAACGAGTGCAGACAGATCGTTTCTATACTCGCAGATAGATCAAGTATAACAGGCGGAAAAATAGTTCCAAGCGGTGACATACAAACCAAGGTCCAGTCTATCCATGGAGAACTTGTGGAAATGGGAGGCGTCACAGTAGAAACTTTCAAATCTATAGTAATAGAAAATCTAGGTAAAATAGTAAACAATCTTTCAACCGCTACGGTATTTTGGGGATCTGCACTGGGATCAGAGCAAGGAATCTTTGCAAAAGCGCGCGAGTCCGTTGTAAGTACTGTTACTCAAGGCGTCACCCTCTTTAACAAGGTTGCCAACAGTCAGTCAGGAAAACTTGACACTGTCTTAAAGATTGCCAAGTACGCAATGGAGGGGTTCAAACTATTCGTGGGCACCCCGGCAACTAAACTGGCTTTAGATTCCACGGGTCTCAGCCTTGAGATTTTAGACGGACTTAAAGACGGAGATAAAACTTCGAGTACAGCAAATACCTATGGGGAAGGAATCAATGCTCTCATAACGTCTTTTAATACAATAAATATTACTATAAGAAAGTCTGAAAACTCGATCAAGAATAATCTTGTGACAAACATGGGTAACATGCATTCTCAGAAAGATTCATATGATTTAACATTAAAAGCTACAAAATCCTCTGAAGTTCGGACGAAAGATAAGCTACGTCTTGATCAGAGTCGCATTGATAACATATTGGGACTATCGAAGAATAAGATCATAGAAGATCTTGACAAAGCATGGAAGAAAATGGAAAACATTGACATGACTGACTGTGTTGACCGTGATAAGCGAGTTGGAATAGGTGAAAAAGGTCCTTCAGTTGCTTTTCACCATTTCAAATGGCTTCTTCATGATCTAATCAAAAGACTATCCGAAGAAACAGAGAATTCGTTTAAGAACTTCGAGCTCGCAGTGGAGTACATAAAAAATGAAGATAAGAAATCGCAATCAGATCTAGACGCCATGGAAAACATCATCAATAACCCGAAAGGTCCTGACCCTTGGCAAAAGCGTGACTGACAAGTCGATCATCAAGAACCTTTAAACATCATAAAATTGGAGAAACCATGACAAAGAAAATGTTCATCACACTCCGCGTCCTCATCGTCGCTTTCACCATGTTCATTCTCGGCTGGCTTTTCTTCAGCAGGCCCTCGATAGTCGTCAGTCTGAGCGACGTGGAATGTGAACCCGTAGGGTGGACGGTTTTAGGGACCCCCTACGATATATACGGTTTCTTTGACCTAGAAGACTCCAATGAAATGGACAGAGTCGCTTCCGAGAACGGCGTTGAGGGTGAAGCCGATAGAGCGACAGTCCGCTCAAATGTCAACGAAGGATGCAATCTCGCGCGAGACAATCGGAAGCTCTACATGATCCTGCTGACCGTCGTCGCCGCCACGGCCTTCATCACCCTGCCCAAACCGAAGCAAAAGCAGGCAGCATCCGAAGCAGAAGAGGCAGCACCCAAAGAAAAGGAACCGGCGTCTAAAGAGCACGGCAGCGATGAAAACGAGGAGAACTGACCACAAACCCACTACCGGCCGGGTGGGCTTCCGACAGGGCCCGCCCGGCAACGCCTCCGCCTCGGCTTTCGAGCCCGCCCTTTCAAGCGCAGCGCCGCAGACACCGCTCAGAACAAATATGGACCGAAAGGCGGACACCGGCCCAGAACCGGCGCAAGCCCAGAAGCAACGCGTCCAAAAACAAAGGCGGTGAGGCCCCAGGCTAGTAGGACGCGGGTTTAGGCAGCGCCGTCACCTCAGGCAGTTGCGGCCCAGCAGCACGCGGAGGTCGGAGAAAAGGCCTGCGCCGGGCTGGACGTAGAACTTTCTGTCCACCTGGACCACGCTCGTCGCATGCGGCCTGTGAATATGCATGCGAACCGGCGCGCTTCCCGGATAGTTCGCCAGGACGCGCGCCAAGGACGCCATCTGCTCCGCCGTGCACATTCGCTCCGGCATCTGCAGCTCGACCGGCGAATCAGGAAGAAGATCCCCCGAGGGCAGCGTCATCTCCTGGGCCGAAAGCTGGACCGTCCCGTCGCGATCCTGCACCCGCACCTTGACGACGGCCACGGTGTCCGGGGTGAGCATCGTCGAAACAGTCTGATACGTGGCGGGGAAGAAGTTGATCTCGGCACTGCCCGTCAGGTCCTCCAACATGATCGTCGCCCAAAGCTTGCCGTTCTTCTTCGACACCCTCGGCTGCACGGACGTGATCAGCCCCGCGAGGCTGACGAAGCCCTCCTGGACGCTCTCCTCGTTCATGAGCCTGACGATCGTCGTGTCGGCGGCGCGATCGAGAACGTGCTCCATTCCCGACAACGGATGGTCCGAGACGTACAGCCCCAGCATGTCGCGCTCATGGTCGAGCTTCACCTTCTTGTCCCACTCGGGGATATCGGGCACGACGACGTCGACGCCTGCGCCGAGATCGACGTCGGCCCCTCCAAAAAGGTCGAACTGCCCGGCCGCTTCGTTCTTCTTCAGCGAGACGACGGCGTCGACCGCCTCTTCGACCTTCGCCAGAAGAGCCTTCCGCGAATACCCCATGGAATCGAACGCCCCCGCCTTGACGAGGCACTCGATGGCGCGCTTGTTGCACACCTGGAGGGGAACCTTGTCGAGGAAATCCTGGAACGACGTGAAGGCCCCCTTCTCGCGCCGAGCGCCGAGGATGCCCTCGACGACGTTCGCGCCCACGTTGCGCACCGCGGACAGGCCGAAGCGAACCTGCTCGCCGACCGCGGAAAAGTCTGAGTCAGAATCGTTGACGTCGGGAACGAGAACCGTGATGCCCATCCTGCGGCATTCGCCGAGGTAAAGGGCGAGCTTGTCCTTGTTGTCCTTCTTCGACGTCAAGAGCGCGGCCATGAACTCGACCGGGTAGTTGGCCTTGAGGAAGGCCGTCCAGTACGAAATGACGCCGTAGCAGGCCGAGTGGGATTTGTTGAAAGCGTACTGCGCGAAGGGGACGAGGATCTCCCACAGCCTGTCAACGCATTCCTTTGAATACCCGTTGGCGAGCATTCCGGCCGAAAAACCCTCGAACTGCTTTTGCAGCACGTCGAGCTTCTTCTTGCCCATGGCCTTGCGCAGCGTGTCGGCCTGGCCCATTGTGAAGCCCGCGCACACCCGCGCGATTTGCATGACCTGCTCTTGGTAGACGATGAGGCCGTAGGTCGGCGCCAGAATCTCGCGCAGCGGCTCCTCGAGTTCGGGGTGGATCGGAGCGATCTCTTGGAGCCCGTTTTTGCGCAGGGCGTAGTTCGTGTGCGAGTTCATCCCCATGGGGCCGGGGCGGTACAGCGCTGAGACGGCGGAGATGTCCTCGAACTCGGTGGGCCGCATCTGCTTGAGCAGGGCACGCATGCCCGAGCCGTCGAGCTGGAATACGCCGAGGGTGTCCGCCCGCTGGAGAAGCTCGAAGGTGGGCTGGTCGTCCAGCTCGATTTCCTCGATCGCCACTCGCTCCTTGCCGTTGTAGACGATGTTGTCGAGAGCGTCCTCGATCGTCGTCAGATTCGACAGTCCGAGGAAGTCCATCTTCAGCACGCCCAGCTCCTCGCACAGAGGATATTCGAACTGGGTGATCGTGGCGCCGTCAGACGGGCGTTTCATGATCGGGATGACGTCCATGAGCGGCTCGGAGCACATGAGCACGGCACAGGCGTGCACGCCCCACTGGCGCGTGAGGCCGGCCAGGCCCCGGGCAAGATCGAAGACCTTGGAGGCGTCCTGGTCGCCCGCCACGAGCTGGCGGAAGTCTCCCGCCTCGACGAACCTCTCGGCCTTTTCGTTGTGGATGTCGGCTAGCGCGATGTCCTTGCCCTGGACGGTCGGAGGGAGGGCCTTCGTCATCCGCTCCCCCATTTCGAACGGATAGCCGAGCACCCGCGCCGAATCCTTGAGCGCCTGCTTCGTTTTGATCGTTCCGAAGGTCACCACCTGGGAGACCTTCTCAGCCCCGTACTTCTTCTCGACGTACTCGATGACCTCCCCTCGCCTGCGCTCGTCGAAGTCGACGTCGATGTCCGGCATCGAAACCCGTTCGGGATTGAGGAACCTCTCGAAAAGCAAACCGTGGCGAATCGGGTCGAGCTCCGTGATCTGCAGGGCGTAGGCCACCATCGACCCGGCGCCGGAGCCGCGCCCCGGCCCCACTCTGATCCCGTTGCGCTTGGCCCACAGGATGTAGTCGGAGACGACGAGGAAGTACCCGGGGAAGCCCATCTGCAAGATGACGCTCACCTCGTAGTCGGCGCGCTCGCGCACGTCGGCCGGAATCTTCTCGCCGAAGCGCACATGCAGGCCGCGATCGACCTCCTTGACGAACCACGAGGTGATGTCCTCGCCTTCGGGGACGGGAAAGACCGGCATGTAGTTCGCGCCTTCGTCGGCCGTGGTGAAGGAGACGTTGCAGCGTTCGGCGACGAGCAGGGTGTTCTCGCACGCCCCGGGAAGGTCGCCGAAGAGCTCGTGCATTTCCTCGGAGGTGCGCAAGTGGTAACCCGTGCCGTCGAAGGTGAAGCGGTCTGGGTCTTGGAGCGTCGAACCGGAGTTGATGCACAGCATTGCGTCCTGGATGGGCGCGTCGCCTGCCTCGACGTAATGCGAGTCGTTCGTCGCGAGCAGCGGGGCGTCGATCTTTCGGGCGAGGTCCAGAAGCTCGTTGCGCACGCGCTTTTCGATGGAGTTGTCGTGGTCCATGACCTCGACGTAGTAGTTCTCCTTGCCGAACAGGTCCTGCATGCGCCCGGCCGCCTCATAGGCTTCGTCGAACTGCCCGAGGCGCAACCGCGTCTGGACTTCGCCGGAGGGGCATCCGGCCGTGGCGATGAGCCCTTCGTGGTACGTCTCCAGAAGGTCCATGTCCATCCGCGGCCACTTGCCCATCTGGCCTTCGAGCGAGGCGCGCGAGTCCATGCGGAAGAGGTTGTGAAGCCCCCTGTTGTCGTAGGCCAGAAGCGTCATGTGGGTGTAGGCGCCGCGCGCGGAGACGTCGTCGGCCCTCTGGCCCTCCTCGCCCCAGAGCACCCGGTCCGAGCCGAAACGGGAAGTTCCCGGCGTCATATACGCTTCGACGCCGATGATCGGCTTGACCCCCTGGGCCTTGCACTCTTTGTAAAACTCGTACGCCCCGAAGCAGTACCCGTGGTCCGTGATCGCCACGGCCTTCTGGTTCTGTGCCTTGGCCTGGGCCACGAGCTTCTTGATCTTCGCCGCCCCGTCAAGCATCGAGTATTCGGTGTGGACGTGCAGATGCGCGAAGTCTTTGGCCATGGGCCCAGTCTACGCGGAGCGTCCGCCGCTCGCCTCAGGACGCAGCCGCCTTCGCCGAGAGAAAAGGCTCAAAGGCCGAAGGCTCCTGCGGCACGGCGCCCGGCGGCGGGGTTTCTCAGCGGAAGACGCCCTCGCGCATCGCCTCAAGCGAGCTTCGCAGATCCTCCGGGTACGGAGCGGCAAAGGCAACCCACTCCCCCGACCTCGGATGCTCGAATCCCAGGCGGACGGCGTGGAGCCATTGCCGCGTGAGGCCGAGTTTCGCCGAGAGCGTCGGATCCGCTCCGTACATGTCGTCGCCCACGCACGGATGCGACGTCGCCGACATATGGACCCGGATCTGATGCGTCCGGCCCGTCTCCAGACGGACCTCCAGCAAGCTCGCGCCGGCCATCGCCTCGAGGGCCTCGTAGTGGGTGACGCTCGGGCGCCCGTCGGCGCGCACGCCCATCTTCCACTGGCGCCGATTGTCGCGGCCGATGGGCGCCTCGATCGTTCCCGACATCGGATCGGGGTGGCCCTGCACCAGCGCGTGGTAGACCTTCTCGACGGCCCGGTCTCGAAAGGCGCGCTTGAGCGCCGAATAGGCGGCCTCCGATTTGGCGACCACCATGCAGCCGGTCGTTCCGACGTCCAGCCTGTGGACGATGCCCTTCCGCTCCTGAGGGCCGTGTGCGGTAAGTTTCACGCCTTCGGCCATGAGGGTTCCGAGCACGTCCGGGCCCTCGAAGTTGAGCGAGGGATGGGCCGCCATGCCCGCGGGCTTGTCTACGACGACGACGTCTTCATCTTCGTAGAGCCTGACGATCCCCTCAGCCGAAGGGCGCGGTTCGAGCGACGGCGGGTCCGGGACGAGGATCTCCAGGACCGCCCCGGAGGGGACCCGGTCGGATTTGGAGGCGACCGCCCCGTCTATCCACGCTTCGCCCTTTTGAACGGCCGCGGCGCAAACGCTCCGGGAAAGGCCGGTCATCCGTGAAAGGACGGAGTCGATCCTGTCTCCGGCCAGTCCCTCGGGGACAGGGTAAAAGCGCCTTTCAGGCATGCTCGGGCTTGTCCCGCCGAGCCGAGAGCTCAGCGCCTTCGCCCGACCCTTCGCGCCTTTCGGCGTCGGGAATCGCGCCTTCGTCCGCTCCGCCCGAGCTCAGACGCGCCGCGGCGCCGTCTTCGGAAGCGGCGCCGTCGCCCGGCCGCATCGCCTCCGCCGCGCCGTCGGCTTCGCGGCCATCCTCGGAAGCGGCCTCGCCGACCTGTTCGTTTCCGCGCCCCGGCTCGCCGTCGAAAGGCACGGAGAACCAGGTGAGAACGACGATGACGGCGATCCCGAGGACGAGTGCGACATCCGCCACATTTCCGATGAACCAACGCCCGTAGGCGATGAAATCGACGACGTGGCCGCGGCCGACGCCCGGCTGCCTGAAGAGCCTGTCGATGAGATTGCCCGCCGCGCCGCCCCATACGATCCCCAGCGTGATCGTCCACGGGCGCGACGACGTGCGTCTGATCCACAGCGGAAGGGCGACGACCACCACCGCCGCGACGGCGGTGAAGATCCACGTTGAGCCGGTGAGAAAGGAAAACGCCGCTCCGGGGTTGAAGTGCAGCTCGAGACCCAGAAGGTCGCCGAAAAGGCGACGGCGCGCGCCGTCGCCCAACGACGAGAGAGCCCACTGCTTGGTCGCCTGGTCGATGGCGACGGTGAGAAGGCCGACGACGATTGCCCGCATCGTCAGCCGGCCCGATTTGTGTGCCGTGCTCATTCGGAGTGTCCTACGCCGAACGGCGGCAGCCGCGGGCTGCCGCCGTTCAGCCGCTCAGGCTCAGCGCTGATCCGACGAGGGCGTGGAACCCGATTCGACGTCGGCCAAGAGCGACTCGAGGTAGCTCTTGAGGCGAGTGCGGTAATCCCGCTCGAAGTCTCGAAGCTCCGAAATCTTCCGCTCGAGAAGCCCGCGCTCCTGCTCCAGCTGGGTGAGCGTGCGGTTGTGCTGCTCCTCCGCCTCGGCAATGATCCGCTGGCTCTCGGCATTGGCCTCGGCGAGGATGCGATCGGACTCGGCCTTTCCGTCGCTGATGTACTTGTCGTGCAGCTGTTGGGCCAAAGCGAGCATGCCTGCGACGGCGTTGGTGTCGCCGCCTCCAGCTGCGCCGCCTCCAACCGGCGCGAAGGAGGCCGTGGTCGCCGCGGAGAACGGGGCCTCGCCGCGCCCAGTGGCGGCGCCGGAGTTCTCCAATTCGGCGATTCGAGCTTGGGCCTTCTTCAGCTCGTTTTCCAGCTCGGCCTTCTGAGCGGTGAGCTGGGCGATGGTTTCGGCAACTTCGTCGAGGAAGAAGTCGACCTGGTCAAGGTCGTATCCCTCCTCGATTGAGCTCGGTGCCTTGAAGCGTGCATTCAGGACATCGGATTCAGTCAGCAGCGCCATGTGTGTATTCACCTCTGTGTTTTGGTACGTATTCCTCAGCGGGCAAAAACGCCGCCTACAGGGATACGTTACCCGAAATGGTGCCAATGTTCACCGTGTGAATGGTGCTGCATCCCTGCAAGCCTTTGCCGCGAGCGAAACGTTAACGGATCAATCCGCGAAATCACGCCTAAAAGTCGATGTTTGCCGATGAACCGGAGTAGAGAGTCCCTCCCAAAATCTCAAAGCGGACTCGAGGGCGCAGAGCGCCGAGCCTGCGCTCCCAAGCGGGGCCGAGGCTCGCCGTTCGAACGTCGCTCCTCCGCGGGGCGCCATCGATTCCGCGTGCACGCTCGACGGCGCAGCCGGGCCGCGGGCTCGAAGAGGCGCCCGCACCATCGCCTCGCGCCGCCCGGGCTCGAGGCGATGTTCACTCTGCGCGAAGCGCCGGGCCAAATCGGCCGAGACAGGCCGGCCGGGCGTGCACGGCCGGGTTCAAAGCGACGAACGCAACACGTCCGTTGACAGTGGAGCGCGGCCCCAGCCGGGGTGCGCCCGAGCGCGCTACGGCGGCGTGCCGAGCATTGACGCTCCTCGACGTCAAAAGGGGCCTTCGCCTGCGCAGCCGCCCGGGCGGCTGCGCAGGCGGCTGTTTTAGGCGGCTCTGTTGCGGACCGGGGGCTTCTGCTTCTCGGAGGCTAGACCAGCTGCTGGAGCAGCCTTCCGAGAATTCCCAGGCCCAGAATGACGATGAGGAAGGCCATGTCGAAGGCCACGGGCCCCAGACGAAGGGGCGGAACGTACTTGCCGATGAACCGCAAGGGGGGATCCGTGGCCTTGTAGACGACGTTGACGGCGACGAGCGCAAAGCCCGTCGGGCTCCAGTCCCGCAGGATCATCGACACGATGTCGATGACGACCCTCGCAAGGAGGAGGACCATGTAGAACTGGATGAAAAGAAGAAGGATGCCGATGGCGATTTTCATCAGAAAGTGGAGGCGCCCGCAGCGGCGTGCTCGTCCATCGTCACGGTGTGAGGAGTCATGAGAAGGACGTCCTCAGAGACCTTGTTGAGCTGGCCTTCGAGGCCGAAGCACAGGCCGAGCGCGAAGTCGACGATTCGCTTGCGCGACTCGGTGTCGGTCTCCGTCAGGTTGAGGATGACGGGAAGGCCGGAGCGATACTGCTCAGCGAAAGCTCGGACCTCGGAAAAGGAGGTCGGGTGCACCGTCACGATGCGGGCAAGCTGAGGAACGGACGGAACCGAGCGAATGGGCGAGACGTCGGCGTCGAGGCGCTCCTCGTCGTCGTACTCCTCGTACCCGTCCTCGTATTCGTCGTACTCGTCGCTCAGCGTCGACCTGTCAACGAAGCGTTGGAACATTCCCATGCCGATATCTCTTTCACTCGCGGGGCGTACTCCATCCAACGTATTGCAGATCGCGGCGTTTGACGGCGATTTAGAAAGGCGTGTCGCGCCTGACCTGAACGAGGCCGACGAACCTTCCGCTTGCCCTTTTCGCCGCCATCTCGCGGCGATGGGAGTAATATCGGGCGTCTTCCATCGTGCAAATTTCCGACCGGACGACGTCGTCGACCTCGGCCTTTCGCAGCTGCAGCTCCAGCGCCTCGGGGATGTCGATCGCCGGCGTGCCCCAAGAGGTCCTCGAATAGCTCCCGGGCGCGAGGCTCTCGGCCTCGTCCCGCATGTCCGCGGGGACCTCGTAGCACCGTCCGCAGATCGACGGGCCGACGTACGCGCGGATCCCTTGGGCGCCCCTCTCGCGCATCGTCTCGAGGGCCACGGAGGCGATGCCCGCAAAGAGGCCGGAACGGCCGACGTGGACCGCCGCGGCTATGGGCGCGTTGGAGGCGGCGAGGAGGAGGGGGACGCAGTCGGCCACCATGACGGCGGCGGAGCACGGGTGCAAGGAAGCATCGACGACGAGGCCGTCGGTGTCCGCAAAGGTCCGCCCGGGGGCGGCGGAGGTCAGAACCTGCGAGTCGACTGTCTCGACGTTGGCGCCGTGGACCTGGTCCATCCACGTGATGAATCCGACCTCGCTGGTCAGGCTCAGCCTGTTGCGCGCAACGGCTGAAGGGTCGTCTCCGACGTGCAGGCCGAGATTGAGGCTCTCGTAGGCCCCCTGGGAGGTCCCTCCCCGACGCGACGTGAAACCGGCCCGTATGCGGCCGCCGGGGACGGCCGAATCGAGCACCCACTCGACGAGAGACACGGGAGCTTACTGATCTTCGAAGAGGAAGGCGGGAATGTCCAAGTCGCGGCTGGAGCGGGTCGTGGGCTCCTCGACGACCGGGGGGATCGACCGGGCGGGGGCCGGCGGCGACGTCCTGGCGACCGGCTCGGCCACGGGATGGCTCGGCGTGGCGATGTGGTGCTGACCGGTGCTCACCGGCTGAACGGCCGGCTCTTCGGCGCGGTGCGAGGGGGCGGAGTCCTCGAACGCGCGCGAGCGCGCCGGCGGGATCTGCGCGGGGCGCGCGGCGGGCGTGAACTGTTCGTCTTCCGGCTCGTCGAATCCCGCGGCTATGACGGTCACGCGCACGACGTCGCCGAGCGAATCGTCGATGATGTGGCCGAAGATGATGTTCGCGCTGGGGTCCGCGGCCTCCTGGACCAGTTTGGAGGCCTGATTCATCTCTTGGAGCGAGAAGTTCTCACCGGATTGGAACGACAAAAGCACGCCGTGGGCGCCGTCGATGCTGGCTTCGAGAAGCGGCGAGGAGATCGCCGCCTCCGCAGCGCGCATCGCCCTGTCGTCGCCCGTGGCCTCGCCGATGCCCATGAGCGCGGTTCCCGCGTCCTTCATGATCGCCTTGACGTCGGCGAAGTCGAGGTTGACCAGCCCCGGGATGGTGATGAGGTCGGAGATTCCCTTCACGCCGTTGCGCAGAACCTCGTCGGCGAGATGGTACGCCTCGAGGACCGTGAGATTGTCGTCGGCAATCTCCAATAGGCGGTCGTTGGGGATGACGATGAGGGTGTCGACGGCCTTGCGCAGTTCGGCCAGGCCGGCCGTCGCGTTGTTCGCCCGCTGGCGCCCCTCGAACTCGAAGGGCCGCGTGACGACGCCCACCGTCAGGGCGCCGATGGACCGGGCGATCTCGGCGACGACGGGGGCCGCCCCCGTTCCCGTTCCGCCGCCTTCTCCCGCGGTGACGAAGACCATGTCGGCGTCTTCGAGGGCCGCGCTGATGACCTCGCCGTTCTCTTCGGCGGCCCTTCGGCCCACCGCCGGGTCGGCGCCCGCGCCCAGGCCGCGGGAGACCTCCCTGCCGATGTCGAGCTTGGTCTCGGCCTCAGACTTGACGAGGGACTGGCCGTCGGTGTTGATTGCAATGAACTCGACGCCTGCAAGTCCATCTTGAATCATGCGATCAACGGCGTTCACACCGCCGCCGCCCACACCGATGACTTTGATGTTCGCGCCGTTGTTGAGAGTGGGCATCGCTCTCTTCCTTTCAGACTTCAACTCGTACTTGAAGTTTTCTCCGTTCACCTTCGCGGACAAGGTAGAGGGCCGTGTTCGGCCGTTCAACCTCCGCGCGGGGCGTGTCGCGTATTCCAAGGTCGAATATACGTGAGAAACGGGCGGATGTGCAGGACAAACCCGCCTAGTTCGCCAGGCGCAAGAATCCGCCTAGTTCTCGGTGACGGGGGCATGCGGGGCGGAAACGTCGTAGAGCTTCGCCTTCTGAGAGAGCAGCCCCTTCAGCACCCTGGCTTTCACCGCGGATTCCTCTGCGCCTCCCCAGTTCACCGTCGCCCCGTCCGAGAGGGTGAAGGAGACCTGCCCCGCGCGCGTGACCTCCACAGAGGCCACCCGCCTGCGCGTGCCCTCGTCGAGGGCTCCGAGCACGGCGCCCATGATCGACGTCGCCCGCGGCGCGTCGCCGTCGGCGAGCTTGAGCTTCGGGAGCGAGGCCGCCTGGCTCTTGGGAATGTCCAAGCGCACGCCGTCCTCGTCTATCGCCGTGCACGACGTCTTCTCCGCCATGCAGGCGACGGGCTTTCGCAGCGTGACGGCGACGGTCACCCCGCCCGGAAAGTTGCGTGTGACCTTGGCCCGCTTGACCATCGGGAGGCTCTTGCGAACCTTCGATTCGACCTCGCCCGTGTTCAGGCGCACGAGCGGCGTCCCAACGAACTCGGCGACGGCGGCCTTCACGTCGCCGTCGGCGACCCCGACGGCGCCCGCCCCGCGAACCGCGACCCCGCCCGACCGCAGGGCGAGCAGCGGGCTGAAGAAAACGACCCAGGCGAGAAGGACGGCGGCGGCCCCGGCGATCGAGGCGCGCACGATTCTGCGCTTGCGGACGCGGCGACGTTCGGCCAGGCGCTCGCGGCGCCGCTCCGTCATGTCGACGGGGTCCGAATCACGCCTCGACGCCGCCGCGCGCAAGCCCCGCGAGGGGCCTCCCTCGACGATCTCGGCGACGACGGCCTGTCCGCGGCGCTCCCGGATCTCCGGGGCGAGGTTTGGCTCTCCTCGGCGCTCCGCGCCCGCGAGGCCCGCCGCTCTGCGCGCGCCGAGGCTTGCGACGCCGGAAACGGCGGCCTGCTCGCCCGTGCGGGCCTCCGAGGGACTCGACGGGCTGAGGGGGAAAGCGGCCTCGGAGCTCTCGCGCCGTCGGAGCTCCTCCGCCCGCCGGGACTCCTCCCCCGGCCGGCGCCGGCGGGCGCCCTCCTCCGTGCGCCTTCTGGGCCGCCTGGGAGGCCTCATAGCCGCCCGATCTGGTCGAGGATCGTCGGGCCGAGCTCGGTCACGTCGCCGGCGCCCACAGTCATGACGAGGTCGCCGGGGCGGGCTCGCGCGGCGAGGGCGCGGGCCGCCTCGAATCTGTCCGGCACAAACTGGGCCCGAGCCGGGTCCATCTTCGACGTGACGAGGTCGCCCTCCACTCCCGGCGTCGGGTCCTCGCGGGCCGCGTACACGGATGTGACGACGACGTCGTCGGCCAAGGACAAAGCCTCGGCGAATCGATCGGCGAAATTGGCCGTCCGCGAGTACAGGTGGGGCTGGAAGAGCACACGCAGGGCGCCGTCGCCGACGACGGCCCGCGCGGCCCGAAGCGTGGCCTCAACCTCCGTGGGATGGTGCGCGTAATCGTCGACCACCCGGACTCCCCCTGCTTCCCCTCGCAGCTCGAAACGCCGGCCCGTCCCCAGGAAATGGGAGAGGGCGGAAGCCATCTCCTCGCGGCCGACGCCCAACTCCACGCCCGCGGCCCACGCCGCGGCCGCGTTGAGCAGATTGTGGTCGCCGACGACGCTCAGATCCACGCGGACGGGCCCCGAGCCGTCGTCGAAAGCGCCCGACGCGCCCAAGGGCCGCGAGGCCTCGCGCGAATGAGCACGGACGGGCGCGACCTTCACATGCGCGGCGGCGCCGCGCGGCCCGTCGCCGCGCCCGTAGGTCACGACCCGCTGACCGCGGTCGATTGCGCCGACGGCCATGCGCAGCGCCCCCGGCGAGTCCGCGCAGGCGATCAAGGCGCCGTCGGCCTTGAGCAGCCGGGCGAACTGGGCGAAGGCCTCCTCGAAAGCCTCCGTGCTTCCGTAATGGTCGAGGTGATCCGGTTCGACGTTCGTGACGACCTCGACGAGGGGCTCGTAATTGAGGAAGGAGGCGTCGGACTCGTCGGCCTCGGCGACGAACGCCCTGCCCCCTCCGAGGTGGCTTCCGCCGCCCGCGCCGACGACGCTGCCGCCGATGGCCCACGAGGGGTCGAGGCCCGCCTCGCGCAGCGCCGTCGCGATCATCGCCGACGTCGTCGTCTTTCCGTGGGCCCCGGCCACGGCCACGAAGTCGCGGCCGCGGGCGGCCAGAGCAAGGGCCTGCGACCGGTGGAGGACCTTCTGCGAGCGCTCGCGCGCCGCGGCGAGCTCCGGGTTGCTCTCGCGGATGGCGGAGGAGACGACCACGACGGCGTCGGCGGGCACGTGCCGGGCGTCGTGCCCTATCGACACGGAAATTCCCTCGGCTGCCAAACGGCGCGTCGTCTGGGACTCCTTCGAGTCCGACCCCGAGACCTCGGCGCCGGAGGCCGCCAGCAGCTCCGCCACGACGCTCATGCCCGCGCCTCCGATTCCCACAAGGTGGTATTTCCCTTGCAGCGCGCCCCGCGGCGCATCCGGCGAGGCCGCGCCCGCCTTCGCATCCGTCATCGCCTCTCCCCCGTTTCCTCGATGAGCTGGGCCAAACGCCTGTCGGCGTCGACGGGCATGAGCTCGCTCAGGGCGGTCGACATGGCCGCGAGCCTGTCGCCGTCGAGCACGAGCGGAATGATCTCGTCCGTCACGTTCTTCAAACTGAAATCGCGGTCGCGGACGAGCCGCGCTCCCCCGGCCCGGACGGCCTCGGCCGCATTCTTCTCCTGCTCGCCGTTGCCTATCGGCAGAGGCACGAAATAGCCCGGAATGCCGAGGGCCGCGAGCTCCGCGACCGTCCCGGCGCCGGAGCGGCACAGAACGAGGTCGGCCACCGCATAGGCCAGCTCCATGTCCGTCAGGTAGTCGATCACCCGGTAGTTCGCTGCTTTCGCGCTCGCCTTGCGGACGGGGCCGTCTTTTCCCCGCCCGGTCAGGTGGACGACCTGGATTCCCGCCTCGTCGAAGGCCGGGGAGGCCTGGACGAGGACGTCGTTCAAGTGCTTGGCGCCGAGAGAGCCGCCGGTGACCAGAAGGGTCGGCAGCGCGGGGTCGACTCCCAGTTCCTCGGCCGCCGCGACGTGGGCCGATCCGCGAGCATCGGCGTCGTCGCGCAGCGCCGCCAAATCCGCGATCTTCTGACGGAGCGGCAGGCCGACCACCCGCGTCGCGCCGGACGAGGCCGACAGCCGGGTCGATCGGAAGGTCAAGGCGACGACGGCGGCCTTTCGCGCGCCGTACCTGTTGGCGAGGCCGGGCTTGACGTTCTGCTCGTGCACGACGAAGGGCAGGGAGCGCTTGCGCGCCGCGGCGTAAAGCGGGGTCGATGCGAAGCCGCCGAAGCCGACTGCCACGGCTGCGCCGGTCTCGTCGAGGACCTGGCCGGCTCTGGCGACGGCGCCCTTGTACTTTCCCGGGAACTCAAAAAGGCCCTTGCCGATTCTGCGAGGCAGCGGAACGCGGGGAATCTCAAAGAACTCGATGCCGGCGGCGGGAACGAGCTCGGCCTCCAAGCCTTCCTCGGTGCCGATCGCGCAGACGTCAATGCCGCGTTCCGTCAGGGCCTTCGCCGTCGCCAGCAGAGGATTGACGTGGCCGGCGGTTCCGCCGCCCGCCAAAACGACTTTCATACTCATCCTTTCACTACGGCGCGTACGCGATGGGCCAGGCGTCCGCGCACGCGGAAGGATTCCCTGACTCCGGGGGCCGAAAGCGCGCATGAGACGGCGAAGCCGACGGCCAGAAGGCACGCGATGACGGCGGAGCCCCCCTGCGAAATGAGGGGAAGCGGCACTCCGAATACAGGGAAGACGCCCGTCACTACGAGCATATTCGCCATCGCCTGTCCGCACATCCACACGGCTATGCCGCCGCATGCGAGCCTCGCGAATCGCGACGGGTGGTAAGTGGCGATTTTCATAAGTCCGAAGCCGAGCACGAAGAACATGGCGACGACGACGAGGCAGCCGAAGAGCCCCAGCTCTTCGCCGATGACGGCGAAGATGAAGTCGTTTTGCGCCTCGGCGAGGTTTCCCGGCCATTTCTCGATCCCGGTGCCCAGACCGCGCCCGGACAGCCCGCCGGACCCGAAGGCCCACAGGGCGAAATCCGACTGCGTCGGGTCCGCCGAATCGGGCAGGCTCGCGAGATTGGCCAGATACTCTTTGACGCGGGTCAGGCGCGAGGGGCTCATGGCCACCAGCACGGCGGCGCCGAACCCGGCCAGCGCCCCGCCCGCGATGTAGTAATGGCTCGGCATCCCGGCCAACCAGAAGATGCCCGCGCAAATGAGGGCGAAAACCATGGCGGTGCCCATGTCGAAGCCGAGGAGGACTGCCGCCAGGGCGAGCGCGGCGCCCGCGGCGACGGGAAGCCTGTGGGCGCCCCTCCAGCGTTCGGGCAAAATGCCCCAGGAGGGCATGAAGAAGGCGTGAATGCCCCAGTCGTTCGTCCGGCTCCTGCCCAGCTGCGCTGCTATCCAGACGATCGTGGCGAACTTCAAGAATTCGGATGGCTGGATCGTGAAGGGGCCGATCTTGAGCCAATTGAGGTTGCCCGCCACGTCCTTGCCGAGCGGGGTGACGACGGCGCACTGCAGGGCGATGCCGGCGCCGAAGATCCAGTTGGCCGCGCGCAGGAACACGCCTGCCGGCAGGAAGACTGCGACGGCTCCGACGGCCAGGCCGATCGCCGCGTACATAAGCTGGCCGTTGGCCGTTGTGAAGGCCAAGGCCTCGCCGTTGATCCGCGCGTTTCTGATGGCCGCCGGAGCGGTGGCCGAATAGACCATGACGACGCCGATCACCAGCAGCGCGCACGCGGAAACGAGGATGAGCGAGATCGCCCGGTGCATCTGGTCGCGGACCGTCTCGGCGGGGTAGGCGGGCTCCGGCCTGCGGGCCTCGGCCTTCGCCTTGGCGATTCCGACTCCGTGGGCGCCCTTGAGCCTGACGAGGGCGCCGCCCTCCTTCGGGCGCCGGCGTTCGCTGTCAGTGCCGACCATCGTTCCTCCTTGCGGCCTCGGCGAATCGCTCCCCTCGTTCGGCGTAGGAGGCGAACTGGTCCATCGACGCGCACGCCGGCGCAAGCAAAACGACGTCGCCCCGGCGGGCGTGGGAGCGCGCGGCCGCCACGGCGTCGTCCATCGGCGCGGGCGACGTCGGATCGATGTACGCCACCGGAACGTCGATGCCCGCCAAAGCGCTCTTCCACGGCTCCTGGTCGACGCCGATGACGACGACGGCGCGGAGCTTTCCCGAGACGTCCGCGACGAGGTCCTCGAAACGCCCGCCTTTGGCCAGGCCTCCGACGATCCACACCGTCGTCCCGTCTGCCTGCGCCCCGAGGCTCGCTCTGGCGGCGTGGGCGTTGGTCGCCTTGGAGTCGTCCACGTAGCGGACGCCGTCGACCGTCGCAGCGAGCTCGATGCGGTGGGCCCCCGGGCGGAAGGCCCGCAGCGCGGCGCGCACGTCCTCCGGCGCCACCCCGGCCGCCCTCATCGAGGCCC
>CALIHR010000029.1 GCA_938020505.1 uncultured Actinobaculum sp. | reverse complement strand
ACCCGCGACCTCCGCCGTGACAGGGCGGCGCGCTAACCAACTGCGCTACGGGGCCAATGAAGATTCATTGACCTTCTCGCACCCCCAACCGGATTCGAACCGGTGTTAGCGCCGTGAAAGGGCGCCGTCCTAGGCCACTAGACGATAGGGGCGGACTGATTGTCTGTTTGTCCGTTCCTCACCGTTGCCGGCTGGTGGAACTCGATTAGCTTAGAGGAAAGGGGAGGGTCATTGCAAAACCGGATGGGCTGTGGCCTTGCTCACCGGCCCAAAGCTCCTGGAGCGCATGTTGTTCCTGGGTGCGCTTGCGGCCCTCGAGGGGCCTGCCGCAACGCCGCCCCCTCTACCCACAACGCCAACGGTGCGCTTGCGGCCCTCGAGGGGTCTGCGCCGCAGGAAGGCGAAGCCGCCGTTCGGCGTTTGCCGGGTTGATGCTCCTGTGGCTGGGGCGGTTGACCTGGCAGTCGAGAGGCATTGCCGGTGCGTCCGGGCGGCGGAGGGCGCGCTCGGGCGGTTCGCGACGCCGCGAAGGCGGGGGTGTGAAACGGCGGGCGCCCGGCTTGCGACGCCGGGTGCGCATGGCCCGCCAGGCCGCAAGCGCGTGCCCCGCCAGGCCGCAATCGCATGGTCCGTCAGGCCGCAATCGCATGGCCCGCCAGGCCGCAAGCGCGTGCCCTGCAAGGCCGCAAGCGTGCGCCGCGCGAAGTCCCGAACGCATAACCTTGGCCATATTCCGCGGGAATATGGCGTACTTTCAGGCGGCATCGCTTAGCCTTGAGGGCATGGGAGTATTCTTGGCAAACGGTTACGAAGTTGTTTCCGCGGCGGCGTCGACGGGTTCCGCGACGACGTCGGCGCATTCGGCTGCGATCGCGCAGCAGCTCACGCTCGCAGACGTTCCTGCACTCACGTACGTTCCCGCGTTCACGCCTGCGGCGACTGCTGTGCGCGCGGAGCCCCCGGTGAAAGAGACGGCGGGTTCTGTCGCGGTGGACGCGCTGACGATTCTGCTGGGCATGGGCACCGGATTCTTTGTGGGCATGCTGGTTTCGATCGGCATCCAGATGTTTATGCGCTTCATCATGCGGCGTCACGTTTTTCTCAGGCAGGCCTCGCATCCGGTCGTCAGGCCCATGAGCGTCTCCTTCGCCGTCGTCGGGGCGTGGGTCGGATACTCGGTTGCGCTGCCGATGGCCACGAGCGGCGGGGACGTCGGGTGGAACATGTGGGTCGACCACGCGTTCCTCATCGCAACGATCGCCGCTTTGACCTGGCTCATCTCGTCGGTTGCGACGGGCGTCCAGGACCTCATCCTCAATCGCGTGAAGGCGAGCGGGCAGTCGCGTTACTGGAAGGTGCAGACGCAGGTCCGCGTGCTCAACAGGGTGGTCGGAGTCTCGATCTGGATCTTGGGCGCCGCCGCGATCCTCATGACCTTCCCGCTGGCAAGGGCGTTCGGCACCTCGGTCTTCGCATCGGCCGGAGTCATCTCCGTCGTCGCCGGCCTTGCGGCGCAGTCGACCCTGGGCAACCTGTTCGCGGGCCTGCAGCTGGCCTTCTCCGACTCGATCCGCATGGGCGACATCGTCATCTGGAACGACGACCAGTACGCGAAAGTCGAGGACATCACCCTCAGCTACGTCGTCCTCAAAGTCTGGGACGGGCGCAGACTCATCGTGCCGTCCAAGGAACTGACGACCAAGACCTTCGAGAACTGGACGCGACGGGCGCCCGAGATGCTCGGATACGTCGACCTGCTGCTTGACTGGAGCGTTCCGATTCCGGCTCTGCGCGCCGAACTCGACAGGATCCTCAAGGAAACCACGCTGTGGGACGGCAACACCGGAATCATTCAGGTTCGCGCCGCCGAGAGCACGTCGATTCAAGTTTCGGCGCTTGTCTCCGCCGCGACGCCTTCGAACCTCATCGACCTCAAGTTCTTTGTGCGCGAGCGGCTCGTTCGCTGGATACAGGCGAACGCGCCCGACGCGGTCCCCCACGGGCGCAGTTTCGTCAACCCGCCCGATCCGCTGCTCGAGGAAATCCCCGCGGCGGACGCCCTTCTTCCCGCGGGCAGGCCCGACGCTCCGAACTCCGGCAGGCCCGACGTCGTCAGACCCTCCGGCGGCAAAGGCGAGAGCCGCCCGACGTTCCGTTCGGCCGGCCCCCAGGCGACTCCGTCCGGTCCGCACGTCAAACGGCGCCACGACGGCGTCGGCCCGACGGGCACCAGGATGTTCCCGGCGGTCCCGCCGGTGGTGCGCGTGCCTCTCGCCGACCGCGAGCCGAGCCCCGAGACGGCGCCTTCGCCGCTGACGGAAACCGGGTACGAAGCCTCGATCTTCACCGGGTCCGCAGGGGCGGAGAAGCGCGCCAAGGACTTCGCCGGGCCCGGCGAGGACGCCATGCGCGAGCGGGAGGAAGCCGCCCGCAAGAAGGAGGGGACGCAGGGCTCCGCGGAAGGCGTCGACGGCGAAGAGCCCCCGGGAGGCGGCGAAGGCCCCGCCACGGAGATTCGCGCGGGCGCCAAGGGCGAGGCCGGCGCCAAAGCATAGGCGACTGCGGCCCGTGCACGAGGCGTTGCGGGGCGACGGCTTCGCAGCGCCTCGGCTTTCACGCGTCGAGCGCCGCAGCGTGAGCCGGGGGCGTCGTTCGGCCGCCAAACTTGCCCATGGCGGCGACGTCGGAGACCGCGCAGAATAGGCTTGTGAGCCGGGGGCGTCGTTCGGCCGTCAAACTTGCCCATTCCGCTCAGAGTGAGAGCGATGGACACGTCACGCGACGAAAGTCAGCATAGTGGTTATGACGAAACCTCTTGTGCCGCAAACGGACGAGGAATGGCGCGCAGTTCTCGCTCCCGCCGAGTATCACGTGCTGCGCGAGGCCGGAACGGAAGCCCCCTTCAGCGGCGAGCTTCTGGGAGAAGAGCGCGAAGGCGTCTACCGCTGCCGCGGATGCGGGGCCGAGCTCTTCCGCTCCGAGACGAAGTTCGACTCGGGCTGCGGCTGGCCGAGCTTCTACGACCCCTCGGAGGCGGATTCCGTGGTCACCGCCGTCGACTACAAGCTGGGCTATCCTCGGACCGAGGTTCGCTGCGCCTCCTGCGACTCTCACCTCGGCCACGTGTTCCCGGACGCGCCGCAGACCCCGACGGGGCAGCGCTACTGCATGAACTCGGTCAGCCTGTCCTTCGAGCCCTCGGAGTGACCCTACGCGCCTTGTGAGCTTCAACGTCCAGAGCGGGCGGGCCAACCAGTCCTGGGCCGGCGCCGCACTGGGCGACGGCGCCATGAACGACGAGGCGGTCCGCGAGGCCGCCGCGGAAATCGCGCAGCTCAAACCCGACGTGCTGGCGCTGCAAGAAGTCAGGGAGGACCGCGGCCGATCGATTCTCTCGGCGTTCGCCGAGGGCGCGGGAATGGAGCACCGGCGCTTCGCGGCGTGTCGCCGGGCGCCGAGCAGCCTCATGGCCAGGATATTTCGGCGCTCGCGGCGCGGATACGGCATCGCCGTCGCCACGACGTACCCTGTCGATTACATCAGGGCCCTCAGGCTGCCTTCGTGGAGGAACCCGGTGCGCAGGGCGTCCGACCGCCGCCTCGGCTGGCGCTTTCGCCTCGAGGAGCAAAGGATGGCGATAGTCGCCGTGCTCCTGACACCGAAGCCCGTGGTCGTCGGCGCCACGCACTTGACCACGAAACAGCCGGACAATCGCAAGCAGCTGCGCCGCCTCGAGGACTTCATGGCGAGGGTCGCCCGCCGCCGCGGCATCCCCGACGCCCCCCGAATCGTCCTCGGCGACCTCAACACGCACCTCGAAGACATTCGGAAGCAGACCGAGTACGAAGTCCTCGCGCAGGCGCTGACCTATCCCGACGACGAGCCCAGCTCCCAGATCGACCACATCCTCGGGGTCGGCTTCCGGGCGGCGGGAGACGCGACGACGCGGCGCCTGGCCGTTTCAGATCATCGCATGCTCGCCGTCGACGTCGATTGACAGGCGCTCGGGGCGCCGGCGTCGTCCCCGCCAAACGATTCGAGGCCCGGACCGGCGAAATCCGAAGCCCGGACCGGCGAAGTTCGAAGCTTGGCCGCGCGAGATCCGGGGCGCACGCGGGCGAAATCCGAGGCCTGGACCGGCGAAATGCGGGGACAAAAGTCCCCGACAATCGTCGATTGTGAGGCAACACACACTGTGTGTTTTCAACCAATCCTTTTGAAATTTGGCTGAATTCCGCATGATTTAGGGGAAGGGGCGCTATCCTGTACGTGAGACGGGTGGGGAGACGGTCGGATGGCCGTTGATAGGCTAGCGCCGCTGCACGATTGTTAGGTTTGCTACTCGCGAAGGGGGCGTCGATCCTGCGACCGTGCGGAAGGAGTTCATTGCGGACACCTATGACGATGTCCGTCCGATTGCAACAGGGGAATCGATTATGGAACCCGATACAGTCCTTGAGGTTGAGCGGATCTTTAATGAGCCGCGCAACGTTTTGTTCAGGGCTTTCACCGAGCCGAAGGCACTCGCGCAATGGTTCGCGCCCGAAGGCTGGCACGTTGTGCCTGAGTCGGTCGAACTTGATCCGCGACTCGGTGGGCGCCTCCGTCATACGAAAGTCCGCGACGACGACCCCGCGAGGACGTGGGTTGTCGACGGCATATACACCGAGGTCTTCTACCCGGACGTCCTTGTGAGCCGGCAGAGAATCACCGGAATCAAGGGGATCGATCCCTCCAGGGCCGTCGAGCTGCGAGTCGAGTTTTCGAGGCAGGGCCAAGGCAAGACCCTCCTGCGGGTCGTCCAGGGCCCCTATGAATCTCAGGCCGCGGTCGACTACGCGAAGGTGTGGGAGTCCATTCTCGACAGGCTTCAGGCATACATCGACGGCGCCGGCGCCGCCTCATAGAACGGAATTCCATGACGCAGAAAAATACCACGGTCATTCGGCACAAGCCGATGATGAACATGAGGCAGATTCTCCTCATGAATCTCGGCTTCTTTGGCATTCAGTATTCCTTCGGAATGCAGCAGACCGCCATCAACCCGATTTACAGCATGCTGGGGGCCAAGGAATCGGAGCTGCCGATCCTCAATATGGCCGGCCCCATCACGGGCCTTCTCATTCAGCCGATCATCGGCGCCATGTCGGACAGGACGTGGAGCGACAGATGGGGGAGGCGAAAGCCGTACTTCGTCGTCGGCGCCGTCGGCTGTTCGATCTGCCTTTTCCTCTTCCCATTTGTTTCGGCGGTGTGGATGGCCGTCCTGCTCCTGTGGCTGCTCGACGCCTCGAACAACACAGCGATGGAGCCGTACCGCGCCTTCATCGCCGACCGGCTCCCGCCGAGCCAGACGGCCAAGGGCTTCCTCGCCCAGTCCTTCTTCGCGGGTCTGGGAATCACTCTCGCCAACGTCTCGATGTTCCTATTTGAGCACATCTGGGAGGGAACGGCCGGTTCGGGCCTGCCGTACTACGTCTTCGGGGCCTTCATGTTGGGCTCGGTGTGTTCCATCGCCACCGTCCTGGCCTCGGTCCTGTCCACCAAAGAGATTCCCCCCACGCCCGAAGAGCTTCAGCGCATGCGCGAGAAGAAGAGCGGCGAGCGTTTCGGGGCGATCAAGGAAATCGGCAGCGCCATCATCGAGATGCCGAAGGAACTGCGGAAGCTGGGGTTCGTGTACCTGTTCCAGTGGTACGGCATGTTCGTCTACTGGCAGTTCATCACGCCGGCGATAGCAAAATCGGTGTTCCACGCGCCCAACAGCGAATCGGAGCTTTACAAAGAGGCGACGACGTGGGCGGGTCTTCTGAACGCCTCGTACAACGTCGTCACCTTCATGGTGGCTTTCGGCCTCGTGTCTCTTGCGAAGAGGCACGGAGCCAAGTGGGTTCACACGGCGAGCCTCATATGCGCCCTCGTATCGCTTCTCATCCTTCCGCACGTCACCAACAAGTTCCTCGTTTTCTTGCCGATGATCGGCTTCGGCATCTCGTGGGCGTCGCTTTTGGGCGTGCCGTACATCATGGCGGTCCGCATGGTCCCCTCGAACAGGTACGGCGTGTACATGGGCATCCTCAACATGATGATCGTGCTGCCGCAGCTGCTGGAGACCGTGACTTTCGGGTGGGTCTACGAGAACCTCTTGGGCAGCAATCCGACGAACGCGATCACCTTCACCGGCGTTCTCATGGGCTTGGGGGCGATTGCCATGACGTGGATCAACGAGCCCCCGACCATCCGAGACATGGACGACGTTTCCGCCCCGCCGAAGGTGGCCGAAGACTTCAAGGAAGGCAAGTGAGCGAAATGACCGAAAACATGCCGAAGTACGGCCGGATCCTCGTGGGAACCGACGGCAGTCCGCTGGCCGGGCCGACCGTTCGGCGGGCCGTCTCCATCGCGGCCTCCAACGAAGCCGACGTCGTGATCGTCTGCGCCTACACGGCCATCAGCGACCGCGATGCGGCGTCGTCCCCCGAGATAGCGGCCACGAAGTACGCGACCATGGGCCAGGTGCCCGGCGTGGCCGCGGCGACCGATGCCTTGGAGAGGGCCGTCGACGTCGCCGAAGGGACCGGAGTTCGCGTCGCCGCCGCGCTCTTAGTCGACGGCGAACCGGCCGAGGCGCTTCTCGAGGCGGCCAAGCAGTACCGAGTCGACGCGCTTGTTCTCGGCGCCATCCGCGACACGTCGATCGTCGGGCGGCTGCTGGGCAACGTGGCTTCCGACGTCGTCCGGCGGGCTCACAGGGACGTGCTCATCGTCCGCCCGCCCGAAGAAGGGGCGGAGGCTGCGGCCGACGCCGGGGCGCCGGCCGCTGAAGCAGCCGGGGAGGGCTGACATGCCTCTCGACGCGGAAACGGAGCGTGACTTCAATCTGCGCTGGAAGCGCTACGCGCCGCAGGTCCGCACCGCTTTGGCCAAGGTGTATCCGGGGCGGGAGACGGAGGTCGAGGCCAGGCTGGCCAAGATCATAAAGGACGCGATGGCGGAGCGCCCGACCGAACTCCGGGAGCTGGACGAGGAGCGCATCCTGCGCCCCGATTGGCTGCAACAGCCCGAGATGATCGGCTACGTCGCCTACGCGGACCGATTCGCCGGGAGCCTTCGAGGCGTTGCGGAGCACGTCGACTACCTCAAGGGGCTGGGGGTGACTTACCTCCACATCATGCCGTTCCTCAAGCCCCGAGAGGGCGCGAACGACGGCGGATACGCGGTCCAGGACTACCGCCAGGTCAGGCCCGACCTGGGGACGATGGACGATCTGGAGGCCCTCGCGTCCACCCTGAGGGAGAACGGGATCTCCCTCGAGATGGACCTCGTTCTCAACCACGTGGCCAAGGAACACGAGTGGGCGGAGAAGGCCAGGGAGGGGGACCCGAAGTATCGGGACTATTTCCTTCTGTACCCCGACCGAAAGATGCCCGATGAGTTCGAGAAGACGCTCCCGGAGATCTTCCCGGATTTCGCTCCCGGCAACTTCACGTGGAACGACGCGGCGAACGCGTGGGTGTGGACCACCTTCAACGAGTACCAGTGGGATCTCAACTGGGCCAACCCCGAGGTGCTCTACGAGTTCGTCGAGCTCATCTGCTGGCTGGCGAACAAGGGGGTGGACGTCTTCCGCCTGGACGCGATCGCGTTCATCTGGAAGAGGCTCGGAACCAACTGCCAGAATCAACCGGAAGTCCACGACGTGACGCAGGTGCTTCGAGGGTGCCTGCGTGTTGCCGCCCCGGCCGTGGCGTTCAAGGCCGAGGCCATCGTCGCGCCCGAGGATCTCATGCCCTACCTCGGCGTGCGCCAGCACCACGGATTGGTCTCGGACATGGCTTATCACAATGAGCTCATGGTCCAGCTGTGGAACTCGATCGCCACGGGCGGGGCTGAGATGGCCCAAGTGGCCCTCTCCGAGATGCCGAATAAGCCGACGACGGCGACGTGGGCCACCTACGTCAGGTGCCACGACGACATCGGGTGGGCGATTTCCGACCACGACGCCGAGATGGTCGGCGTGACGGGATTCGGCCACCGCGCCTACCTCTCGGACTTCTACTCCGGGCGGTATCCGGGATCCTTCTCCCGGGGGCTGGTGTTCCAGGAAAACCCGGTGACAGGCGACCGCCGAATCTCGGGCTCGTGCGCGAGCCTCGCCGGGCTGGAGAAGGCCGTCGAGGAAAACGACGCCGAGGCGATCGACCTTGCAGTCAAGCGGATCGCGCTGATGTACGCCGTGGTGTGCGGATATGGCGGCGTCCCTCTGCTGTACATGGGCGACGAGCTGGGCCTGTTCAACGACATGTCTTACGTCGATGACCCGGCGCACGCCGAAGACAACAGGTGGGCGCACCGTCCGTTCATGGATTGGGATCTCGCCAAGCGAGTGGAGACCGACGTCGAGAGCCCGGCCGGGCGCGTCAACGCCGCGTTGCGCCACATCTTGGCCGTGCGCGCAGCCACCACTCAACTTCACGCCTCGGTTCCCTCGATCCCGGTGGAGAGCCCGGAGCATCGCCTTTTGGTCCTCGAAAGGGACCATCCCTTGGGGACGATGGTTCAGGTCTACAACTTCACCGGTGAGACCGTGGCGCTGCGCCACGACGTCCTCGCCCGGCGGCTGGGCTTCGACGCCCGAGAGCTCCTGGGCGGGTATTCCTGGGATTTGCGGCTCCCGCGCATTGATTTCGCGCCGTATCAGGCTGCCTGGTTCGTCTCGGCGGAGATCGCGGATCTGTAGCGGATCTGATTCGTGGCGGATCTGTAATCGCCGGTTTCCGCCGACAGGCGAACGATGTTGAACTCGCCGACGGGCGCGGGGCGCGGCAGGAACACGGCGGCTTACTGCGGACGGGCCCCGGCGATCGGCCGGGGCCCGCTGTCGATCGCCCCATGCCTTCGGGCGCAGGAAACGCGGGAGCGCCCCAGCCTCGAAAAAAGCGCCGGTGTGACGCGATAGCCTGATGACGTGGTGGACGCAACCGCCCAAACAGGAATAAACTAGAATTATTCAAGTTTAAGAAGCGGGCGCGAACCTCGTGCTCGCGGAAAGAGAGCGAATATGACCAACCAGCAGCTTTCTCCCGTCGTCGAGAAGGCGCTTCAACAGGCCCTCGTCGATTTGACCGACCTCAGTCTGCTGGGCAAGCAGGCGCACTGGAACATCAAGGGCTCGCGTTTCCGCGCCCTGCATCTGCAGCTTGACGAGATCGTCGATGAAGTCCGTGTGGCTTCCGACGACGTCGCCGAGCGTCTTGCCGCCCTCGGCGGAGTTCCCGACGCCCGCGCAGCGACTGTCGCCGCCGCATCGGGCCTCAAGCAGTTCGATGCCGGCTTTCTCAGCGTGGACGAGGTCTACTCGCAGTTCGAGGAGCTGCTTATGACGGTTTCCGACCGGATCAAGTCCACTCTGGACCCGGTCGACGACGTCGACCATCTGAGCAACGATTTGCTCATCGGCATCGCCACGGGACTGGAGAAGCAGGCCTGGATGCTGAGGTCAGCCGCCGACAACGGCTGAGCGGCCGCGGCGCGGGCTGACCGACGCGCTGCGAGCAGCGACGGGCGGTCCGCGACGGCGACGGCGTAAAGACCGCCGCGGCACAAGGTCCACCGCGGCACAAGGTCCGCGGCGGCACAGAGACCGAGGGGCGCAATCGCACTGTTTGCGCTCTTTCGTTCGGCGAGCGCCGGTTCTCGTCGGAGGATCCGCAAGGCCGGGGGCGACATGCCCCCGGCCTTTCAATGCGTGCGTGTACCGTGCGCTTCGGTTTGGCGCGTGCCCTTCTTTAACGTGATCGCCCCTCGACCCGAGCTTCGCTCATTCAGTTTTTGCCATGAACTCTTCGCGGGTGGCATACGAGGTTTGGGTTCCCAGCTTCGTCACGGAGTCGGCCGCGTAACGGCACGCAGCGGCCAGGGCCGATTCGACGTCGGCGGGGGCGGCCAGAACGCGGTCCGATAAATCGCCGCCGGGGGCGGCCAGATCGCCGCCGGACAAATCGTCGCCGGACAAATCGTCGCCGGAGACGAGGCAGTGGCTGAAGCAGCCGATGAAAGCGTCGCCGGCGCCCGTGGTGTCGACGGCGGCGACGGGCGCGGCGGGAATGCGTTTCGTCTGCGATTCGTCGATCCACAGGGCTCCGCGCGAGCCCAGCGTGACCACGATGTTGCGGATTCCGGCGTCAAGCAGGCTGCGCGCCGCCGCCTCCGCCTGTTCGGGGGTTTCCACCGGCATGCCGGTCAGCAGCGCCAGCTCCGACTCGTTCGGCATGAAATAGTCGCACCCCTTGATGCGGTCGAGGTCCAGCTCGGGATGCGCGGGGGCGGGGTTGAGGAGAACCGGTATCCCTCGCGTGTTGCCGAATTCGATCGCCGCATAGACCGTTTCGAGCGGGATTTCGAGCTGAAGCACGATGAGTTTGGTTTTGGCCAGGTCCTCGGCGGCGTCGGCGACGTCCTCGGGCGAAAGGAGGCCGTTGGCGCCTTTGACGATGAGGATCGAGTTGCGCCCTTCGGGGTCCACGAAGATCGGCGCGACGCCGGAGGACGCTTCGGTTCTCAGCACGTGTGCGGTGTCCACGCCGTTTGCGGCGAAGTTCGCGACGGTGTTTTCCGCGAACACGTCGTTGCCGACTCTGGTGAGCATGAGCACGCGCGAACCGAGCCGTGCGGCCGCGATCGCCTGGTTTGCCCCCTTCCCTCCGCATCCCATCTGGAATTTCGGCGCTTCGAGGGTCTCGCCCTCGCGAGGCATTCGGTTGATGTAGGTGATGAGATCGACGTTGTTCGAGCCGATGACCGCGATGTCCATGTTTCTCCTGTCGTTTAGACGCTGCAGCGCTTGGGTGCGCTTAGACGCGACGGCGCTCTAGTGCGCGACGGCCTGCCGAGTCCGAGTCGCTTGCGCTGGGCGAACCGCCGCAGACCCGATAGCCGCCGCGCAGCTTCGGGCGGCCTCGTTCGAGAAGCGCCGTCGTCGCCGCTTTCCACAAAAGTCTAGCCGAACCGGCTTTAGGGGAGCCCCGCTGCCGAGGGGCGGTCAGTAGTACCGCCACTGGCGCATGTCGGACTCATAGGCGTCGATGATCCGCGGCTCGAGCAGGGTCGAAACCTCGGTTTTCGGCACTTTCGGCGGCTGCGTGCGGATCATGAAGGCAAGCAGCTCCTTGTTCTGATAGGAGGTGCCCGGCGCCAGCGGCTGCTTGAGGAGCGCGCTCGGATTCCTCGTCGAAAGGACGAATCCCCACTCGCCGAAAGAGGGGATGTTGTGCGAGAAGGGGAAGACGGCGTATCCGGATTGGCCCGCGCGGACCGTGTTGGCCACGATGTGGAATGCGTGCGGGCTGAAGAAGGACGACGTCGCCTGGGTGACCATGACCCCCTTCGGGCTCAGCCTTTCGGAGACGTTTCGGTAAAACTGCTTCGAGTAGAGCTTGGCCATCCGTTCGTTCGAGGGGTCGACGAGGTCGATGAGAACGGCGTCGTATGTGCCTTTCGCGTCGTGGACGAAGCGAAAGGCGTCGGCGTTGACCACCTTGACGCGCGGATCGCTCAGCGACCCTTTGTTGACCTCCTTGAGCAGGCGGTTGTTTCTCGCAAGATCCGTGACTTTCGCGTCGATGTCGACGACGGTCACCCGTTTGACGCTGGGGTACTTGAGCAGCTCGCGAGCCAACAGCCCGTCGCCCCCGCCGAGCACGAGGACGTTGCGCGGGTCCTTGACGGAGGTCAGCGCGCTGGCTGCCAAGGTCTCGTGGTAGCGGACCTCGTCGAGGCTGGAAAACTGCAGCTGGCGATTGAGGTAGAGGCGCAGATCCTTGCCGTATTTCGTGACGACGATCTTCTGGTAGGGAGACTGCTCGTAAACGAGGACGGGGTCGCGGTAGGCTTCGGCGTCGATCGCCTTCTCGAAGTAGCTTGCGCCGGCGAACATCCCCAGAAGCGCGACGGCCACGGCGATGCTCGAGGCGAGAAGCCTTTTTGAGCTCTTCAGCCGGAAGAGGATGGCTACGGCGACGGCGATGTTGAGGGCGGCCACGAGGTAGGCGCTGCGCATGAGCCCCAGCTGGGGAAGCAAAAGCAGGGGAAAGACGAGCGAAGCCACAAGGGCCCCGAAGTAGTCGATGGCCAGCACTTTGCTCAGCAGCTCAACCGACGACTTTCGGCCGAAGGCGGCGAACATCTTCACCAGCAGGGGGATTTCCAGGCCGATGAGGATGCCGATCACCAGGCTTACGGCGGAAAAGGCGACCCAGTGCAGCTTGGTGAACGTGAAAGCCAGGTGAAGGATGAGCACGGAGTTTCCGCCGATGAACCCCAGAGCGATCTCGTTGACCGCGAAGCTGGTGGAAGGCCGCCAGCGGATGCATTTGACCAGCAGCGAGCCGATTCCCATCCCGAAAAGGGTGATGCCCGTCGCGAGGCTGAAGCTGGTGATCGAGTCGCCGATGAGGTACGACGCCGTCGTCCCGAGGATCAGCTCGTAGACCAAACCGCCGATGGCGACGAGCAGCGCGGCCGCGAAGAGGGTGGTGTTCTCTGCGCGGGACGTCTTCGAGGGGGGCATCAGCTGCTGATCGTCCCCGCGATGATGATCGCGGTGGCTATGGCCAGCCCGGCGATTGCCACTCCCATTCCGACGTTGTCGTCCTTGACGAGCTCTTTGCGAATGTCGAGTTTGAACAGAAAATTGGTGATGACCGCGAAGAGGATGAGCAGCGCGAAGCCGAGGACGGCGTAGAGGACTGTGCTCAGTATCGAGGCCCAGCTGAATCCGAAGGTGTCGACGTCGTGAAGCACGGTGTCTGCGAGGATCGTGGATGAGAACATGATTTTCCTTTCGTGTGCAATAGGCTACGGGTGTGTAACGAGTGTGCGAATGGGTGCGCGGAAGAGTTCGACGGGTTACTTCCCTATGCCGCCTCCGCCCCCGCCGTAGACGCTGCGCGGGCGGTATCCGCCGCCGCCGTTGTTGTTGCTGTACCTGGGCCGGTAAATGGGACGGTGATAAGGATAGTAGCCGCCGTCGGAGTCGTAGGTGCTTCCGGTGCCGGTGTCGGGGTCGTAAGTGCCTTCGGTTTCGTCTTCGATCGCCTTCGATGCGATGAAGCTGACGATGGCGACGACGGCTATGAGCGCGAGGACCATCGCGACGACGCCGAGCATGCCGGAGTGCCGGCCCGAGCGCGGCAGGAGCTTCTTGCCGAAAAGGAGAATTTGGCTCTCCTCGCTCAAGGTGGTCTTCGTGTAGCAGGAAAGCTCGGCGCCGTTGTACGTCTCAATGTTCAGTTGACCCATGACGCCGTTGTCGTCGTGGTATCTGAGCACCGCGTAAGCGATTTTGTCCCCCGCGTGGACGTTGTAGCGCGTTGTCCCTTCCGAGGCGGTGACTTCGCCGACGGCCGCTTCTTCGACCTTCGCCCGGACGCTGGAACCGTCGGGGAGCGTGATGCGGATCCGTTCGCCGGCGGTGAGCGTCTCGGGATTGGGGAGCTCCTCGGGCATGCTGACGGGCTCATAGAGGGAGATCTCGCGATTGCAGTGGTCGCATTCGAGCCACACGTCGCCCTTGTTGAAGGAGATCAGTTCCCACTCCTCCCAGTCGTAGTAGCGATTGTCCTCGCGATCCCACGCTTTCAGACTCAGGTTTCCCCTGACCGTGTAAGTGCCCTGCGAACCCGTCAGTTTCTCGTTGAGGCTCAGCCGCACTTTATTCTTCGACATTAGACATCCACCGTTTTCCTAGTGACTTTCATTGCGTGAAACGCCGTCCGAATCGCTTCCTGCATTCGCTCGGCATTCTGCTCGTCCACAGGTTTGCATGTGGTGAGGGTGACGTAGCCGCCGCCCTCCTCCGGCCACGTGTGTATGGCCACGTGAGATTCTGACAGGAGCAGCACCGCGCTTATGCCTTGAGGGGAGAACAGATGGGTGACCGAGTCGACGACGTGAAGACCAGCCTGCCTCGCTATCGATCTGAGCGTCCTTTCCACTGTTGCGCGCGCGTTGAGCAAATCGTGGGACGCTTCGTGAACTTTGAAAACCAGGGACTGGTACGTGAACATACAAGCAATTCTACTTAACAAACCATGGCGAAGGCATCCCTGTCCGGCAGCCGAGAAGGGGCGCGGTCTCCAAGGACGAGGGCTCGAAAGAGGCAACGCTCGAAACCGGTGAGCGCTCGAAAGAGACGGGGTTTGAGAATCAGCCCACGTTGATGCGGCGGATCGACATTGACACCGTGTTCGGTGCGGATGCGGAAATCAGCCGACGCGAGTCCGCGAATGGGAGAGGGCGGGGCTGATCGGCCCCGCCCTTGCGAGTAGGCCCGGTGGGACTCGAACCCACAACAAACGGATTAAAAGTCCGCGGCTCTACCATTGAGCTACAGGCCCGCGAGTAGTCTACAGCCTGAGGCGGCCGACGTCGAACCAGTGAAGCTGACGACGTCGAAGCGGTCTGAACCGCAGACGCCGCGCTTGCGCGAGGCTGCCGGCGCCGCACCGGCGTGAGGCCAGAAGCGAACCCGCGTGACGGTCAAGCCTTGCGAAGCGTGATCGTCCAAGTGGCTTTGTCGATCTGCCGGAAGTCGGTCACCGCGTGCCCCGCAGCGGACGCCCAGGCGGGGATCGAATCCGTCGCTTGGGTGCAGTCGAAGTCGATCTGGAGTTCGTCGCCCGAGCGGAGGCCGCCGATGGCGCGCTTGGCCTCCACGAGCGGGAACGGGCACACCTGCCCGATCGTGTCGAGAACGTACTTCTTCGAGCCGCCTTCCTGACTTCCCCCGCCGTGGCTTTCGCCGCTTTGGCTGGCTGTCGCGGGAACGGCCGCGGGGCGCCTGTTCTTGATCTTGATGAAGTTCATCTTTTTCCTTTCGCTGATGACAGAGTGTTTGATGTGCCGGACTTTTCGATGTGACGGGCTTTTCGACGTGCCGGAGCGCCGACGGCGATGGCGCGTCGATCGTGATCGCGCACTGTCGGCGCGTCGGTTTTAAACGCGTCGGCCGCTAGAAGCGCTCCCTTGAGCGCCGCCGCCCAGCGGGTGAGGGTCGCCGCCTAGCAGGCCATGACCGGCGACCTAGCGGGCCAGGGCCGGCGCAGCTTCCCTCACAACGGCGTCGGCCCTCCGATGGGACTGCACGAACGCCTTGGCCCCCGCGCCAACGCCGAGGAAGGTGAAGAGAAACGCGAGCCAGCCTTGCCACGAGAACAGCGCGGACTGGACGAGCGAGTTGCCGATGGTGCAGCCGCCGGCGATCGAGGCGCCGATCCCCATGAAGATCCCGCCCCACACGGCCCTGACGGCGGTTCGCGCGTCGGGCGCCCTCAGCCGGAATTCCCCCGAGCCTTTTGCAGCGATGAAAGAGCCGGGAATGATGCCGAGAACGAACCACACGCCCCAGTCCGCGAAGGACGAATCGCCGGTCGCAAGGAAAGAAACGACGTTTGCCGACGGCGTCGTGATTCCGAGCCCGGCATTGCGCCCCGTCGCCGCCGAAAGCGGGTAGGCGGCCGCCGCGAGAACGCCCACTATGAGCGCGGTCGCATTGGGATTCCATCTCTTTTCGAAGAGCACGTGGGCGATCCCCGTCTTTCGCGGAGGCAGCGCGGCGATTGGCGCCTGCGTGCTCTGAGCCTGGCGGACGGCGAGCCAGCCGACGAGCAGGGCGAGCGCCGTCGTGGGGACCCACGGGGAAACGTGGAAGGTTTCGTGGATCGTGGCGGCCTCTTGCGTGGCGCCTTTGAGGGTGTCGGTGACGCCCTTCCCGACGCCGCGCTTCATGACGGCCGACGTGAAGGCGTACAGGCCCAGCGCAATCCACGAGCCGATGAGGCCTTCGCCGCTCCGATAGTAGGTTCCCGTCGCGCAGCCGCCTGCGAGCACGATGCCGAGCCCGAATACGAACGAGCCGCTTGCGACCGCCCAGATCGCGAGCCGGTCTGGCTCCGGGGCGATCCACCCGAAGGACGTCATGAGCTGGACGAGCACCGCCTGGACGGCGATGGCGACGAGGAATGCGGTGAGCCATCGAGTGGATTTGCTCAGCCACACGTCGCGGAACGCGCCCGTGACGCAAAAACGGCCGCGTTGAAAGACGAAGCCCAGGACGGCGCCGAGGGCGAAACCGGTCAATAACATGGTGTTCCTTCTTGTTGCGATTGAAGCTGCTGTGGTTGAAATTGCTGTGGTTGAGCCGGAAAGCCGCTGACCGGACAAAAGCGAGCGACCCGCAGGAGTCAGAGGGGCAGCGCATGAGGCTCGCCGCGAACGCACGAAAACATCAAGGATGCGCGGAAGCGCCAAGGCGCACGCGGGCGGTTTCGGATCTGGGTAGGCAGTTTTAGATCTGGGCGGGCGGCGTCGGATTTCGGTGGGCGGCGTCGGCGACCTCGGCAAGGGCCTTCCGGCGTCGCTGCGTCGCGCACGAATGCCGTTGAGGCGATGCGCGCAGCGGCAGACCGAGGCTGGAATCGACGCGGCGAGCTAGATCCGACGAGTTCGATCTGACGAACCGGATCCAACGAGCCAATTCCGGGGAATTGGATCCAAACGGCCTAGATCAACACATTTGCGAACGCATCGAACAGCACATGCACATGGCGTGCGCGGAATGGTTCGTCGCGTACGTGCGGTGCATGCGGAGGAAAGTCATGTTGAATCCCCGTGTTCGATGGAATGTACCCGATGAACTTACCACGCCGCGGCCCGATGTGGAAGAGACCGTCGCATACAGCCGCAGTCGGGAAATCGAGCGCGAGTGCCGCCGCAACCAGAAAAGCGAGTGCCGTCGCAACCTGCCGCCGCAACCAGAAAAGCGAGTGCCGTCGCAACCTGCCGCCGCAACCAGGAAGGCAAGTGCCGCCGCAACCAGGAAGGCAAGTGCCGCTGCAGTGGAAGCGAGTGCCGGCCGATCGAACGGCGAAGGGAGTTCCCTTTGAGCTGCAATTTACGTCACAATAGAGGTGTCACCTTGAAGGAGGAAATCGATGAACAAACAGCCGCGACGTCCTGCTCAATTGGAAGACGCTCAGATAGAAGCGATCGAGGGCGACGCCGACGTCGCCTACAACTCCGAGCTTGCACACACCTCGGCGCAGGCGCTCATACCCATGGGAACGCATTTCCGTGAGAAAGATCGGTCCCTCGTCGCCCGCATCCTCGACTTGGTGGACGAGGAAGGCGTCGACGTGGTCGCCGAAACCTGGGTCCGCTCGCCCGAAAACAGCCTGCCGGGGATACTCTGGCGCGGGTACCTTCTGCGCGAGTGGATTCGCCGGGACAAGGACGACGTCGCCCGGCGCTACGAGGTCGCGAAGGCGGCCGCAGACGGCGCCGAGGCGGAACTGCCCAAGCCGGGCGCTTTGCGTCAAGAATGGGACCTTGTTCTAGCGGGTGCCTACGAGGGCGATTTCGCCGAGCTGCTTGACCGCTCGGCCCGCCTCGCCGCTACGCTCGGCGGCATTGAGTCCGTCTGGATAGCGGAGGATTCCGATCCTCTCGCCACGGAGGTGACGAGGCGCCGCGACGCCTTCGCCTCCACGGCCAGGGAGTTCGAGGCCGCCGCCGGTCTGGTGCGCGAAGGGCGCTTGGAGTAGCCGCGCCTGGTGGATGCGGTGGGATCAAAACCGTACTCTGCGGCGAGTGTGCAACAGTGAAGCCGCATCTGGCGGATGCGGTGGGGCCTTGGCGGCTGTGGCGTTAAGGGCGTCGCCCGCCTCAATGCCGGGTCGCTCAAGGCGGCGGTCTGTCCTAGACGGCCGTTTTGCCCGGGCGGCGGATCGCCTGAGATAGCGGCCTGGCCGGAAACGGCGGTGTTGCATAGGCGGGGCTGTCCGAAACGGCAATCCGACCTAGGCCGGCGGATGGCGGGTGCGGGTTTGCTAACTGCTCCGTCGGCCGGGTTGTCCGGGCACGTGGAGTGCCGCTGTCGTCTGCGGTCAGCGTTTCCTGGTAATGCAGAAATTGACTCAGGTTTATCCTTGATATTTTCGAAAAGTCTTCGGAAAGATAGTTTGCTGTATAGACATGTCTATCGACGTTTGAAGTGTTGTTCTAAGCCAATAGAAGGGATTGAATCTGTGGAAGATGCCTATTTCTTCTCTTTGAACATGTTTGGCATGGTGGTTAAGGCCATGTTTGGTTGGTTGTGGCGAAGGGAGTTTCCGGACGGCCGGGGCCGGGTTTCCCGCACAGTAACGCGTCTGGAAGGCAATCATGGCAAAGGCAGGAAAAAATTTACTGTGGGAAAGGGGGTGCGCCAGGCGGCCGGGGCTGCTATCGTTAGTCCTTGACGGCACTGTAAGCTTTTGGGGCCGCGGCAAGCAGGGCGTGCATACACTGCTTACCGCCGGTCGGCCGCAGAGGCTCGCAGTCTGTCCGCCGTGTTTGCCTAAGTGCCCGAATACGGTGTTCATTGACCAATGACGACACCCTTGGAAGGAAGGGAAGCGCCCGTGTCTCAACTTCGTCTCGACCGGGACAAACTCGACCAGGCCGTCAGCCGCCTGGAGAAAGAGGGCCAGCGATTCGACAAGGCCCAAAGCGACTTCGCCCTGGGGGCCCAGGCCGCCACAGGAGCACTGTCGGCAACCCCCGCTCCAAGCGGGCAGGACAGTTGCGGCATCGGCGAATTCGACCAGTTCCACACCCCGCTGCACGCGACCCTGTTCGCCTCCGAAAACGAACTCACAACCGTCTCGCACCAGCAAAAGCACTGCATCAGCCAACTCAAAGAGGCCGTCTCCTCGCTCGAGGGGGTCAACGAGGCCGAGCGGGCCAAGTACCTGGAGCGCCTGGCCGCGGTGGACGGAAAGTTCACCTACCGCAGGCCTGAGGAAATGAAGGAATACGTCCAGGCCTACGCCCAGGCCCGCAGCCTCATCGACAGGCTCTCCCAGTGGGGAGGCAAGTAATTATGGCCACCCCGCATGCTGACCGGCTGCACAAGATGGAGGCCTGGCGCACCAGCGCCATGGAAGACTCCCACCGGCATCTGACTGCCGTGAGCGAGGCTTTGGTCGAGATCGCCGCCGGCAACCGCGAAGTCGCCGCCGATTTGGGTTTGGAGGGCGCCACCGGGCAGGCGGCCCGCGCCTCTTTTGACCGGCTGGCCAGGCGGATGATCAAGGCCTCCGACAGGCTCAAACAAATCGTCAAAGCCTCCACCGAAGCCCTCACCGCCGGAATCGACGCCAGAAACGAAAGCATCGAAATCCAAACCAAACTCAAAACCGTCAACGACGGCTTTGAGCACCTGGAAAAGACGCAACAGGTTAATGGCGGTTTGTCCGCGCCCGGGATTTCCGGCACTGGGGTGACGGCGGCCGAGGTTGAGGCTCAGCGTCAGGCTGCGCACGCTGAGATCGATGCGTTGGCGAAGAAATCGCTGAATAAGCTCAACGGCCGGATCCTGGCCGCCATCGACACCCTCCCGCCCGACGGACGCACCGGCCAGACAACCGCCCACGCCGGCTCCAGGGACACGCGCCCAGGAAACGAGAGAGTCGGCGACGGGCCTGCAGCGGGGCAAAACACGGGGCCGGCGCGCTCGGCGACCGCCTGGGCCGCCTCCGTCGACACCTCCCTCGGCACACCAGGGCGCCACGCCCCAGACGGAGGCCACGGGCCCGCGGCAGGCGGCAGCGGCCCAACGAGCGGAGGCGGCCCCGCGGGTGGTCCGATCGGCGGGGGCGTGTCGTTGCAGGGCTCGCACTACGCCCCGCCGGCCTCCGGCGCGACCGCCCCGTCAAACCCGTCCGTCGGCGCCGCCGGGCATTCGCCCGCGGTGTTCAACCCGCTCGCCTCAGCCGCAGCCGTCGGCGGAGGCGCCGCTGTCGCCGGCTACAGGGCCTACCAAGCAGCCCGTCCGGTGCAGACGCCCGCCTATCGTCCGTCTGCCGTGCGCGCAGCGGGAGCGGCCCCAACCCCCTCGGCCCGCTCGGCCGGCATCGTGCGCGGAGCCACCACCGCCGCCCGCGCACAAACAACGACAACAGGCTCGACAGCCGCTGGGCGTTCGTCCGGCAGTGTGCGGGGAGGGGCCACCGGAATCGCCCGACCCGCCCCAGCACAAGCCTCCGCCCGCTCGTCGGGCATCCTGCGCGGCACCACGACCGCCGCGCGCACGCCGACCGCCTCCTCGACACTCTCGGGGCGCTCCTCGGGCATCTTGCGGGGCACAACCACCGCCGTGCGCAAACCCACAACCGCAGCGGCTTCAGCCGGGCAGCCCGGCGGACGCACCCCCGCACGAGGAACGGGCTCTGGTTCGGCGGCGCGCATCCTCACCGGCGGACGCACACCAACCAGCTCACCCCAAAGCACCGGCTCCTCCCAAAAGACCGGCACATCCTCGCGCCGAGCCGGTTCATCGCGCGGGGGCGCGGCCGCTCGCAGCGCCTCAACAGGCGCCAAGCCCTCCCAGCCCGGCACGGGCCAAGCTGGGGTCCGCGGCGGATCGGCCTCGCGGGCCCTGCACAACCTGACCGGCAGACCCGACAAAAACAAGAAGGCACGCCGCCATCGCAACGACGAGCCGACCCAATCGATTGCGCCCTACGAAGACGACAAAACCGTCACCTTCCTCCCCGCAGGACACATCGACAACACCAACCCTCAACCCCAATAAAACACGACCGCCACACACAATAAGCGGGCGGGGGGGGGGAAACAAACCGCCCCCCCCCCCCCCCCCCCCC
>CALIHR010000028.1 GCA_938020505.1 uncultured Actinobaculum sp. | reverse complement strand
CAGTGCGGAGCCTCGGCGCGCTCGAAGGGATTCGAACCCCCAACCTTCTGATCCGTAGTCAGATGCTCTATCCATTGAGCTACGAGCGCGTGCCTCGAATTCGGGACGTCGAAAATTTTACATCCGCCTCGGTGATAGGACCAAACCGACGAGAGTGGCGCCAATCACAGCGGGGCATTGATCTTATGAGCTGATCCGTCAGTCCGCTTCGGCGGAGTTTCGTCTTTTCGCGCCAGGGGTCTCGGCTTGAACACTGGTGTCGCCGCGTCACGACCGTGTCTCGTCTTTCCGCACTGGGAGCCTCGTCTCTTCACTTCGTCCCCTCCGGCCGACGGCACCCATCCGCTCCGGGCGATGGCGGAGTAGAAGGCGGCGCATTCGCTCAATCGATCTCATTGGACGCACATGCGGCGGCGGTGTTCGCGGCACGCGGGCGCGTTCGCGATGAGGGTGCCTACAATACCCGTATGACCGCGGAAGAATCCTGGAATGAATGGCGCAATCGCCGCAACTCGACCCTAGCTGACGAACACGGGTGGCTGAGCCTCGTCTCCCTTACGTGGATCACCCCTGAACCGGCGAATCTGCCGGATTTTCCAGGCCTTTGGCATGTTGTCGACGGCACCGTCCGCGCGGCGTTCTCCTCCGGAGATTCAGTGTTCCGGCACGGCGAGGCCCTCGCGGGGGAGGTGACCTTCACCTTTCCGAACGGTTCGGACATGTCGCTATCATCTGGAACGAAGGTCGCGGAAGTCGCTCGCCGTGGCGCCGGCTACCTGGTCAGGGTGCGTGACTCACAGGCGCCGACCTTGACGGCCTTCACCGGCGTGCCGACCTATGACTACGATCCCCAGGCCGTCGTCGCCGGTGAGTTCACGCCCTACAGTCGCCCCCGGGACGTCGCCATATCGACGGCCAATCCGGCGGTGTCTGGAACGGCGCATCTCATAGGCGACGTGTCCTTCACTTACGCGGGCGTCTCGTCCCGCTTGGCGGTCCAAGGCGGTGATGGCGAGCTCACAGCCGTGTTCCACGACGGAACCAATGGAGTAGAGACGGCGGATTGGCGGTCTGTCAGCTTTCCCGCTCCCGCCGCCGGCGAAGCTGCCGTGACCATCGACTTCAACCGGGCGCTCAATTTCCCTGCGGCTTTCACGCCTTTCGGGACCTGCCCTCAACCGCCGGCTGGCAACGTGATAGAGGCGCCGGTGCGAGCGGGGGAACGCAGGCCGTAGCGCGACATGCCCGCAGACGATTGAGAGGAGTTGCCGGCCAGCCCGCGAAGACCTTCGATGCCTAGCCGGCGGGTTTGCTCTCCGGGGTGAACGGGCCCTGAGTCGTCCCCTCCGAACCGTCGTCGCGGATCCAGCACACAGTCAACGCTTCCCTGGCTCCGAAACGCGCCAGATGCCTGCCGATCACGGATTCGAAGTGTCCGATCTCATCAGAAGGGCACTCGAGCGACATCGTCAGCGCTTCATCGGAGGCGTGAAGGCCGACGGCGCAGGAGTCGGAGAACTTTAGGCTTCCCGACTCGCCGTCCCAGGAAGCGGATATCTTGCGCCCCATGTGGGCGGCGAGCTGCTTGCCGTATCTGGCGGCCCGAGATGTGGTCACGGTGGCAACGGATTCCATGATGAACCTCCTGGACGGCGTCTATTGCTCTTTTCGGCTCTTCAGCTATTCGAGAACTCCCTGTGTGGGGGCGTTTTTAGCTTCGTCTGGAACTTTCAAACTCACATTAGCGTCGTCACTGATTTTAATATCATAAGTTAAGGAATAATTGCCGTAAGTTTTATCTTTCGAGCCCTTGATCTTTACCTTCATGGCTGTAAGTTTTTTACTGTTTTTAGCAATAGCGAACTCTATTTGCCCTTTTTCGGCGTCTTCAGCTTCCTCCTCGGCGCCATTGTCATCGAATTGCTTTGTCATAGACGTCAACGTGCCAGCCGGAGGCTCCGCGGACAGAATGTAGTAGTCGTCGGTGACTTCGACGTCGACATCGTCCGAATCCTCAATGAGCTGGTGCAGATCGGAAAGTCCCGCAGTCGCACCGGTGAGAGCGTTGTCAAAAGTCGTCTTGTTCAGAGTCTCCTTCGACCACAGGCCGTCTATATTCTCATAAGCATTGTAATTGTTGTCATTCTTGACCAAGTAAATAGTGGAATTCTCGTCTGGAGAACTGGAAGTCGCCTTCAGCGTCGATGTTTCGGCGTCGTAGGAGATCTCCATACGGCCTCGAGTGGGCTCGGAAGTTTTCTGAGAGCGAATGACCATCTCGGCCTTCATGGTGAAATCTTTGCTCGGAAGCGCGTTGCCGCCGGTCGACAGAGGATTGTCCACTCCGTCGACGATTTCCAGAGCGGTTTCTTTGGAGGCGTCGTCGCGTCCATACGTACACCCAGAGACGAGTAGCGCGACTGAGGCGACGGCTGCCGCGATTTTCATCCGGTTCATGGATCCTCCTCGAGACCTCAAGATTGGATGATTAAATCTACACCACGAAGGAGCCTTTCTGTGGGGTATTCGCCTGTGACCCAGGTCTGATCGCAAAAGTGCCCCGTTCAGCGGCAGCCATCGAGCGGCGGACTGAGCTCGGGAAGGAGTCAAGCTACGAAGTGGGGCCGGCCCCGGGGCCGGCCCCACTGTCAGGCGGTTGGCATCAACCGACGGGTGACGGACTGAACGTTGAGCGGGAGCCCGAGAGCGGCTGTGCGTTCTTCGCGGCGTCTGGCAACTTGATTGTGACGTTTGCTTTACGGTCAATCTTGAGTTTCAAACTGCCGTCTACGGAAGCACTACCGTCGGTAGTCTTCCCCTCGACCTGCAAGTCCAATGAGTTGAGTGCATAAGATTTCTTATCCACTTCGAATTCGAGGCTTGCTTTGATGCTCTTTTTATCAATATTGACTTTGGAACGTTGCGCACTGGTGATCAGTTGATCAATAACTTTGTCTTTTGGTGTGACTTTGATAACATAGTTGTCGCCTTTTTCACTGACTTTCACGTCCGCGTAGTCATTATTGGCGTAATTTGAAGGATTGATGCTTGGGATCGCCGAAGGATCCGAATTCCTCACTTTGTTCAGAGCCGAATCGATGTTCTTCGAGGGTGTGGTGGTCTTGACCCACATTCCGTTCATCGACCCGTAGAGATCATAGACGCTTCCGGCCTTGTGGGCATACCCCTGGAGGTCCATTTTGTCATTGGTGAAACCTTTGCCGGGTACTTTGATCTTGCCCTTGAAAGAGGCGGAGGCGTCACCTGAATCGGCATCGTATTCGGCCTTGACCTTGCCGTCGACGTCGATGTTGTACGAATTGCTCGGCTCTTTGATCTTAAGCTTGACCTCACCATCGATCTTCGCGTCGGAGGATGGAATCGGCTTGTCCTTGTTCGCCTTGACGGCCTTGTCGATGATCTGGGATCGATCGGAGTCGCTTCCCTTAAATGGTGAATCGCTCTTGGAATCATCACTCTTGCATCCGGAGAGGGAGAGAGCGGTTACAACCGCCAAGGCGGCTGCTATTTTGCGAGACATGATTTCTCCTTGGAATGTTGCGTAAAGCGATGTCGACAGGCGGACACCCTCTTTGGCATTGTACGTGCTCGCCTCCCACCTGCCCAACCTTTCGCCCGTGTGGACCCCGCATTCCGGCGGGGGAGTTCTTCAAAGGCTCCTGGGTCGACAGGGTGTCTCGCGTATGGTAGGCGCCCTCGTGAAGTGAACGAGGTCACGCGGCTGGGGGAAAGTCGTGGGAATAGAGCCACCCCGTCGAGAGTTGAGCTCGTTGGACTCAAGAAAAGCGGAGCCGAGCGGATGTAAGATCCGACGGCGAGCGAACTTGAGGTAGCGCCCAGCAGGGCTACCTGAAGAAGTGAAAAGGAGAAACACTCTATGGCACGTGCAGTAGGCATCGACCTCGGCACCACGAACTCTTGCGTTTCCGTCCTGGAGGGCGGGGAGCCGACCGTCATCGCCAACGCGGAAGGGGCACGGACGACGCCCTCCGTGGTCGGCTTCTCCAAGAACGGAGAAGTCCTGGTCGGCGAAGTCGCCAAACGGCAGGCCGTCACGAACGTCGACCGGACCGTCTCCTCCGTCAAGCGGCACATGGGGACCGACTGGACCGTCGACATCGACGGAACGAAGTACACCGCGCAGCAGATCTCGGCCTTCATCCTTCAGAAACTGAAGAAGGACGCGGAAGCCTATCTCGGCGAACCCGTCACGGAGGCGGTTATCACCGTCCCCGCTTACTTCAATGACGCTCAGCGTCAGGCGACTAAAGACGCGGGCACCATCGCGGGCCTCAACGTGCAGCGCATCGTCAACGAGCCGACAGCCGCGGCTCTCGCCTACGGCCTGGAGAAGGGCAAGGAGGACGAGCTCATCCTCGTCTTCGACCTGGGCGGCGGCACTTTCGACGTCTCCCTCTTGGAGGTGGGCAAGGACGACGACGGCTTCTCGACCATCCAGGTGCGCGCCACCTCCGGCGACAACAAACTCGGAGGCGACGACTGGGACGAGCGCATCGTCAACTGGCTCGTCGAGCAGGTCAAGGCCTCGTCCGGCGTCGACCTCTCGAAGGACAAGATCGCCCTCCAGCGCCTGAAGGAAGCCGCTGAGAAAGCTAAGAAGGAGCTGTCCTCGACCACGTCGACGAACATCTCCCTCCCGTACATCTCCATGTCGGACTCGGGCCCGATCCACGTCGACGAGACGCTGACCCGAGCGAAATTCGAGGAGATGGCCAAGGACCTCCTCGAGCGCACGAAGGCCCCCTTCCACAACGTCGTCCGCGATTCGGGCATCAAGGTCTCAGACATCGACCACGTTGTGCTCGTCGGCGGTTCGACCCGCATGCCCGCGGTGACGAACGTCGTCAAGGACCTGACGGGCGGCCGCGAGCCCAACAAGGGCGTCAATCCCGACGAAGTCGTGGCCATCGGCGCGGCTCTGCAGGCGGGCGTCATCTCCGGCGATCGATCCGACGTGCTGCTCATCGACGTCACGCCGCTCTCCCTCGGCATCGAGACGAGCCTGGGCGGGACCGGCGGGATCATGACCAAGCTCATCGAGCGCAACACGGCCATCCCGACCAAGCGGAGCGAGACCTTCTCGACCGCGACGGACAACCAGCCGTCTGTGACGATCCAGGTGTTCCAGGGCGAGCGCGAGTTCACCCGCGACAATAAGCCGCTGGGAACCTTCGACCTGACCGGTATCGCCCCGGCCCCTCGCGGCGTGCCGCAGATCGAGGTCACGTTCGACATCGACGCCAACGGCATCGTCCACGTCTCCGCGCGCGACAAGGCGACGGGCAAGGAGCAGTCCATGACCATCACCGGCGGTTCGGCCCTTCCCAAGGAGGAGATCGACCGCATGGTCAAGGAGGCCGAGGAGCACGCCGCCGAGGACACCAAGCGCCGTGAGGAGGCCGAAGTCCGCAACCAGGCCGAGCAGACCGTCTACTCCGTCGAGCAGCTCCTCAAGGAGAACAAGGACAAACTCCCCGACTCCGTTTCGACCACCGTCAAGGAAGCCGCGGACAAGGTGACCGAAGCCCTCAAGGGCGAAGACGTCGAAGCCGTCAAAAAGGCCCTTGACGAACTCAGCGAGAAGTCACAGGAGATCGGCAAGGCCCTCTACGCCTCCGGTCAGACCGGAACCGCTCAGACGTCATCCGCGAGCGGTGCTTCAGAAGACGTCGTGGACGCCGAGATCGTCGACGACGAGGAGAACAAGGAGAACAAGTGACGGATCCTCAGGCGCATCCCGAGGTCCCCGAGGAAGAGGCGGTCGGGGTCGACGCGACGTCGACCGCCTCGGTCGGCGATGCCCACGCAGCCGGTGAGGCGGATGCCCCGGACGTCGACGCGACCGAGGCTGCCGCTGGGCAGGCGGAAGACGCCGCCGCTTCGAAGGACCGAACAGTGAAGAACGAAACCGGAGAAGGCGGGGATCCGGAGCGATCCGCCGCCGGCGTCCGGAAGGCGGATGCGGGCGATTCGTCTGATCCGCTCAGTGAGGCGATGGCGTCCATCGCCTCACTGGAGGATCAGCTTGCCCGGCGCACCGCCGACCTTTACAACGTCGAGCAGGAATACGGAAACTTCGTGCGCCGCTCGAAAGCGGAGGGCGCGGCGCGCCGGGAAGAGGGAGTCGTCTCCGTGATCACCGCCCTCCTCCCCGTGCTCGACGACGCCGAGCTGGCGCGTCAGCACGGCGACCTGACGGGACCCGTCGGAGCGATCCTCGACAAGGTGGAGCAGACCCTGCGGTCGGCCTTCGGCGTCGAGCGTTACGGCGCCGAAGGGGACGACTTCGACCCCCAGGTCCACGAGGCGCTCATGCACTCTTCGTCCGCGGACGTTCAGACGGAGCAGATCGGCACTCTCATCCAGCCGGGGTACCGGATCGGCGAGAAGATCGTCCGAGCGGCGCGCGTCGGAGTCGTCTCCCCCGAGTAGCGCATGCGTAGACGAACGGACAGGGATGAGATGCAGATGCACAGGAACGGGGAGGTGAGGCGCGATGGCTAGCCAGGACTGGATGGAGAAGGATTTCTACAAGGCGCTCGGAGTCTCCAAGGAGGCTACGGACGAGGAGATCAAGAAGGCCTATCGCAAGCTTGCGCGCCAATACCACCCCGATCGCAATCCGGGCGACAAAGCGGCGGAGGATCGTTTCAAGGAGGTCGGCGAGGCCTACCAGGTGCTGTCCAACGAGGCCGACCGCAAGGAATACGACGCGATTCGCGCCTTCGGAGCGGGCGGGCCGCGGTTCACCGCAGGCAGCGGATCCTCCGCGGAGTTCGAGGACATGTTCGCCTCGATGTTCGGCGGAACTCAGTTCTCCGGTTCGGAAGGCTCGGGATTCCGCGCAGGCTCGTCCGGCGGTTTCGAGGACATTCTGGGAATGTTCGGTTCCGGAGGCGGGCGAAGCGGTCGGTTCGGCGGCTTCGGCTCCTCCCGCAGAGCCGTCCGTGGCGAGGACCTGACGGCCGGCATCTCGATTCCGCTGCGTAAGGCGGCGTCGGGCACGACCGTCAAAGTGACGACGGCGCGCGGGAAGTCGGTCACGGCGAAGATCCCGGCCGGAGTGACGGACGGGCAGAAAATCCGCATCCCCGGCAAGGGCGGCGAAGGCCTCAACGGCGGTCCCGACGGCGATATCATCGTCACGGTCAACGTCGAGAAGCATCCCGTCTACGAACTTCGCGGCAAGGACGTGTACGCCGATGTCCCGGTCTCCTTCCCCGAAGCCTCCCTGGGCGCCACGATCGAGGTTCCCACGCTCGACGGCAAGACCGTGAAGGTGAAGGTCCCCGAGGGATCCTCGACGGGGAAGCTTCTGCGGATACGCGGCAAGGGCGTCGGCACGGGCGATATGTACGTACGCCTCAAAGTGGCCGTGCCGAAGAGGCTGTCGGACGAAGCCAAGCGCGCCGTCGAACTCTTCGCTTCGGCGACCAGCGACGCCGACCCGCGCGGCGAGTTCGCGAAGATGGCGAGAAACTGACATGCCGGGGCGAGACGCGGCGGTTCTCACCGTTTCGGTGGCCGCACAGCTATCCGGGATGCACCCCCAGACGGTCAGGCAGTATGACCGTCTGGGGCTCGTTCGCGCTCGCCGGACCCGTGGGGGAGGCCGCAGGTATTCCCTGGACGACGTCGACAGGCTTCTGGAGATCCAGCGGCTGTCGCAGCGGGAGGGGATCAATCTCGCGGGCATCGCCCAGATCATCGAGCTCCAAGACGAGAACGCGAGGTTGCGCGAACAAGTGGACAGCCTGTCGAGGCAGCTCGCCGCCGCCAGGGAGGCAGTTGAGCGTCAGCGCCTGTTGGACGAGCGGATCTTCGCCGCCAGGGCTGACGGAACTGTCCTGGTTATGACGAGAGACGAACTGCGGTCTCGTCCGACGTCTGAAGAGACGGAGCTGGCGGACGAGGAAGCCGAGTGGTTCGAGCGGCAGAGCGAGGCGAAATCGGCGATCGTCGTGTGGCGGCCGCGCTGAGCGGAAGTCGCCGTTCGACGACCGGCCGAAAGCGCCTCCGCCCCCGGCCGTCCGCGTCATCTCTCCCAGTGGAAGGCCGTCTCACCGCCGCACATGACCGTGGACGAGCACTGTGGTTCGAGTGCGAGCCTGACGCGCAGGTCCTGATCCGGAGTGTCGCCGCTCACCCTGTACTCGATCCACGCGTTTTCCTTGGCGATCACTTTCAGACGGCCCTTCGACAACCACGGATTGCGGCGTCGCAGGCCGATGAGCCGCTGATAGATCCGATACATCC
>CALIHR010000027.1 GCA_938020505.1 uncultured Actinobaculum sp. | reverse complement strand
CCGGCACCTTCGCCGAAGCCCACCGACCCGGCTCCCTCGCCGAAGCCCACCGACCCGGCACCTTCGCCGAAGCCCACCGACCCGAACCCCTCGCCCAGCAACCCGACGCCCAAGCCTCCGGCAGACAACAGCCAGAAGCCGATCGCGGATCCCTGCCTGGCCGATGACGCCTGCAACCTCTACTTCGCCGACCAGTTCCCGGCTTCCATCGCGAAGCTCGGCATGAAGATCCCTGCAGGCGGCGAGGTCATCGCGGGTGACTGGGACGGCGACGGCGTTTCGACCGTCGCAATCCGCAACGGCGAGAACTACACCTTCTACGATTCCAACCGGTCTGACGCGAAGACCACCGCTGCGACCTTCCCCGGGACGGGATCGGGCCAAGTGCTCGTGGCCGACTTCAACGGCGACAAGAAGGATGACATCGCCGTCAAGAACGGCAACGTCTTCTCGATCAAGTACAACGCCACGGCCTCGGGCGCGGCCGACATCACCGTTCCCTACGGCAAGGCTTCGGATCGCGGCCTCGCGGGCGACTGGGACGGCGACGGCAAGGCCACCCTCGGCGTCCGCCGCGGGTACACCAACCTTCTTCGCGACACCCTGACGGGCGGCGAGGCCGATCGCACCTTCGCCTACGGGCGCAGCGACGACGTCGCCTTCGTCGGCGATTGGAACGGCGACGGCAAGGACACCGTGTCCGTCCGCCGCGGCGCAACCCTGTTCGTGAAGAACGACCTCTCTGGAGGCGACGCGGACACGTCCTTCGTCTACGGGCGGGCCAGTGACAAGCTCGTCGTGGGCGACTGGACCGGCGCGGGCAAGGACACCGTGGCCGCCGTCCGCAAGCAAGAAAAGGGCGGCCTTGGCTGAGTGCCGCTGAGTGACGCCTCGTCGTGGGGCGGGTGCGGCGTCGTCTGACGGCACGCTGCGCCCGCCCCGCGGCATGTCGGCTGTTGTCCGACGGCAGGCCGGCCTCCCAGACGCGCCGACCTCGAACCGATGTCGTCCGCGCCAGATGCGTACAAGCCTGTCGTCACCGGCATGACTTGCGAGCACTGCGTTTCAGTCCGCGCCAGACGTGTACAGGCGTGTCCCTCGCGCGGGCGCATCCGCCTAGTTGAAAGTCAGGTCAGCGGCGGCGGATGAGTTCGTGACTCATCCGCCGCCGCTGCCTCTCTATCGGCTGTCTCCAGTTCTATCGGCCGTCTCCATCCGCCTCCCCTATCTGCGCTCGCAGGCGACGCCGTCGTTGTCCCTATCCAAACCGGGCCGATATCCAGGTTGGCCTCTGTAAAGGGGCGCCGCCCCCGCGGCCCGCGCCGCTGCGCAATTTGGGTAGTACGCCGATCCGCCTGGCGAGCGGCCCGTCCCGTACCCGGAGCCGCCGGACGAATCGGAGCCGCCGGACGCCCCCGAAGCGCCCGACGCTCCTGCGCCGCTCGAAGCCCCGGAATCGCCTGCCGTTCCCGAACCACCGGAAGCCTGCGTCACCGCGGACGACCGCTGGGAATTTTGGGACGCCTGCTTCGCATTGTCCAGCTGAGACTTGCAAGAATCCCGCTCGCTCGTCAGAGTCGAAACCCGTGTGGAAAGCTCGGAAACGCGCTTCGAGTTCGACTTCTGCGCTTCCACCTCCTGCTCCAGCGTCGATTTTTCATTGCGCAGATCCTTCAGCTCTTGCCGGGCCGAATTCAGATCCTGTTCAACGGCCGCCGACCGCGTCTGGAGCTGCTGGAACTGCGGCGAATCGGTGACGTCGCCCTGGGAGTGAATCCCATATCCGAATAGGAATCCCAGCGCCACGAGTCCGCCGCGCGCGGCCCAGCGCTTCGCCTTCTGGCGGGACGCCGAATCCGCCGCGCCGGACTCTTTCGGGAGAATGCCGGTTTGGTTGAACTCGCCGGTTTGCCTCAGCGCCGCGGCTTGTCTGAGCGCGCCGGCGTCGCCCGCCGCCGGGAATCCTCCCGCCGCATCCCAGGCGCTGTAAGGGGAAGAATTGTATTGACCTTTGGTCATGGTGCTGCCTCCATCGTCTTAAGTCGCTTCAACGCCGTAGCGACCACCAAGCATTACGATCCGTGGTAAGCCGAATCGCAGAGAGATTTTACCAGCTCGAAAGCTATTGAACCGCAGGAAACGCCCTCTTTCCGACTGAAACTTCAGGCGAAAGGCGACCTTCTGCCGTTGGATGCCCGAGATAGAATCAGAGCGTGCAAGGAAAGGGTCTTCTACATTTTGCCGAAGGCGAGCGGGCCGCAGCTCTCGGCAGGATCGATATGCGGTATCAAGCGAAACTGGGCCAATTTTTCACACCCGCACCTACCGCCGAGTTTATCGCTTTGATGGCGAAGCTCCCTTCGAAAGGAGTGCTTCGGGTGCTTGACCCGGGAGCAGGTTCAGGCATGCTTTCTGCCGCTCTCGTTGCCAGAATCCTCCGCGAGCGCAGTGAGTTGAAGGTCGACATAATGGCGATTGAGTGCGATTCGACAATCGTCCCTCACTTGGAAGCGACGCTGTGTGAGTGCGAAGCAGCAGGACAGGGTCGAGTCACAACTCAAGTAATCCAAGCTGATTTCATTTTTGATTCTACGGGTTTGGCCCCTCGTCTTGATCTGGAAAATCGATTCGATCTGGTTATCGAAAATCCTCCATACGGCAAATTAGGAACCTCAAGTCCATATCGCAAAGCCCTTAGAGCAACGGGCATCGACATCCCCAATCTTTACGCTGCGTTTCTTTCGCTGTCGGTGGCAGCACTCAAACAGCACGGACAACTTGTAGCCATCACACCACGATCTTTCTTCAACGGACCGTACTTCAGCGCCTTTCGCTCCCAGTTCCTCAACTCTCTAGCCTTAAAACGAATACACGTATTCGATTCACGCGCCACGCTATTCGCGGATGCTGACGTCCTCCAGGAAAATGTCATACTTTCTGGAACGCGTAATGGAATTCAAGACCAAGTAAAACTGTCAATCAGCCGTGACCACACTGATAAAGTTCAGGCACGCACAGTCCCTTATAACGACGTAGTTTTTCCAAACGACCCGCATAAGTTCATCCGTCTGAATACCCATGAGGAGGACACTGCAACTGCCGAATTCGTACTGTCTCTTCCCTGCACACTTGCCGACCTTGGGATTCAAGTCTCGACGGGACGGGTCGTGGATTTCCGCTCCCGTCACGCCTTGAGCGACGTCGAGCTGCCCGGAACATCACCATTGGTCTATCCCGGAAATCTCAGAAACGGAAGAATCGCTTGGCCACGCACTATTCGCAAACCCCAATGGTTCAATCCGCTAAACCCAAAGGATCATAAACTACTGATGCCAGAGGGTTGGTATACGGTCGTCAAACGTTTTACGTCAAAGGAAGAGTCACGAAGAATCGTCGCATCTAGCTGGTCCCCCGCGGAGTACCCGGGACCTGTCGCCTTCGAAAACCATCTCAACGTTTTCCACGCCAATGGGCGAGGGCTTGACAAAGATCTAGCCAAGGGTTTGGCCTTGTGGCTAAATTCGTCGCTGATTGAGAACTTCTTTCGAACTTTTTCCGGACATACCCAGGTCAATGCAACCGACCTTCGTTCCTTTCGTTTTCCCGAGCTTGCCGCTCTCCGCGATTTAGGCCGCACGGAGACAATGACCCAGAACGAGCTCGACAGACTCGTTATGAAGCGAGTATCCAAATGAACAGTTTAGCGGACGATTCTTACGATCGAATCCAAGACGCAAGGCTCATCTTAGAGGCCCTCGGCATGGATGCGGAGCGAAGCAACGAACGCTCTGCTCTTGTATTCCTTGCTCTTGCCAATTTGACGCCGAAACAGAGCTGGCGCGAAGCCGACAACCCGTTGCTCGGCACACGGGCGATCATGAATTTCATTCGTGATGAGTACGGGAAAGCGTACGCGCCAAACACGCGCGAGACAATTCGTCGCTTCACGCTCCATCAGTTCGTCGAAGCCCATTTGACAGTGCAGAATCCGGACGATCCCGCTCGTCCAGTCAACTCTCCCAAGTGGAACTACCAGCTCACCGTCGAGGCCCTCGAAACCATCCGTGCGTACGACACAGATAAGTGGGACACTGCGCTGGATTCCTACCTGGAGAAGCTTCCGGGTCTTCTCGTCCGTTATCAAACTGAACGGGAAATGATACGGATCCCGCTTATCCTCCCTAACGGATCGACATTTACCCTCACCCCAGGCGGTCAAAACGTCCTCCTCAAAGCAATGATCGAGGAATTCTGTCCTCGATTCACTCCCGACGGAACGGTTCTTTACATAGGCGATGCAGGAAGTAAATGGACGTTGTTCGAGCAGAACACTCTGACGTCACTCGGAGTGACCGTCGATATGCGTGGGAAGATGCCGGACCTGATTGTGTATCTGCCAAACGTCAACTGGCTCGTCCTTCTAGAAGCTGTCACTTCACACGGACCAGTCGATTCAAAACGTCGAAATGAACTTGCCGAACTTTTCTGCAACTCGACTGCGGGACTCGTCTACGTATCCTGTTTTCAAGATCGCTCTGAGTACCGCAAGTACGCCGAAAAAATCGCGTGGGAAACTGAAGTTTGGTGCGCAGACAATCCCACGCATATGATCCATTACAATGGATCCCGTTTCTTGGGACCTTATCAATGACAATGACCCCAAAACATTAAATGCCAACCTCGGCCCTAGAGCAATCGCACTCAGTAAGACCTCGCCAACCGGAACCGACTGGCGGACCCCGAGGAACCGGCCGACGGGCTCCGAGACCCTTTCCTCCGGACAGTCTCTTACCCCCGCACCGCCTCGATGAGCTTGAGGATCATCTGCGGGCCGCCCGAGTGGAGGCCGTCGTGGTGGAGCGTGTCGGAAACCAGCGTGCGGAAGCCGGCAAGGCGCGCCGTCTCCATCGAGATCGAGTAGGGCACGAACATGTCCTGTTTGTACACCCAGGCGGCCGCGGGAACCCTTCGCACAGCGGCTGCGTCGTGTCCCGCGGGAGCCTCGTGCGCCGCTGAAATCTCGCGCGCGGCAGCAAACCTGCCCGCTGCGGCAGCCCCGCGCCCGGCCGCAGCCCCGTCCGCACCTAAAGCTTCGGCGTCGTGGAGACGAGACGACGAGGAATTCGCCGCGAGGGCTTCGGCGTCGTAGAGACGACGCAGCGAGGGGTCGGCGGCCAGGGCGTCGGCCGCGTCGGCGATGGGCGCGAGCGCCGGATCCTCGCGCATCTGCCACGGATACATGTGCTCGCCGGTGAAGCGGAAGCCGCGGCCCTCGGCCTCCAGCTCCGATTCGGCCGCGGCCCCGGCGGCGACGTCGGGCAGGCGGAACTGCGGGAACTCGCCGCGGACGCGGTCGGCGCTCCACGCCGTGGCGCCGGTGGAGGCCTGGGCGTAGATCGCCTCGTGCATCGCGCCGTACAGCGGACTGGGCGCGAGCGAAACCTGCGCCCCTATCCGATCGAGAAACTGCGGGCGCAGCCGACGCGCTCCCCGCACGGTCCAAAACGGGTCTTCAAGCAGGAAATGCAGCTGCTCCAGCCCGTAGGAGCGGCCGAGGCAGATGCCAATCTGGCGGAATCGGCCGGGTGTGAGCCGCTCGCCGGTCGGCAGGCGCTCTTCGACGTCGGCCAGGTGCTTGGCCACGCTCCACGCGACCGGCTCGTCGCCGGGGTACCGGGCGAAAAACTCGCGGTTGCGCACGTCGGTTTGGGCGTAGGTCAGCCGGTAGACATCGTCGGCGTGCCCGTCGACCGACGGAAGCCCGGCGGTGACGAAAGCCTCGAACAGGCCTTGCGGCGCTTGGGAAAGGTAGGCGGTGACGACGAAGCCTCCGAAGCTCTGGCCGAGCACCGCCCAAGGTTCGCCGCCGAAGGCGAGGCGGAGGTCCTCGGCGTCGGCGGCTATGGAATCCTGGCGGAAACAGGAGATGAAGGCGGCTTGCACGGGGGCGGGCCCGACGGCGGAAACGGCCTGGGCTTCGATGGGATGCGAGCGGCCGGTGCCCCGCTCGTCAAGCAGGACCACGCGGTAATGGTTGAGCGCGGTGTCGAGCCACGAACCGATCGGCGCCATTCTAGGGCCGCCGAATCCGGGCCCTCCCTGAAAGTAAACGAGTCGCGGCAGCCTCTCATTGCCGTGCCTCACGTATTCGCGGGCGAAGACCTCGATCTTCTCCGGGATCGCCGCCGCTTCGTCCGCGGCGAAGCGAGACAAGGCCCCGAAGCGATCAAGCGGAACCGAAAGCGAGTGCTCGATCATTGTGTGCCCCGGCAGGCTGAACGTCGCGTCGTACATGGCCCGAGTCTAATCCGCCCGCCTGTGAACATCGCGTCATTTCGGCTGAAAACGGACGGCCTAAACGGCAAGCGTTTTCGGACGGACAGGGACAGGCGTGTCGATGCGACAACACTGGAACACCAGGATCGTTGAAAAGCTGAGCATGCCGCGCGGCAAAGGTTTGCGCACCGGCGATCATCGAGGGCGGCGCCGACAGCCGCAGGGGCGAACAGCTTCGCGGTGCGGTTCGCTGCGCGAAGCATTATCATAGAGGCGTTTGTTTTCCGACGTCGCAGTGCGGGTTGTCCCAAAGAAGCGCGGGTGTGCCAAAGAGCGGTGCAGGCGTCCTGAATGAAGGCGGTTCCTATGGCAATGCCGAGTCCCAGCTACACCGTTACCCTTCGCGTGAGCGTTCCCGCCCACCCGCGGGCCACGCAACACCTCGTCGAGGCGGTCGCGGACGCCGGCGGCCTCGTGACCGGAATCGACACGGTCGAGTCGCTGGAGAAGCATCTGATCGTCTCCGTCACCTGTGACTGCGTCAACACCGCCCACGTCCAGGAGGTTCGGGGCAACATCGAGATGATGGTCGGAACCGTCGTCGAAGAGGTCTCCGACGCCACAATGCAGGCGCACATCGGCGGCAAGATCTCGGTGGAGCTGAAGAATCCCCTTCGCACCCGGCAGGACCTCGCCCGCGTCTACACGCCCGGCGTCGCGCGCGTGTGCAAGGCGATCCACAAGAACACGGCCGAGGCGCGGCGCCTGACCGTCAAGGGAAACGCCGTCGCGGTGGTCACTGACGGAACCGCCGTCCTCGGCCTCGGCGACATCGGCCCCGAGGCGGCCCTTCCGGTCATGGAGGGCAAGGCGGCCCTGTTCAAGCGATTCGGCGACGTCGACGCGTGGCCCGTGTGCCTCGACACCAAGGACACCGAGGAGATCATCTCCATCGTCAAGGCCATCGCCCCGGTCTACGGCGGCATCAACCTGGAAGACATCTCGGCGCCCCGGTGCTTCGAAATCGAGGAGCGCCTGCGCGAGGAGCTCGACATCCCGGTGTTCCACGACGATCAGCACGGAACCGCGATCGTCACCCTCTCGGCGCTCATCAACGCCCTCAAGCTCGTCGGCAAGCGCATCGAAGACGCGCGGATCGTCGTCTCCGGCGTCGGCGCAGCGGGCTCGGCGATCATCCGTCTCCTCATGCTCCACGGGGCGACCGACGTCATCGGCTGCGGCCGCAACGGCGCCCTCGGCCCCTTCCGCGAAGAGGCGAACCCCCACCGCAATTGGCTGGCGCAAAACACCAATCCGCGCGGCTTTCAAGGATCGCTCAAGGAGGCGCTCGCCGGCGCGGACGTGCTGATCGGCGTCTCCTCGGGCAACATCCTCACCGGGGACGACATCGCCGCGATGGCCGACGACGCAATCGTCTTCGCCATGGCCAACCCGACGCCGGAAGTCGACCCCATCGCCGCGGGCCGCCACGCCGCCATCGTCGCCACCGGCCGCTCCGACTTCCCGAACCAGATCAACAACGTCCTCGTCTTCCCCGGCCTCTTCCGGGGAATGCTCGACGCCGGCGCATCGAAGATCGACGACGAAATGCTCCGCCAGGCGGCCATCGCAGTGGCCGACGTCGTCAGCGACGAGGAGCGCAACTCCAACTACATCATCCCCGGCGTGTTCGACCCCCGCGTGGTCGACAAGGTGGCCGACGCCGTGGTCAGGTACGTCACGGGCAAGGAACCGCGCCACAAGAAGAAGGCCAAGCGGGACAATCCGGGCAAGGCCAAGTAGGGGCCGCCCTTTCGCGCGAACCCGCGCCATTCCGGCCCCGTCGACGCCGAGCGCTCCGCCGGACCGCGCCTTTTCGCGAAACTGGACCGAGCGTCTTTTCGCGAAACTGGACCGAGCGTCTCCTCACAATGGACGCTTTTGCACATGGGCCTCCCGCCCCCTTCCCCTTGCTAGTAAGGTACTGCTACCCTGACCCTATCTACCTTTCATCGCGCCGGAAACGGCACTCGGCATACAGGGAGAGAAGTATGACATCTCGCCTCTCACGCGTTCTTGCAACGCTTCTTCTTGTGCTGACGGCTTTCTTGTCAGCGTGCTCGTCGGACTCGAAAGACGCGACGCCGTCGGCCAAGGCATCGAACTCCTCGGGAGCGGAATCCGAGACCTGGCCGCGGACAATCAAGCACGAAAAGGGGGAGCTGACGCTTAAAAGCAAACCCAAGAGAATCGTGTCGACGTCGGTGACCCTCACCGGAACCCTTCTGGCGATCGACGCTCCGGTCAAGGCCTCGGCCGCCACCGCCCCGTCGAACATTACCGACGACAAAGGCTTCTTCTCCCAGTGGTCCTCCGTCGCCAAGAAGAAAGGCGTCGACGTCCTCTACCCCAACCTCAAATTCGACAAGGAGGCGCTCATTGCGGCCAACCCCGACCTCGTGGTCATCGCGAGCTCGGGAGCGGACAGCGCCATCGACCATTACAAGGAGATAGCCGCCCAGTACCCGACGATCGTCGTCGACTATTCGAAGCAAACGTGGCAAGAGCTGTCGAAGCAACTCGGAAGGGCCACCGGGCAGGAGGCCAACGCCAAGAAGGCGTCCGCGGACTTCGACAAATACGTCGCCGACGCCGCCAAAAAGATCAAGGCGCCCGAGGGCGACGCCGCCGTCGTCTCCTACAACGGCCCGGGCAAGGAGCAGGGCGTGGCCAAGAAGAGCGGGCCGCAGAGCAAACTCTTGGAAAAGCTCGGCTTCAAGATCGTCGAGGCGCCCGCCGACCTCGAAGCGAGGAAGGACAAGCGCGGCGATTTCTCCTTTATCACGCATGAGAACCTGACGAAGGCCGTCAATCCCCAGACCGTCTTCCTTCTGACGGGAGACCAGAAGACCGAGTCCTCCTTCCTGGCCGACCCGGTGGTCGCCAACATGCCGGCGGTCAAATCGAAGCAGGTCTACGGGCTCGGCCCCACGTCGTTCAGGATCGACTATTACTCGGGCAAGCAAATGATCGACGCCGTCGTCAAGCGATTCGGTGGCTGACGGGCGCGCTGTGGCCGAGGCCTTCGGGGCCGGTGGGAAACGCAAATCCGACGTCGGCCCCGAAAGCGAGCAGAAACTGGAGGGGGCGCGCGGATCCGACATCCTCCGCACAGGCAGGCCCCGAGGCGTCCGAGCCTTCGGCCTGCTGCCTTGGGCGACGCTGTCGACCGGCCTGCTCGCCGCGCTTGCCGCCGCGAGCATCGCGACAGGCTCGCGGCTCGTGCCGCTGCCCGAGGTCTGGGACGCGCTTTTCGACTTCGACCCGAAGAACGACGCCCACCTGGTGGTGCGCGAACTCAGACTTCCGCGCACATTCGCGGCGATCATGGCCGGCGCATGCCTGGGCTTGGCCGGGGCGCTCGCGCAATCGCTGACGCGCAACCCTCTGGCCGAGCCGGGAACCCTCGGCATCAGCCAGGGCGCGGCCTCCGGGGTGATCGTCGGCCTGTTCTTCACGAGCGCTTCGCACGTGGCCGTCTACGTCTGGTTCGCTTTCATCGGCGCCGCGCTGACCGGGGCTCTGGTTCACAGGCTGGGGCGCGCCGAGACGGCCGGAACCAACCCGACGCGCCTCATCCTCGCGGGCGCCGCCCTGTCGATCGTGCTGTGGGCGCTCAACACGATTCTGCTCCTGGCCCAGCCCGCCTGGGTGCAGCAGATCTACAGAAATTGGGCGCTCGGTTCGCTGGCGGGACGCGGCTGGGACAACCTTCCCGTCCTCATCGCCTGCCTGGCGGCGGGGGCGGCCGCCTCCTTCGCCCTGGCGCCGTCGCTCAATGCGGCGACGCTTGGCGCGGACGTGTCGAAGGCGTTGGGCGTCAAGCCTCGAACCACGTCGGCTTTGACGAACCTGGCGATCATCGTGCTCGCGGGAGGCGCAACGGCGGCGGCGGGCCCCGTCGTCTTCGTCGGCATGGCTTGCCCGCACGCGGCGCGGGCGCTGGCGGGGACGGATCATCGGCGCCTTCTCCCCTTCTCGGCGCTTCTCGGCGCGACGGCGACGCTCGCCTCGGACACACTGGGGCGGATCGTCGTCTATCCCGGGGAAGTCGGGGTGGGTGCGATGACGAGCATCATCGGAGCCCCCTTCTTCGTCTGGCTCGTTCGGCGCGGCAAGGTGCTGGGCCTGTGAGCGGGAAAGGGCGGAACGCGAACGGAAAACCCGTGGACACGGGCAGAAAGAAGGCGGATGCAGGCGGAAATGCGAAGAGCGCGCCGATTTCACGTGGCGGAAGGAAAGCTCGCGGGAAGATCAGGATCGCGGCGGGCCCCGTTCGCCTGGAAGCGACGAGGGGCGCCCTCGTCGTCGGCGCGGCGGCCGCGGCGCTTCTCGCAGCCGTCGGCCTCGTGCACATCGGCACGGGCAGCACGCCCATCGGGGCGGAAGAAATCGTCAAAGTCCTTCTGGGACGCTCCGGCGACGAACAGACCGTGCGCATCGTCGAGACCGTCCGCCTCCCCAGATTCGTCGCCGCCCTGGCCGTCGGAGCCGCGCTCGGGGCGGCCGGCGCGGTCTTCCAATCGGTCTCTCGCAACCCTTTGGGCTCTCCCGACGTCATCGGTTTCACCACGGGGGCGGCGACGGGGGGCATCGTCAGCGTGGCGGTGCTCGCGGGCGAGGCCCGAGAAACGGCGTTTGCGGCGACCTGCGGCGGAATGGCGACCGCGACGGCCGTATACCTGCTTGCGCGGCGCGCCGGGCACAGCACCGGATATCAGCTGGTTCTTGTGGGCATCGGCGTCAGTTCTTTCTTGACGGCCGTCAACTCGCTCCTGCTTGCCTACGGCGACGCCGAGCAGACCGCCCTCGCGTCGATGTGGCTGTCAGGCTCGCTCAACGCCCGCACGTGGGAGCAGGCGCTTGTCGTCGCCGTCGCCGTCGTCCTCCTTGTGCCCGCGCTGTGCGGAATGTCGCGGCGCCTCGACATATTGGAGATGGGCGACGACCAGGCGACGCAGGCGGGGATCCGGCCCGAGCGCCTGAGGGTCGCCGCAATGCTCGCCGCGGTTGCCCTGACGTCGACCGCGGTGGCGGCCACCGGCCCCATCGCCTTCGTCGCTCTGGCCGCGCCGCAGGCCGTGGCAAGGCTGACCCGCAGCGGGCGCCTCCACATTTTCACATCGGCGCTCATGGGCTCGACGATGCTCACGGCGGCCGACGTCGCCTCGATGCGCGTGCCCGTGGGCGTCGACGTGCCCGTCGGCCTGGCGACCGCGCTGATCGGCGGCGTGTATTTGCTGTGGCTCATCGCCCGGTCGCCGACGGTGTAGGCGGCAAAGGCATGGACTGATCCAATCAGACCGACTCGACCAGACTGAGCCGAAGGCTTTCGCGGCTCTCGATCCGAAAGAGGAGAATGGACGGCGTCAAAAGAACGAAAGACGGCGGCGCGGGCAACCCGCTCGTCGGCCGCGGCCTGCACTTGGCCTACGGGAACACGACGGTCAGCCGGGAGCTCGACGTCGAAGTGCCCGCCCAATCCTTCACGGCCGTCATCGGGCCGAATGCGTGCGGAAAATCGACCCTTTTGCGCGCTCTGTCGCGCCTCCTCGAACCGCGCGAGGGCACGGTGCTGCTCGACGGAAGGGAAATTGCCTCCTACCCGGCAAAACAGGTCGCGCGCAGGCTCGGCCTCCTCCCTCAAAGCTCAAACGCGCCCCACGGCATCACGGTGCGCGACCTCGTCGCCCGCGGGCGGTTTCCCCACCAGTCGTTCTTCAGGCAGTGGTCGGCGAAGGACGACGCCGCCGTCGACGCCGCATTGGCTGCGACTCGGACGCTCGAGCTGGCTGACCGCGCGGTCGACAGCCTCTCCGGAGGCCAACGCCAACGCGCCTGGATCGCGCTCGTGCTGGCGCAAGAGACCCCTCTTCTCCTTCTCGACGAACCGACCACGTACCTGGACATCGCCCACCAACTCGAGGTGCTCGACCTTTGCCGCAGCCTCCACGAATCCGGCGATTTCACACTGGTGACGGTGCTCCACGACCTCAATCTCGCATTCCGCTACGCCACCCATCTCATCGTCATGAAGGAAGGGCGCATCGCAGCCACCGGCGCGCCGGCCGAAATCGTCACGGCGGAGCTCATCGACGAAATCTACGGAATCTCCTGCATGTGCATTCCCGACCCTCACACGGGGCTCCCGCTCGTCGTGCCGCTTGACGCCCGGCAAACCTGACCGCCGCCTGACGGTCAGGCGCGCGAGTCCGGCTGGGCAAACCGTCCGCCGCCCGATCCCTCCACCGTGCAAACCGTCCGCCGCGCAGGCCAGACAAAGCAGACAATTCAAGGAAAGGTCAGAAATGCCTGACACCAAAGGAAATGCCAACCATAACGACAACGACGCGCACGCTGGCAGCGGCCCCCACAAACCGCGCGAAGGCCGCGAGCGCCACGAGAAGCATGAACGCCACGAGCACCACGAGCACTCCATAGCCACGGAAGGGCTGCCCGCCGCCATCGTCGTGGAAAAGGTCAGCGACGTCACCCGCTCGATGCGGAGGATACGCTTCGCGGGCCCGGCCGTGGCGGGCTATCTCAGCCGCCCCAGGGTTCCAAACGTCAAGTTGTTTTTCCCCGACGGGCCCGTGCTCGACCTCCCGAAATTCGGCGAGCGCGGGCGGTACGCCTATGCGTCGGGCCAGCGCGAAAGGGTGAGAACGTACACGGTCCGCGCCTACAGCGTGGAGGAATCCTGGATGGACGTGGACTTCGTGCGGCACGGCGCGGGCTTGGCCTCCTCCTGGGCGGAGTCCGCCCGTCCGGGAGACGTCATCGGCGCCGTCGGCGGAGGCGGCAGGCTCCCTCGGGCCTGCGACTGGATTCTCCTCATGGCCGACGACACGGGAGTTCCAGCACTTGCCGCGATCCTGGAGACTCTGCCCGAGGAGCAGCGGGGCGTCGCGCTCATCGAGGTCGACGCCGAGGCTGACGAGCAGCCGCTCGCGTGCCCGCCCGGCGTCAACGTGCGGTGGCTGCACCGGCGGGGAACGGACCCGGCCGCCTCGCGCCTGCTGACGGAAGCCGGGAGCGCCCTCGAACTCCCGTCGGATCTCGACGGGGTCTTCGCTTGGGTCTCGGCCGAGTCGCACGTGGTCCGCGACATGCGCAAAGACCTGCGCGAGCGGGGAGTGCCGCGGCGAAACCAGCTCATCATCGGGTACTGGCACGCGGGGCGTGCGGAATCGGAGTATTCGGCTGAGTCGAACCATGATCGAGTGGCAGACGAGTCAATGATCGTCATCCCGGAGGCCTCCGCGCTGGCCGCAGATTCCCTCGGCCGCGCAATGCGCGGCACAGACTGAAAGCACGGAGCAAACTACATACACGGCGCGGATCGGCTGCTCGACGCCGATTGATTGCGCGGCGCCGAATGGCGCAACAGGAAGGCAACCGATCAGCAGCGCCCGGCCTAGCCCGGCCTTCGGCGAATCGCAAGGTCACTGAATCAGCGAACCCTCGCCAAACGGCCGGACTCCGCCGCGATGCCGAGCCTTGTCAGAAGTTCGGGCTCCGCATGCGGCCGGGCGATGCGCGGAACTGATTGAATGCCTCCGCCGGACCGTCGTCACTTCCGTCGAGGCCGAAAACTTAAGAGAATTAAGACATGAGCATTCGAAACATCACCCTCAACAGCGGCCACACGATCCCCCAACTCGGCTTCGGCACATACAAGATCACGGGGGAGGACACGCAAAGGACGGTCGAACACGCCCTCTCGATCGGCTACCGGCACATCGACACCGCGCAGATGTACGGCAACGAGGCGGAGGTCGGGGCGGCGATTGCGGCGTCGTCGATACCCCGCGAGGAACTGTTCGTCACCACGAAACTCGACAACGACAATCACGCCCCCGACCGCGCCCGCGCATCCTTTGCGGAGTCTTTGACGAAACTCGGCCTCGACTACGTCGACCTGTTCCTCATCCACTGGCCGCTGCCCAACCTCTACGGGACGGGATACCTCAGCGCGTGGAAGACCATGGAGGAGTTTGTCGGCGAGGGCCGCGCACGGTCGATCGGCGTCTCGAACTTCGAGCGCGACCATCTGCAGCTGCTCATCGACGAGTCGAGCACGGTTCCCGCAGTCAACCAGATCGAGCTGCATCCGCTGTTCCAAAACCGCGAGGTGGCGCAGTTCTGCCGCGACAACGGCATCGCCGTCGAAGCGTGGGCGCCCCTCGTGCGCGGCGCAATAGCGGACGACCCCGTCGTCGCGAGCATCGCCTCCGCACACGGCTGCACGCCCGCGCAGGCGGTTCTCGCCTGGCATTTCGCCAAGGGGCACATCGTTTTCCCCAAGTCCGTCACGCCTGCCCGGATAGCCGAGAACTTCGCTTCCGCCGACGTCGCCCTCGCCCCCGACGACGTCGAAGCGATCGACTCGCTCGACCGCGGCGAGGCCGGGCGCACCGGGTATCACCCCGAGACGATGGAGAGAGCTGCCCGGTAATCTGCTAACAATAATCTGCTGACGGCGATAGTCTATGGCCAAGGCATCGGTCGCCGCAAAGCGCGGTGTCGCGGGCATGTTCGCCTTGTGCACACCACATACACGCTTCTTAACGAAGGAATATCAATGTCCATTGTTTCTGCCGACCCCTCAGAGCTGGAAACGTTAAGGTCCCGCCTCATTGCGGACTCGAATAGTCTGTCCAAGATCGGCCTTCCCGACAGTCCGGACGCATCCTCGACAGGATCGGACGATCTGGCCTCGGCATGCGAAGATTTTCTGAGTAACGCGAAAAAACGAATCGCAGGGAGTCGTTCCTGGTGTGAAAAGACAGCCGAAGGCATCGACTTCACATCGCAACATATCGGTGAGACCGACGCCGACGCCGCCCACGATTTCTGCGATAAGTTCGGACCGGTAATGGGCCCTGTACTGCAATTAACCTTCAATTGGAGCTACGTATTCAACTGGGACCCCGACAAGTTTTAAGGATTCCATGGATATGAAATCAACTAGGTTGCACTCCGGCGGCAGGCCGTGCTTTGCGATTGACTGAGCTAATTCACGTTTCCCGTCCAATCCCGCCCAATACGACACACACGGTTCAAAGGAGGAAACATGTCCATCCCCTACTTTTCCCTTTTCATCGGCGAACTCCCGGGAAAACCAGACCGTCTGTTTGCCACGGCGGCGAGACTTCGATCCAATGCCGGCGAAGCGGCAGACATACATTCTGACGTCCGCCGCTCCAACGGGTTCGCGCCCAATTGGAAAGGAAAATCTGCCGCCGCGTTCAACGTGTCCAAGAACGTGCAATCCGAAGATCTCGCCGTCCTGAGCGGCGGCCTGTCCGACGGCGCAGAGTCCCTCGAAGCTTTTGCCTGGATTTTAAGCGAACGGAAGAAAGCGGTCGCCGAACAGCGGGCCATCCTGAAGGACTACGACAGGCAGGTCAACGAGGCGCCTGACGCAGACAAAAAGAAGGTCTATGACGATTTGAAAGATTCCGCCAGCCGGATTCGCGCCGAATATCACAACACATTCAAGCAGACGGAGGAGGACGCGACCGTATGCGCGGCGGAAATGCGAAAGCACCTGCACATCGAACCGCTCAATCGAAACAACGGCACGTCGATTGGACGACGCACCGAACTGTCGGACGACGACATCAAAAGGATCAACGGGCAACTGGAAAACCCCGACCCGAACCTCGTCAATCAGGGAAGCATCGGAGACTGCTATTATCTCGCCTCCTTGGCCGCGATTATGCAGACAGATAAGGGCGACGAGTGGCTGCGCTCCTGCGTAAAGCCTCATTACGACGAAGCCGGCAGGCAAGACGGCTATCTTGTGACCGTCTACGACGATCCTCTTCACCCCGATTCGTCTGCTTCGCAAACAGTCCTGGTCACCGACTTCTACCAGAATGGAGTAAAGGGAAAAGACGGCGAGCCCAGCCTCGCTTCCATATTCGAGTCCGCGTACGGCCAGATCCACCCGGGCGGAACCGCCGGTTCCACTCCAAACGGACCAGGGATCAGCGGCGGATGGCCGGCAGACGCCATGAAGGACATCACCGGAGAGGAAGCCAAGAGGATAGACCGGAACGAGGGTTTCTTAGGCCTGTTTTCAGGTTACAGCGAGGAGCAACGCACGGAAATCGGAAACGCCGCGAAAGATCACCCGGTGGTGGCCGATACAAACGCTTCGCTTCCCGGTTTCGATAAGGACGGCAACGGGAAGGCAACCGTAACAATCAACGGCCAGCCACAGACAATTCACATAGTCTCCAACCACTCTTACACTGTCGTATCCTCCGACAGCAATGGCGTTACCATGCGCAATCCCTGGGGATTGAACCAGACCGACGGAGAAGATGCTCCCGCTGAGTTCACGATGTCTTGGGAGGATTTCGAGAAGTACTACGGCGACGTCGCAATTGGAAACTACCCATCATGATCACTCAACAGCTGAAAGCGCTTGCCGCCATTTGCCTGGCGGCGACAAGCTGCGCGCTCAATCCGGAGACAACTGGCCCCTCGACAAACCTCAAGAGCTCGTCGGCAGCTCCGACGCAACTCCCGACTCCTACACAACCTTCGACATCAACACAACCGTCGACTTCGTTACAACCGTCGACTTCCACGCAACCCTCGACAGGAGGCACCACAATGGCCTGCAACGGTTACATCATCAGCATTCAGGAATCAGCCCTTTTCCGGCCCGGCAAAAAGATGTCGCCGTCGTTTTCTGTGAACGGAGTGAGAGTCGATGACGACGGCGAAAAAGTCGCCACGATCAACGGCACCAATTTGCCGGCCAGCAAGCTGAGGGTCGGGGAATCTGTCACACAAAAGGACGCAGGGCGATTCACCCTCACGGGCATCACACCGGCCTCGGGCGAAGCCAAGTTTGGAGGCGGCGGCATCGCACACTTCTGCTACGAGCCCGCCCCGGGTTTCGAACTCAGCCCGGGTGTGGCCGACGGAAACTAGGGAAGGCGACCGGCGGAGCGTGAGGAGCGCCAAGGACAGCGCCCCGCCTGACGTACTAGTATCGTACCGATGTCGCGGCAGATTGCCGCATGCCCGCCTTGGCGGGCCGCTAACGAAGGAGCATTATGGTCACGTACGCCTATGTCATTGCCGGATCCGAAGCGACCGGCGGCGCCGGAATCCAAGTCGATCTCAAAACTTTCCACCAGCTGGGCGTCTATGGCATGGGAACCTTGACGTGCATCGTCTCCGTCGATCCGAAGGACGACTTCAACCATCGTTTCGCCCCGATCGCCCCCGAACTCATACACGACCAGATCGAGGCCGCACTCGGCATTCGGGACATCGACACGGTGAAGATCGGCATGCTCGGAACGCCGGAGACGATCGACGTCGTCGAAGAAGGGCTCAAGAGCCAGGAGTGGAAGAACGTCGTCCTCGACCCTGTGCTCATCTGCAAGGGCGGAGAGCTCGGCGCGTCCACGGACGAAGCCCTGAAAGCCAAGATCCTCCCGCTCGCCACGGTCGCCACGCCGAACTATTTCGAAGCGTGCACGCTGGCGGGGATGGACAAACTTGAGACGATCGAGGATATGACGGAGGCCGCCCGCAGGATCGGCGCCCTCGGCCCGAAACACGTTGTGGTCAAGGGCGGCGTGGACTTCCCCGGGCCCGACGCTGTCGACCTGCTCTGGGACGGCGAGAAGGCCGCAGTGTTCGCCGAGCCCAAGATCGGCGAGTACAAGGTCTCCGGCGCGGGCTGCACGCTGGCGGCGGCCGTCACCGCCGAACTCGCCAAGGGGGCAGCGATCGAGGACGCCGTCCGCGTCGCCAAGGACATGGTGACCGCCGCCATCAAAGGCCGGGTTCCCGCCCGCACGGCCTACGATTGGGCGTGGCAGGGGGCCTATCGCGGCTGATTGGCGCACTGCTTCGGCGGCGCGGCTGAATCGTGCTGCCGGGGCGGCCAAACTGCGCCGCGGCCTCGCGCCCCGGCGGTGTCCAGCCGAGCCGTCGGTGCGGCTTTGTCCGACGGTGTGCGAGGCGTCAACCGTTTGCGGCGCGAGGACCGGCGGTGTGCTCCGCCGCGGGCCGGCAGCGCCGCCGACGTCCTTCCGCGGTCAGTCGGCGACCTCCGCAAAACGCGAGAAATGCCCTTGGAACGCCAGCTCTACGATCCCCGTCGGGCCCGATCGCTGCTTGCCGATGATGATGTCGGCCATGCCCTGCTTTTCCGTGTTCTCGTTGAACATGTCCTCGCGATGGATGAGGAGCACGACGTCGGCGTCCTGCTCCAAAGAGCCCGACTCGCGAAGGTCCGCAACCTGCGGGCGCTTGTCGTTGCGCTTTTCCGAATCTCGATTGAGCTGGGCGACGGCGACGATCGGTATCTCAAGCTCCTTGGCCAAAAGTTTGATCGAACGGGAAAACTCGGAAACCTCCTGCTGGCGAGACTCCACCGACTTTCCTCCCGACGTCAACAGCTGCAAATAGTCGATGACGATGAGCTGAATGTCGAACTGCTGCTTCATCCGGCGCGATTTGGCGCGAATCTCCCCCATCGTCATGTTCGGCGAATCGTCTACGATGAGGGGCGCCTGCGAGATCTTGTCGAGGGTTCGGGCGATCTCCTGCCAGTCCCGGGTCTCCAGCTCGCCCTTGATCATCCGGTCGAGGAACACGCGGGATTCGGCCGCGAGCAGCCGCATCGAAAGCTCCGTCCGGTTCATCTCCAGCGAGAAGTAGGCGGCGGCCTTGTTGTTGTGGACGGCGCACGAGCGGCAGATGTCCATCGCCAAAGTCGATTTGCCGCCGCCCGGACGCGCAGCGATGATGATCATCTGGCCCGCACGCAGCCCGTTGAGCTTCGCGTCAAGCTCCGAAAAGCCCGTGGGCACGCCGTCCAGCCCGCCGTCGCGGTTCGCGTTGCGCTCCAACTCCTCGTAAAGTTCGGGAACCACCTGTTCAAGGGTGACGTAATTCGTCGAATTGCGCTGCTCCGAAACCGCGAAAACCTCCGACTGCGCCAGATTGACAAGGCCCTCGACGTCCGCGCCGTCCGTCGTGTATCCCAGCTGGACGATCCGCGTTCCCACCTCCACAAGCGAGCGCAGCTGCGCCTGCTCGCGCACGATGCCCGCGTAGTATGCCGCGTTGGCGGCCGTCGGGACCGTCGCCACGAGTGTGTGGAGATAGGGAAGGCCGCCGATGCGCTCCAGTTCGCCCTTCCTCTTCAGCTCGGCGCCGACGGTCACTGCGTCGGCGGGGTCGCCGCGTCCGAACAGCTCGACAACGACGTCGTACACGGAAGCGTGCGCCGGCCTGTAAAAATCCGTGGCGCGAAGAATCTCGATGACGTCGGCGATGGCGTCCTTCGACAACATCATGCCCCCCAAAACGGACATCTCCGCGTCGACGTTCTGCGGCGGGACCCGCTCGAAAGACGAACCGCCCTGAGCCCCTTCGCTCACAATGCTCACATTGGCCTCGCTTATCGGTGATCGACACGGTGGACAGCCAGCGACGACGCGGGAGTCGGCCGGTGATGGAATTGAGCTTTACAGCCCATGCCCGCCCTCGCTTTGGCCATCCAAGGGTATCGCCCAGGCGTCCATCCACAAACTCGTATCACCCCCAGTTGTGGATAACTTGTGGAGACACGCCGCCGACGCTGTGGGTGGAGTGTGGACTCCGTGTGGATATCGCACGTCGGAAATCCACAGACTACGGCGACTCTGTCCACATCTGTGGATAACGGGGGTGAGAAGCCCTCGATTCCGTCCCCAAGTCTGTCCACAGGGGTGGATAGCGGCGACTGCCGACGGCGAGATATCCACGATGGTGAGACACGCCCCTACCTCAAGTTGCACTTGAAGTTACTGGCCCGCCTACCTCCGTGGGGTTAGTCTAGCCGGGTGACCTCACCCGACCGTGGGCGGATCCTCGACCGCCAAATTCGTGCATACGCCCTGCCTTCGCTCGCCACGCTGCTGGCCGAGCCCCTGCTGCTCGCCTCGGACACCGCGATGGTCGGTCACCTCGGCACGCTTCCGCTTGCGGGGCTGTCGCTTTCGTCGACGATCATGTCGACGATCGTGGGCCTGTGCATATTCCTCGCGTACGCGACGACGTCGGCAGCCGGAAAGCTCGTGGGAGCGGGCAGGCGCGGCGAGGCGGCCCGGCAGGGAATTGAGGGAATGTGGCTCGCCCTGGGCATCGGCGCAGGGCTGGCCCTCGTCCTCTTCGCCTTCGGAGAGCCGATCCTGAGGCTCTTCGGCCCGGACGCAGAGACCCTCGCGCAAGCCGAACGCTACCTTCGCGCATCCTCCCCCGGCCTTCCGGGGATGCTCCTCGTCCTCGCCGCAACGGGCACGCTTCGCGGTTTCGGAGACACGAAGCGGCCGATGTACGCCGCGACGGCCGGCGCTTTGGCGAACATCCCCGTCAACTACGCCCTCATCTATCCGCTCGGCTGGGGCGTCGCCGGCGCCGGCGCGGGAACGGCGACCGTCCAGACCGGAATGGGCCTGTGGATGGCCTGGCAGATATCGAGAATCGCCCGCAAAGAGGGCGCATCGCTCACGCCCACCCGCGGCGGGGTCGTTTCGGCGCTGGGCCAAGCCGGCCCGCTCATCGTCCGAACTCTGTGCCTGCGCGCCGTCATGCTGGCCGAGATCGCCGTGGCCACAAGCCTGGGAGCCGAATCTCTCGCGGCGAATCAGATCACGATGACGGTCTGGCATTTCGCCGCCTACGGGCTCGACTCTTTGGCGACCGCCGCGCAAATACTCATCGCCACCGCCATGGGGGCGCCCGCCGGCCGCGCGGACGCCGTGCGGGAAGTCCTCGCTCGCTGCCTGCGCTTCGGCGTCGTCACCGGGGCGGTTCTCGGCGCGGCGCTCGCCGCTGCGAGCTTTGCGCTTCCTTCGGCGATGGGCGCGGAAGCGGGAGTCGGCAGCTTGGCGACGCTCTCGCTCATCGTCGCCGCATGCTGCCTGCCCGTCGCCTCCGTCGCCTACATCCTCGACGGCGTCCTCATCGGCGCCCTCGACACGCGGCGGCTCGCCTGGTTCATGCTCGCCTCGCTTGCGATCTTCGCCCCGGTCGCGTGGGCCCTCGGGCGGGCGCACGCCGCTTGGCCCGGAGCGCCGACGTCGCTCCTGTTCGCCGCCCTGTGGACGGCCTACGCCGGCCTCTTCATGGCGACCCGCGCGGTCACGATGCTGATCCGGGCGCGCAGCGGGAGACCTTTCGAAAAGCCCTGACCGGCCCGGCGGCGACTGCCCGCACGCCCAAGGCCCCGCCAGCCCGGCCAAGAGCCGCGACCGGCCTCAGCCCTCCACGTCCTGAGCGGCGGCACGCTCTAACTATCGCGCAAACCGGCTTTCGCCTCAGCCCTCCGAGTCCGGGGCGAGAACGCGGATGACCGTCGAATCGTCCATGGCGCCCTGGCCGCGCACGTATCCCATGAGGTAGAGCTGTTCGGCCGCCGCCGCCACGGGGACGGCCATGCCTGCGTCCTTCGCCGCCGACGTCACGATTCCCATGTCTTTGACGAAAATGTCCAAACGCGAGGCGACGTCGGGGTCGCCGCCCTCGTAGGCTTCGATGGCGCGAGGCCCGCGATGCCCCAGCATGAACGACTCGGCGGCCCCGGACATCAGCGCTTCGAGCGCGGTGCGCTGATCGAGCCCCAGCTTGCCCGCGAGCGCGAGGGCCTCCCCCGCTGCCGCGATGTGCACGCCGCACAAAAGCTGGTTGACCGTCTTGAGCGCCTGGCCTTTGCCCGGCTGGTCGCCGACGAGAACCAGTTTGCCTGCCATCGCTTCGAGGACCCCGCGGGCTTTCTCGAAATCGCGCGGGAGGGCTCCGCACGCCACGAGGAGGTCGCCTTCGCCCGCACGGGTCGGCCCGCCGGAGACTGGGGCGTCCACAAGCCCGATCCCGTCCTTTTCCAGCCGGGCGGCGACGGATTCGGCCGCCGCGATTCCCACAGTGGAGGTCAAAATGACGACGGCGCCCCGGGGAAGCGCAGCCGCGATTCCCCCTTCTCCGTAGAGCAGGGCATCAAGCTGGGCGGCGTTTCGCACGGCGACGAGGGCGACGTCGGCGCCTTCGACGGCCTCCGACGTGCCGGCGGCGACCCTCAACCCGGCCTTTTCGGCCAGGCGGCGCCGTTCGTCCGAGACGTCATAGGCGAGGACGTCGAATTCCTTTGCGAGCCGCGTGGCCATGGGAAGCCCCATCGCCCCCAGGCCGAGCACAGCGATTTTGGTCATGTTCTCTCCTTTCGCATCCGCCGTTTGGGCGGATCCGCCGCATATTGCGTCTTGCGCATATTCGCGCCTTGTTCGATTTTTGTTGTGCGGGCCCGCCGATTTGTTGCGCGGGATCCGCCGGCCCGCCGCGTGAGCTGTGCCTGCCGGGGCTTTGCCTGCCCGCTAAGCCGGTTCGCCCTCCCGCTGTTCGAGTTCGCCGTCAGACTGCGCGAGTTCGCCGTCCTGCTGCGTCGGCTCACCCTCCGGCTGCGCCAGCTTGTCGACCACGTCGGCCAGCGAGGCGGCCGTGCCTACGTTGCCTGCGAAAACGATGTACGGGATTCCCGCGGCCGGGCCGTCCTGGCCGGACCACAGCGAGACGATTCCCGGGAGCATCGGGCCCACGACCGTCGCGCGCCGAATGCCGAGGCCCTTGGATGCGACGTCGGAAGACGTGATGCCGCCCTTGGCGATGACGAAACGGGGCGTTTCCCGCGCAAGGACGCCCTTGACCGCCTCGACGACCGCGGCCGAGACCTTCCGGGAGATCGCGAGCGAATCGTCCGCGTTCGCGCCCGTGACGAGGGTCCGCGAGGTGCGCACTGCCACGTCGCCCTCTTTCAGGCCGGCGGCCGCGGCGTCGATCAGCTCGGCCAGGTGCGGGCCTCGGGAGGAGGGATCGACGACCTTCGCCACGTCGATCTCCAGCTCGAGGGGGCGGCGGCGCGCCCTCAGCTCGTCCAGCTGGCGGGTGGTGAGGTCCACGTGTGAGCCGACGACGACGAGGCCGCCGGCGGCGGCCTCCCGTCCGGCCCGCGAGGCCTCGATTTCCTCGGGAGTGAGAGGGGCGTGGACCGCCTGCCCGACCCTCGCGCGGACGAAGGGCGGCCCCACCCTGTAGACGAAGCGCGAGCCGGCCCGCTCCGCGCGGATGAGCGCCAGGGCGAGCTGGCGCAGGTCTTCCTCCTCGACGGCGTCCACGACGATCGGCCGGGCGTCGGACGCCGAGGTCAGCAGGGCGACCGCGCCGTCGAGGTCGGTGCGCAGAGTCTCGATGTCGAGCACGAGCACGTCGGAGGCCGGCACGGCCCCGCCCGTCTTCTCCTCGACCCATTCGGCGAGGTTCGACGCCGCATATCCGAAGGTCGCGTCGCGCGCGAACTCGGTCTCGCCCACGGGCAGGTAGCCCTCCCGCGGATCTCCGGCGTAGTGCGTGCCGTGGACTGTGATCCGCCCGGCGTCGCCGAAGGCGGGAACCACGACTATGCCGTCTGCGCGCGCGCCCGTCGCGGACCTCAGGCATTCGGCGATCGTGTTCGGCTCCAGCGGGAAGTGGCCGCGCAGAGTCGAGTCTGAGCGGGAGACGAAGGCGACGTCGGCGCCGCCCGCCTCTGCCGCTTCGACCGCCGCGGACACGACTTCCCGGTTGACGCGTTCGGCGCCTTCGGGGGCGAGCGAGCGCGAATTGGTCATGACGTACACGGCCGGGGCGCCCGTTTCGAAGGCCCAGGCGAAATCGCCGACCTCCCAAGACGTCAGAACGGGGAGGCCCGCCACCGACTGGGTCCCGGTGGGGTCGTCGTCAAGGACCACGTACACGGGCCGCATCCCGCTCGCCTCTTGGGCCCGGACGACGTCGTCCGCCGAAACCGGGGGAACGGGCGGGAGGCCGCCAAGCAGTAGTTCGCGTGATACGCGGGGCATCGTCACTCCTTCGTGTCGCATCGCCCTCCCGCGAGGGCTTCAGGTTAGCTTATCGTCCAATCGCGGCATACCGCAAAACGCTTCGGCTTCTTCCCGCGCCTTTGGGCGTTCTGGGATCGGTCCGGACGGAACGCTTTGACGCCGGGGCTTCGCCGGCCCCTGCGCGCCCTCGGCGCAGCTGCGACTCGGGCGCCGTCGCCACACCCGTTCGTACACATTTGAACGTTCAAAGATTCAACTCGGTACCATGCTTACGATATCAGCCTCCCTCAGCAAGAGATCTGAGACTCATGCTCGTTTCGATCGCCCTTGCATCTATCGGAGCATCCCGCGGCTTGGGGCTTCGCGGCCAGATTTACCATAGCTTTTTAACCCAACTTTTTGGGGCTTGTCAGGAGCCGGACCACAAGGGTAACTTGTACAGACATAGTCAAACGGAGTCGGCGACGTCGGATCCAGACTTGCTTTTTCACAATACAGGCATGGCCTCGGCGGGTCCCAGCGATCTCGCGCCGACGTCGATCGCCCTCGAATAGACAGGCGTTCACGTAACGCCGAAACTACGCAAACAGTTTCATTGTACGCACACGCGCCCGAGAGCGGTGTCCGCCGCTCTCGGGGTGAAAGTAGGTAATTTTGAGCAAACGACGCATACTCACACGCACCGCGGCCGCAGTTGCGCTCGTCATGACGATTCCCGTTGCGGCCTCGCACGCCGACAACGGCTCGAAAGGCGATTCGACTTCGGCCCCCTCGACGTCGGCTTCGGCGGCGTCGAACACCGTCAGCGTGACGGCGCCCGTCGCCAAGGCCGACGGAACGAAAGTCGTCACCGCCCGCACGGCATCGCTTCAAGCTCGCAAGTCGACCCTCGCAAAGAGCAACACTCCGGCCAAGAGCATGAAGCAGCAACAGTCCCAGGCCTACAAAACCGTTGAGGAATATTGGACCCCCGAGCGAATGGCGAAGGCCAAGCCGGCGCCCGTTCTGGGCTCCGATTCCGCCAAGGCGTCGGCCCAGAGGAACGTCGCCAAGGCCGAGCAGGCCCTCAAGAAGGGCGACAAGCTCGCCAATGACAAGCTCTCGCGCGCCAACGGCAGAATCTTTTACCGCGCCGACGACGGCGCGGACTACGCATGCACCGGTTCGGCGGTCAGCAGCCCGACGAAGAGGATCGTCGTCACAGCCGGACACTGCGTCCACGGCGGCAAAGGCCGCAAGTGGCACACGAACTGGGTATTCGTTCCCAGTTACGACAACAACAACAAACCGTACGGCACCTTCCACGCCCAGTACATGCACACTCTTCGCGATTGGGTGAGCAACGGAGACGACAATGCCAGCGAAGCCCGCAAGTTCAAGGGATACACCTCCGACGTCGCCTTCGTGACGGTAACGGACAACGAACAGGGCAAGCACCTCACGGACGTCGTCGGCGGGCACAAACTCGTGACCGGCAAAACCTCGAAGTTCAATGCCACGCTGTTCGGCTACCCCAGCAACTTGAACAACGGCGAAAGTCTGCAAATTTGCAATGCGAACACTTTCACGCTCCGAGGCGGCGACAAACTGAGCGTCAACGGCGTCAAGGGCTGCAACTTCGGCCCCGGGTCCTCCGGCGGCCCCTGGCTGGAGAACTACAACGGCGTGACTGGCACCGGCGAGGTTCGCTCGGTCACCTCGTTCGTCGTGACTGAGGAGTCGGCGCCGACGAAATACATCGACAACGGCGGCCCGCACTTCGACAAGCGCGTCAAGGGCCTGTTTGACCTTGCCAACAACGACAAGTGACATCACTCATGACAAGCGCAGTTCACCGGCCTCGCAAATGGGCGATTCTGCCGATCGTCGCATTGCTTGCGGCATCGGGATGTTCGAACGGCACTTCCTCGGACCCATCGGCCACGGCGAGCCAGCCGCCCTCGACGAACGCAAGTTCGCCTCGGCCTTCCGGCTCGGCGCCCAGCGAACCTGGCCCCGAAGGGACAGGAAGCCAAGGCGGGTCCGCCGACGCATCGGCGTCGAGCTCGAGCTCGGCCGCGGCCGGCCCCGAGTCGCCCACAAGCGGCTCAGACCCATCCGCGGGCACTGACGACAAGTCTCGCGACGATCTGACGGACGAGCAGATCGCCCCGTGGTCGAGGTTCGAGCAGATCGCCCCCAACCGGTTGAGGTTTTACTTCCCCTCCGGCACGGAGAGATGCTACGGGACTCGCGTCGCAGTCAAAGAAACAGACACAAGCGTGGAGGTCGCCACCATCATCGGCAGGCTTCCCAACGCCCCGAGGGAATGCACTTTGGAGTTGCGCAAGGCCTCGGTGACGGTCAAAACCGACAAGCCCATCGGCGAACGCAAAGTCCGCCGTCTCGAGGGCATTCAACTCCATTGATTGACCGGGGCGGCGTCAAACGCGGAATACGGAGGGCATTCGCTTTGACGCCGCCCCGTCAGACTTCCTCCTTCCCGTCGCCGCTTCGCACGCCGACAACGGCTCGAAAGGCGATTCCTCCGGGAGTTCGACGTCGCAATCGAGCTCCGCGAAAAAGGGGAAGCCGGCCTCCGACGAGTCAAGCGCAGCCAGCGTGACCGCGCCGGTCGGATCGTCCGACGCCTCTTCTTAGAAGTCGCTCAAAAGAGCGTGGACAAGGCCAAGAAGGCTTTGCAAAAGGAAGAGAAGCTGGCCAATGACAAGCGGATCGCCCATGCCAACGGCAAGGTCCTCCACTGCGACGACCAAAAGCGTAAAAACTTCGTCTGCTCGGCAGCCGCCATCGACAGCCCCGCGAAGAGGGTCGTCGTCACCGCCGCGCATTGCGTCTATGCAGAGAAGAACAGGTGCTTTTCGAATTGGGTGTTCATCCCCGGATACGACAATGGAAACAAACCCTACGGCACATTCCAGGCTCAGCACTCTCACGCGCTCCGGGACTACATCCACCGCGGCGACGACGCGGGAAGCGATTGGAACTCCGACGTCGCTTTCGTGACGACGAAGGACAGCGAACAGGGCAGGCGCCTCGTCGACGCCGTCGGCGGGCACAAGGTCGTGACTGGGAAGACCACCGAGTTCAACGCGAATATTTTCGGCTGCCCCCACAATCTCGACAGGGGCCGGACCCTGCAGACGCGCAGCAAGAGGACCAAGGACGCGTGGGTCAACCGGAAGCGTCGCTTCCATACCGTCACGGGATGCGACCTGCGCGAAGGCGTATTTTGGCGGGCCTCGTTTCGACGATCGCGCGAAGAAGTCGCTTGAGGAAGCCAACGGCGACAAGTGGCCTTGCACGAGTCGAGGCTGGGAACGCGAAGGCTCGCGAGCGACCGAAACCGAGCCTTGCGCGCCCAGTGACTCAATGAGGCGGAAGAGCGCCGGGCGGCGCCGAGCGGCGTCGTTTATTGAATCCGCCCGGCGTCGCCTGTCGTCGCGAACAGTGGCACCTTTCAGGGCCCTCGCTTTCTAAGTGCCGCGTCTTTCTAAGCTGTCGGCGTCCGCCGTCGCGACGGGCGCTCGTCTATTCGAAACGCACACTCCCTTCGCCTGTGACCCTGAACGCCGCCTTCACCGTCGCGGCCGTCGAGCAGGCCGTCAGCGCGAAGCAGAAGGCAAGGACCACATAGAATCCGAGGGAAGGCGATCCTACGGTTCGTTTCCCCTCCGATGCGGTGATGACGACCGCCCAGGCGGTGAAAGCGCCGGCCGCCAGGCACGCGAGGAAGACTGCGGCCACCGGGGCGATCGCCTCAATCGAGACGACCTTTCGCAACGCCGCTCGGGGCATCCCGGTGAGGCGCATGAGGCCGAAGGCCCGTCGCCGCTGGATGACGGAGGAGATCGCAGAAACCGTGAGGGAAACGGCAGAGAGCAAGGCGGCGATCACAATTCCGACGTAGGCGATTGCAGCGAACTGGTTTTCTGGAGCCAGGACGCCCTCCGCAGCGAGGTCGGCCCTGCTTGCGGGAGAAGCGCTCAATGGGATTTCGCCGGCCAGTGCGCGTGTGCGGACGCGTTCGACCGTCGCCGGCCTGCCGTCGGTGCGGACCATAATCGCGCGGACGTCCGAGCGAGTTTGCATGCCTCCCGCCGCCTCTTCGACGTCAAGCGGATCGTTGAGAAGCACTGCGCCGATGTTCAACGCGACATACTCGGACCTCTGCGGGCCCGCCACGCCCAAGGCGCGGGCCTGGGCCGACGAGAGAATCACCTTCTGGTCGGCGGCCGCCGAGCGATCGCCCAAAGCGCCGACCTTGCCGGCCCCGCCGAGCCGTCCGACGGCCACGGCCCGCACTCCCGGCTCGTTCGCAAGCTCTTCGCGCAGCCTCTCAACTGCTCGATCCTCGGCTTTCCCGGAGAATACTGCGACGATCGACGTCGGGAGGCGGCCGGGGCCGTCGGTCACGGTTCGCACCCCGGCGGCCGCGGTGACGCCGACGGCGAAGACGGTCACCGTGTAAGCCGCCACCGCCATCCCCGAGACCGTGCGGAAGGAAGCCTTGGGGAAACGGGCAATTCTGTTGAAGGCAATGACCGTCGAGGCTTTGCCCGCGCGGCGCATGCCGACGCGGGCCAGCTGCCTTGTGACGAAGGGGCCCGCCGCGATCAGGCCGAGGGCGGTGAGGAGACAGCCAACGACGATAAGCGGAGTGGAAGGGCGCGCCCCGCTGCGGGCCGAGGCGACTGCGCAGCCCAGGCACCCGAGGCCGAGGGCGAGAGGGAGGAGAGCGGCCGCCCGAGGCGGGCGTTCGGCAGGCTCGCGGGATTGGCCGAGCGGGCCGACGTCGGTGTGAAGCGTGCGCCGCCACGCGACGGCGGCGGCGCACGCGACCGTCACAACCGCGATTCCCGCGATCCGGCCCGGGGAAACAAGAAGGTCGTCGTTGTAGAAACGGCCCGCCCCGACCTTTATCCGGGCGGCCAAGGGGACGGCCGCAAAATACAGGGCGATCCCCGCCAACGCGCCGACTCCCGCAACCGCGCCGGTTTCCCAAGCCGCGACAGCCGCAACCCGCCGCGGGGTCGCCCCTATGAGGCGCAACGCGGCGAAGCGTTCGGCTCGCTGGGACGCGCCGAGATCCGTGACGATGGCGATGAGGAGCAGCACTGGGACGAGCGTGGCGACTGCGCCTATGAGCGCTATCGCTTTATACGGGCGGCCGGCGTAGTCGACCCCGGCGAAGTCCTCGACGATCTTCGCGTCCAGCCCCGAAGCGGCGAGCTTCGGGGCTGTCGTTCCGACGACGGCCGTGATCGCCTCCGGGCTTTCAAGACCCTCTTTCGAAATCGTCCCAATGACTCGTCCGTAGCGTCCGCCGAGCTCGTCGGGCGAAGCGTCGATCATCTGCTTCAGACGCGGGGAAACCACGGCCTGGCCAGGCCCGGGAAGCGCGCTTGCCCCCGGGATCGTCAGCCCGGACTCGGCGACGCCCGCTACGTACAGAATCGAATAGTGGCTTCCCCGCCAATGGTCGTTCATGACCGCGGCGCCCGCCCGCCCCGGGCCGAGCGCGCTGTTCTCCTTCAGTTCGACGTTCGATTTGACGACCGAACCCGTCACAGCCCTCTCGCTGCGCGGCCCGAATCCGCTGTACGCCCCCACAAGCATGAGCAAAAGCGCAACGCCCACCGCGATTCCGGCCGCGATTCCAACCAACCGGCGTCGGCCCGGACGGTTGCCCGCGGATACAAGCCGGGCGAGTGCGACGTCGCCCCTCTTCCTCGCCGCTTTCTTCACCGTTTTATTCGTAGGCCACACTTTGCCCTTTGGATTCGCGGCGTTCGCCCGGCGCCTGGGATTCGCGCGGCCTTCGCTATCCGACATTTCCGCCGCCTTCCGGGTTTCCGCCGCCGCCTTCCGGGTTTCCGCCGCCGTCTTCCACGTTTCTGACGCAGCCCCCGAAGCTGACGGCGCCGTCGCGGACGATCGCCTCGCGGTCGGCATATGACGCGATTCGCGGGTCGTGGGTGACGATCACCATCGTCGTCCCCCTCGACCGCACGAGGTCAAGGAGCGAATCCATCGTCTTCTCTGCGGCGAGGGTGTCAAGGGATCCCGTCGGCTCATCGGCGAAAAGGACCGCGGGTTCGGCGACGAGAGCGCGGGCGACGGCGACGCGCTGGGCCTGACCGCCTGAGAGCTCGCCCGGCCTCTTGTCTCGATGGTCCGCCACATTGAGCTCTTCCAAAGCGTCGCGGGCCTTGGCGAGGGCTCTTTTGCGCGGCCACCCGGCTAACAACAGCGGAATCGTCACGTTGTCGACGGCCGAAAGGTCGGAAAGGAGCTGACCGAATTGGAAGACGAAGCCGAAGGCGCGCAGTCGAAGCTCCGACCTCTCCGCTTCGTCCAACTCCGCGATGTCGGCGCCCTCGTACTCGATGCTCCCCTCATCCGGCGGAAACACCCCGGCCATCACGTGCAGAAGCGTCGATTTTCCCGAGCCCGAGGGCCCCGTGACGGCAAGGACTTCTCCGCGGCCGACGTCGAGGTCGATGCCGCGCAAAGCCTCCGTTTGGCCGAAGGAATGCCTCACGCCGCGCACCCGGAACGCGAGCGCCGCGTCAGCCGTTTGCCCGCTCACGATCGCACCTGCTCGCGCAGCTCGCTCAGCCGCGAGGCCGTCAAATCGATCCACCGCAGATCGGCTTCGATGTGGAAGAGTGCGTGGTCGGCCAGAAGGACGTCGGCAAGGCCGCCTTCCCTCTTGAGCTTTCTCAGTTTCCTCATGCGGTCCGTGTGCTCCGCCCTCTGGACGTCGAGAAGCCTTTCTGCGTCGTCGTCGAGCATCAAAGCGATAATCGTCTTGGCGAAGAGATTCGACCGCAGCGGGCTCATGGGGGCGTCGGGCGTCGCAAGCCATCGGGAAATCCGTTCGCGGCCCTCGGGCGTGATTTCGTAGCGTTTGCGTTCCGGCCCGGAGCCCGTTTCCGCGCCGGCGACGGCGATCAAACCGTCTCGCACAAGCCGGGCGAGCGTGGCGTAAACCTGGCCGAAAGCCAGAGGCTTGCTCGCGCCGAACCATCTGTCGTAGCTGTGCTTGAGGTCGTACCCGTATCCCGAGTCGACTCCCAGCAGACCGAGCAGGGTCAGGGAGGTGTCCATGGCCCAACTATACACCTGATGTATACTTCGGGCGTATATTCGTCTCACACGCCTCGCGAAGGAGCCCAAGATGCAGAAAGCGCGCGTCGGAACCCCCGCCCCTTTCGCCATTGAGCGGTCAGGCGTATAGTTAGGGCATCCTAACTACCGAGGCGCCCCGATCGCGAAGCGGCGGGCGGATCGAAGGCGAACGCGAGGCGACCCCGCGCACGGGTCGGAAGGGAGACGGTCGAAATGACCGTATGGGAGCTCATCGCACCCGCCAAAAGGGCGATGCTCGTATCCGCTGCCTTAACGGGGCTCGGCGCGGTTTTCTCGATCCTGCCCTACGCGGCGCTCACGGAGATCGCCGCCGGCCTTCTGGGCGACGCCTCAGCTTCGACGCTCTGGCGCTGGGCCGTTGCGGGCATTGTCGGAATCGCCGCCGGAGGCTTTTTGTACAGCGCGGGGCTGGGACTGACCCACGTGGCGGAGGCGGACCTGCGCTACGATCTGCGCCGTCGGCTCGTGGCCACGCTCGGCCGCATTCCGCTGGGGGCCGTCGATCAGACGTCCTCGGGAAAGATCAGGAAGATAGTCGCCGACGACACGAGCTCGATCCACGCCCTCGTCGCCCATCTCGCCGGCGACGCGACCAACACTGCCGTCGCCTTCCTCGCCGGCTTCGCCTATCTCGTGTGGGTCGATTGGCGCATGAGCGCGATTCTGCTCGCCGTCTGGGCCCTTATTTTGACCCTCGTCGTGAGCCTGACGTTCCGCGGACTCGAGGGCTTGACGGAAGGGTTCTCCGAAGCTCAGGGGCGCCTTTCGGCTGCAACCGTCGAAATGGTGGAGGGCATCAAGGAAATCAAAAACTTCCAAGGCGCGGACGCGGCGCACACCCGTTTCACGAAAGCGCGCGAGCATTTTTCCGACCTTTCCTTTTCCTGGACCGCGAAGTCCGGCAAGGGCATGGCATTCCTCAGCTCCTTCTTCCAGCCGGCGGTCATCTTCGCCACCGTCGCACCCATCGCCGTCTGGTTCGTCGACGCCGGATGGATCGACGCCGTCCACACCCTCCCATTTTTCATGGTGGGCTTGGGGATACCGGCCGGGCTCGTCCAACTGGTCCAAATGGTGCAGCACCTCTACGAGGCCCGCCAGGCCGCGGCGGACACCGCGGCCGTGCTTTCGATTCCTCCGATGCCCGAGGGCGAGGATTCAAAAGCCGAAGGCCCGAACGCGGAGACAAAGGGCTCGCACGCAGCGGAAAGCGGGAACGACGGGCGCGGCGAAGCCGCGGCAGACTCCGGAGCGGGCGGGGCTTCCGTGAGGCTGACCGACGTCGTCTTCGGCTACGACCCGGAGAATCCAATCATCCGCGGCGTTTCTTTCGAGGCGCCCGCCGGTTCGGTGACCGCCCTCGTCGGCCCGTCGGGCGGAGGGAAGACGACCCTTGCCCGGCTGATCGCCCGGTTCTACGACGTCGACGTCGGAAGCGTGGCGATCGACGGGAAGGACGTGCGCGATGTGAGTTTCCAGTGGTTGCTCTCTCGCGTGGCGATCGTGCTCCAAGACGTCGCGCTGGCCCACGACACCGTGGCTGCCAACATCGCCCTCGGCAAGCCCGACGCCACGCAGGCGCAGATCGAAGAAGCCGCCCGCGCCGCACAGATCCACGACCGAATCCTCAGGCTTCCCCGAGGGTACGACACGGTGATCGGCGAAAAAGGCGGCTTGCTCTCGGGCGGCGAGCGCCAGCGTCTGACGATCGCACGAGCCTGCATCCAGGATGCGCCGATACTCATCCTCGACGAGGCGACGGCCCAGTCCGACCCGCGCTCCGAACGGGAGATACACCGCGCCCTCACGCGGCTTTCACGCGGGCGCACCGTCATTGTCATCGCCCACAGGCTCGCGACGATCGCCGGCGCCGACGCCATCTTGACGGTGGTCGACGGAAAGATCGCCGAACGAGGCACACACGAAGAGCTCTTGCGCGCGGGAGGGGTTTACGCAGACATGTGGAAACACATCGGCGAATCCCCTCAGGCAGATGCGGAAAGGGCCGCAGCCGGGCGGGAGCCGACGGCGAAGGGCCCGGCGCCCGCCGAAACGGCGAACGCCGACGTCGAAAGGGAGGACGGCTGAGATGTGGACCCTCATGGCGCGCATGGTCGGAATCAAGGAGCTGCGCAGACTCACGTTGATCTTCGTGACGTTCGCGGTGGCGCAAGGGTTGGCCCTGACCCTCATGATCCCGTTCCTGCGCTCGTTCCTGGGAAATCGCGAAGGCCTTGGCGGGTGGCTGGCGGCCGTCCTCGTCGCGGGTGCGGCGACTCTCGCCCTTGGAACCTACGGAATGATGGCCTCGTACAAGGTCAGCGTCTACGAAGTGTGCGACGTCCTCATCCGCCGGATCGCGGACAAAGCGCTCAAGCTGCCGCTGGGATGGTTCGACGCCTCCACGGAAGCCGCCGTGGCTTCGGCCGTCTCGCGCGAGGTCAACACCCTCTCGCACGTCGCGTCGATCGTCATACCCGCCCTGTGCAACGCGTTCGTCGTTCCGGCCGTGATGACCGCATCGGTGGCCTTCGTCGATTGGAGGCTGGCGCTCATCCTCTTCCTGACGGCCGTCCCGCTCAGGCAGGTGTGGCGGATCATGCGGCGCGTGTCCAACGAGTCGCACGAAGCCTCCACCCGGGCCGGAATCAAAGCGGCCGGGCGTCTCATCGAATTTGCCAGGCTCCAGCCAGTTCTCAGAGCCACCGGCGTCGCCTCCCGCGGATGGGAGCCGCTCGAGCGCGAGCTCGCCGAGGAGAACGAATCCGTCCACCGCGCCCTCAAAGCCGTGGGCCGCCCGGCCACGCTCTTCACGCTGACCGTCCAGGCTGCCTTCGCCCTCGTTCTCGCCGTCGGCCTCTCGTCCGTTCTGGGCGAAAGCCTGGACGCCGTCGGATACCTGGCCGTCATGACAATATGCGCGCGCATGGTCGCCCCGCTGTCGATCTCCATCCTTTACAGCGACGAGGTGCACAACTCCGAGGTCGCGCTCCGCGCGGTCGCACGCATCATCGACAGCCAGCCGCTGCCCGAGCCGAGCGCCGACGAAGCGGTCGCGAATCCGCCGTCGAACGACGTCGAATTCTCGGACGTGACTTTCGGGTACGAGGCGGGCCGCCCCGTGGTCGAGGCGATCGACCTTCGCGTGGGGACCGGAGAAATCACGGCCCTCGTCGGGCCTTCGGGCGCCGGGAAGTCGACCTTGCTGCGGCTCATCGCGCGGTTCTGGGACGTCGACGGCGGAAGCGTGAGCGTCGGCGGCGTCGACGTGCGCAAGATTCCCACGGAGTCGCTCATGTCGATGATGTCAATGGTGTTTCAGGAGGTCTTCCTTTTCGACACGACAATTCGCGAGAACGTGCGGATGGCCCGCCCCGGGGCCACGGACGCCGAACTCGAGGAGGCCGCGCGCAGGGCGAGGCTCGACCGCGTGATCGAGGCGCTGCCCGACGGATGGGACACGGAGGTGGGCCAGGGCGGCCTCAAGCTTTCCGGCGGCGAGCGTCAGCGGGTCTCCATCGCGCGGGCCTTCCTCAAAGACGCGCCGATCCTTCTGCTTGACGAGATCACTTCGGCCCTCGACGGCGAGAACGAGGCGGCCATCACAGAGGTCATGCGCGAGCTGGCGCGCGGCAGAACCGTTGTGGTCGTGGCCCACCGGCTGTCGACGATTCGCGACGCCGATCACGTCGTTTTCCTCGAGCCGTCCGACGACGGCGGCCCGGCCCGCATCGTGCAATTCGGCTCCCCGGAGGAGCTGGCCTCCCGAGAGGGGCCGTTCAAGGAGTTCCTGCGGGCGAGCATGCAGGCGTGAGGCAGCCAACGAGGCGAGTCCTGAGGCCCTGGCTTTGCTGGCCTGCCTTCAGGCCGACAAGGCAATAGAACGTCGGACAGCAGCTAGGCATGCTTCCAGAGCATCACGGATGATGTCGGACGGAGTGCGGCCACCGGGGCCGCATGGGCGTCAAGCCCCTCATTGACGTCGATCGGGAGGCGAACTTGACGGCGGGGAGAGCCTCCGTCTCGTCGCGCATGCGCACTCCCCAAAGAGGGGCGGCCCACCTCCGCGAGAACTCTGCGTCCAGCCTCGGCGGCCTTCCTCCCCTTTTGAACCCTGCCAGACGGTTGAGCGCGGCAGTCTTCTCGCTCCATCCGATCGGCCAGGGCGTTCCAATCGGCATCGTGCCCTGTCGTTTCAGCCATTTTCTGACTCCATCCGTTGAAAGGCGGACGGCGGTATCGAACTCAGGATCATAGGCGACAGCGTTTTGTCACAGCCCACAGAGCTTCTTCTGCAGCGCGTCCATGACGCGCAGCGCTTTCTATGAATTCAACAGCTGCAGGAATATTGTCTGACGATATTCGTCGGCTGTCGTCTGCGGTTGCCGCGCGGGAAGGCGGTCGCGACCCGTCGGCGGGATGCAGCCGATCGTCTATTGACGATTCACGACGTCGAGGCATGTCGGCGGACGGGCGACCCTTGCCGCAATGATCCACAGGTGAACGGGGAGAGCGGTAAAGCCAATCCACAGAGTTCCGCCGACGCCGACGCCGAACCAGCCGATCATCCAGTCGACGACGCCGAAAGCAGAGAGCCCAAGGCTGAGAGCGACAATGCATGGCCCTAGAAGATCCACGCCGGTCGTCCTCCGGCGCCCCGCGAGCCACCTGACGTTGGCAGCGTTGAATTGCGAAGGCATCGGGCACGAAGGCGGCTCCAGCGGAGGCGCCGTTTCGCGTTCCGATGAGGCGGCGCCTGTTTCCAGAGAGGCGGCTCGGCGAGTCGATGAAACACTCCCTCGATCCAGCCCATTCCCGTCACGCTCCGATCCGTTCGCTCCAAAACCGAAGGCCTCTTCAATGGAACAGGAAAGCGCCCCGATCGCTCCAGTGGAGCGCAGATCTTCGGCTCTTTGCTTTCGCGAGAATTCTGTGGCGGCAACAGACCACACCGCCAACAGAAGAACGGCGGCAATCGCAATCGCCAGAACTTTGCCGAGAGCCCGAGGCGAGTTGACCCAGATCCAATACGACAGCGAGCCTAGCGGCACTGCAGTTGTCAATGCGGAAAGCATCGCAAGCCAGCGCTTGGCTTTCAGGCGTTCAAGCAACAGTTCGGCGAAAGGAGGCCTCACTTCTGTTGAGCGCCAAACTGAAATCGCTTGGGCATCCCACGCGTCAATCGCACTGCGAATCGAGAGGTTGAGCGCAGTTGCAGGCATGAGGAACATCAGCCCGGGAAGAAAGACGAGGAGAAGCCCGACGGCGAGGCTTCCTCGGCCCGCGCGGACGGCAATGCATAAAGCGCACGACGTCGCAGAAAGCGGAACAAGTCCGAACCACGCCAAAGAGAGCAGGCGATCCGCCCGCACAATCTTTGAAAACTCTCGGTATACGGCGGCGTCTTCATGGGAAACTTGGAGCATCTGTCGCCTTTCGCGTTGCTTTAAATCAAATAATAAAACACTGCCTCGCAGATTTTTTAATCTTTAATGAATTAAAGGGAACATCTACCCTTTTGTTTGAAACTCTATATTTATGCTGCCTAGGATGTCGTACATAAATACAAACAACTCCAGATTGGAGCCAATAGTATGTCAGATTTTTATGTCAACAAAGACGTGCTCGAACACGAAAATAATAAGTTCGCGACCGAAGAAGCGGATTTGCCTTCTAAGGCGCGTTCTTACCTCCAAACGTACGCTCCTGGCATCCAGGAACAGGGCCTATTCTTCTATGCCCAGGTCACCGAAGCGACACGAAACCTATCTCAGGGCGTGTGGCAGGCCCTGAATTCCATTGATTCAATATTGAAAGGCACAACACAAGCCGTTTCAAGCTCTATTTCATATTATCGCGATACCGACACAGACTCGGCCCGCTCTTATGATTCGACACTGGAGGTATTAAAATGACTTCTTCAGATATCATTTCACGGCAGCCTGACGTTGTTAAGTTCGAAAGTTATGCAGAACAAATGAAGTTCTCATTCTTTGATCTCGTAAGCCCTTCGTACTGGATTCTTGAGGCGTTGAAGAAATGCGGCGTCCCAGACATAACAGAAACCGCCGTCAAGCCGTTCACAGGAAACTTTGATTTAGTCTCCCAACATGCCGGCGGCTACAAAGGCCTCGGAGATGCATTGGTCGCCCTTTCTGACGAGCTCCTCGTGCGAGACCGGGCAATGACGGGCCCCGACGCTTGGGAGGGCGTCGCTGCATCGAACTTTGACACCCATATGCAGGAAGTGGCAAAAGAGGTGCGAGCCCTTGGCGCCGATCTTCAAGCGGCTGGCGACTCTTTCCAACAGGCTTCGACGGAGCTCTACAACCAGTATATTTTTGTGTGTGAGATTCTGAGGTTCCTTTTCGATCTCATATGCGACATAGTGACCGCTTTGGTCAACTGGGGAAATGTTGCGAAAATTCCGGGAAAGGTCCTCGAAGGGTGGAAGCTGGGGCAAAAGCTCTATACCTGGTTCCAGAAACTGCCCGCCACGTTGAGGGCCTTCAAAGCGCTTCTGAAGACGAAGCTGGCTTCCCTCAGCAAAGCCAGCTTCTTAAGCTACGCGCGGCTTTCTTCGAAGGTTGGGATTGCGGGCACACGGATCGGATTGAACGGTGTGGCCCGTTATGGATCGAAGCTTCCTGGAAAACTCGGAACGTGGGCAGAAGGCAAGGGCTTGTCCATAGCTCAGAACTCCATCAGACTGGGCACCCACATAGTGGGCTGGACCGACGACGCCGCACGCGGCAGCGATCTCGCCAAACTAGGCTTGAAAGGCGGCGGCTGGCTCTTCAACCTCGGCAAAAACATTCATAGTTTCAACTCTATGGTGACGCCGGGCATGAAAAGCGTTCCTCAGAATTCCATACAAGTAGGATCGCCTGATTCTTATCAGGAACCGTTTAATGACGACGTCAGTCTTAATCCAACGATTTCAGCGCCTGGGACTCCTGCGCCAGACACACCCGCGGCAACGATGCCGGGAATCGGTATACCCGGCTCCGAAATAGGAACAACAAGGCAGGTAGGGAACTAGGATATGCATTCACGGGACAACGACCGCTCAAGCAAACCCCCGCTTCCTGACGGCGGCATTCTTCGCAAAGGGGGAACGGATCACGCGGATCGGCGTGAAAGCCTTAAGTGGCTGGCCGAGAACGGCGAAACCGAAAGCCTGCGAAAGAAGGCCAGAGAAATGCTCGAAGGAAAGCGATCCTCTTACGAAATCTTTCGCGATCCTGAAATGGGCGAGCTGGTGATGAAAGGGATCAAACGTCTGGAGGAGGTCATGAAAAAGGAAGGCATCGACATCAACGATCCAACTACGCATCCGACTCGGGATGAACTGGCTGCGCTTGAGAAGCGGTTGAGTACGTCTGCAGACGGCCAAACCACAGAAAGCGCATTCAGACGTTCCCATTTCGACAGGAGGGCCAGAGTCGCCGACAACGAGTACGATGCACGGTTTGGCGCCGGCAGGCGATCGCAACAAAATTGAGTGTCTGTCAATCTTCATGATTGGTCTATGGACGTTTTCGCAGCACGCTCGACCAGCAGAACACACTCAATCGCCGAACTGCGCTCGGTCGCCGCGTCGGGCCTATTCCGTGTGTCGCAATTCCAGCGTTCGTTCCGCTGGGAGGCCCAAGGCGTCCTCAATCTCTTCGATTCCATTCTTCTGCGGGCATTCATTCGGAAGTCTCATTCCTTGGCAACATGAGGCCTTTGGCAACATGAGGCCTTTGGCAACGTGAGGCCGACGTCGACGGCCTCCGCGTCGGCACACTCGAGGTTTGAGCCGAGGGCACGCCCGGACGCCCTGTGGTCGTCGACGGCCAGCAGCGTATTACAGGCCTAGTCAACGCCGTCGACCCAAAGGGAATGACGGATCGGCGATTCGCCGTCGGCTACTCGCTCAGAGCGCAGAAGGCCGTTTTGACCGACCGAAACGAAGGGTCCTCGGTGATTCCGCTTCCCGATCTCTTCGACTTCGGGCGGGCGCCCGAATGGCTGAGAAAGAATCCCGACACATCGATCTATGCCGAGCTCATCCAGGACGTCGCGGGGCTCATCCAGGACGTCGCGAGCAGGATCAAAAGCCCGTTCCAGCCGCAGTCCTGGAACAGGCTGACGAAAACACTCTGCGCGAGACCTTCGACAGGATAGACTCCCGAGGCAAGCGGATCAATCCCGCGGAGGTCTTCGACGCCGTCCACGGAGGGCCGGGTCGCGGGTTCACTGGGAGATCTGCGAGGCACGGCAAAGCTCGTCGTGCCGGGCAAGGAGTCCAACTCTGTTCAACAGTTCGTCAAAGCCGCCAAACCGACAATCGAACCGGGGAACGACTTCACCGGTTTTCTTGGCCTCACAACGTTCCGCGCGAATTGGGGCGACGATCAAGCTCGTTCCGGATTCGGCAAAAGGCGCTGGATCCGCAGCGAATCGCCTTGTCTCCTCCGTCGGCCGCCAGGAATTCATCGCGCACGCGAGTGCAGAAACCGATCTTTGCTCGCTTTTTCTCGACGAACAGATGCCGAGCGCCCCCAAAAGAATCGCCGCGAGGACTTCCTCAAGCTGAAATTCGCGGTTCCTCGGCGTTGCCTCAGTGACTTCCTATCGGCTCGCACCGCCTATATCAAGAATCTGCAGCGCTCTTCCAAAGAAGCATCGAACAAGAAAACGCCCCGCCGTCGCAAACCGCCGAAGCGGCTGCGGCACGCGGGGCGCTTTCGCGGCGCGGTTACTTCTTTTTCTTCTTCTTTTCAGCCACGACCTCGATCGAGATGGTGGCAACGACGTCGTCGTGAAGCTTTGCCGCGGCCTTGTAAGAGCCGGTCGACTTGATCGGCGAGACGAGGGTGATCGTGCGACGATCGACCTTCTTGCCAGTGGCGGCCAAAGCGGCCTCGGCGATCTCGGCGTTGGTGACGGAGCCGAAAAGGCGGCCGTTCTCTCCGGCCGGCTTAGCGATCTTCAGAACGTTCGCCTGGAGCGCCTCCTGGATCGCGTTCGCCTCGTCGAGCGACTGGATCGCGCGGCGGCGGCGGGCCTCGGCGATCTGATCGATCTGCTTCTGGCCGCCCTTCGTCCAGCGCACGGCATAGCCGCGGGGAATCAGGTAGTTGCGGCCGTAGCCGTCTTTGACGGTGACGACGTCGCCGGCGACGCCAAGCCGGTCGACGTCGTGGGTGAGGATGATCTTCATGCGGAATCCCTCCCTCAGCGAGCCGAGCTCGAGTAGGGAAGCAATGCCATCTCGCGCGCATTCTTGACGGCGCGGGCGATCTTGCGCTGCTCCTGAACGGTGACACCGGTGACGCGGCGGGCGCGGATCTTGCCGCGGTCCGAGATGAACTTGCGCAGCGTGGCGGTGTCCTTGTAATCGATGTTCTCGATCTTGGCCGACTTCAGAGGGTTGGCCTTCTTCTTGGGCTTGCGAAGAACTTGCTTCGCCATAGTTGTGCTCCTTCAGTTGCGGCGGCCGTCGGCCGCCAGGCGGCTTGAGCCGCCGAGAAAGTCGAATTGCGAAATCAGAACGGGGGGTTGTCGTCGAAAGCGGAACCGCCCTGAGGGCCGCTGCTCCACGGATCGTGGGCCGAGCCGCCCTGGGGCGCGTCGTACGAGGCACGGCCGCCGCCGTAGCCTCCGCCGCCCTGGTAGCCGTTGCCGCCACCGAAGTTTCCGCCTCCCGAGCCGCCGCCCGCGACCTTCGTGACCTGCGCGCGCGCGTACCGCAGAGACGGGCCGATCTCATCGACCTGCATCTCGAGGCTTGTGCGCTGCTGGCCGTTGTACTCGTAGCTGCGGACGGTCAGCCGCCCGGTCACGAGCACCCGCATGCCCTTGCTGAGCGATTCGGCGACGTTCTCGCCGTGCTCGCGCCACACGGAGCAGCGAATAAACATCGCCTCCCCGTCCTCCCATTGCTGGGTCTGGCGATTGAGCGTGCGCGGGGTCGACGCGACGGTGAAAGACGCGACGGGCGTGCCCGAACTCACGTAACGGAGTTCCGGATCGCCGGTCAGATTTCCGACGACGGTAATGATCGGTTCGCCTGCCATGTTTCTCCTTCGGTGTACTGGCCTCAGGCCTCTGCGCGCAGCAGCTTCGTGCGAAGAATGGCCTCGTTCAGGCCAAGCTGACGATCGAGCTCCTGAGCGGTTTCCGGCGTCGCCTTCATGTCGACGACGACGTAGATGCCTTCGGAGCGCTTGTTGATGTCGTAGGCAAGGCGGCGCTTGCCCCAGATGTCGACCTTCTCCAGCGTGCCGCCCTCATTGGGGACGACTTGAAGCAGTTTGTCGACGAAGGTTGTGATATTGCGCTCGTCGACGGTCGGATCGATGATGATCATCATCTCGTAATCACGCATGCTGTTCCCACCTCCTCTGGTCTATGCGGCCATGGTCTTTCCATGACAGGAGGGACAATGCGTTTCGGCGCCTTCCCGCCGGGGAAAGACACCGAGTTACCAGTTTACTAGGATCGCAGGCTTCGCGCCATCGTATCCACATGGGCAGGAAAGCCCGCGGGGCGATATGGGGCGCATCCTTCGAGACACGCCGTTTTCGAAGACGGCCCTGCTGCGCCAGCGAGCAGCCTGGCCAACACGGGCGGCAGGCGCGAACCGGCCCGCCGGCCGCAGCGGCGACGCTAGCCTCCTGCGGCGCCGTAGCCCCGATAGCCCCCATACCCGCCTTGTCCGCCGTAGTTTCTGCGGCCTCCGTACCCGCCTTGCTGTCCGCCGTAGCCGTTTCTGCCCCCATTTCTGTAGGCGGGACCGTTGGAAGGCTCCTCGGAAGGCGGTGCGGGCGTCGGCGTCGGATGCGCCGGCGGATCAGGCTCGTCTTGGTCCGTGGGCCCGGGTGACGGATGCTTGTGGTCATCGTCGTCCGTCGAACTCGTCGTCGGCTCGGGATTCTTTGTCGTCACACTCGGGGTCGGCGTCGCGGTGGGGGCGGCCGTGCGGGTCGGCGTCGGCGTCGCGCTCTTCTTCTTCGTCGGGGTGCGGCTGTCGCCGTCGGACCTCTTCGGCACGTACGAAGGCTTGGCAAACTTCTCAACCTCCATGCCCGCCGTGGCCTTCTTCATATACCGAAGCCATATCTCGGCGGGGAACGACCCCCCTCCGATGCCGTAATAGTACTTGCCAAAGGGAGTGAGAATTTCCTCCTTGCCGTTTGCGCCGATCTGGTACATGTCCACAACCGTGACCATTTGCGGGACATATCCGATGAACCATGCGGACCACGGCCCCGACGACGTCCCCGTCTTGCCGGCGACCGGCCTGCCGAGGCTGCCCGCAGTCGAACCGGTTCCGTCGCTCTCGGTCACCGATTGCAAGGCGTAGTTGAGCTGGTTCATCGTCTCCTTTTCGAACGTCCGCTTTCCAGCCGTCGGCCCCTTGTACTTGGACTGACCCTTTCTGTCCTCGACGGCGCGCACAATGTGCGGGGTGGTGGTCACCCCTTGATTGGCGAAGGTCGAATAGCTTTTGGCCATGTCGATCGGGCGGGGCGAGGCCGAACCCAGGATGTTCGTCAGGTTGTTGTCCAGTCCCGGGGTCGAATCGGGAATCCCAGACTCGACAGCCGCCTTCCTGGTGTTCGCCGGCCCCACGCTGTCATTGAGCTGGGCGAAGACGGTGTTGACCGAGTGCTTCGTCGCCGTGACGAGGTCGATCCGGCCGCGGTCCTTTCCGTCGAAGTTCTGAACGGTCACGGAGCCGTTGTAGAACGTCCTGGGAGTCTTCGAATCGTATGTCTTTGACAGCGAATAGTCCTTCTGGAGCGCGGCGAGCAAACCGAAAGGCTTGAAGGTGGACCCCGCCTGCGCGCGGTCCTGCGTCACCGAGTTGCGCTGGCGCTTGAGGTAGTCCGCACCGCCGTACATCGCATAGATTTCGCCGTTCCGCGGGTCAACGGAGACGAGGCCGACGTAGTTGTTCTTCGGCCGATCCTTGGGCAGCCCGTTGACGGCGGCCACCGCGGCGTCCTGCTTGTCCTTGTCGATCGACGTCACGATCTTCAGACCGCCCTGATTGAGGTCGTCGAGGGTGAACTTGCCGCTCGCAAGAAGCTCGTTGCTCACCGCAGAAAGGAGATATCCGTTGGGGCCCTTGAAGGCCGTGGCCTGTTTGCGCTCGATCGTCTCGGGGAACTTCTGGGCCTGCCTGTCGGCCTTGGTCAAGTATCCCTCGCCGACCATCCGGTCGAGGACGCGATCCCACTTTTCCTTCGCTTTTTGGGGATTGACGGCGGGATCGTAGATCGTGGGGCCGGGGATGATGCCGACGAGCATCGCCGCCTGCGAAACAGAGAGCTTGCTCGCAGGAATGCCGAAGTACTTCTGGGAGGCCACTTCGATCCCGTAGGCTCCGCGACCAAAGTAGATGGTGTTGAGATAGTTTTCGAGGATCTGGTCCTTGGACTGCTGCTTGTCGATTTTTATGGCGAGGATGGCCTCTTTGATCTTGCCCAAGTACCCTTTCGTGCTGCCGAGGTAGTAACGCTCGACGTACTGCTGGGTCAGGGTGGAGCCGCCCTGCCTCGGACCGCCCTTGATGTTGTTGACGAGCGCGCGGAAGATGCCCTTCGGAGAGACGCCGTTGTTCGTGTAGAAACTCGAGTCCTCGGAGGCCACAAGGGCGTTCGAAAGGTGCTTCGGCAGCGTCTTCAATTTGACGGGTTCGCGTTCGTAGTCCGCGAATGTCCCCATCTTCGTCACGCCGTCGGAATAGTAGACCGTGGTGGTCTGCGCCAAGGCGAAATCGTCCGGTTCGGGAATCTCCGTGGTGGCGTACAACGCCACGAAAGACCCAACGAGCAAGGCGAACATTGAGACGAAGGACGCGAGGACGACCCTCCAGCTGGGGATCCACCGATGAATCGGGCCGTACCCCCTTCTGGGATAGTTCCAGCCGCGCTTGCGCTTGGGCTTCCCTTTGCGTCCTTCGGCGTGCTCGGTCGCCTCTGCGGAACGCTCCTTCGTCAACTTGTGCGAAGTTGCGTGTGTGTCCTTGTTTCCCCGCACGTTTCCGGTAGTGGTGGGCATCGGACCTCCCGTGTTCTCCCTCGGAATCGAAACGGTTCCGTGAGGCACCTAGTATATAGAGGACTGTTTGGCTTGTTTCTTAGATTATCTTGAATGTTCATCCTGCGCAGCCTTGGCTGAGGACGGCGCAGAGCTTTCTCAACCTCCGGACTCTCCGCTTTCTGAGGCCGATTTGCGCCGCAATCTCACCTTGGAACGGCGCAATTCGGTTTTCGGACGCTCCGATTCCGAGTGTTCGTCGAGTTCAGCGGACATAAAGTCGACGAAGTCGTCGTCGGCGGGGTTCTCGACGTCGTAGAAGCCGCTGTCATAACGTTTTCTCGCTTCGGACTCGGGGATGACGAACACTTCGAGCCATCTGGTTTGAACGCTCGAGTCGATGAGAAGCGCCTTCGCGAAAAGCGTAAGCGGGACGGCCAGAATCGCCCCGAGGGGGCCGATGACGACGGTCCAAAAAAGAAGCGAAAGGAAAGTGACGGTTGTCGACAGGCCGACGGCGTCGCCCGTGATCTTCGGCTGGAAGATTCCCTGGATCACGGAGTTGATGACGCTGTAGGCGATCACCACCCACAGGGCCGTGAGCCAGCCGGAATCGAGCAGCCCCATGAGCGCGGGCGGCACGAGGCCGATGACGAAGCCGATGTTCGGTATGTAGTTTGTGACGAAGCTGAATATCGCCCACGCCGCCGGCATGGGGACGTGGAGGAAGGCCAGGACGATCCCGTTGACAACCGCGACGATCGCGCCGAAGATCGAGGAGACGATCCAGTACTGGCGGACCCGCCCTTCGAAGCCTTCGAGGGCGTCGTGGAAATGCGAATCGTGTTCGTAGACGATCTTCGAACGGAACTTCATCGTCATCGTGTCGACAGTGATGAAAAGCATCGACAGGGCGATCATTCCGAGCAGGCTTCCCGCGGAGGTCAAGTATTCGAGGATGGTGGTGACCGCGGTGACGACCTTGTCGAAATCGAGGTTGTCGAGCAGGTCTTTGGAAAGCTTGCCCGAAGAGAGGTTGTACTTTTCAGCCAGATCGACGACGTTCTGGACGAGGCCTTTGAAGCTCCCCGAGTAGCTTTGGAGAGTTTCGGGAAGGTCGATGAGGGACCACACGGTCAGGCCGACCATCCCCAGCAGGAAGCCGAACAGGGCGGTCATCGTGAAGATGGCCGAAAGCCAGGGCGGAAGCCCCTTGCGTATGAGCCACCTGTGAATGGGCCGCACGGTGAGGACGAGCGTGAGCGCAAAGAAGGCCGGGCCGAACAGATTGCTGACCTCGTGCAGACCGATGCAGCCGAACGTCGCAAGGGAGAGGACGATGAGCGCCTTCATGCCCGCAGGAAGGGTTCGCCCCCGGTCTTGCGCGGCGTGCTCCGCCAGGATCTTGCGCACTGTCGACTCGACGTTCCTGCCCGACCCGCCGTCCGCTTCAGCCGACTTCGACGGCGCCCCCTCCGACGAAGCCGTCTGAGAGCCGGGCAAAGGCTCTTCATCCTGCGAGGCCATCTAGGCTCTACCCTCCTCGATCGTGTACATCTAATCTAGTCTGCCCTATGGACAGCGCGCCACAGCCGTCAATGTGCGAAAACAAGCGCGTGTCACACTTCTTCGGCCGCTTTTTGGGCTTCGCTTTCCCCGCTTGGGGCTTCGCTTTCCCCTTCTCAGTCTCCAGTCGCCCGGCGGCCTGTTTCCTCATCCTGAGGATCAGTTTCCCCCTCCTGGGGGCCGGGCTTTCCCGCAGGAAGGCCTGCCGCATGAGAGCCTGGCTTTCCCGCAGGCGGGTCTGGTTTTGCCGCAGGAGGGCCTGCGTCCCTGGGATTCCCGCCGAGCCGCGCCATGGCCCAGAAGAAGACGAGAGCCAGGATCCAGACAAGCGCGAACAGCGCCGTTTGAACGTCGCGCGACCATCCGACGTCGGGAAGCGCGACAAGTCCGACCCCCGCCGCCGCGCACACCCCGAGATTGAACAAGACGTCGTACAGAGCGAAGGCGCGTCCGCGATAGGCGTCGGAGGCATCGGACTGCACGATGGTGTCGACGGCGATCTTCGCGCCCTGCACCCCGAGGCCGACGAGGAACGCCCCGACCGCCAGCGTGCTCGTCCTCGGGGCGAGGACGAGCGTCGCCTGGCCCGCAGATCCGCCGATGAGGCATGTGACGACCCACTGCCAGGGGGCGATCTTCTCGTGCGCAATCGGAGTGAGGACGACGGCGACGAACTGCCCTGCCACCATCGCTCCGCCAAGCGTGCCGAAGTGGGCAAGGCCGGCGTCGGCGTCGGACGGCTCGGCGAGGAGGTTCCTTGAGACGAGGATGATCGTGATGAATTCCATCTCGTACACGAATCGATGGAGGGACATCGTGGCCAGGGCCAACGCCGGGGTCCGCCGGCGGGTCAGGTAGACCGCGGCGTCGGCGAGATCGCGAACCGTCGAGCGAAAGGAGGGCGAAGCCGGCTGCGATCCAAGCCCTTCGCGCTTCGGGCCCAGCTGGTCGGGACGCAGGAGGCTCGCCAGGCAGGAGGCGGCGAGGTAGAGGAGCGCCGCGACGAACAGCGAGGCGACGTCCCGCGAGGCGCCCTCCGGCAAAACGACGCGGATGAGAAAGCCGGCGACGGCGCCGATCCCCATCGCCAGCCCGCCGAGCGTGGGGACCACGGAATTGGCGGTCAGGAGCTCGCGTTCGCCGACGACCGACGGCAGCCCGGCCGAAAGGCAGGAAAGGAGGAAACGGCTCAAGCCCAATGCGCAGAGCGTCAGCGCGTAGACGATCCCAATCCCCGCCGATCCCCACGTGGCCGCAGCCACGCATAGCGCGAGGAGGCAGCGCACGGCGTTTCCGCACAGGAGGATCTGGCGACGTCGCCACCTGTCGAGAAGCGGGCCGAAAAAGGGGCCGACGAGGCTGTACGGGCCGAACATCACCACGATGGCCGCGGCGACCCCGGCCGCAGACGTCATGGACTGCGGGCTGAAGAAAAACAGGGAGGCCAATCCGGCCTGGAACAGGCCGTCGCCGACCTGGGAAACAAGCCGCACGCCCAAGAGCTTGCGAAAACCGGCGGACTTCGCAAGCGCCGACAGATCCTTGAGAACGCTCACGTCTCGCTCGAAGCGGAGCCTACGGCCGGAGCGGAGTCCGCGGTTGGAGCGGACTCCCTCGCGCCGGAGTTCCGCTCGGCCCACCAGGCCAGCAGGCGGCGTTCGGCTTCCTCCTCGCCGAGAGGGCCCTCGTCGAGGCGGAGGTCGAGAAGGTAATTGCGGGCGGCGCCGACTTCGGGCCCGGGCTTGAGGCCGAGAATGTCCATGATGCGGGCGCCGTCCAGGTCGGGGCGGATGGCGTCGAGCGCCTCCTGCTCGGCGAGGTCGCGGATACGCGCCGCGAGCTCGTCGTTGCCCGCCTGGAGCCTGCCGACCTTGCGGCGGTTCTGGGACGTCACGTCCGCGCGAATCAGGCGCATGAGACGCGGAAGAAGACCCCCGGCGTCGCGCACGAAACGGCGCACGGCCGAATCGGTCCACCCGGCCTCCGAGAATCCAAAGGCGCGCAGGTGAAGTTCGACGAGCCTGGCCACGTCCCTCTCCGTCTGCTTGTCGAAGCGCAGCGCCGCCATCCGCTTGGCAGCCATGCGCGCGCCGACGACGTCGTGGGCCCGGAACGTGACCGATCCGTCCTTCTCGAAACGCCTTGTGCGCGGCTTGCCGACGTCGTGGAAAAGGGCGGCCAGCCGCAGCGTGAGGTCGGGGCCCGCAAGCTCGCCTCCCAGAAGGTACGCCTCGTACTCCTTCTTGGACGCCGGGTCCTCGAGGGCGATCGCCTGGTCGACGACGGTGAGCGTGTGCTCGTAAACGTCCTTGTGGCGCCTGTGCTCGTCCACGGTGTCGCGCAGCAGGGCGATCTCGGGAAGGACGACGTCGGCCACGCCCGTGTAGACGAGCAGCTCGATTCCCCGGCGCGGCGCAGGCGAGAGCATGAGCCTTTCGAGCTCGGCCCGGATCCGCTCGGCGGAGACGATCGCGAGGCGCTCGGCCATCTCGGCCATGGCGGACATGACGTCCTCGCCGACGTCGAAGCCCAGCTGCGCGGCGAAGCGGGCCGCGCGCATGATCCGCAGGGGGTCGTCGTCAAAGGACTGGACCGCCGTGACGGGGGTTCTCAGAATCCCGCCGACGAGGTCGCCGAGGCCGCCGCACGGGTCGACCAGCTCGAGCTCGGGAAGCCGGACGGCCATGGCGTTGACGGTGAAGTCGCGCCGGGAGAGGTCGCCTTCCAGAGTGCGGCCGAAGTCGACCTTCGGCTTGCGCGAGCCGACCTCGTAGGAGTCAGACCGATACGTGGTCACCTCCACAGTCATGTCGTCGCGGACGGATCCTATCGTGCCGAACTCTCGGCCGACGTCCCAGGTGGCTGCGCCCCATGACGAGAGGAGCTTCTCGGTGATTTCAGGGGGCGCCGACGTCGTCAAATCGAAGTCGTGAATGGGCAATCCGAGGAAGGCGTCGCGGACCGGCCCTCCCACGAGTGCCACTTCGTGCCCTGCATCTGCGAAAATGGATCCCAGTTCATCGATGGCCGGAGGGAGGGACCCAAGGGTCTTATGCCCCTGAGCAAGGAGGAGAGCCCGGCGGTTAACTCCGGTCGTCGCCGCATTGTGTATCGGTTCGTAGGAGGGATTCACGCGTTGCACCTTATAAGGGTGCCATGTTCGATCGTCTCTGCATACTTCCGGTGCGCCATAACCTACGTGAGAAACATGTCGACATCAGCACCGCGGCCCTCGCCGACGGAACGGCATCGGCGCAAGCGCACGCCCCGGGCCGTTTCCGCCATCCACCATCCTTATCCCGTGGTGAATGAGACGAGCGCGGGCGGCGTGGTCCTGTCCGTCAAAGACGGATGGGCTTACGTCGCCGTCATTGCACGCCGCAACAGGGGCGGCCGCCTGGAATGGTGCCTTCCCAAGGGCCATTTGGAAGGAACCGAGACCCCGGAGGAAGCCGCCGTGCGGGAAGTTTCGGAGGAGACCGGCATATCCGGAAGGGTTCTCACCCATTTGGCGAGCATCGACTACTGGTTCTCGGGCGCCGACCGCCGCGTCCACAAAGTGGTCCATCACTTCCTCCTCGAGGCGCTGTCGGGCATTCTCACAACGGAGAACGACCCCGATCAGGAAGCTGAGAAAGTCGAGTGGGTCCGCATCGACAAAGTCGGCTCGCGCCTCGCCTACCCGAACGAGCGCCGAATCGTAGCCGCCGCGCGCGCCATCCTTTCGGGGCGTGATTGACGTGAAAGGCATGAGCAGAATGACGGGCTTCGGCGACGCGAAGGCTGCGGACAAGGCGAAAGGCCTCCACAACGCGAAAGCGGCGCACAAGGCTGAAGTTGCGGACAACGCGAAAGGCGGGTCGCGCGGAGGACGATGGATGTCGGCCTTCCTGGCTGCGCTCGTCTGCCTCTCCTGCGCCTTCGCCGCTCCGGCCTCCGACGCGCAAACGGCGTCGGGCGCCCGTCCGGCGCCAATCGCGCACACGGCTTCGAGCGCACACGCCGCGTCAAGCGCTCACCTTTCGAATGCGGGCACAGCCTCGGGCCGCGGCCTAGCCTCGAATGCCCGCTCGGAGTCGGCCCCGGCGCGAATCGGCAGGCCCTCCTCGACCGTCCCGGCGGAGAGAAAGGCGCAGCCGACCGTTCGGATAACCTCCGTGGGCTCTCCGATTCTCCAGCCCAACGAGGATCTCAACGTTTCAGCGGAGGTGAAGAACCCGAGCTCGACGCCGATCACGGTCTCGGCCTCGAAGCTCGTCGCTCAAAAGAACGTCCCGGGATCGCGTTCGCAGGTGCTCGCATTCCTCCATGGATCCGGGTCCGCCCGAGGCTCGGCGGGCATGGAGACGCTCGTCGAGCGCAAAGACTCCGTCGTCGTCCCCGCCGGCTCGACGACGACGCTGACCTTCACCGTCCGGCGCTCCATGCTGCCGTGGGGCGCAACGGACGAAGACTGGGGGCCGCGAGGAGTCGAAGTCTCTGCGACGATCGGCGAGAGACGGGTCAAAGACCGCTCGATCGTCGTCATGGCGCCCACGGCCCCGGTGACGCCGATGCCGACGGCCGCACTCATTCCGCTCACGTCTTCCCCCGCCGAAATCGCCTCGAATCCTTCCGTGAAGTCGCAGGCGGAGCACCGCACGCCGACGGTCCCAGAAAGAATCCCCCGGGCGGTCAAGGAGCTTTCGGCGCCCGGCGTGACGCTCGCCCTCGACCCGCTCATCGCCGACGTCGCCGGCGCGGATCTGACCAAGGCGCTCGCCTCCTTCTCCCGCGAGCGCGCCACCCAGCTCATTCTCACGGCGCCGGGGGATTCCGACGTCGCCGCAAGGATGCACGGCTGCGACGACGCCGGCGAGCTCAACTCGTGCGCCAAAGCCCACCTCGATGCGGAAAAGGCCCTCGCGTCGAGGGTCTCCGACGACATCTCCGCGAGGCTGAACATCGACGCCCCGCGCACCGACATCGCCCTTTTGCCGCCGCAGACCGATTCGCTGACTGCCACCGGCCTTGCCAGCGCGGGCGGCGGCCCCGCGGTGCTCTCGGGCAATCAGACTCCGATCAGGGGCAAAGGAACCACCCCGTCGGCGCGGATGCGGCTTCCGGGCACATCGACCGCCGCCCTGGCGTCGGACACCGCCATGAGCGCCGCGTTCTCCGGAACTCTCCCCGACAACGCCGACGCCGACTCGACCCCGTCGGGATCGGAGACCCTCGACGCTTTGGACGCCCGCCAGCTCGTGCTCGGTCTGTCAGCGGCCACCTACAGGGAGCGGCCGAGCACGTCCCGAGTCACTTTGATAGAAGGGGACCGCGCGGGCATGCCCTACCTCGGGCAGGGCGATCCGGCGAAGGCCTCGACGGACAGCGCCCTCAGCCCGGAGAACATGGGCGAAACGGTCCGGGCCCTGATGTCGGCGCCGTGGGTGGCGCCGACCACCGTGAGCGGCGCCTTCGACCAAAGCCCGTCGACGGTGGCTCGAAGCTCGCTGCCGGAGTATCGCTCGCCGACGGGGATGCTCACCCGCAAGGAACTCGAGCGCATCGACTCGGCGCGGAAGAACTTTGACGCGATCGTGGAGATCTCGGGGAACAAAGCGCTGCTCAATCAGACGGTCACGGCCCGCGCCTATTCGCTGACCGGCGTCGCCTGGCGGGCTTCGAGGGACTCTCGGACGGAAGTCCTCAAGGCCTACGAAGCCGACGGACGGATCTTCCTCAAGAGCATCGCGGCCGAACGGTCCTCGACGATCAACATCATCTCCACAAAATCGGAGATCCCGATTCATGTGGGCAACTCCCTGCCGGTGTCGGTCACCGTCTGGGTCGAATTGCACTCGCGCGACCCGCGTTTGAAAGCCGGCAAGAAGGTCAAGGCGACTCTCGCGCCCAGCTCCTCGACCAAGGTCCTCATTCCGGTCAGGGCCTTCGGCTCCGGAAACATAACCGCCGACGTCAGGATCCTCAACGAGGCGGGGGCCTCTGTGGGTGTGACGAAGTCGCTACAAACTCGTGTGCGTTCCGACTGGGAAAACATCGGAACCGGTGTTTTCTTGGCTTTCTTTCTCACGCTCCTCATCGTCGGCACCGTCAAATCGCTTCGCAAGGGACGCCGTTCGCGCTCATTCAGCCCCGAAGAAGTCCGTAAGGCACGTAGAGAGGCCGCTGAAAGGGCAGCCGCCGCAAAGGAGGCTACGTGAAGGGAATTCACCTCGAATCCTCTGGCAAGGCGAGCCTGACCCTATCAAGTTTGCCCGGTAATATGGACGGCGTCGCACACGTGGTTTGGAGTTCTCGCGCGTGTCCACGAAGGGAGTGTCATGAATAGCTTCGCCCAGGCCGGCCAAGTGATCGCCGGCCGCTACAGGCTCACCGAGCCGTTCCCTGAGCAGCCGCCGTATCCCGGCGTTCGAGCATGGAACGTGGTCGACACGCTGCTCGGGACCTCGCTGCGCATCCTCGCGTTGGACCCCGACAACCCGAATGCGAGCGAGGTGCTCGACGCGGCGAGGCGCAGCTCGCTCATCGACGACCCGCACGTCGTGCGCATCATCTCCGTCGGCGAGGACCCCGCCGCCCACTACGTGGCCACCGAAATCCCGCTCGGGACGCCGCTGTCCGCCTATCTGCACGGCGTCCCCTTCGACCCCGACCAGGCGCAGGCGCTCACGGGCGAAGTCGCGAGCGCGCTGAACTCGGCGCGAGCCAGAGGGGTCCGCCACCTTCAGCTGACGCCCCAGCACATTCGGGTGGGCGTTTTGGGCGAGGTCTTCATCGACGGGTTGGGCGTCGAGGCGGCGTTGGCCAACCTTCGCGCGGATTCGATGTCCAGCTCTCAGGCAGACCGCATGGAGTCTCGGGGAATCGCTGTTCTCCTGGCCCGGCTTCTCACCGGAGACGGGCAGTCCAAGGCCGACGCCGTCCTGCGGTCCGCCGCCGAAAACGGCAGTCTGCCCGGAGCGCTGCGCAGCACGTGCACGAGAGAGCTCCGAGGATTGGGGGCGCTGTCCCCGGCTGACCTTGTTCGCGAGCTCGCCCCCTGGGGCGCCGTCGAGCCCTCGGAGTTCCCCTCGGCAAGCGCGTCAGGCAAGTCGGCCTCGCCGTCGGCCGAGTCGGCCGCGACGAAAGGTTCCGACCGCGCATCGGCGGAGGCAGGCGCGGACCGGGGCGATCGGGGCGGCGAGCAGTCCGTCGCCGGGCCGGCGACCCCGAGCGGAACCGGCTCTGCGCAGGGCGACGTCGACCCCCTTTCCGACAAGTCCGTCAAGTCCGGCGGCATGAAGCCGAAATGGTCGAGTCTGGGCGCTTTTGCGGAGGAGCACCCCGAGGCGGTCGACCCCTCGGCCACCGCCATCTTCCGTCCCGAAGACTTCGGCGACGCCCCCGAGGGGGACTACGTGAGTATCGCGGACGGCCCCGAGGCCTCCGAGGACGAGACGATCGAAACCGCAGCGGCGCAGGACAAGCGGGACAAGAAGACAGCTGAAAGCAAAAAGGCGCCGCAGGGAAAGAAGAAGGCTCAGGGCGGCAAGAAGAAGCCCGCGCAGGGAAAGAAGAAGGCGAGCGCCGACGCGGCGCGGCAAGCCGAGCTTTCGGAGACTCGAGTCGAGCTTCCGCAGACGGCGGTGTCTTTGCAGGCAACCGATCCTTCCGAATCTTTGCGGGCGGCCAATGCTCCCGATCCCGCCGCAGAAGCGGCTCGGACCGCGGCAAAGCCCTCCGGCTCTTCCGCCGCCGACGGGGCCGCCTTTGCCGAGGAGGGAAAACGGAAGGCGGACGCGGGGAGCGGCGCCGCAATGCGCGCAGGGCAGTCGGCGGATAGGCACGCCAAGGACCATGCCGCAGCGGAAGCGAACCGCATCAAAGGGAAGGGCGGATCCTCGGCGGCGAAAACGGAGGAGGCCTCCGAAATGCCGCCGTCGTTCCTGCCTCATTCGGGCAATGCGGCGGAGGCGGCCACGGTTCGCATGCCCGTCTCCTCGGGCGGCCCGGCGAAGGCGTCCGGCCGCCCGGCTCCGGCAGGTCAAACGGCTTCCGCGGCCCAGGAAGACCCCTGGCTTCTCGGCGTCCAGCCGGAGGAGCCGCTTTCTCCCGCAAATCTGGCCGGGGAGGAGATTGACAGGCCGCTCTACAATCCCTCGAAGGTCGTTGTGACGCTCGCTCTGGTGCTCATCCTCGTCGTCGGCGCCTGGGCGGTTTTCAAGTTCTTCTCCCCGACGAGCGTTTCCACGACCAAGCCCACGGCCACGAAGTCGCTGGAGCCGACCAAAGCTCCAAGCAGCGCCAAGAAGCCGACCGAGAGCCCGACGAAGAAGGAGGACCCGGACAAACTTCCCCAACCGAGCGTCTCGAGCGTTTCCCTCCTCAACCCCTACGGCGCCCAGATGGAGCCGTCCACAGTCAACGAGCAGGACAATCCCTCTCAGATCCGGTATCTGACGGATCGAAAGACCTCAACCTCGTGGCAGTCTTGGTGGTACGGGGACGCCTCCTACAACGGGAGCAAAGAAGGGATCGGCTTGGCCATCAAGCTTTCGAGCAAGGCGAAAGTGACCTCGGTCAAGATCGAATCCAAGCTTTCAGGGGGGAAGGTCGAGTGGCGCAACTCCTCGGAGTCTTCGCCCAACAGCGGCGACGTCGTCGCCGAAGGCGGGCTCAAGCCGGGATTGACCCTTTCAGCTTCGGAATCGGTGGCCACCGACACCGTCATCCTCTGGTTCCCCGAGCTGTCCAAGGAGACCGCCAAGAAGTACAGGCTCGACATTTCGGAGATCACCGTCGAGTGACGGACGGCGCGCCCCGCTGCGGAGGCGTGCGGAAGCCGGGCCTCGGCGTCGGGAATAGCGGAACCCCTCGCGCGCGTTCATTTCTCGACACCTACGAAAGGCAGACATGACTGAGAAAGTTCACGACGTCGTCATCGTCGGATCCGGCCCCGCCGGCTGGACGGCCGCCATATACACGGCCCGCGCGGGATTCGAGCCGCTGGTCGTGGCCGGCGCCCTGGAGGCCGGCGGAGCGCTCATGAACACCACCGAAGTCGAGAACTTCCCCGGCTGGCCCGATGGGGTCATGGGCCCCGACCTCATGGACAAATTCCAGGCCCAGGCGCAGAAGTTCGGCGCCTCGGTTGAGTACGAAGACGCAACAGAGCTCCGGCTCGAAGGCGGCGTCAAGACTGTCGTCACAGACTCCTCGACGTACAAGGCGAAAACGGTGATCCTCGCGCTCGGCTCGGCGTACAAGAAGCTCGGCATCGAGGGCGAACGTCTCTATTCCGGCAAGGGCGTGTCCTACTGCGCAACATGTGACGGCTTCTTCTTCAGGGACAGGGAGATCGCCGTCGTCGGAGGCGGAGATTCGGCGCTGACGGAAGCGCTTTTCCTCGCGCGTTTCGGCTCGAAAGTTCACCTGATCCACCGCCGAGACCAGTTCCGCGCGTCGAAGGTGCTGGCCGACCGCGTCGCGGCCGAGCCCAAGATCGAGGTTCACTGGAACAAGACGGTCTCCGAGCTTTCCGGCGGCGAGACACTCGAATCCGCCACGCTCGCCGACACCGTCACGGGCGAAACCTCGGTGCTCCCCGTCGCGGGATTCTTTGTGGCGATCGGCCATGACCCGCGCACCGCGCTCGTTCGCGACGAAGTCGCCTTGGACGGCGCCGGGTACATTTTGGTCGACGAGCCCTCCACCCGCACGAACGTCCCCGGAGTTTTCGCGGCCGGCGACGCCGTCGATCACACGTACCGCCAAGCCATCACGGCGGCAGGCTCGGGAGCTCGCGCCGCGCTGGACGCCCAGGCGTACCTCGAAAACCTGCGCGGCTGACCGGAGACTTCCGCGTCGCACGCCAGCTTCCGGCGTCGCCCCTCCGAATTCTGTCGGAGGCGCGTAGCATCATATGAGTATGTCTCAAGCCTCCGCTTCCAACGCCCGCAAAGCTCGCGGAGCCTTTTTCACTCCCGCTCCGATCGCGCGGTTCATCGTCGATTGGGCAGTGCGCAGGGCGGGTGACAGCGTCCTCGATCCTTCGTGCGGCGACGCCGCCTTCCTTGCGCCGGCCGCGATGAAGCTTCTCGAGCTTTCCTCGGCGCGGCCGGTCGAGGCCTGCGTTCGAAAGCCCGCGATTGGCGAAGGGCAAACCGCCCGCGAAGAGAGGGAAATCTGCGAGGAGAGGCCTGTCGGCGAAAAGTTCGCAGTCTGCGAGGCAGCGGCCTGTGAGGCCGAGCCCCGTGAGATCCGAGTCGATGGAGTGGACGTCGACCCTCCGAGCGCGGCGGCTGCCCGCAAACGCGTCGTCGCGCTCGGCGCGCACGCACATATCCAGGTCGCCGATTTCTTTGCAATTCCGGCCGAAGCACGCTACGACGCCGTCGTAGGCAATCCTCCCTACGTCAGGTATCAGGGGTTCGCGGGCGCCTCGCGAACTGCCGGCAGAGAGGCAGCCTTGCGAGCGGGGGTGTCCTTGACGGCGCTCGCCTCGAGCTGGGCGCCCTTCGTTGTCCACGCCTGCCAGTTTCTCGTGCGAGGGGGCAGGCTCGGCTTCGTTCTTCCCGCCGAACTGCTCAGCGTCAACTATGCAGCCCCCGTTCGCCGTTTCCTTTTCGACAGCTTTTCGAGCATCGAACTGGTCCTTTTCGAACGCCGGGTGTTCGACGAGGCCCAAGCCGACGTCGTCCTCCTGCTGGCCGAAGGATACGGAGGCTCGACATCGCACGCCGCAGTCCGCCAGGTCCGCGACGAGAGCGATCTGGCCGCCGCGTCTCCGCGTCCGCGCGCGGCCCGCGGCAAAAGGGCGTGGGCGCCCGCCGCCCCGGAAGCCAAATGGACCGAGTTGCTCGCGCCAGCCGCCGCGCTTGCCGACCTCGACGAACTGCGCGATTCTTCGGCATTGACGCCGCTCTCCGAGTGGGGCGCGGTCAAACTCGGAGCAGTCACCGGAAACAACGGCTATTTCACGCTTTCACCCTCTCGCGCCCGCGAGCTTGGCTTGGATCGCCGCGACCTGCTCAGGATCAGCCCGGCGGGAAGCTCCCATTTGCGTGGGCTGTCTCTCACATCAAGGGCGTTGGCGGCTCTGGGAGAAGAAGGCCGAGGAACGCTGCTTTTCAGGCCGCGAACCCCTTTGTCCGCCGCCGCACGGCACTACATTCGCGCGGGCAGCGAAACCGGCGTCGACCTTGCATACAAATGCAGAGTGCGGGACCCGTGGTACATCGTCCCGCTCACGGCCGTCCCAGACCTTTTCTTGACGGCGATGAATGCCGAAATGCCGCGCCTCGCGGCCAACAGCGCCCGCGTGCGCCATCTCAATTCCGTCCACGGAGTCTGTCTGGCGGAAGGACTCCGCCGCTTGGGAACGGAGCTGCTTCCCCTGGCCAGCCTCAATTCTGCGAGCAGACTCAGCGCCGAGCTCTCCGGCCGCAGCTACGGAGGCGGCATTCTCAAACTGGAGCCCGGCGAAGCCCGCGGATGGCTCGTCCCTTCGCCCACGCTCATAAGCGAGCGGTTTGAAGAACTGCGGTCGATCAAAGCCTTGGTCGCGCGGGCTCTGCGGCGGGGCGAGCTGTCCCGCGCAACCGAAATGGTCGACGCCGCCCTCGGACTGGCGAGCGCAAAGCCGGGCTCGCCCGAATCCGGCGGCCTTTTCGCGGCTGCCGCGGCTCTGTCGCGTCGGCGCATGGACAGAGGGAGGAAGCGTGGCCGCTAAAGCCGAAGAAGCAAGAACCGAGGAAGTTGGAACTGGGTCAGAAGGCCGACCGCGTTATGCGCTCGTTTTCGCAACGGCACGCTGGTGCGAGCCCGCCGTTCCCATGCGCGTCATCTTCGACGAGGTGGTCCGCGACCTCGAACGCAGAGTCGTCGAGGCCCACCGCAGGGTCGGTTTGCTCGCCGACGGAAACCTGCCCCTAAATGACGCCTCGCCGCCCGCCGGGTCCGACTCGCTTCTCACTTCGGCCTTCTCGCGCATCGCAGGCGTGCGCGGCGTCGTCCTTGACGTCGACGAAGTCGACGCGGTCCTTGCCTCGAGGGCCGACGACGACGCATCCGGCCGCCCTCCCGATCCCGCTTTCGAGCTCGATCCGCTCATTTCCCGCGCTTTCGCTGAAACGATCGACTTTGTCCCCATGATCGTCCTCATGCGGGAAGGGAACCGGTCCACAGCGGGCGAGGAACTGGTGCGCTTCGCCGGTCAGTTGCCGAAGCTTCACATTCGCGACCGGATTCTCGAAGCGCTCTGCAACGACCTTCTTCCTCCGGCTGCGTGAGTCCGGCCGATCCGTGGCAAACTTAGAAGGGTCGCACTCCCGGCGGGAACGCGTCCGGAAACCGGGGTGCGCACAGTCGACCAAGGAGACGCCATGAGCGACAAGCAGAGGAACGCCGGCCGACGGGCGAGCGCCAATCGCGCCGCCGTTGCCGCCGGCACACGCCTGGACCCCTGGTACAACACCTACGCCGACCGCGCGCTCGGAATGAGGCAGTCCGAGGTTCGCTCGCTTTTTGCGGTGGCAAACCGCCCCGAGGTCGTCTCGCTCGCGGGAGGCATGCCCAACATCGAAGGCCTGCCCCTCAAGTTCCTCGCGGAGATGAGCAGCCGCCTTCTGCGCGATCGCGGCGCGTCGATCCTGCAGTACGGCTCAGGCCAAGGATCCGATGAATTGCGCGAGATGATCGTCGAGGTCATGCGCCCCGACGGCATTCGCGGACACGCCGACGACGTCGTCGTCACCACTGGTTCCCAGCAGGCTCTCGACCTCATCTCTCAGATTTTCATCAACCCGGGCGACGTCGTCCTTGCTGAAGCCCCCTCGTATGTCGGGGCCCTTGGAACTTTTCGGGCGTATCAGGCGAACGTCATCCACGTTTCGATGGACGCCGAGGGCCTCATTCCCGAAGAACTCGAGCGCGTCATCGACGAGCTCGAGGCCGAGGGCAAACCGGTAAAGTTTCTCTACACGATCCCCAATTTCCACAACCCGGGCGGGGTGTGCCTTTCGGCCGAGCGCCGCCCGCGCATCGCTGAAATCTGTCAACGTCGTCGCGTTCTCGTGGTCGAAGACAATCCTTACGGTCTGCTCGGTTTCGACGGAGATCCGATCCCGGCCATTCAGTCGATCAACCCCGACGGGGTCGTCTACCTCGGTTCCTTTTCGAAGACGTTCGCGCCCGGCTACCGCGTTGGCTGGGCGTTGGCGCCCACGGCCGTCGCCGCGCGGCTCATCCTCGCCAACGAGAACGCGCTTCTGTGCCCGTCGACCTTCGCGCAACTTTCAATCAACGAGTACCTGCGCACCTATGACTGGTATCAGCAGGTCAAGGAGTATCGCGAGATGTACCGCGAACGCGGACGCGCCATGCAAGCGGCGCTCGAAGAGTACATGCCCATATGTTCCTGGAACAGCCCCGAAGGCGGCTTTTACACCTGGGTCAAGCTGCCGGAGGGCCTCGACGCACAGGCCATGTTGCCGCGCGCCGTCACCAATCTGGTGGCTTATGTTTCGGGAACCGCCTTCTATGCCGACGGCCAGGGGCGGGATCATATGCGCCTGTCCTTCTGTTATCCGACGCCGGAGCGAATTCGCGAGGGCGTCCAACGTCTGGCCACAGTGGTCCGCGCGGAGGCTGAGCTCGTCGACATGTTCGGCCTGCGCGGCGACGACGGCGCCAAACCTTCGCCGGGAGAGTTCGCATGGCCGCGAGTGTAAGGCCGGCGCAAGGATGCTGACGACGCCGCGGCGGCCGCCCGTCGCAGACGATCCGGCCCGACCAGTCTCAACCAAGCCGACTAGCTTCAACCCAACCCGACCGATCTCAACCAAATCGAAGCCGCGCAACCGACGGTCCCGGCCCAATCCGATCAGTCTCAATCAACATTCCCTACCCAACCCGACCAATCCACCCACAACCGACAATCCCTACCCAACCCGACCAATCCACCCACAACCGACAATCCCAACCTAAACAGCAAACCAACCACCCCGACCAAAGGAGAAAAGATGTCCGCGCCGCTCACGGTGGCGATTCTTGCAGGAGGACTCACGCATGAGCGCGAAGTGTCCCTTCACTCGGGACGCCGCCTTGCAGCGGTCCTTTCCGAGGCGGGCATGCACGTCAAGGTGCTTGACGTCGACGCCAATCTTCTGCAATCCCTCAAATCAATGCAGCCCGACGTCGTTTGGCCGCTCATCCACGGAAGCACCGGGGAAGACGGGTCGCTTCAAGGCCTGCTGGAACTCGTCGGCGTGCCCTACGTCGGCACACCCCCTGCCGCATGCAGGGTCGCTTCGGACAAGGCGGTGGCGGGCGCGGTTCTCTCCGCCGCCGGCCTAAACGTCCCCAATTCGGTGACGATTCCGCAGAAGCTGTTCCGCGAGGTAGGGGTGGGCCAGGTCCTCGACCTCATTAAGGCGCGTTTCGACTTTCCCCTGGTTGTCAAACCAGCCCAGGGCGGCTCGGCGCTCGGCGTGACGATTGTGGCCTCGGCGGCCGGCTTGCCTCGCGCCATGGTGGATTGTTTCGCCTACGACGAGCGCGCCCGAGTCGAGCAGTACATCGAGGGCACTGAGTTGGCGGTATCCGTCGTCCAAACTGGAAGTGAGCCCCGCGCTCTTCCTCCGGTCGAAATCGCGACTGACGGGCCCTACGATTACGACGCGCGCTACTTCGCCGGGCGCGCCGAATACTTCGTTCCCGCTCGCCTTTCCGAAGAGCACACCGCAGCCGTCAAAGAGGCCGCCGAGCGCGCTCATTCCGTTCTCGGGCTCAGATACCTTTCGCGCACGGACCTCATTCTCGACGACGCCGGCCGCCCTTGGATCCTCGACGTCAACGTCGCTCCCGGAATGACGGAGACTTCGCTCTTCCCTCAAGCTGCAACAGCCGGTGCTTTAGAAAGCGAAACAACCGTCGACGATCTCTACGTGGAGATTCTAAACGCGGCTCTAGCTGACAGGCGATAGTTGAAGACCGAACCCGGCGCCGCCCGCGCGGCTAAACTCCCGCCGTCGTACGCGCGTTCCCGGCAGCGCGACTAGGTTCCCGCGTCACGCCTGGGTTCCCGTTGTCGTGCATCCCGATTCCCGCCGCCTGCACGTGCATCCCCACCGTCGCACCCCTAAGATTCGTCTGACCTTCGACCGCTCCCCGCCAACAGACACGTGGATCCCCACCGTCGCACCCCCAGATTCGTCTGACCATTGCAAACGATGCCCAAGCAACGGCGACGGCGATCATCCACTCCCGGGCATCTCTTTCTAGGCGTTTCCTCCGAGGCCTAGATTCCTCACGGTCATCCTGCCCGCATTCCAACCTGTCGGACTCCATCGGTCCGGCGAAAGCCTGCCAGTCCGGCGAAAGCCTGCCGCCTTTAACGGCCCGACAGACAGATGCATTTTTCAGCCCGGCGGTCTTGTGAACTTCCGAACCTCGCAACTTTGACGAACGCTTCCAGCCTGGCAAGCTTGACGCGCCCTTTCAGTCCGACGATCTCCGCGAGCATTTTTATCCTGACAGTATCGGTCTGATCCTCCAGGCAAGTTTGGGGCTTCCAACCCGGTTTGGCCCTTTTAGGCAGCATGAATCGCCCGCATCGCTTTGGGCTTTCCAGGTCAGTCCATGTCAACTAAGAGAGCCTTTCGGGGCCCCAACGATCTTCCAGGTGAGCTTGGGTTGGGGCAGAGAACTCCCTGCCCCAACCGCGTGAGAAACAAACTGACAAAACGGCCTTGACGACCACACATTGTGATATAGTATTCAACACCGACTGCCGACTCACCGTCGGAGTCTGTTTCGCGTTTCTACTCCACTACATCGACGCCTGTCTCACCGGGGCTGAGCACGCCCAAGATGCGATTGAGGTCATCGATTGAAGCGAAGTCGATCTTAATAGACCCTTTCTTCGCCCCCATTTCGACTTTGACGCGAGTGTCGAAGCGATCGGCCAGCCGACTCGACAATTCGCCGAGCTCGGGGCCGTATCTTCTAGCTCGCCTACGTCCGCTAGTTGGCGAGGCGGTTGGTTCATCGCCAAGGGCGACGATCTCTTCAACCTGCCGTACAGAAAGGCCTTCGGAGACGATCTTTTGAGCAAGCCTTTCCATTGCGCCAGGGTCAGACAAACCGAGCAGCGCACGCGCATGGCCGGAAGACAAAACCCCCGCAGCCACTCGCCGCTGGACCAGAGGAGGCAGCTTTAGCAGTCGCAGCGTGTTGGAGATCTGTGGACGCGACCTCACGATCCGACGCGACAATTCCTCCTGGGTGCACTGAAAGTCTTCCAGCAGCTGTTGGTAGGCAGCCGCCTCTTCCAACGGATTGAGTTCCGCTCGATGCAAGTTCTCTAAGAGGGCGTCTCGAAGCAGGTCCTCATCTTGCGTATGTCGAATAATGGCGGGGACGGTCTCAATGCCAGCCAACTCGGAAGCACGCCAACGGCGCTCGCCCATGATGAGTTCATAGCGAGCTTTTGGCTGCCCAGGAATAGGCGCCGCCAACGGCCGGACGATAACGGGCTGAAGAACTCCGACTTCGCGAATCGAAGCGGCCAGTTCCTCAAGCTCTTCTTCGTCGAATACGTTTCGCGGCTGTCTCGTATTCGGGATTATCTGGTCGAGGGGGAGCTCCGCATAGGTGGCGCCGGGAACTTCAACGAGGCCTTCGTCCGCTTCGTCTTGTTCGTTTTGAGCGCGACTCGCGCCTTCCGCCAGAACGTCGTCGCCGCTGCTTCCCTTTGCGACGGCGTCATTGGCTTCAGCCTCGCCGTTGTCCTCCACGTGGCTGTCAAGCACAGTGCCGCCGCCGCTCTCGGCGTCACCACCATCACCTTTGACAAGGCGGACACTCTCCACGGCATCGGCAACACCGCCGTCACCGGCCTCTGCAGCATCACCGGCCTCTGCAGCATCACCGGCCTCTGCAGCATCACCGGCCTCCGGCTCGTCACCGGCCTCCGGCTTGTCACCGACCCCTGAGTTGCCGACGTCGCCGCGCGCCTCTGAGGCTTCAGCTCGCCTTGAATGTCCGTCTTGACCGGAGACGTCAACCTGGTTCGAGGCGTCTGCGCCCGCAACAACGGGTCGACTTGCGGAGTCAGCTGCCTCTTGTCCTCCCGGACTCCCCGTCGTTTCAGGCGTCGAACTGTCACGAGACGCCGAACTCTTCGAATCCTTTGTTTTGTTTTGCCTCACGTCCACGGAAGGGATTTCCTCGGAAAACTCAACGGCGCCCGCTTGGTCGAAAGCTCGAACGCTCGTCTTGTGCTGAACAGCAGAGTTCGGATGCATTCCTTCACTCCCTCTCGAGTCGGCGGGGGATGTCTGCATCTCACCATCGGGCACAGCCGGACTTTGATTCAGCCCTTCTCGTGTTCCGCTTTCCGCCGAATCCTTTTCGTTCCCCGCCGAATCCTTGGGTTCCGCGGGCTCGGACTCTGCAGACTTGACGACAGCCCCCACAGGCTCAAGTTCTGCAGTTTTCATCTTCGTGCGCTCTACGACAGTTTTCACAGATTTCGCAGTCGCCTCCGCGAATTCGTCGGTCGACCCGGGCACAGCGTTTGTGGTCATGCCCGTCCGTCTTGCTCTTTGTGTCGCGGGACGATTGGCGTCCTGCGACGTCGCCTTCCCCTCCATCTCGCTTCTAGAGGCCTCTTCGAAATCACTGGAGGCCTTCGCGTCGGCATTCACAGCTTTTGCACCAGCGTCCGCGCGCTTGTCAACAGCGGAGTTCTCGATGGTTGCCGTGCCGCCGACAACTGTTTTCCGACTGGATGATCGATCCTTGTCGGCGTCTTTCTTCCTGCCGATGTCCTTCTTCGCGTCAGCGTCCCTTCCCCCGCTGAAGTCTTTCTCCTTGCCGGTTGCCTCACTCTTTTCCCTCCGGGGAGACGAACTGTTGATGCCCAACGAATCGCCATCGCTAGAGAGACGGCTTCTCTTGCCGGGCGACTTCTTCGACGCTTCTTCTGCTTTAGCTGTAGGCTCAACAGCTGCTCCGGCCTTAGAGTCGTCGGCGGTCTTAGGGGTAGCGGACTTCTTCGCTTTCTTCGGTTTTGACGATGGACCTTTATCGATCTCGTGACTCGCCGATGTCACACCGCTGCCAAAGAACACGTCAATGGGACGGTCTTTAGACTCCCTTTGCGCGGAAGGAATGAGGGCGCCGATTCCTCTTCCAAGACCGCGTCTACGTTCGGCCATTCCTGCTCCTTATTCGGCTCGATTAGCTAATTCGTGCGCCGCGGCCAGATATGCGATAGCGCCACTGGAGCGGGGTGCAAATGTGATGACGGTCTCGCCATATGAAGGAGATTCAGCAATGCGAACTGACCGCGGAATCTCTGTTTCAAGCGTCTGTTCGGGAAAGTAGTCCCTCACATTCTCCGCGACTTCTGCAGAAAGATTAGTGTTCTTCGACGACATGGTCAAAAGAATGGTACTGACTCGAAGCTCGGGATTATGAGAAGCGCTTGCACCTTCAATTGTATGGAGAAGCTGTGTAAGACCCTCTAGAGCATAGTATTCCGTCTGAACGGGAATCAGCACCTCTTTGGCGGCTATCAGCGCATTGATAGGCAAAAGAGACATACTCGGCGGGCAGTCGATGAACACATAGTCAAATGGCGTTCCCTCAGCAGCTACCGCTGCAAGCCCTTCGCGCAAAGTGTCCCGAAGTCTGGTCATACGGTCTTCTTGGTCAGCAAGTTCGACGTCGACTAACGACAGATTGATCGACGAAGGAACCACAAAGAGATTCTCCAGTTTCTCCGTCGACTGCATGGCGTCGCGCATAGTCACGTTCCCAACCAGCACGTCATACAGAGTTGCGACGTCTTCATCTCTACTTGCACCCAAAGCCGTGGACGCATTGCCTTGAGGGTCGTCATCAACCACAAGAACATTAAGACCGCCTTGCGCCAAGGCAGCTGCAATGTTGACAGCCGTGGTGGTTTTGCCGACGCCGCCCTTTTGATTGGCGATCGCGATGATCCTCGTCGACGCCGGAGACCTGAACTTCGACCCCCCGATCGCATCAAGCCTCTTCATGTCCTCAGCCAGGCTATTGGCAAGAGGAGACCCTTCGCCTCGCAGGCGATCCCACGGGCTTTCCTCTTCGGTAACCCGCGCGGTCGCCCTTCGTGTCTTCCTTATGGGATCACTCACGTATCCGCTCCTCTCGTCTCATCACATTCTACGCAAAACGGAGATTGAAATTGTCCTATCCACACCGCATTTCGTGTCTGACTTTTCCACAGGTTGACTACGACATTTCCCAAACGTTCATTGCGAAGCGATCTCACATTTGCTTGCCATTTTCGATTCGCATTTTTATGTGTTGGATTCTTTTACACTCGAGGAACAAGCGAACGCGCTTGACGCTATCTTCGGTTTTTGCCTCATTGACAGCCGTTTTCAGGTGCGTCATACTAAGTAGCCTTTGGCATTGTTGCGTACAGCCCGAAATCCCATCGTTCACGGTCTAGAATCTGTTGTTTAGACTTAAACCCAGTCGTTCATGCTCTAAAACCTGTTTTAGACTAAGACCCGGTCGTTCGCGGTCTAGTGTCAAAGGTATCGTTGCTTTCCTCTTTGCCACTAGATTCAAGCGCCGAAACATGTTTCGCCATTTCGCGGAACCGAATCTCTCGTGTCTCTTTAACGCCATTGGATTGCATTGCATTCTTCCGGTCCCATCGGCTCTTCTCCTCCTTTGAGTAAAAGACACGTGATGTTCTGCAACCAACTTCCTTCTCTAACGAACTCAAGCGACTACTTTGTCCGACGACGACGGCACTCGATACGGCACCCGATAACTGTGCAAATTGTCCTGATACTAAGCAGGGACTAGGCATTTATAGAAACTAACAGAAGAATACACTTATACCTCCCATGCCGACGCTTTAACTGTTCAAAAATGACTTCGGTTCTGTTTCTGCCGGCAAAGAGGCATTAGAGTTAGGTAAACAAATCGAACGCATCGGGTGATAGAACCAATCAGATATGCCGACGTCGCTTTTTCTTTCAAGTGCGTCACTACTTGTAGCTGCACTAGAAAACGCTTTTGAATTCACGGAATTGTCAAAACACGTTTCGCTATCAACGAGAGACTACGTTGAGTTAGAACACTAAGGTAAATGAGAGACGATCGCAATAACTCACGACGGTCCGAGACCTTTCCTATATTTCTGAAGCTAACTTTCGCTGTAGTTCTCTGCAATTTGTTCAAAATAGCGGTACTTCCATTGTTGTTTTAGTCAATCACAGTGCTTCACCTTTAGGCTGTGCCTTCTGTCATTTGCCTCGAAATAACACGGATCTTGCTACGCATTAACGATATCGTGTCGACCCTCTGCGTTGCCGGCTCTCTGCATTCCGACCTCCTGCATTACAAAGCAGCTTTCAAATCAGTAGTGTTTCACGTGAAACACAAAGCATACGCAGACCGGTGAATGAAACAGATGCTTGAAGTCATAATGGTCGCTTCTAACGTAGACGGATATGGGGTAGATATCTAATGAATTTGCTTTATCCACCAAAACTAGCCACCAAAGGCACCTCACTTACATGGGGAAGGGATTAGTCTTCGCCTACGGGCAAGCTTGCGTTCGCGATAGTACCCATTTATTTAGGAAAACTGCGTGTTTCAACTACGAACATAGACATAGAGTTAGCAAGTTTAGTTTCTATTTTGTAGCTAACCTTGCTTTGTCGGAATTTCCATTGTCGGAGGCTCCAATTATGTGTCCACAACGCTGACTGCTGGACGACAACCTACAGACTACACTACAGCTTCGCGCTACTTGATACACAGAATAAACCCGGGTTTCAAATCGACGGATATATACAAGCCGGTTCTATGACGATCCTTCGGAAAAGCGTATCGACATAGAAGCCAAAACGGCTGCTTGATGCCTTTGATCTAGTAAATATCGGGACATGAAAAAGAGATTCTATATCGCATAGCAAAACCAAATTTTGACTAGTTCAACGCTTTGAGACGACATATTATTAAACCCGCTCAACACCATTCACGCACCTATTAGCTTCAGTGTTATGTACGCAAACTTGAGGCTAGATTTCTAATCAGCTCAAAGCAGTGGCATTGTCCCAAAAGCGACTTGTAAACGCAGCACTGGTAAACGGTTGTTTTTACAGCATGTCACTCCGCTTCGATGCGCATAGCAGTGCCGCCTTTTGCTTGAAATTGCACGGTCGACGGAGTGTAACATTAGGCACACCCCATCACTACAAACAGCCAACATTTAAATTCTAGACTTGATGTAGTGTTCGTAAAGCTTCGAATTAGCAACGAAGTTCTAGCCTACCGCTAGAAGCCTTCAGTAATGGTCCACCCAATGAGCTGACTTCGATATTGCTTAGCCTAACTGATCGGTAGAGTACTAGTGTGGTATCGATACACTCAGTAACATCCAAACAGCGTTCTGAGACGCTACATGTGGCGTCTAAGTTTCAACGGTAACCGACGAGCAGAAGCTACGCGTGACACTACACCGCACTACACCGGTCCATGTTTCACGTGAAACGCGATCAGATACTTAGCCGCTTCGAGCTTTAATGAAAACTATGAATTGTCCTTCACTCAGATACTGACCTTGCGATTTACTTAACATTGAGTGCTTTAGCTATTCGTCTCTCACTTGTCAATATGCGTCGCGATAAGCGCATCTTAAAGTCTTGCCTAGAACACCGGACTGCTTTACGTTGGCAAATCAATTTACAAGCTGCACACCAGATCGTTGTACTAGAGACTAAGCTAGCAATCAGCGACACGAAAGCTAAGGCGACTAGTTTCAATCAGAGTCACTTCAACAGCATATCTATCCGACAACTACAAAAGTGCTTAGACGCTTCAAGGCTGCTAGTTTGCCGTTTCACGTGAAACATCAAGTCAGTGACTTATGCAGCTGCCGTGGTCGATCCGCTAAGTTCCTTAGGAATCACGACTATTCCAGTTGCTGAATCGAAAACCGACAGTCTTTCGTACTAGATTCAATACTGTTTCTGTGCTCGCTCCAAAAGATACTTAAGTACTTATAGAGTGTCTATAAAGTGAAGCTCGAAACCTTCATCATCAGTACCTGCACATCGACGATTCTATCGTTAGTTCGAGACTCGCTCCGAGGCCAAACCGTACTCCCAGACAGACTGATCAGCATCTTGTTTAGTAGGCGTATGGCGGTCAAACTAGCTGTTTTCGAACTGAGAACCGGACATTATTAAAAGCTTAGATTGCCCATGAATTGATACTGCCACGACGTCGGCATCTCAAGCTGGCAATAACATGCCGATAGCAACGAAGCGTTTTCGCTGCTTCGGTCTCTTTTGTACTCAAGTTACTTAGAATCACAATGTAGTCGTATGTGTCCACCGACGCAAACATTGTAAACCAGTCGAAACAGCAAGATACTGACATTCCGCTAGAAGAACTTGTAGCTATTTCGATATATGAAATAGTTAGACTCTAAGATTTCGTGTACAGATGCGAGCGCCATATAATCACTTGAATTGCCATGCGGATTCATTAGCCAGTGCCCGTTTCACGTGAAACATCGAATGCCTACACTTAGTCTTCTACCCAGCGCACTGCTATTCTGCAATCCGTACTCGTCCCGACGTTGCCAACACAGCCACTTCCCGAGAAACACGTAAAGAAATAGTCAGTTGGCCGCGTAAGGCACCACACTATAGACTCCATTTTCATAGAATCCATAGATCCCTCAATTGGATAAAATCGGTGAACTTAGAATGTTACCCATCAAACTCGTCACTGTCGGACAGAAGCATCAACCTGCAAAATGCGTACTCTGTCGCTTCGACGCGTTTCGAAAGTTTGGTGACATGACAAGAAAATCACATCAGTAGGCTAGCTTCACTACAAAGTAATTCAGCATGTACCAGTCACGACTCCAGTACCTTAGGGAGTCTCATGCATACGTATCAGGCGGACACCATTCTAATCTTCACTGTTTAACACGATGGAACTAGGATACGTAAATGAAAAGTAAGTGGTTCAATCTCAAACGTCGTCGGTAGTTCTTATGAGTCACCGCAGATAGACAATTGTGGCCACGTCGACAAACAGATCTCAAACTGCTTTCGCCCGTGGTGCTTCCGTACCTCCATGCTGTGCGAGTAAATGCATAGCGGTGCTATAAGAACACCATGCGATTTACGCAATTAGGCTAGAATCTTACTGAGGCAGATCAAGTGAGCTTCGATTCAGGTTTCGGTTTCACGTGAAACGGTAGCGATCTTATGGTTCAGCAAAAGGCCATTTAGCCAGTACCTTGCAGTCTCTGTACTGCAAGCTGATTTCGCTCAGGGTCGGTTTTGCTACGTGGACCAGCATAAAAGAACAAGGGGTTTGCCTCGAGTCGCCGCAGATTCAATAATTTATGGGAACTTTGAGCGCCTTCAATAGACATAAACGAAGCCTCTCCAAATGGCCCGTACGCCAATCGGCCCATCCGTCAATAGTATGGCGTACGCCATTCGACTTGCGTACAGGAAATCGCCGAATAGCGACTGTAACTGATCCCTTAACCCATCAAAACGTTTCACGTGAAACCTGAAAGACCGTTTCAAACTGTCGACACGCCCGACGTTTACCTAGCGTAGCCGCTGTGCCGTTAGATCGACAAATTCATACCTATCCGATCGACCCTGGCCTCACTAATAGAACATGGTTTTCAGGCACGAGCTCGCACTTGACTATTCGGGACATGCCCCAGAATGGGCAACACTGTCCGGTACTCCGATTAACCTACTCGAAAGATCACTCAGCAGCTTGCCGTCCCCCTGACGCATGTTAAGAGTGATTTCTACTTGGTTTCCGTATCAAATGTTAGTTATACAGATACAGGGTTTTACAGGCTCCCAACTCCTATACGCGCCTGCCCAGCGAACCTCGACAGATCGCCGCATAGGCAAGGCACCTAAGTAGCTCAATTGCGCAAACTATGTCTGTCCTACTACGCATAGAGAGCTAAGCGCTATGTTTCACGTGAAACATAAAGGCTCTAAACGGTCCAGACTAAACGAAAATACTGCTCTAGAACAAAGATATCTATAGTCGTTACGCGGACCATCTCACTATTGCTGCGTGACAAACAGGGTGTTCTTTTGCTGCCAGGTGCCCTAACTTGGCGTGGTCCCAGACTTGTACGATTGATGTACATTTCTCACCCAATGGACAACCGTTTGTCCTTACAACCGTGATAAAGGCGCTTAATAGAACGAGAGCTATCCGCCGAGCTGTCACGATCATTATGACGATTGAACAGTTCCCACTAGTAGAATCGGACCAGTTTTGACCCACTGTTTCACGTGGAACATAGATGGATCGTTAAGCAGTGCAACATACACCAGAGAGCGGCCACTAGCTGACCAGACCGACTGGCATTGCCGTTGATCAGCTAACTTTTCAAAGGGGTAGTGCTCAAATTGCGACCTTACGTAATTGTGGACACCCTTAGCACGTCACAAACCGTAAACATTAGACCTGATATGCCAGCAGATATAAGTCTACTCAGTTGATCGTTCCATGACGAAGCGCAAGCAGCATTCTGACTATAATTGTCTATCCATTCATCACTACAACTGCATCCGTGCCCGCGTGTAAAGTATCGACTACTGTCGTTGGCTTCTGCCCGTGCCATCTCAATTACCGAGACTCATCTGTTCGAGCTACACCAACTTAAGCTGACATATTGTCGAAACCACTCATAGATGGAATTTGAAGACACCACCATGATTACTCAATTGTTCTGATTCGACGTGCTCGCTCGATTCGTTACCAACAACACTTGACATAAACACCATGGGTTGTATTTGTGGACTTACTGTGAGCCCGTACTGTCCCAGCAGCATGATCACCTAATCGGCGCTTAAGAACAGTTTGACAAACTTTAGGTCAGCAAGCACCCCGATTACTCTATCCAACCCAGTCCGAGGAAAAGCGACGGGAAATCGCGAATGCCTTGGACCGTTTCACGTGAAACCAGCAGGACAGAAAGCAGCTACTCGTACAACGCTGTTAGCCTCCCTAAGTTCAATCTGTCCGACGGTAGTTAGCTCACACACATAGTTATGAACGGTTTCGGGCAAAACTAACGGCTAATACGTGAAGAGTCACTGCCGTAGAATACTCATATAGCTATCAAAGCTGGGCGAAGGACTCCAAGATTAGGTCAAGCCGGCCAGCGCAGCCAGCGTGGTCAAAGCTCACCACCCTGCCTGATCGGCGAGAACATACAGATCTATCGGGTGCCCATTTGAGTACCATAGTCAAATATCAACTAGATGCTGCTCCAATATTGTCTATAGGCGAAGTATATCTGTCTTAAACCTAGGGACACGTAAAAACCTGCGTTCGGAAAGCAAGATTGATATTATTCCCGTACACAGCAAGCGGTATTTCGCTCTGGTGTGGTACATCGACTCATCGAAGAACCGCGGACTCCTTTGCCGACAACAATCACAGGAAAACTATAATCTAGTTGATTCCGTCAAACGCTTTCAGGCAAAATAACAGAATCCGAACCCGGTCCAGGGACACCCTCCTCAGTTGATTGTCCTTAACCAACGTAATGCGCAGCAACAAGACTCTGCGGGATAAAACCCCGCGCAACAGCCTCATTTCAGTCCCACAACTAGTTACATGATTCTGAGGCCATAAATGGACATGTGTCCTGCATGCACTTAGAGTCACCAGACAGACGCCATCCACCCATGCCGCAAAACTCAGTTATAGACCGTCGCATTATCTACGAACTATAGGTAAGCCAAACTTGTATGAGATGCAAGCGACCGTTACTCCAAATAAAGTACACAACACTTGGAATCCGATAGAGCCGCCCGAGACCCACTGTCATAGGGATATCGGTTCAGCGTCACTCGATTCAGCACACCGATCAGATACTTTACCGACAACCACAAAGTCGCTTGGAAGCTAATCACCGCAATACCAGTTAAACTTGTTACCTCCTCCTTTACAACCATCGCTCCAAAACGACTTCTAGCAAGCTGCAACCGCAAGATTCGCGGTCTCTAGTTCTGCACTGATCACGAACTTCTCAACATGAAGCAAGTACAAGATGGGAGATAATCACCCCTGTGCGAGCTACAAGACTCTACAGGCGTACTTGTCGCAGAATGTGCACAGAAGATAGAAAGTAAAAGTCAAATCATGTGAAGACTAAGTCTTACTTTCAGGCAAAAGTCTTACTTTCAGGCAGCTCCGACACATGAAATAGATTCGCAGCCCATCGTAGTTCTTTAATTCTGGAGCATTCAAAACAAGACCATATACTGGTCAACAAAATAGTTATGACGTTATCGCCAGTCAATGTGTCAACGACTATCTGCTAACAGCGGAAGCAGCTCAAGACCAAAGGATCCTACATATCGATATGACAATTAGTATGAAAGTACATGGATTAAAGCACATTTGCCAAGCGGGGTTGCGACAAATGTTCCTAGAAATAACATACGGAACTAGAAACGCGCTTCCTTGGCGTAGGTACAGACGCTGTCGGGTGCAAATACCTTTAAGCACGGGCGTCGTTGAGTATAGGCACCATGAAGTACAGACATCGTTGAGTACGGACAGTACGGCACCGCCAACACCTTGGATAACAAGTGACGGAGCGAGACTATCGTTGCAAGCAAGACTGGCCTGAAAACCACCATAATGACAAAGTTTCGGCGTGAACGCAGCAGCTAGCTGAGCACCGAAAGGACTTGTCTCACGCACAGAACACGCTGCGGCGCGCGCAGGCTTGTAGCAGACACAAGCGATGCCGACCGACGTAGAACGAACTGTCGTAGATACAAGAAGAACACCGGGAGTCCAGAAGCGCACGCCGGGCGAGTCCCATCTGTTGACGAAGCACCGCATCCGACCTCAGCCTTCACATGGCAAGCTTCATTCCGCCACGTGGCAAGCTTCATTCCGCCACGTGGCAAGCTTCATTCCGCAGACGACCAGACAGCTCAGGCTCTTCAAAGAAACTACACAAAGGTCAATACCCGATTTGCTCGGGAAATCCGCTTCAGTTTGTTGTAGATTCTAAAAACAGCCAAGAGTGCAGCAGTACAAATCTCATTCTGACACGCTGTTGATGTACAGCGTCAATTATCCCTAAAAGCAATAGCATTTCTCGTTTTCGTCCAGACTCTGAAGTTTCGAAACGTCTTTGGAGCAGCGATTGATCTTTGACAATCTGTTCCAATCATTCACACTCTAACGCGGCTCGTTCATCAGACAGAATGACACTAGTTATCAAAAAACATGAGTTAAGCGAAGAACGATACGATGAATAGCATACGTAAGGCAGAAAAGTACAAATTAGACAGGCAAGCATAAGTCAAACAGGCAAGCATAAGTTAAATGAGAGGCACAAGCTAGATAGCAAAGCATAAGCTAGACGAAGAAGTGCAAGTTAAAAAGGGGCTACAAACAGACTGAATAACGAGCTTCTAGCCAATAGCGCACACCTGGATCTGCACGAAAGCCGATACAATCCAGAAAATACCCTATAGTTTAGATTCATTACAACCTAAAACAATCAAACTACAGATTGCACAATTATATTACTTATATTTCGATATAATTAACTTATTAAATGATAAATATAAAGTTACTAATTCCTCCAGACGCTCTATCGAAAAAATATAGGATAGACAGAGCGTCTGTTCACTCACGTTTGTTTGTTCGCTTCTTCTTAATTTCCAGCACACGGGTCTCTTCCGTCGCTCCAAAAGGCGTCACCACATGGACATCGGCCCATTTGGCGCGATACTTTGGCAGAAGGTGAATCGCATCATCAATCTCCTCATCGACGCGGGCTCCTTTGAGCGCCAGCAACGAACCGCCGCCCTTGAGCAACGGCATCGTCCATGGGAGAAGCTTCTTCAGTGTCGCCACCGCTCTCGCCGTTACAATATCCGCGGCTACCTCGCCGACAAGATCTTCGGATCGTGCATGAACGACTTTGGCGTTCGGCAGCGAAAGGGCCTTGACAACATCAGTCAACCAGCATGTTCGGCGCTCCATCGAATCGACGAGAACAAGACGAAGATCTTTGCGGACTATCGCGGCGACGATACCCGGAAAGCCAGCGCCGGAGCCGACGTCGACGACTTTCGTTCCAAACGGGATGAAGTCAAGAATTGCCGTGGAATTGAGGATGTGCCTAGTCCATAGGCGCCCGAATTCGCGAGGACCGAGTAATCCGCGCAGCTTGCCTTCTCTTTCGAGCATTCCTGCGTAGTTCATCAGCTGTTGCCACGTATCCTGCCCAAAGTGGGAGGCCCCTCCTTCGGGAGGGGCCTCCACGAACACACCGTTATCGTCCACGCTCAAGTTCACTTTGCAGTAGAAGATGTTGAGCCCTTGCCGACATTCTCGGTCTCGGTCGGATCTGAGGATTCACCCGCGACGTCGGCAGAGTCAGAAACGACATCCGCAGAACCGGAAACAGCACCAGCAGAACCAGAAACGGCGATATCCGAGCCTGAGACAACTTCAGTGTCAGCAGAAATGTCGGCGGAGGCAGCAGTGGTCTCGTCGGAACCAGAAGCGGCGTTAATAGAAACATCGCCAGCTGCACCAGCAGAAGCGACGTCAGCAGCAGTCTCAGCTGGGCCAGACACAACACCAGCGGAAGCATCGCCAGCTGCGCCGGCAAGGGCGTCGTCGGCGGACGCAGAGAAGACCGAATCGGAAACCGCCTCGTCTTCTGGGGATTCATCGTCGGCAACGGCCTCGCTGACAATCACATGGCGCGCATTGCCGAGCCCCTCGGAGTCGGAGGCCAGGCCCGCTGCGGCGGCGACGTCGTGAACGACCTTTCGTTCGAACGGATTCATCGGCGCCAGAGAAACCGGCTCCCCGTTGGCCAAAACGGAGGCTACCGCTTCGCGAGCGATTGCTGCGACCTCCTGGCGATGCGATTCTCTGTAATCGGCGATGTCGAGCATGAGGCGGCTACGCTCGCCGGTCTTTGCCTGAACGGCCAGACGAGTGAGCTCCTGGAGCGCATCAAGGACCTCGCCCCCCTGACCGATGAGGCGTTTGAGCCTGCGGTCGGCGACGCCCTCCGTCACGACCGCGACAGACGCGCGGTCGGCTTCGACGCCAATCTCAATGTCTCCGTCTAAGTCGGCGATGTTGAGAAGCTCCTCAATGTAATCGGCTCCAAAATCGCCTTCGTCGTTTAACTTCTTGACGAGTTCGGCCCTGTCAGCCATCGGATCGTCCTTTCTTCGGCAGGCGCCGCTGCAGTGCGTAAAAGTAGTTGTGGGTTGTGGGGATTGGTAGTTGCGAACTTGGGAAAACCTCCAGCGTGGAAACGCATAAACCTTCCGGCCGGAAACCTTCACAGCTCGGTGAAGCCATGGCTCAAGGAGAATCGATGGCTAGGGAAGGACTCATGAATACAGGGGAACTCATAGGAGGAAGGCCAGCAAAGGGTCAGAAGTTTCGCTTCTTCTGATTCTGTTGGACGCGTTTCTTCCGATTGGCGGCTTTGTTCTTCGCGCGCGCCCGCTCCGCTTGGCGCCGCTCATAGCGACGTCGAGCTCGCTCAGCCTCGGTCAGACCGTCTTTGCCGCGAACCTCTTTGGGCTTGTCGGAATCGGCTTCGTCGACATCGGAGTCATCGGCGTCGTCGTTGTGAAGCGCCCGATTTGCGGCCTTCGCCGCTGCCTTCTTCGACCTTTCCTTGCCGAGAGGCTGGACCCGAACCCCTGCGCGGGCTGCGTCCTCAGATTCAAGCTTTTCGATCTCCTCCTTGCTCAGACCCTTGCGTTCACGCTTCTCCCGAAGGCGCTTTTGGCGTTCCCTGTAGGCCTGCGATCCAGGCGTCGGGTTGTTGCGAATGAACCAGGCCTGCTGGCACAGATTCCAAATGTTGCCGGCCACCCAGTAAACCAGGACCGCCACCTGAAGGACTCCGCCCATGAAGATGTACATGATCGGCATGCCGTACATCATGATCTGCTGTGTGCGGTACATCGGGTTGCTCTTGTCCAAAGCGGACTCGGGCATGTTCTTGCGCATGAGCTGATGCTGGGTGTAGAACATCGTGGCGCTCATGATGAGGACCAGCACCCCAATGACGATCTGACTGTTCGTCGACGTCGCAGTTCTGAAGTTCGTAGCGAGCGGCGCTCCGAAAACCGTGGAGTTCTCGAAGTCCGTCGCGAGCTTTTTGGTGATGGGGCCCAGTGCGTCGCGGTACCCCTTGGAGATGCCGGGGAATGCGGAGATAACCCTGTAAAGCGCGAAAAGAATGGGCATCTGGACAAGCATCGGCAGACACGTGGCAAAAGGAGAGGTTCCATGCTTGCGGTAAACCGCCTGCATCTCCTCTTGCATTCGGCGTCGGGAAACCATGTCCTTCTTGCCCTTGTACTTTTTCTGGATCTTCTGGACCTCGGGTTGGATGACCTGGGCCTGGCGCGAGGATCGAATCTGTTTGTTGTAAAGGGGAAGCACTAGAAGGCGGACGACGACGGTAAGGCCGATGATCGACAAAACCCAGGCCGCGCCGGCGCCGTCCGGAAGGCCGAGCGCTACGAAGACCCGACGCAAGATCTCCATGATCCAGGCGATCACCCACATGAGTGGGAAAAGGATTGTATCCACGCTACTTCTTTCGTATTCGGCGGTTACCCGCCCTTGCTGTCAAGCTTGCGAGGCCGAGCAGACCTCGCCTGAGCGGCGATCGCCCGCTAGAGCCGCTTCCGCGTCCTCCCGCTCGTAGAGAGCGTGAAGCCCGTCCACATCCAGAGGCTTCGAAGGCCACCGTCCTTTGGGAGGAACCCTGTCGACTCCGCCTTTGCTCCACGGGTTGCACCGCAGAACTCGCCACACTCCTAGTAGTGTACCTTTCAAGACTCCGTGAATTTGCAGAGATTCCAACGCGTACTGCGAACAGGTCGGCGCGTAGCGGCATCTTGCCGGAAGACCTGGGGAAAGCCACCGCTGATAAACCCGAATGGGCCACGAAAGAAACCTGGTGAGAAAACTCATCGGCCGCCGCTTTCGTTGGAGTTCGTCATGCCAGCGGGCGTGCCGACCGGCAGACCGGTGGGCACGCTGGCCGGCGTGCCAATAGGCGCGTTGACCGGCGTGCTGACTGGCAAAGCCCCGTTGCGGCACTCGCCGCCAATCGACGCCTCGATGACCTCGTCGACGCCTTCGCGAAGCGACTCCTTGCGGCGAACCGAAGCGATGCAGCGGTCGAGGTCGGCAGCAAGCTCTTGGAAACTGGCGCCTTTGGCCGGCGGGAAGACGCGGATGGAAACGAGCTCGCCCGAACGAAGAACGTGAATGCGCATCCTCATGAGATGGCGAAGCTGCCGACAAAGACGGTGCCTGACGATCGAGTTTCCAACAGATCTGGGTATGACAAAACCGACCTTCGGAGGAAGGTCGGTGACGCCGCCCGTAGAATCCGCGACGGACCCGATGGACCGGTCGACGCCGGAGGGGTCAGCGCCGATTGCTACGAGAAGCCTGGCAGATCCGCCTCGAACGCCTCGGAAGGCTCGGGCGAACTCCGCCGAGCGCCGCATGCGGTTCTCGGCAGCGAGCACGTCAGGCAGAGAGCGAGCGGCGACCCTTGCGACGGCGAGCGGCGAGGATCGCACGGCCGGCGCGGGTCGACATGCGCTTGCGGAAGCCGTGCACCTTGGCCCGGCGGCGGTTGTTTGGCTGGAAAGTCCGCTTGGTCACGGTTGTTCTCCCTAAGACGGCGCGAGAAGGTCTCGCGAAAGCTGCTCGTGTGCGAGGCACACATGACTAAACAACTTTACGCGAGGGTCCGCTCAGAGGTCAACGCATAGTCCCCTCTGGTGAGTGGAATCTCAAGGGGATCTCGCTATCGACAAACTACACGATTGTTATTCACACCTGTGTCCACACCTGTGGATAAAAATCGATCTCTGAAGGTTCGGCGTCAAAACGGGCAAATCTCCTTGTGAACAACACCGATGTAATTTCCACAGTTGTGGACAAGCCTGTGGATAAACTTGTTGCATTGTCCCCAAGGCTGTGTTCAAATTGGTCAGGTCCCACGCAGGAGGCAATGCGCGGTGGGTTCTCACACGTCCAAGGAGTTCCAATGAGTGACGGTAATCCGGCCAAAGACGCGTGGAATGCGGCAACCGAATTACTGCGCGCGGACGGCTCGCTCTCGGATTCCCAAGCCGCCTTTGTACGCATGGCCCATCCTTTGGCCTGGGTGGACGAGATCTTTATGATCGCCGTCGGATCCGAGTTTGTGAAAACATGGATCGAGGAGCACGTTTCGGAGACGATGACCTCGATGCTCTCGAACATACTCGGACGTTCCGTGCGCATCGTCATCTCCGTCGATCCGAGCGTCAACGAGTCCCAGCCCGTGGGGGCGATGGCGCCGAGCATTGCGCCGAGCGCAGTCGCTCCCAGCGTCCTCGCACCCTCGGAAGACCCTTTGCCCGCGTCCTCGTTGACCATGTCGCCGATGGGAGCGTCGTCGCCGCTGGGGGCGCCGTCGGGCATCGAAGCGGGAGAGGGCGACGCTTCGGATTCTGCGACGTCGGACTATCCGCAGTCTCGCTATCCGGGAATGTCCAGATCCGTCGAGCGTTCCTTTTCGGACACGGCGAGATACAGAGAGAACTCAACGAACGTCGAAGCCGGCTACACCAGGGTTCGACGCAGGCATCTGGACACATCCGGATCTGGGGACGAGCCGCTGCTCCCGGGCAAATCGGACGAATCGCACGAGTCCTTCACCCAGGGGATACGCTACGTCGATCAGACGACGATCGCGGAGGAGGCTCTTGCCAAGCGTCCCGACACAGCGGCGCGATCGCAGAAAGCGCGCATCAATCCGCGCTACACCTTCGACAACTTCGTGATCGGAGACAACAATCGCTTCGCCACGGCGACGTCGCTGGCCGTGGCCGAATCGCCCGGGACGACGTACAACCCACTCTTCCTCTACTCAGACTCCGGCATGGGAAAGACCCATCTCATGCACGCCATCGGAAACTACGCGCTCAACCTCTTCCCCTCGATCAAAGTCCGCTATGTGAGCGCCGAGGAGTTCACGAACGCCTTCATCAACTCCGTGCGCGACGGACATCAGGCCGAGTTCAAGAACCAGTTTCGAACGGTGGACATCCTTCTCATCGACGACATTCAGTTCATCGGCGGACGGGACTCGACGGTCGAAGAGTTCTTTCACACCTTCAACGCGCTGACGAACTCCAACAAGCAAATAGTCATCACGTCGGACGTGTCTCCCAACCTCCTCAACGGATTCGAGGAGCGCATGCTCTCGCGCTTCAACTCGGGCGTGACGGCGAACATCGACCGTCCCAATCTCGAAACGCGGATCGCGATCTTGGAGAAGAAGGCCCACTCGGACGGTTTCACGGTCCCCCGAGAGGTCAACGAGTACATCGCGACCCACATGCTGACGAACGTGCGCGAGATGGAGGGCGCCCTTCGGCGAGTCACAGCCTTCGCCGATTTGTCGAAGCAGGCGATCAGCCTCGGGCTGGCGGAGATGATACTCAAGGACCTCATAGCCAATCCCGACGCCATCGAGATCACCGCGACCCTCATCATGAGTCAAACGGCGGGGTACTTCGACATTTCGATCGAGGAGATGATATCCACCGACAGGAGCCGGGTCCTTGTCTCGGCTCGCCAAGTGGCGATGTACCTGTGCCGAGAGATGACGGAGCTGTCGCTTCCGAAGATCGGCCACCTTTTCGGCAAGCGCGATCACACAACCGTGATGCACGCGTGCAGGAAGATCGACAAGCAGATGGCCGAGCGGCAAACCACGTACAACCAGGTTTCCGAGCTGACGAGCCGAATCAAGCAGGCAGCACAGCAAGCCTCTCTGTAGGCGTCTAAAACTCAGGCATTTCGCCGTGTGCCAGGCCCCTGTGGAATCCACACACACTGTGCATGAGGCTGTGGCATACCCCTGTTTTTCTGTGGACAATGGCTTTTCGTCTGTGGATCTTTCAAGGTCAAAAGTGTCTCATCCACTGATTCCCAAGTTTTGCACCCAGGTTCTGCACAGTTCTATCCACAGCAGAATCCTTTGAAAATACTGATAAAAGTCCGGTTATCCACCGATTCCACAGGTGCTACAACTACTACTAAGAACTTATCTAGTACAGAAAACGGTCGGTCTCGGACTGCGCAACGAGGCGGATATGAACAACGGCCAAGCCGTTCTCGCGTAAAGTGGAGTTAGATATATCCTTTAAGGATTCAAAGAAAGAAGGTCTGTAGTGAAGCTTAGGGTTGAACACGACGTCTTCGCCGACGCCGTTTCGTGGGTTGCCCGCACGATCCCCTCGCGCCCTTCCCTTCCCGTTCTCGCGGGAATGAAGGTCGAAGCGGACAAGGACGGCGCCGTCGCCCTATCCTCCTACGACCCGGACATCTCCTCGCACGCCGTGATAGAGGCCGCCGTCGACGAGCCCGGAACGACGTTGGTTCACGGCCGGCTTCTCTCGGATTTCGCCAGGGCCCTCCCCAACAAGCCGATTGACATGGAGCTGAAGGGCGCCAAGCTCGAAGTGGTGTGCGGCTCGTCGCACATCTCCATGCAGTCGATGCCCCTTGAGGACTACCCGTCGGCGCCGCCCATGCCCGAGGTCTCCGGCGTCGTCGACGGGGCGCTTTGGCAGGAGACCGTCGCGCAGGTGGTGACGGCCGCATCCTCCGACGACACGCTTCCGCTTCTTGTCTCGGTGTGCATCGAGATCGAGGGGAAAACGATGTCTCTCATGGCCACGGACCGTTACCGGCTCGCGGTGCGCGACCTGACGTGGGAGCCTTCGAACAAGGATGCCTCGCACAGGATCCTCGTGCGGGCGTCGCGGCTGTCGGACATCGCAAAGGCGCTGGGATCCGTGGGCAAGGTCGAACTCGCGATAGACAACTCGGGCCGGACGGGGATGATCGGCTTTTCGGCGGCCGGCCGCCACAACGTCGCCCGGCTCATCGACGGCGAGTACCCGCAGGTCCGCAATCTCTTCCCGTCGGAGGCGACGGGCTACGCCGTCATCGGACGCCAGGAGATGCTCGATGCGATCAAGCGCGCGAGGCTCGTCGTCGAGAAGAACTCCGCCGTGAGGCTTTCCTTCAGCGAAGGCCAGGTGATCCTCGAAGCGGGCCAGGGGGACAGCGCCCAGACGAGCGAGGCGCTTGAGGCGGCGCTTCACGGCGAGGACATCGTCATGGCCTTCAATCCGAGTTTTCTCCAGGAGGGGCTTGGGGCGACGTCGGCCCCCTACGTCCGCCTGTCGTTCACGAGCGCCTCGAAGCCGGCCGTCCTCACCGCGCAGCCCGAGATCGACGGCGAGGACGACCAGGAGTTCCGCCTTTTGCTCATGCCGATCCGCACCTACGGCGGATGACGCGCGGGGCAGACGGGCGACGGAGAGAGCGTGTACCTTAGCGACCTCGCGCTGACGGATTTCCGCTCGTACGAGCGGGCGATCGTCGCCCTGGAGCCAGGGGTGACGGTTTTCGTCGGCGAAAACGGGCAGGGGAAGACGAATCTTATCGAGGCCGTCGGCTACCTGTCGACCCTGTCGTCCCACAGGGTTTCGGGCGATGCCGCATTGGTCCGCCAAGGGGCGGCGGCCGCGGTGGTGCAGGCGCGCGTCGTCCGCTCTTCCGCGCCGACGACGGTCGAGGTGGAAATCTGCTCCGGCCGGGCCAACCGCGCGAAGATCAACCGCGGACTTGTGCGTCCGCCCGAAATCGTCGGCACGGTGCGCAGCGTCCTCTTCGCCCCCGAGGATATGGACTTGGTCTCCGGCGATCCCGCGGCGCGACGCTCTTTCCTCGACGGGATCATGGTTCAGCTTCGACCGCGGATGGTCGCGGTCAAATCCGAATACGACAGGGCGGCGCGTCAGCGCGCGGCTCTGTTGAAATCTGCCGGGGCGGCCCGCAGAGGCGGCGGATCGGCGGACGCGGCCGCGCTGGACGTCTGGGACATGCAATTGGCCAAGCTCGGAGCGAGGATAACCGCGGCCCGCGCGGAGATCGTCGCCAGGCTGCGGCCCCGCGTCGAGGAGTTCTACGCAAAGGTTTCGGGCGGACGCGGCCCGGCAGAAATCGCCTACCGCTCAAGCGTCGGGCGGCATGCGGGGCGAGCGGAGGCGAACGGCGCCGGCGGCGCGCCCGACTTCGACGAAGGCGCGCGAGACGAGCTTCGCGACGTCGAACTCAACGAGATCCGGCTCATCAGCGCCATGGCCGAGCGGCGCGAGGAGGAGATCAGACGCGGCGTGAACCTCGTCGGCCCGCACCGAGACGAACTCGAACTCGCCCTCGGGACGCTGCCCGCCCGAGGGTACGCCTCCCACGGCGAATCGTGGAGCTACGCGCTTGCTCTCAAGCTCGCCTCCTGGCGGGTTCTGTGCGGCGACGAATCGGGCGAATGGGCGGAAGGCGGCGAGCCCGTCCTCATTCTCGACGACGTCTTCGCCGAGCTCGATGCACGGCGCAGGGACCGCCTGGCGCGGATCGTCGAAGACGCCGAGCAGACAATTGTCACCGCTGCCGTCGGCAGTGAACTGCCGGCCAAACTGGGCGGGCGTCGCCTGACGGTGACGTTGGGAAACGTCGCGGAGGGCGGCGATGGCTGACGGTGCGATCGATGCGGCGAGGAGGGCCGCGATCGAGCAAAACGGCGACGTGCTTGCGCTTCGCGCCCTGGACCGGGCTCGGGAGGCCGCGTACGCCCGCGGCGACGCGCGTACGCGGCGCCCGCCGGCCGCGCGGGCTTTCGAGGAGGCTCGCAGCCGAGAGACGCACGATGCGGACAAGCCCCTCGGCGACGAGGTGCAGAGCCCAGGCCCGGGATGGGGCGACGTCGGAAGCGGCCCGCGGCCTTCGCACCGCGACCCCCACCCGATCGGCCAGATCCTCGCCCGCTATGTGCGAGACAAAGGGTGGGGCGAGAGGCTCGAGGTCGCATCCGTGGCCAGCAGATGGCCCGAGATCGTCGGCCCGACGGTGGCCAAGCATTGCACGGTCGAAGATTTCTCCGACGGCGGGCGGCTCACGCTGCGCACGTCGTCGACGTCGTGGGAAACGCAGATCCGCGCCCTTCAAGCGACCCTCGAGGCGACTCTCGCCAACGAGGTGGGCGAAGGAGTGGTCAAGGAAATCGTGGTCAAGGGGCCGTCGCAGCCGAGTTGGAAACACGGCCGCTTCTCGGTTCGGGGGCGGGGCCCGCGCGACACATACGGGTGATCCGCGGGGAAACCCTGAGGAAACGTGCACTAGCACACGTACGGTCAGATTGGCCCATTCATCCCGTGAAGCGCGGTAGAATTGCTTAGGCCCCTTTGTTGGTGGGGGCCTACCGCAGCGGGGGCAGCTCTTCACACAGGCGTCGTGATGGGCTCCGCTTGCTTAGGCGAAGGAGAAACTCAAGCGTGACGACAGACGAAACATCCGCAGAAAGCGCGGTCCCCGAAGAGGAAAGCGTCGTCAAAGTCTCAAAAGGCCAGGCCTACGACGCCTCGTCGATCACCGTTCTCGAGGGTCTCGAAGCCGTCCGCAAACGCCCGGGCATGTACATCGGATCTACGGGTGAACGCGGACTCCACCACTGCGTATACGAGGTGGTCGACAATTCGGTCGATGAGGCGTTGGCCGGGATCTGCGACCACATCGAGGTGACGATTTTGGCCGACGGCGGCCTGAGAGTGCGCGACAACGGCCGGGGCATCCCGGTGAACGAGCACCCGACGGAGCACAAGCCCGCTGTCGAAGTGGTCATGACGATCCTGCACGCCGGAGGCAAGTTCGGAAACGGCGGATACGCGGTTTCCGGAGGGCTGCACGGAGTCGGCGTCTCCGTCGTCAACGCCCTTTCGACTCGAATGGAGACGGAAGTGCGCCGCGACGGGCACGTTTGGCGCATCTCCTTTGAAAACGGCGTACCGACGGGCCCCCTGGAGCGCGGCGGGCAAACCGACGAACACGGAACGACGCAGACGTTCTGGGCCAATCCCGACATCTTCGAAACAACGCACTACGACTTTGAAACCCTGCGGCGCCGCTTCCGGCAGATGGCCTTCCTCAACAAAGACCTGCGCATCACGCTCACCGACGAACGGCCGACGGCCACCCCCGAGGGCGACGAGGTCGCCGGCGAGACGGGAGAAGGCGATCCGACGCCGGGATACCGCAGCGTCTCCTACCTGTATTCGGGAGGGCTCCTCGACTACGTCAAGCATCTCAACACGACGAAGAAGGTCGAGGTCGTCCACCCGGACGTCATCTATTTTGAAGCGGAGGACCGCGAGAAGCAGATTCAATGCGAGGTCGCGATGCAGTGGACCTCCGCCTACTCGGAGACTCTCAACACCTTCGCGAACACGATCAACACCACTGAGGGAGGAACCCACGAGGAGGGCTTCCGCTCCGCGCTGACCTCCGTGATCAACAAATACGCCCGGGACAAGGGGCTGCTCAAGGACAAGGATCCCAACCTTTCGGGCGACGACATCCGCGAGGGCCTGACGGCCATCATCTCGGTCAAGCTCGGCAATCCGCAGTTCGAGGGCCAGACGAAGACGAAGCTCGGGAACACCGAGGCGCGGACATTCGTTCAGCAGCAGGTCTATTCGCATCTGACGGACTGGCTTGACATGCATCCGAACGAGGCGAAGGACGTCATCCGCAAGGCCCTTCAGGCTTTCGCCGCCAGAGCCGCGGCGCGCAAGGCCCGCGAGGCGACGCGTCGCAAGAGCGTGCTCGAATCGGCGTCGATGCCCGGCAAGCTCAAGGACTGCACGTCGCGCAACCCGGAAGAGTGCGAGATCTTCATCGTCGAGGGCGACTCCGCGGGGGGGTCGGCCGTCAACGGGCGCGACCCCGAGCACCAGGCGATCATGCCGATTCGCGGGAAGATCCTCAACGTTGAGAAAGCGCGATTGGACCGCGCGCTTTCCTCGGACACGATCCAGGGTCTCATCACGGCCTTCGGCACGGGCATCGGCGACGAGTTCGACATGGCCAAGCTTCGCTATCACAAGATCGTGTTCATGGCCGACGCCGACGTCGACGGATCCCACATCGCAACCTTGCTGCTGACCCTCGTCTACAGGTACATGCGCCCCCTCATCGAAGGCGGGCACGTGTACCTGGCGATGCCGCCGCTCTACCGCATCAAGTGGACGAACGCGGCCCACGACTACGTCTTCTCCGATCGCGAGCGTGACGAGAGGCTCGTCGAAGGCAAGGACAAGGGCCTTCGCCTTCCCCGCGAGGAAAGCCAACGCATCCAGCGGTACAAAGGCTTGGGCGAGATGAACGCCGAAGAGCTGTGGGACACCACGATGAACCCCGAGGCCCGCACCCTCAAACAGGTTTCGATCGACGACGCCGCGGCGACCGACGAGACCTTCTCCATCCTCATGGGCGAGGACGTCGAGTCCCGCCGAGGCTTCATTCAGCGCAACGCGCACGACGTGCGATTCCTCGACATCTAAGGCAAGGAACCAGTGAGCGAAGACACCGTTTACAATCACGGCCTCATCAAGGGGGTCGACCTCCAGCGCGAGATGGAGAAGTCGTACCTCGACTACGCAATGTCGGTCATCGTGGGCCGCGCTCTGCCCGACGTGCGCGACGGCCTCAAACCCGTGCACAGGCGCGTCATCTATGCGATGTACGACGGCGGCTACAGGCCCGACAACTCGTTTTCGAAGTCAGCGAAAGTGGTCGGGGACGTCATGGGCCATTATCACCCGCACGGCGACGTCGCCATCTACGACACCGTCGTGCGACTGGTCCAGCCGTGGTCGATGCGCTATCCGCTCGTTGCGGGCCAAGGCAACTTCGGCACGCCCGGCGACCTCGGGGCGGCCGCGCCGAGGTACACCGAGGTGCGGATGGCGCCCCTCGCCATGGAAATGGTGCGCGACATCAAGGAACAGACGGTCGATTTCGAGCCCAACTACGACGGCTCGCTTCTGGAGCCGACGGTTCTCACATCGCGCTTCCCGAATCTGCTCGTCAACGGATCCGAAGGCATCGCCGTCGGCATGGCGACGCGGATTCCGCCGCACAACCTGCGGGAAGTCGCGGCCGGCGTCCAGTGGTATCTGGAAAACCCCGACGCGACGAAAGAAGAGCTGCTCGCGGCCCTCATCCAGCGGATCAAGGGGCCTGACTTCCCGACGGGCGCCCTCATCCTCGGGACCCGCGGCATCGAGGACATGTACCGCACCGGCCACGGGTCGATCACTCAGCGGGCTGTCGTCGAAGTGGACGAAATCCACGGCAGGCAGTGCCTCGTCGTCACCGACCTCCCCTATCAGGTCAACCCCGACCGCCTGCTCGACAAGATGGTCGAGGGCATCAAGGACGGCCGCCTTCCCGGCATCGCCGACATCCGCGACGAGACCTCGGGGCGCGCCGGCCAGCGCATCGTCGTCGTTCTGAAGAAGGACGCCGTGGCCAAGGTCGTGCTCAACAACCTGTACAAGCACACCCAGCTTCAGAACAACTTCCCGGCCAACATGCTGGCGCTCGTCGACGGCGTTCCCCGCACGCTCTCCCTCGACGGCTTCGTGCGCCACTGGGTGACGTTCCAGATGGAGGTCATCCTCCGCCGCACCGAATACAGGCTCGGCGAGGCCCTCAAGCGCCTTCACATCCTCGAGGGCTATCTCAAGGCGCTCGACCAGCTCGACGCCGTCATCGCGCTCATCCGCAGCTCGCAGACGGTCGACCTCGCCCGCACGGGCCTCATGGACCTGCTTGAGATCGACGAAGACCAGGCCAACGCGATCCTCGAGATGCAGCTGCGCCGCCTGGCAGCCCTCGAGCGTCAGAAGATCATCGACGAGTACGAGGAGAAAGCCGCCCTCGTCGCGGACTACAAGGACATCATCGCCAAGCCGGAGCGCCAGCGCGCAATCATCAGCGAGGAGCTCGGCGCCATCGTCGACAAGTACGGCGACGACAGGCGCACGACGATTCTTCCCTTCGACGGCGAGATGTCGGTCGAGGACCTCATTCCCGAGGAAGACGTCGTCGTCACCATCACCCGCGGGGGTTTCATCAAACGCACCAAAACCTCCGAATACCGCGCTCAGCACCGCGGCGGCAAGGGAATCAAGGGCGCCTCGCTTCGCGGGGACGACGTCGTCGAGCACTTCGACGTCGGCTCGACCCACGAATGGCATCTCTTCTTCACGAACCTGGGCAGGGTCTATCGAATCAAGGGATACGAGATCCCCGAGGCGGGACGCGACGCGAAAGGCCAGCACATCGCGAACCTGCTCGCCTTCCAGCCGGGTGAGACGATCGCCTCGACGATCACGCTCAAGGACTACTGCCAAGCGCAGTATCTCGTGCTCGCCACGGCAGACGGCCTCGTGAAGAAGACGCGGCTGAGCGACTACGATTCGCCGCGCACCGGCGGCCTCATCGCGATCAAACTCCGTGAGAACGGCAACGGGACGGATCATGTCGTGGCCGCCTGCCTGGTCAATGAAGACGACGACCTCCTCCTCGTTTCCCGCAAGGGAATGTCCCTTCGCTTCAAGGCGACCGACGAAGCGCTGAGGCCCATGGGGCGCCCCTCCTCGGGCGTGACCGGAATGAAGTTCCGCGAGGGCGATTCGCTGCTGACGATGAGGGTGGTCAGGGACAACGCCGAGGTCTTCGTCGTCACCGAGGGCGGCTTCGCCAAGCGGACGTCGGTCGACGAGTATCGGATCCAAGGCCGCGCCGGCCTGGGAATCAAGGTCGCCAAACTCACCGAGGAACGGGGAGACCTCGTCGGAGCCCTTGTCACCGAGGGCGAAGACGTCATGGTCATCATGGAATCGGGCAAAGTGATGCGAGCCTCTGCCGCCGAGGTTTCGAAGACCGGACGCAACACCCAAGGCGTCACTTTCGCCCGTCCCGACGGCGGTGACAGGATCATTGCAATCGCCCGAAACATTGAAACGACGATCGAAGCGGAGGTTGGGCAGGCCGACGGCGAAGGCGAAAACGCCGCGGACACGGTAGCCTCTGTGGTGGAGGTTTCCACGGAGGCCGCCACAGATCACGCCAACCAGGCTGGAGCAACGGAGTAATCGATGAGTCAGAAACCGAAGACGGAGGCCCCGCGCCCCACCAGTGGGCAGACCGAGGCCGCCGATACCCGCAATGCAGGTTTCAAAGCGGCAGCGGCAAAGGGAAAGGCCGCATTGGGGGCCAAGTTTGCCGCCGACCCCCAACCGAAGCAGTCAGTGGGCATCCGACGGGTGAAGATGACGATCTCGAAGGTCGATCCCCTGTCGGCCCTCAAGATTGGCTTCATCACATCAGTTGCGATAGGCATCATGATCGTCGTCGCGATGATGATCTTATGGTTTGTCCTGAACAACATGAAGGTTTTCAGCCAGATCGACGACCTGCTTCAGACGCTCAACCAGCCCGACCTGCTCAGGCTCGGCGAGTACCTCGAGTTCGGGCGGTGGATGAGCTTCGCCGTCATCATCGCCATCATCGACGTCGTGCTTCTGACGGCGATGGCGGCCGTCGGGGCGCTGCTGTACAACCTCATAGCGTCTCTCGTGGGAGGCCAACGCATAACCGTCACCGACGAATAGCGGACAGGTTCCCGGAGTTGCGCCTGCTTCCGTGGACTTCGACGCCGCCGAACGCGTCGGCGCCGTCTTCTCGGGCTCAGCGGCCCGAGGTTTACTGAGGCACCGCACACATCCCTCGGTTCAGGTTTGGAAATCGGCGAAACACTGGGGTAATCTAAATCGGCACCCAGAAGTGCGAGGGCCTATAGCTCAGTCGGTTAGAGCGCTTCCCTGATAAGGAAGAGGTCGCTGGTTCGAGTCCAGCTAGGCCCACGCAAGAACACGGAGGGAATGAATCATGAAGAAGATCGCAGTCACGGCCCTCGCATTCGTTATCGGATATATCGGATGGGTCGGCATTCAAAAGAAGCTTCAGGATCGGGCAGTCTGGTACGAGGTTTCCGATCCCGTCGAATAGTCCGGGAAGCACGTTCCTGTAACTGCTGCCGGCTCGGGGCTATGGCGCAATTGGTAGCGCACCTGCTTTGCAAGCAGGGGGTTACGGGTTCGAGTCCCGTTAGCTCCACTCATCTCCAGTCCGACCTCCCTCGGACTGGGGATGTTTGCGTTTGAGATTCAGCTGTCCGTTCAAACCGTTCAAGGCGCCGTCATCGACGACGGCGCGCGTCAATCGCCTTGATCGCCTTGATCAACGCGACTCCTCCGATGACGCAGGCGATGTTGCGTCCTACGGCCAGGATCTCCTCTCGTGACGTTTTGAATGAACACTCCACCTTCGGCGGCCACAATGCGACATTGCATACGAGTTCCATGCCCATCAGCCTACGTCGAATCGGCCGCCGAAGGAAATGGCGGGGGCAGAAGATTGAGCGGGAGGCAGGAGGTTAAGCGAAAAACCCGAGATCGACGATGAAGGCGTTGTAGGGATTGCCTTCGACGGGCACGAAGCCGCACCGCCTGTAGAGGTCGACGGCGCCGTTTCCCTCCTCGACGCTCAGGGACACCCGCTCGATGCCGCGCTTCTGGGCCTCGCCGAGGAGGGCGCGCAGAAGCGACCGGCCGACGCCGCGGCGTCGGTAGCCGTCCCACACGGAAATGCTCAGCTCGGGAACGCCGTCCGCTATGTAGCCGAAACCCGGATCCGTCGCGTCGAAGAACGTCAGCCACGCCAGGCCGACGAGCCGGCCGTCTGATTCGGCGGCGAGCCCGAAATCGCCCGACGACTCGTCGAATCGGAAGTAGTGGCTGAACTCCGGCGTCGAATCGATGTCGGCGTAGGTGAATCTGCGCGAGCCGGTCCAGTTCATGTTCGCGAGCGTCGCCGCCCGCATGAGCTCGCGGTCCGGAGGCGACAGGGGTCTAAAGGCCAGATCGGAGGCTTCCACCCGTCCAAACTACCAGGATTGGGGCGATCGAGCCGCAACCGCCCTCGTTTGCGCTTGCTGCGTCGTTTGAAACCTTTGGCCGCCAGAAATCGAAGAGGGTATGCGGCAGGCGATTCGGAGCATAAGCCGCTCCTTCAATGAACGGACGCCAATCAGTTCGGCGTTCCGTTTTCAACTGGAACGATGGGTATTGAAATCCATCGACGCGAACGTCGGAACGGTATAGGATCAAAGTGTTCTCAAGCGGCAGGGATGCCGCGTCGCTCACCCCTAAGTACTTTGCCGCCTGCCTCTAACGTGGAGGAAAAATGTGTAATTGAAACAGAGTTCCGAGTTTCTCGCGGCAACGGTCGCCCACGCGAGGCATGAGACGCAATGTCTCGCGCGAAACGGGGCTTTTCGCCATTCCGCGTGTACTGGCAGACACGGCAGTGACTCGGACTAGAGTTTAAATTGCCTCACAAACGTGGCGGAGACGCCACCACACTCACCATGCGCGCTCATTTGCACGCCTTCATCGTCACTATGGAGGGAATCATGTCCACCTCTTTTAAGAGATTCTCTTATACCGCGGCTTTCGCCGCTTTCGCCGTGGCCGCATCCGCATTGGCCCCAACGGCGGCTGCGGCGACGCAGGGGGCTGACGCCTCGACGGCTGCGACCGTTCTAGGCACTCGTCTCCCTGCAGACAGGAACGACGATCCCGGCGGCCAAAACAGCCCGAGCGGCCAAAACGACTCCGACGGCGCTTCGCCGCAGTCAGGATCCCCGACGCCGGAAGAGTCTGAGGGCCCCTCGCAAGAGCCTTCGAACAACACCGAGAACAAAGCCTCTCCGGGATCCCCCGGCGCGACTCCGGCGGACGCCCCGAGCGCAGGGGCGACGCCCGCTGACACGCCTTCCACGCCGACCGGAGATTTTGACATCGACGGCAACGGGAAGCTCGTGCGATACAAGGGATCGGCCACGGACGTGACGATTCCCGACTCCGTCAAAGTCATCGGTGAGTACGCCTTCAAGCAAACCGGCGTCGTGAAGGCGAAGGTCCCCGCGACCGTCGTCGAGATCGAAAAGGGAGCCTTCTTCGGCTGCAGCGCCCTGAGGACGGTCGAATTCGAAGACACCGACGCCAAACCGAGCCAACTGGCCAAGATCGGCGAGCTCGCCTTTTACAGGACGGGCGCCTTCAAGGAAACGGCCCTCCCGCGTTCGGTGACCTCCCTCGGACGAGCGGTTTTCAGCAAGAGCGGGATTCAGAAGATTTCGCTGCCAGCAGGGGTGACGGAGATTTCCGACGAGGCCTTCTTCCGCGCGACCAGCCTCAACGACGTCGCCATCTCGGACAACGTTGAGAAAATCGGATACAGGGCGTTCGGCAGAACAGGCAGTCTCAAGGCTCTCAAGGTCGTTGGGGCGAACGGACAGGTGTCGACGGGCTTTCCTTCGAAACTCAAGGCTCTCGGCGGGTATGCTTTCTGGTACTCGCCGATCACAGAAGTGACTTTCCCCGCGGGAATGGAGTCGATCGGCGAGAGCGCATTCAACCGCTCGAACTTGACCAAATTGACCTTCAACAAAGATCTGAAGTCCATTGGCGATGGGGCTTTCGCAGGCACAGACGTCACCGATCTGACGATTCCCGATTCGGTCGTCGAAGCCAAAGGCGCGATGAGGGCCATGAGAAAACTCGTGACCCTTCACATCGGCAAGGGCGTAGGGCCCGATCAGCTTGACGGTTCGTTCTTCGGAACCAAATCTCTTAAGACGATCACCGTTTCCCAGGAAAACCCAAACTACAAGATAATCGCCAATGTGCTGTTCAACGGGGAAGGCACCAAGCTCATTGCGATTCCCCTAGGCCGCACTTTCGACAACGACACGGTGAAAAAATACAGAGTGCCGACCGGCGTGAAAGAAATCGCCGACAGTGCGTTCTTCGGCTCCGATTTCAAGGAGATCGATTTCCCGAGCAGCGTTCGAACCATCGGCGACTACGCTTTCAGCAATTCGGCGCTCAAGCGGCTGGAGCTTCCCTCTAGCGTCGAGAGCATCGGAGAAAACGCTTTCGCGGATTGCACCAGTTTGGAGAGCGCCGACGTCGGAGGCGCCGTCAAGATCGGTAAGTTCGGCTTTTCACGGGATTCCGCGCTTAAGACCGTCAATTTGCATCCCGAGTTAAACAAACTGAAGGAGATCGGCGCTTACGCCTTCGAATATTCAGGATTGGAAAAGGCGATGACGCCGGACTCTCTGGCGACGATCGGCCAGTACGCCTTCATCGGCAACCAGAGCCTTCTCGAGATCCGCTTGGGTTCCGGGCTGGCGACTATAGAGGAAATGGCTCTCGCAGACACGCCGAAACTTCGCTCGATAGAGGTGGCAGAAGGCAATCCCGTCTTTAGCGACGATTCGCGCAAGATGCTCTACGCCAAGCGCGAGAACGGCTTGCACCTCGTTGCGTGTGCCGGGGGCTCCGTGGGATCAGACGTTCGAGTCAAGGACGGCACCGTGGCCATCGGAGACTCTGCGTTCTTCGGCGTTACGTCTATGCGCTCACTCCACCTGCCAGAGGGTCTCAAGACTTTGGGAAGCCGTTCTTTCGAGGAGGCGACAAATCTGAGCAACGTTGATTTCCCAGACAGTTTGGAGGTCGTCGGCGGCTTCAACAGAATTAATTCCCTTCACAAGGTCGATTTCGGAACTCAGATCACGTCGATTGAAGGCGCCTTCATCGGAAGGACTCCCGAGCGGATCGTCGTGCGCGGAGGCAAGAACGGAAAGTACGATCAGACATATGGGAACTCGAATGAAACCGTGTCGGCATACTTTGGCGAGGGAATGACGGACATTCGGTACACGGACGGCCGTTTGCCGAAAGTTCTCGTCTTGCCGAGCACCTTGAAGGAATTTGAGCCAGGCGGCGGCACGTCCGGGAACGAGGCGCGCAGGGCTTCGGCGGTGTTCTACGTCGCTGCCGAACCCGGTTCGTCTGCGTGGAAGCTGGCTCAGGAGAAGATGCTGAACGCCGGCATGGATCCGAACAAGCAGCTCAAACGGTATACGCCGATGAGCGTGAGCACCCAGTCCCGAACCTCCCAGGGGAAGGTCACCGTTACGGTCAACGTCCGCGGCGGCGTGACTGAGGGTTCCCATCAGGCGCGGATCCTCACCGTCGGTTCCGGTTCGACGAAGGCCTCGGAATGGGTTGACGCGAAATCTGTGGGTGACGGCTACCAGGCGACTCTGACGTATGACATCCCCACCTCGGGTCAGAAGATCAAGGTCGAGGTCCGCGATCACACGGAGCTGACGGTTCAGAAGGACGTCACTTCGGGCAACGATCCGGAGCCGAGCCCGACGCCGACGGCCTCGCCGAGCTCTTCTCCGTCGGTCAGCCCTACCGCTTCGCCCACGGCAAGCCCGACTTCTACATCCAGCCCGACTGCCACGGCTTCGCCGACCGCCCAGCCCGGTGCGCCGTCGGCCAAGAACGCGTTTGTCATCGACGGCAAGGAAGTGCTCTTTGGCCGTGCAGGCGACACGCCTTTGGTGGGCGACTGGGACGGCGACGGAATCGCCACCCCGGGAGTCAAGCGCGGCAACACCTACTATTTGGTTAACTCGATTCGCGGAGGGAAGGCCGACGTCGTCTTCTCTTACGGCCGTGCAGGCGACACGCCTTTGGTGGGCGACTGGGACGGCGACGGGAGCCAGACGATCTCGGTGCGCCGCGGGCACACCTTCTACCTCAACACCGGGCTTGAAGGCGGCAGCGCCGAAGCGACGTTCATGTTCGGGCGCGACGGCGACACCCCTGTCGTCGGCGACTGGAACGGAGACGGCAAAGACACCCTCGCGGTCAGGCGCGGAGCCGTCTTCTACTTCACCGATCGGCTGGCGGGCGGCAAAGCGACGAGCGAGTTCACCGTAGGCGACGGCAAGGAGATTGCGTTGGCCGGACGCTGGGTCTCGGGTCAGAAGGCCGACACCATCGGCTTGGTCTCTGACGGAACCTTCCAGATCCTCGATCAGAAGGGCACGGGAGGATACTCGACGCAGGTGGCGCGCGCTCCCCGGTACCTCTCCGGAGTGTTCGCTGACAAGGCCCCCGACACCCTTGCACTGCATGGGTGACGACGGCCAGCGCAGCGGCGCCGGATAACTGCCGCAATGCGCAAGCGACTTGGGGCCGGGCGGGCTAAGCCGCCCGGCCCCAAGTCGTCAAAGAGCAGACAAACGGCAAAAGGCGGGCAAACCGGTGAAAGTAGGCAAAGCGCCAGAAGGTGGGCGGCCAAAGGGCAGGCCAGAGGACTGGCAAGCGTCAGCGGATGCGTTCGTGGCTACTCGGCTGCGGCTCGCAGCATCTTGCTGGACACCCAGGGTCCGCTCCACCAGGTCTGCCAGCCGAGGCTCTTGGGCCCGTCCACCTTCAGGCCAAGCTTTGACAGCTCGTCGGCATATGCGTCCATCGCTTTAAGATCGGCGATGACGATCCTTCCGCCCGGTTTGAGCACGCGAACCGCTTCCCGGATTGCTTGGGCGCGCCCTTCGGCTTTCGGGATGTTGTGAATGGACATGCTCGCGGTGACGAGGTCGAAGGAGCCGTCCTCGAAAGGGAGTGCGGTCATGTCGCCCGTGACGAAATCGATGCGCGAATCGACTCCGTTGGCCTTCGCGTTGGCGGTGGCAGCCTCTTCTCCGTTGCCGGACTGATCGGATTTGCGCCACAGGTCTATGCCGGTCAGTTTCGCCTTGGGGAAGCGCTGAGCCGCCATGACGATCACCGCTCCGCGTCCGCAGCCCAAGTCGAGGATTCGTTCGACGTCGGCGTCGTCGGTTTCGCTCAGGATCCTGCGCCAAACCGCGAACTTCCCGCGAAGCGTGGTGTGCAGGTAGATCGCCGTTCCCCCAAGGAACTGGATCGTCAGCAATCCGTAGACGATTGGCTGCCACGCGCTGCCGCCAAGCGTGCCGAGCGTTGCGGACGCGAACATTACGCCGGGTATGAACCACAGGATCGGCACGTAGGCGGCGTCGATTCCATACGACCCGCGCGGTTTCACTTTCATAAACTTCCTTGGCGTATCAGTGGTTTACAACAACTGTGAGGATACTCTGCGGCGCGGGCGTGTGTCGACGGCGGACCCAGGGTCGAGAGGCTGTCTTCGATGTTGCGTTGTGGAAATGGCGCGCCCGCGGCGTCGGCCTTTCGTTGTGGAAAGGGACGGCGTCAATCTCTGCGCCGATGCAAGTGCCGGTTCGAGCGTCGGAGCTCTCAAGCGCCGACCTCAAGTTGCAGGCCTCGAGTGCGGGCCGCTTCACGGCGCTAGGGCCCTGGGGCGGCGCTGGGACTCTGCGGCGCTGGAATCATGTGACGGCGTCGAACGCCACGCGGACCGCCCACGCGCTGGCGGCGAGGTCGACTAGGAGCCATGTGAGGATCCACATCCAAGACGGCATGCGCGTGAGCGCGGCCAGCGTGAAGTGGTCCTGCTCGCGGTCGCGCGTGCGAGCGACGTCTTGCAGCGACGTCCAAGCGCCGATGAGGAGTATGAGACCGATGCCCGCCACGACTCCCGCTTGGGCCAGCGCGCCGACCTGGATGCGGTCCCCGAGCTGCCACAGCGCGGCGAAGACGAGCGCCGATCCGAGGATGACCAGCACCGTTCGGACGGATCGCGACATGACAAGCAGGCCGATGAGCGCCACGATCGTGACGATGACGATTGCCTTGGACCACCCGTTCAAGGCGCCGACGACGAGGAAAGCGCCAAGGAGCGCCGGGGCCGGATAACCCGCCCACGTGGTGAGAATGCGGCCGGGGCCCGTCGGTTTGCCCTTTGTGACGGCATGCCCGGACATGTCGCGTTGGACGACGAAGCCCTGGAAGCGCCGTCCGCAGGCGATGCCGACGACGGCGTGCCCGGCCTCATGGACCACGGTCACCAGCGTGCGCCCTCCGCGCTTGACGGCCGGGACAGCGAGTGTGAGCGCGAAGATGCCGGCCCCGATGAGCAAAACGGCGATATTTCGGCCGTCTGTGGACAAGCGAGGTTCGGTCCAGTCCAGCCAGGAAGCGGCGATGGTCGTCATGGGTATCAGTGTTGCACGTGAAACCTGGAAAACTGCTACAAGGCGGAACCTTGCCCTACGCTAGGCGTACGGGCGGTGCGTATCTAGGACTCAGGCCATTTGCGTCGGACGGACAGTCCACGCGCATGACGAATCGGGCCACGCTCCCTCAGATCAACGGCGGGAACTCGTCGAGGCTGAAGACCGATTCCACCGGGACGCCGAACCATCGGGCGATCCTCAAGGCCAGATGCAGGGAGGGAGCGTATTCGCCGCGCTCGAGATAGCCCATCGTCTGATAGTGGATTCCGAGCTCCTCGGCGAGCTTGCGGCGCGTCACCCCGCGAGCCGCCCGCAGCACCGCCAGGCGATTGTGCACGCGTTCGTCCCGGCTGCGCGTGCCGTCGTCGTCCTTGGTGCGTGCGCTCTTGTCCTTGCTGCGTGTGCCGCCGTCGTCTTTGGCGCCCACAGCGTTGTCCTTATCTGGCACACCGCCCTCTTTCCGGTTCCGATCCGGGTTCTTTTGTTGTTTCGTCCTGCTCACGCGTAACCCCTCGAGGCGATCTTCTCCCGCGCTGCCGCGACGGATCCCATTGTCTCGCGGCGTATGCTGCGTCGGAGAATGCGGGGTGCGGCGATGTATCCGGCCACGGCCCATGCGGTTAGGACCGCGAAGGCGATCAGGGGTTGGAACGATCCGGATATCTCCACCGATCCGAGTTCGGGTGGGAGCACGGCGCTGCGGGCGGCGTGTGCGCCCCAGTAGATCGGAGTCGAGGCCGTGAGCCACTGGAGGGGCTTCGGAAAGACGCTGATGGGAGACAGAGTGCCTGCGCCGAGGAAGATCATGTAGATGGCCATCATGGAGATGAGGAAGCCCCACGTGGAACGCACGAGCGATCCCAACGCCACTCCGATGGGAAGAAAGGCGACGAAAGAAAAGACGAGGCTGGCCGCGAGGACGAGGAAGTCGGCGAGGGAAGCCGACTGCAGATCGGGAAAGAGAAAGAATCCCGCGGCCATTGCCAGAATGAGGGTGATGCCGGTTACCGCTGATACGGAAAGAAGCTTTCCGAACATCCACGATTCCGTTCCGCGCGGCAGGGTGCGCGTGCGCAGAAGAGAGCCGTCGTTGCGTTCGTTGAACATCTCGCTCACGATCTGGAAGGCGCCGAGCAGACCGATCGATCCGAGCAGACCCACAAGGGCATAAGCGCTTCCTGAGATGGTGTTTGCTATCTGTTTGTGTCTTTCAAGGCTGGCGAAGAACACGAGAAAGCATGGACCGAGAAGCATGCCAAAGAAAGTGGGTGTGAGGAAGGCTATGCGCAGTTCGGCGCGGGCCTGCAGACAGCCCGCTCGGGCCGCAGTTCGCATCGAGTGGATCATTGGTCGCCCTCCTTCGGCGAATTCCTTGTGGTCGACGGTTCGGGCGTCGGCTCCGACATTCTGGTCAAGGCGGAGTTCTGGCCCCCCTCGACGAGGCCCAGGTAGGCGTCTTCGAGGGACGTCCTGCGAACTTCGAGGTCGCTCACGGACGGATCCTGCATCAGCTCTCGCAGAAATGGCTCTGGCTCCGGCGTCGCGTGCACGCAACGGCTTCCATTCGAGGTCCACATGACTTCGGCTTGCGTCTCGACACGGAGCCGCAAAGACTCGGGCGACCCCTCCGCAGCGATTCGTCCCTCGTTGAGGATGAGAATCGCGTCGGCGAGGCGGTCGGCCTCCGACAGGTCGTGGGTTGTCAGAAGCAGCGCCATTCCGGCGTCGACTTCGTCGGCGACGATGTCGTGAACCGCTCTTTTTGCCGTCGGATCGAGCCCGGACGTGGGTTCGTCGAGAATGAGGAGGTCCGGGCTGGTGGCGAGTGCGGCAGCGAGGTCGAGGCGCCTGCGCAGCCCCCCGGAGAGAGTCGAGATCGTCTTGTACGCATGCTTGCCCAGGTCGAAGGAGTCGATCAGCTCCAAGACGTCGCGGCAGTCGCGGATTCCCTCGTATGAGGCGCGTATCCAGTTTAGGAACTCCATGACGCGCCATTTCGCGTGGTCCCGTTGAGCTTGGAGCGTCATGCCTATCCTGGCCTGCCAAAGCGGATTGGAGTTATTGGTCGGATTTTCGCCGAAGACTTCGACGGAGCCTGCATTTCGAGGAACCAGGCCTCTGATGATCTCGACGGTCGTCGTTTTTCCGGCGCCGTTGGGCCCGAGCAAGGCAACCGTCTGCCCCCGCTCGACGCGCAAGTTCAGACCGTCGAGAACTGTGACGTCCCCGTACTTCTTCGTCAGATTGACGACGTTGACGACTGCGTCGGCTTTCATCTCGCCCTCCTTGCTGTAGTGATACTTCAGAATATAGCAGTAGTGCTATCAGCTATGCAAGAAGTGCGACATTCTGGTTGCCGCTTTCCAGCATTTCGAACCGTTTGCGTGCGCGTCTTTCCTTCGCCTGAGCAAGCGCCCGTGTGTAGCATCGAGTGTGAGCTTGAACCGTTCCAGTGGCTCCAGGCGCCCTTTCAGCGGCGAATTCGCGGATGCGCGCAGACGGCTGCAGACGTTTGCCCTTCCGTTTCCGGCTTTCCCGATTTCTTTAGTGAAAGGCGACAAATGCGAGGTTTGACCCCCTACGACGCCGTGCTGCTGCTGTCCTACGGCGGACCGAACGGGCCCGAAGACGTTCTTCCCTTCTTGCGCAATGCGACGCGAGGCACCGGAATTCCCGATGAAAGGCTCCTCGCCGTCGGCCGACACTACGAGAGATTCCAGGGGGTTTCGCCGATCAACGCATGGAACCGCAGGCTCCTTGCCGACCTCCGCAGGGAGCTGCGCCGCCGCGGGCACGAAATCTCCGTCGGTTGGGGAAATCGGAACTGGCACCCGTTCGTCGACGAAGGTTTGGCGGAACTGGCCGACGCCGGAGCCCGTCGCATCCTCGTTCTGCCGACCTCTGCTTACGCTTCGTACTCCGGTTGCCGCCGGTATCGAGAGGACCTTGACAGTGCTTTGGCCTCTTTCGAAGGGCGCTACGGGCACGCGGCGCTAGGCGCGGAGTCAAGTGCGGACAACGCCGAAGACGCGTCGTTGATCGTCGACAAAGTCCGTCCGTTTTACAACACGCCGGGAATGGTCGGCGCGCAGGCGAAAGCGATCGCTGCGGCCTATCGGAAGCTCGCGGACGATGGGATTGATGTGGAAAACGTTCGCCTCGTCTTGGTCACGCACTCGATACCGGTCGCAATGGAAGAAGGTTCGGCGCCCACCGAGGCGGAGCGATCGTCCATCGCCCCCGGTCTCTCGACGGAGATCAGTTACGTCGCCCAACACCGGGCGTTGATACGGGCGTTGCTTCCTCTCGTGCGCGGCAGCCTCGGGCTGAGCCGGATCGAATGGGATCTGGCGTTCTGTTCGCGTTCCGGGCCGGCATGGTCGCGGTGGCTCGAACCGGACGTCAACGATCTTCTCGAGAAGCTGGCAGACGAGGGCGCGGGGGGCGAAAGGCGAGAATTGGAGCGGAAGGCAGGCGGGGGGCCGACGCACGGGCGGCCTGCGCGCAAGGGGCCGACCGGCAGGCCCTCGGTGAGCGGGGTTGTCGTCGCCCCCATCGGTTTCATCTACGACCACATGGAAGTGGTCTACGACCTCGACGTCGAAGCGCGGGAAATCGCGGCCAAGGTCGGCTTGCCCTACGAGCGGGCCGCGACCGTTTCCACGGACGGGGATTTCATCGCGAGCCTCGTCGACGTGCTCGAGGAGCGAGCCGCCCAAGCGCGAGGCGAAGACGTCCAGCCCGTCACCTTGACGGGCGCCGGACCGTTCCACACCGTTTGTCCGGAGCAGTGTTGCCGCTCGGGGCGGCCCGGCGTTCGTCGGCGAGGTGAATCCGATGCGGCACGAGCCGAGCCCCGCCTCGAACGGTGAGACCCTGAAGGGCGGGCGCAAGACGCGGGCGGCGGGCGCAGGCAGCCTATAGTCGAAAAGCGTCCAAGCCGAGCACCTTGGGCTCGCCCAAGCGGCGCGCCGGCAGCCCACGGCGCGAAAGGCTTCTAAGCTGCGACAAAGGCATAGACTGGCGGAAGCATAAGAAACTGCGAATCGCCCACGCCAACCCGAAGGAGATCCTTATGTCTGAGCATATGCAGCGCGTGCCCGATCCTCGTGACGCGCAGAACGTGGACCTCGACGCAATCAACAACGCTTTCCACTACGCGTTGTACGCGGTATTCCGTTTGGCCGATCCTCTGCCCGCCGACGCCGACGCGCGGCGCCTGCTCATAGCCGAGAGCGCGGAGTGTGTCGACGGCGCAGCCGTCACGACGCGCGGTTGGTATGACACGGCGGGCTTTCGCGCCGACGCCGATTTGATGGTGTGGTGGATCGACGACGACCCCGAGCGTCTCCAAGACGCCTATCACAGGCTGCGCGCCAGTGCCCTCGGCCGCTGTTTAGAGCCCGTTTGGACGTGTATGGGGCTTCACACTCCTGCGGAATTCAACCGTCGCCACGTGCCCGCATGCCTCAGCGGCGTGGCGCCGCGCGATTGGCTGATGGTCTATCCGTTCGTCCGATCTTACGATTGGTACCTTCTCAAGGCAGAGGAGCGTTCGCGCATCATGGCCGAACACGGGCGCAACGGCTTCAGCCAGTACCCGGACGTCAAGGGTTCGACGCTGGCGACGTTCGGGTTGAGCGATTACGAGTGGATCCTGGGCTTCGAGGCGGACAGCCTCGATCGCCTCGAAGGCGTCCTCCACGCGCAGCGTTACACGGAGGCGCGCCTCTATGTGCGCGAGGACACACCTTTCTTCACGGGCCGACGCGTGGATCCCGTTGCGTGGGGAGAACGCCAGCCGCGAGCTTGAGGCGGTGCGAGAGGCTCGGTGCGCCGGAGGAGCAGCGCGAAACCTCCGAAGACAACCAGTTTTTCAATCGAGGAAACCAGCCTCTCAGCCATTCGACGGCGATTGAGGCCTGTCACGGCGATTGGGGCGCGTCCTCCTCAGAAATCCGAACGACGACGCGGCCGCGGACCCCTTCCTCGACGATCTGGAAAAGCGACGATTCGAGCTCGTCGAAGGCGATTTCCGAGGTGATCGCGCGAAGAGCGTCGGCCGTGAGGGAGTCGGTCAGAATCTGCCACGTGCGTTTCCGCACGTCGTCCGAGGGGAAGGTGACAGTGACTCCGAGCAGGTTGACCCCTCGGAGGATAAAAGGGAGCACCGTGGCATTCAAAGCGTTTCCGCCGGCGTTGCCGAAGGCCGCGATCGACGCTCCCGGCGCCGCCGTTCGCGTGAGCCAGGCGAGGGTGTCGCCGCCGACGGCGTCGACGGCCCCCGCCCACAGGCCCTTTTCGAGCGGCCGTTTGCCAGACGTGTCCGGCCGGGGCTCGACGCGCGCGGCGCCGAGCGAGACGAGGTACTCTTCGGCGTCCCGTCGGCCGGTGAAGGCCGTGACCTCGTGGCCGCGGGCGGCCAGCAGGGCTGTTGCAATCGAACCGGCGCCGCCGCTGGCGCCCGTCACTGCGACGGGACCGGCTCCGGGGGCGAGGCCGGCGTCCTCGAGCTTGAGCACGGCCATCGCAGCCGTGACGCCGGCCGTTCCTATGGCCGCCGCCTCAACGAGCGAAAACCGCGGCGGCACGGGCGTGAGCCAGGCGGAGGGAACCCGCAGATACTCGCAGTATCCGCCGCTGTGCCGCTCGGAAAGGGTGGCGCCCACGATCGAGACGGGGGCGCCGACGTCAAGGCCGGATTCTCCGGGTTCGACGACGACGCCGACGGCGCAGCAACCTCCTACCATGGGAAGCGATCGCGCGATGGGGGCCCGGCCCGTCGCGGCCAGTCCGTCTTTGTAGTTGACGGAGGAATGCGTCACCCGGACGAGGGCGTCCCCCTCCCCGAGCTCGGAGAGGGGCACGCGCACGTATCGCCCGCGGACTCCTTCAGGCGTCTCAAACAGTTGGTATGCTGCGGCGTCGTTCGTCATCGTTTCTCGAATTCTCGATGCGCGGGCCGCGAAGCCCGCGGGGGAAAGGCTCGTCAGTCCTTCGGCTTGCGGCCTTGGGCTTGTGCATCGGGGCTGGGCTCCCTGCCAAACCCTGGGTGCCCGCCTCAGGCCTTGTGCTTGCCGGATTCGGATTCGTCGGAATCTTCGGTGGGAACCTCGACGTCCTCCCAATACGACTCGGCCCAAGGGTCCTCGACGGGCTGGCTTCGCTTCCACAGGAGGACGGCCGCGCCTGCGGCGCCGCCGAGGATGGCCAGAGTCCCCGTCACCTTGAGGAACCGCCGCTTCTTCTTGGGCTTGGGGTCGGCGAGGGCCGCCGCCGCGGACGCCTGGACGGCCTGGGCCTTGGTCTTGAGATCGCCCTCGGTCGTGCGGGCGGCGTCGACGGCTGCGCGGGCGACGCGCTTGGCCTTGGGAATGTAGTCGGTGACGGCCTTCTCCTTCGCCTCTGCTGCGAGCTGGGCCGCTTGGGCGGCCTTGGGGGCGACCCACTCCTTGCCCTGATGGGCGAGTTCCTGGGCTTGCGTTGCCAGGTGGGCGGCGACCGGACGGATCTTCTCGGCGGCCTGGCTCGCGACGGCCCCGGCCTGGGCCACGAGTTCCTGAGCCTGGGCGGCGGCCTTCTTCTTAGCCTTCTTTTTCTTGGAACGGCAGCAGAACACTGTGAACCTCCTTCGGTTGTCCGGCGTCGACCGGAAATGACTGTACTCTCCTATTTTGCCGGGTTTTCCGCGAAATGTCAGCCTGAACGCGCTTTGCTCCCGGCGTCTGCCCACCCGTTTTCGCCCGCAGCGCATTAGTTTGCCGTGAATCGACCTGCCGCCCATCCCGCCGCGGCACTGTGGGAAGATGTACGCATGGAAGCAACACTTCACACCAATCACGGCGACATCGTCGTGGAGCTGTATCCCAACCACGCACCCAAAACAGTCGCAAACTTCGTCGAGTTGGCGACGGGCAAGCGCGAGTGGACCAACCCCGCTACGGGAGAGAAGACCACGGAGCCGCTCTATGACGGCACGATCTTCCACCGCGTGATCGACGGTTTCATGATCCAGGGAGGCGACCCCCTGGGCCGCGGAACCGGCGGCCCCGGCTACCAGTTCGAGGACGAGATCCACCCCGAGTTGAACTTCAACGACCCTTATGTGCTCGCCATGGCGAACGCCGGGCCGGGGACCAACGGCTCGCAGTTCTTCATCACCGTGGCCCCGACGACCTGGCTTTACGGCAAGCACACGGTTTTCGGCAAGGTGGTCGACGAGGCGTCGAAGGCCGTCGTCGACGAGATCGCCAAAGTGTCCACCGACATGCGCGACAAGCCCGCCGAGGACGTCGTCATCGAATCCGTCGACGTCGCCGAATGACATTCTGCAGGCCGCGATGAGTGCATTTGCCTCCGAACGAGACGACCCCGAGTTTTCGCCGTCAGGCGATTTGCCGACCCCCGGGGAGCCGCGGAATTCCGTGGATGTTCCCGGCGCCGGCGAAGCGCGCGGCTCGGACGGAGGCGCCGCGGGCGGCGCTCGCAGAAGGCTGACCGTCTTCAGCGACCATTGGCCCAGAGCGGCCGTGACAATGGCGCTCATCGCGGCCTGCGTAGGAGTCGACCTCGTCACCCGAGTCGAGGGATCGATCGGCTCCTATTTCATGTTCGTGCCGAAGCTCTCGGAGCAGGAGCCTTATCGTTTCCTCGCTTCGGCTTTCGTGCACGCCAGTTTCTGGCATCTGCTGCTCAACATGTACGTGCTGTGGGTGTTCGGATCCGTTCTGGAACCCGCCATCGGGCACACCAGGTACCTGGGGATCTATCTGCTCTCGGCCGTCGCCGGCAATGCCGCAGTCATCCTCACGGCCGACCCTCTGGGCAACTCGTGGTTCACCGCCACGGTCGGCGCGTCGGGCGCGGTCTTCGGGCTGCTGGGGGCCCAGCTCGTCGTCGCTCGGGTGTCGGGGGCGGACCTGACGGGCTTCCTGGTTTTCATCGCGCTCAACGCGGTCATCTCCCTGAGCCCCGACTCGGGGATCTCGTGGCAGTCCCACGCGGGCGGATTCGTCGCGGGGGCGGTGACCATGTACGCCTTTTCGCGGGCGCGCGTTCTTTCGTCCGAGAAGAGGCGGATCGTCGACGTCGTCGCCTTCGCGGCGCTCAGCGAGGCGCTGGCCGTCGTCGTCGCCGTATGGGGCTACTCCTGAAGACGTCTTCTTTGGCTTCGTCAGCAGCGGCGCCCTCCCGGCGAAGTCGCCGCACTGCGCGAGGCCGCGGTGCTCACTTAGGCCGAAGCGTCCGCGCAGGCCTGGCCGCAGGGGCGCCGATCTGGCGGGCGTCACTTCCGCGCCGCCATGCGGGCGTCACTTCCACCCCATCGTCATAAGGAACCCGGTGAGCATGAAGCCGAATCCGATGAACAGGTTGCCGTTGCCCAGACCCTTGATCGGGAAGTTGCCGCCGAAGATGTAGGCGGTGACGACGATGACGAGGCCGACGATCATCAGGGTGACGAGCAGAGGCGCCCACCACTTCGGCGATTGAAGGCCCTTGACCCTGGCCGGCTTGCGCTCCTTGGACGAGGCCTTCTTTCCCGCGGCCTTCTTCTCTATGGAACGTTTCGTTCCCTTTTCGGGGTTTCCGGAGCTCTTCTTCGAGCCTTTCTTCGAGGAATCTGCGGAGGATTCCTTCTGTTTGCGGGACGCCTTCGAGCCCTCGTCGCCCGTTTCCTCCTCGGAGGAGCCGTCCTTCTTCGACGAGCGGCTCTTTTCGGGCGAGGCGTCCTTCTTCGACGCATCGTCCTTAGACGAGCCTTTCGCGGCCTTCTTCTTCGACGCGCGCTTCTTGCCCTTCTTTCGCTTTGCAGGGGCCTCTTCGGGCTCGCCCTCGCCGGGTTCTTTTGCAGCGGCGGCCTCGACGTCGTCCTTGGCGCCCCTGTCCTCCTCGGCGCCCTTCGCGGAAGCGCCGTCCGCCTCGGCGGGGTCGTCCTCGGCGGCGTCGCTCACGACGTCGGCGCCTTCCGCCGTCTCAGCCTCTTTCGCCGTTTCGAGATCGTCGACCTCGCCCAGCTCGTCGGAATCGAGCTTGTCAGAGTCAGCCATGGTCATCCTTCCGGGTACGCGTACTCAGCCAAGAGTAGTCAAAGGCAGGAGTGAGCGCACCTGCCCATTGGAAACTGTACACATTCGCGGCTCTGAAATCGCTGTGGACGAGCTCGGAAATCTGAAAAGCGGGCAGGCTCGAAGTTCGTAGCGGGCGGGCCGGCGGGGCTCCGCGCTTGGCGGGCGGCGCGGGCAGGGCATGAGCAGTGCGGCGTGATCTTGTACCCATTTGAGGCTCGGGGGCACGCATTGGCGCGGCCTCGCGGCGTCGGACGTGGAAGAGAGGGCCGCATCCCCGTAATCTATAAAGTTGCGGGCGCAAACCGCCGCTTCGCGAGCGTGCGGCAACTTACAGCGGAAGAAAGGACGTTGATCGTGGGACGTCACACATTGGGAGCGGACGGGCCGTTCACGCAACCCGGCGCCGACGGCGTCGAGCAACGGCCGGCCGCCCCATCGCCGTCGGGCGCTCCGGCATCCTCAGACGGGCTCGACTGGCTCCCCGGGTGGGAGCGGGGCTCTGGGGAAAAGGCCGAAGCCGCGGCGGTCGCCGCGCCCAAGGCTCGACGTCGCCCCAGCGTCTTCCAGATGCTTCTCGGTTTCGTCGGCGAGCTGCTCATCACCGCCGGCGTGGTGATCGGCCTGTTCATCGTCTGGCAGGTCTGGTGGACGGACATCATCGCGGGCCAGGAGCAGGAAGAGAGAATCGCGCGCGTCAAGGACCAGTGGGGCAGCCAGAACGAGACGAAGATCGGCAGGGCCCGCACCGATCCGCCGCCGGCGGTCGACCACGTCACCGGAATCGGCGACGTCGAGGGGATCATGTACATCCCCAAGTTCGGCAAAGACTACGAGCATTCCATAGAGTACGGGACGTCGCTCAGCAAGGTCCTCGACAAGGGCGCCTTCGGCCATTACAAGGACACCGCCTACGCGGGAGAGGTCGGCAACTACTCCTTGGCCGCCCACCGTCAGACCTACGGCGCGCCGATGCGCAACGTCGACAAACTCAAAGCCGGCGACCCCATCATCGTGGGCACGAAAGACGCCTACCTCGTCTACTACGTCAACTCCTCGTACGTGGTTCCGCCCAGCGACGTCGACGTCGTGGCGCCTGTTCCAAAGCAACCTGAGACAAAGCCCACGGAACGACTCATGACCATCACCACCTGCCATCCGCCTTTCGTCTCAGACAAGCGATGGATCATCCACGCGAAGTACGACCATTGGGTTGCGCGAAGCGACGGAATACCCGCGGAAATGAAGTAGAGAGGAAACCGACGTGTATTCATGGATTTGGCGTCACCTGCCCGGGCCGGCATGGCTCCGGTTCTTTGAGGCTCTCGCCCTCCTGTTCGCTGCGGTCGCGGTTCTGTTCGCCTGGGTCTATCCCTGGGTCGCCGACACCTTCCCCGCCTTCGACAACACGGTGGGCTGATGGCGAAGCTTCTGGTCATCGACAACTACGACAGCTTCGTCTACACCCTCGTCGACTATCTGCGCCTTCTGGGCGCGAGCGCCACGGTGGTCCGCAACGACGTCGTGGATTTGACTTCCATTTCCTCCTACGACGGCGTGCTCGCCTCGCCCGGCCCTGGGACTCCGGCCAAGGCCGGAGCGACCGTCGCCGCCATCGAACAATGCGCGCAGACCAAGACACCCATGCTGGGCGTGTGCCTCGGGCATCAGGCGTTGGCCGAGATCTTCGGCGGGGTCGTTTCGCATGCGCCGACGCTGGTGCACGGGAAGACCTCCGTTATCCGCCACAACGGCAGAGGGCTCTTCGAGGGGCTTCCCTCGCCGCTCACGGTCGGAAGGTACCATTCGCTTGCGGCCGAGCCGGACACGGTCAAGGAGCTTGTCATCACCGCCCGCACCGACGACGGGATCGTCATGGGCGTCGAGCACGCCGAGCTTCCCCTGTGGGGCGTGCAGTTCCACCCCGAATCGGTGCTGACCCAGGGCGGGCATCGGATGCTCGCCAACTGGCTGGTGGCGTGCGGCCAGCCCGAGGCTCTCGAAGCGGCGCGCGGGAAGGCGCCCCTTATACGGTTCGACGAGCGGGCCTCCTAGGGTCCATTGGACAGGCCCGCGGCTTTCCCCGATCGGGGTTTTGCTCCTGTGTCCATCGGAGCCTTTGGGTTGAGGAGTCGCCGGAAGCTCGGGCAACGCGGCGCGGAAGTTTCTCGGCGCCGACTTCGAGACGGCACTGCCAGAATCCAGACGGCGCTGCCAGAATCCAGACGGCGCTGCCAGAATCCAGACGGCAGTGCCAGCTTCGAGACGAGAACGTTGCATGTGCAATGGGGGCGGGGCCGCACCAAATTGGTGCGGCCCCGCCCCCATTCGGCTTGGTTGAGCCCGCCTCCGATCCGCGAGCGGACCTCTCCGCGAGTCGGCTCCTCCTTCGTCCAACCCGCCCGGGCGGGTTGGACAGCTCGCCTCCGTGCAAGGCCTCCCGGCCCACAAGTGGCGCGGGTGGGCGGCCTTTAGCCCGTCGCCGTAGGCGCAGTCGGCACCTCGGTTGGGGGCTGCTGCGTCGTCGGGTTGTTATGGGTCGGAGTCCCCGTCGGCGCCGGCGTCGTCGGGTTGTTATGGGTGGGACTCTCCGTCGGCTGACGGACGTCGGCCGTGTACTTCCCGACTTGAAGGGTGACGTTGCCCGCGCCGTCGGTCTTTCTGCCGATGACTTTGCCGTCCGCAGCTTCTGAGTAGACCGGGACGTAGGTGATGTTCACCTTGTACCCCGCGTTCTCGAGCTTCTTCTGCGCCTCCTCGGCCGAAAGGTTCGAAACGTTGGGAATGTCGGAGTCGCTGCCGCCGCCGGAGACCTTGATGTCCACGGTCGACCCCTCTTCGACGGACTCGCCCGCTTCGGGCGACGTCGAAACGACGGTGCCGCTCGTGGCCGAATTGCCGCTCGAACTGGTGATCTTTCCCACCTTCAGACCGGCTCTGTCAAGCTTTCTCTTCGCCTGATCAAGGCTCAGTCCGGTCACGTCGGGGACGGTGATCTCGGAGTTGCCGGAGGAGAAGTGGACGGTGATCTTCTGCCCCTTGCTCACCGTCGATCCGGGAGAAGGCGACGAGCTGACGAACTGGCCGGCCTTGACCGTGTCGGAGGCCTGGTCGCTGCCCTTGACGAAGACGAGCCCTTCGTCCTCGAGCGTTTTTCTGACCTGCTTTTCGGTCATGCCGGTGAGCTTGGGGACGGTGACCTTGTCGGTGCTGCTGGCGGACGCGGTGTCCGTCGGCTTCGGGTCGGGGCTGCTGTCCGAGAACAGCGCGTAGAGCCCGATGATGGCCGCCATGGCGAGAAGGACCCCGGCGATCCACATCATCTGGCGGTTTCGCCTGCTGTTGTTCGTCCCGCTGGAGCCGACGGCCGGCTGAACGCCCGTTTGCCCCGAGGAGATGACGGGGGCCGAGGTCGCGGTCCGCGGAAGCGCCGTCGTCGCCTGTGTGGAGGGGGTCGGATTCACCGGCATTGGCACGGTCTTCATGGCCGCCGTGACCGCTGGGGCGTTGACCCCCTCGCCGCGGGCCGCCGAAAGAAGATCGCTCCTGAACTCCGCGGCGTTCTGGTAGCGCTCATCGCGATTCTTGGCCAGGGACTTCATGACGACCCGGTCGATCGTGTCCGGGATGTCGGGGAACATCTCCGAGGCCGGCTTGGGCGCTTCCGAGACGTGCTGGTAGGCGACCGCCACCGCCGAATCGCCGGTGAAGGGGGGCTTTCCGGTCAGAAGCTCGTAGAGGAGGCAGCCGGTCGAATAGAGATCCGAACGGGCGTCGACCACTTCGCCGCGAGCCTGCTCGGGCGATAGGTACTGTGCGGTTCCCACAACGGAGTTCGTCTGGGTCATCGTGGCCGCGGAGTCGGCGATGGCTCGAGCGATGCCGAAATCCATGACCTTGACCTTGCCGTCCGGCGTGAGCATCACGTTGCCGGGCTTGATGTCCCTGTGAATGATGCCTTCGTGGTGCGAGTACTCGAGCGCCGAAAGAACGCCCGTGACCACTTGCACCGCTTCCGCGATCGGAACGGGCTCCCCGGTCGTCAGAAGGGAGGCGACGGTGCGTCCCTTGACGTACTCCATGACGATGTAGGGCAGCGAGATCTCGTGTCCGGTGGCCGTTGTGACCGGGGATTCGCCGGTGTCGTAGACGGCCACGATCGACGGATGGTTGAGCGCTGCGGCGGATTGGGCCTCGCGCCTGAAGCGCGCAAGAAACAGAGGATCCGCGGCCAGATCCGTGCGCAGGATTTTGATGGCAACCGTTCGTGACAACCGGGTGTCGTAGCCTAGGTGGACCTGGGCCATGCCTCCGCGTCCGATGAGATCGCCGATCTCATAGCGGCTGCCCAAGATGCGGGGGATGTCAGTCACGCCGTCACCTTTCTCTCGCAGTAATTGTGGATTGGGGACGCCGTCATCATGAGGACCCCAAGTACGCTTGTATGACTTTTCGTGCGATGGGGGCGGCCACCGAGCCGCCGTCGCCGTTCCATCCGGCGTTGCCCGAGTTCTCGACCACCACGGCGACGGCGATCTTCGGATCGTCGGCGGGTGCGAAGCTCACAAACCACACGTGCGGCGGCGTCGAGGCGTTGATCTCCGCGGTGCCGGTCTTTCCGGCGACCTTCACCCCCGAGATCGCGGCTCTGTGGCCCGTTCCCGATTCGACGTCGGCGACCATCATCTCCTGCATGTGCTTTGCCGTCGTCTTCGACATCGCACGCCCGAATTCCTTCGGCTTGGTGGTCGAAATGACGTCGAGGTCCGATGTGAGGGTCTGCTTGACGATGTGCGGCTCCATGACGACGCCGTCGTTGGCGATGCCGGCGCCGATGAGGGCCATTTGCATCGGGGTGACCCGGATGTCTTGCTGGCCGATGCTGTCCATTGCAAGCGCAGACTTGCTGGAAGGCTCCGGGAACCGCGAGGAGCTGACTCTCTGCGGCGTCTCAAACGTCGTCCCAAAGCCGAACTTCTTGGCCTGCGCCATCATCTTCTTGCCGCCTACGTTGACACCCCCCATTGCGAAAGGAGTGTTGCACGACTGGATGAAGGCCTGACGCAGGGAGACGCGCCCGGACCCGTCCCCGCAGGAGCGCTCGCCGGGATTGTCGATCTTGTGGGTCGTCCCCGGGGGAGTCCAGGTGTCGGGCGCGTCGACGATCGAATCGGGCGTGAGGTTCGAGTTTTCGAGCATCGCCGTTGCCGTGAGCATCTTAAACGTCGAGCCTGGGGCGTACTGGTCGCCTCCGATGGCGCGGTTGACGAGCGGACGGTTCTTGTCTGTGCTCAGCTGACTGTAGGCCGCCCTCGCGGCCTTCGAATCATGGGTCGCCAACTGGTTGGGATCGTAGGAGGGCGTGGAGACCTGGGCGAGGATCGCGCCGGTCTTCGGATTGACGGCGACGACGGCGCCGCGCTGGTTTCCAAGTGCCTCGATGGCGGCCTTTTGCGCCGCGGGGTTGAGCGTGAGGGAAACGGCGCCGCCCTTGCGGTGCGAGCCCGATATCATCTCCTGGATTCGCTGGGTGGTCAGTGCGGAGTCGGACCCGCCGAGCACTCCGTTCTCTGCCCGCTCAATTCCCGTCATCGAGTTGTGGGCGGTTGAAAAGTAGCCCGTGATGTGGGCGTAGGCGCTTCCCGCCTTGTACTCGCGTTGATACTTGTACGGATCGTCGACGGCGGTCGAGACCGCGATGGATTCGCCGTCGACGATGATCGGACCGCGTTCGGTTCCGTATTCTCGGTAGAGGGTCCGGGCATTGCGTGCATCCGAGTTCAGCTTCGGTGCCTGGACGTACTGCACGTAAGTGGCCATCGTCATGAGCGCCAAGAACATGGCGAAGACAAGAGAGGCCATTCTGCGGATTGGGCGATTCACAGTTTCACCACCTGCGTCTCAAGGGCGTCGTTCTTATTCGAGGAATTGTCTTTCTCCAGTTCGGGTATGGTCTTGAGGAAATCGTCCGAAGGAAGCGGGTCCGCGGTGGCCGGGCGCCTGGCCGAGTCGGATATGCGCAGGAGCAAGCCGATGATGATCCAGTTCGTCATGAGGGCCGAGCCTCCGTGTGCGAGGAAAGGCATCGCGAGTCCCGTGAGCGGAATGAGACGGGTGACGCCTCCCACGACGACGAAGCACTGGATGGCCACGGTAAAGGCCAGGCCCGTCACCAGGAGCTTGCCGAAGCCGTCACGCAGGACGACCGCCGTGCGCAGGCCGCGGATGACGATGATGAGGTAGATGCAAAGAAGCGCCAAAAGCCCGATCAAACCGATTTCCTCCGCGAAGGAGGCGATGATGAAGTCGGAGCTGGCCGCGTAGACCTTGTTGGGGTAGCCCTGGCCCAGACCGGTGCCGAACAACCCGCCCGAGGCCATGCCGAAGAGCCCCTGCACCAGCTGGAAGGATCCGTGGGCGGAGTCGTAGACGTCCGAATCCAAGGCGTGCAGCCACACGGTGAAACGGGCCTGAACGTGGGAGACTTGGCTGACGATGACGGCGACGCCGAGGGCGGCGAGAAGGCCGCCGATGGCTATCCAGGAAACCCGCTCGGTCGCCACATAGAGCATGCCGACGAACAAGCCGAAGAAGAGGATCGCGGTTCCGAAGTCCTTCTCCATCACGAGAACGGCCATGCATGCCGCCCAGGCTGCGAGTATCGGAATGAAATGACGGGCTTTCGGCCAACGAATGCCCAAAAACTTGGGGCCCGCCAACGAGAGGTTGTCACGCTCTGTGACGAGGTATCCCGCAAAGAACACGGCGAAGCAGATCTTGGCCAGCTCCGCCGGCTGGAAAGACATCCCGATGTTGATCCAGATGCGCGCGCCGTTGATCGTCCGTCCGAGCCCCGGAACCATCGGCAGCAGGAGGAGGACGATGCCAGCAATCAGGCTCGTCCACGTGAAGCGGCGCAAGGTGCGATGGTTGCGCAAAACGATGACAGTGCCCACCATGAGCGCTATGGCGACGAAGGAGAGGAAGAGCTGATTCGAAGCGTGGTCGGTCTCTTCGGCGATGTCGACCCGGTAGATCATGGCGAGCCCCAGCCCGTTGAGGGCGAGGGCGGCCGGGAAGAACACCGGATCCGCGTAGGGCGCAAAGCGCCGGACGACGATGTGCGCGCCCGCGGCGGTCAGGACGGTGACGAGGAAGATCTGGGGGAAGGAGGGCGGGAGTCCCGACTCTCCGACGCCCAAATGCACGAGGCAGTAGGCGGAAAGCCCTGAGAAAAGCGCAAGGCCCAAGAGGACCGCCTCGGGAAGGCGTCCGCTTCGCGGGGAGGTTTGGGTGACGACGCTCATGGATTGGCTCCCGGCGTCGGATTGGAGGTTTGGCCGGGCTGGCCGGGTTGAGCCGGCTGCCCAGGTTGCCCGGGCTGTTCGGGTTGCCCCTGCCCGGGCGCGGTGGGCGCGGGCGTCGTCGCAGAAGGACTAGGCGAGGGAGAGGGGCTTGGGGTGCTGCGCTGGGCCCTGAGATTGGAAACCACGGTGCGGGCCTCGCTCAGCGAGCTGCGAGTGATCGGCGACGACAGCCGCTCGCGGGCCACCGACGGAAGCTGCGAGACGCGGATGTTCGTCCGCTCGTAGACCGAGGAGAACGAGATCGGGCCGATGGATTCGGGTATCCCCCGATAGATCGTCACCCGGCCGCCGTCGACGGCGACGTAGTACTGCCCCTGGGTCCAGCGATAGGCCGCGAACAGGCCTCCGAACATGATGGCCAGAACGGCGACGGCGACGGCGAGCCTCGCGGCGGCGCGCGAACGGGGCGGCTCTTCGGGCAACGCCTCCGATTCGCTTTCCGCCGCGTCTTTGACGGCCCGCTTCGAGGTCAAGGCTGCGGCCTTGGCGGCTGCGGACGTGCCGCCGCGGGTCGGCTTGCGGTAGTCGACCGCGGCCGAACCCACGACGATGGGATGCTGGCTGCGGGGAACCTCGTGGGTGCTCTTGTCGTCCACGACCTCTGCAAGGACCACTGTGACGTTGTCGGGGGCTCCGCCCGCCAACGCCAGCTCGATGAGGCGTTCGCCGGCGTGGACGATGTCCATGCTCGCCAAAGTCGACTCAATCGTGTCGTGGGCCACCACGCCGAACAGCCCGTCTGAGCAGAGCAGCCAGCGGTCGCCCGGAACGGCTTCCCGGATTGACTCGTCGATCTCGACGTCGCCGGGGGTGTCGCCGAGCGCTCGCATGATGACGTTGCGTTTCGGGTGGTTCTCCGCCTCTTCGGGTGTGATCTGGCCGTGGTCGACGAGGAACTGGACGAGGGTGTGGTCATGCGTGACCTGCGTGAGAACGCCGTCGCGCAGAAGGTAAGCCCGAGAATCCCCGATATGGACCATTCCGAGCTTGTTGCTGGAACGCAAGATCGCGATGCACGTTGTGCCCATCCCGCCGAGCTCGGGGTCGGCTTTGGCGCGGTCGACGAGGTCCGTGTGAGCCTCGCTCACGGCTGTTCGCAGAAGCGGGATGAGGTCGTCTGCGCCGTAGACGTCGTCGTCGAGGGAGGCAAGATGCCCCACGGCGACGGACGAGGCGACGTCCCCGGCGGCGGCCCCGCCCATCCCGTCGGCAAGGACGAGCAGATTGGGCGAGGCGTATCCGGCGTCCTGGTTGTTGGATCGAACCAGGCCGACGTCGGAGAACGCGGCGAATCGAAGTTGAATACCCATTAACGCAACTCCATGGTGGTGCGCCCGATGACGACGGGAACCCCCGGCCCCACAAGCGTGGGCGTGGTTATGCGCTTTCCTCCGATGTATGTGCCATTGGTCGAATCGAGGTCTTCCACCCACCATTGGCCGCCCTCTTGGTAGAAGCGGGCGTGCCTGGAGGATGAGTAGGAATCGTCGAGCACGAGGGCGGAATCGGGTGAGCGTCCCACGATGATCTGAGAGGTTCCAAGCGGAAGCGACGTGCCGGTCAACGGCCCCGCGGTCACGGTGAGTGCGGAGACGGTTGCCGGGGCCTGTCTCGCGGGCGTCTGAGGCTCGCGGCCTGACGGCGCTTGTTTCTGGGGCTGCTGCGCGGCTTTCGAGGCCTTCGCGCGCCGTCCCTTGACGAGTGCGCGGCGATCGCGCACCTGGGTTCCGTAGACGTCGCGGCGCAGCGTGAAGACTACGGAGAAGACAAAGATCCACAGCAGGGCGAGGAAGCCCAGGCGAAGAAGTGTGAGGACTAGTGCGCTCATGCTGTTCCCGGTGAGTTCCAGAACATTATGTTTGTGCGTCCGATCGTGATCGTGTTGCCGTCCACCAGTGTGGCAGCCGTGATCTTGTGGCCCTCGACGAAGCTGCCGTTCGTGGAGCCGAGGTCTGTTGCGATGACGCCGTTGGGCGTCGACTTGAGCTCGAGATGACGGCGGGAGATCCCCGTGTCATCGACGGTGATGTCGCATTCGGACCCTCTTCCGATCACGGTGACCGCGCCGGTCAGGAGATAGCGGTCGGGGCCGATGGCGATAATCGGGTGGCCCGATTGGGCCGACGACGTCGCCGGGGCGACCGCGCCTCGCTTGATCAGGGCCTCAACCTGAAGGCTGCCGGATTTGAGGGTCTCGTCCGTTTCGAACGCGATCCGAACCGGGCCTAGGAGGGTGTAGTCCTGCTCCGTGGCGTAGGAGGTGACCGCCAAGGTGATCTCCTCGGTCAGCGCGTCCTCGCTCCACTGAGCCATCGTCTCCCGGTCTTTCGGCGAAAGCCGGATGACGAAGTCATTCGGACTGATGATGCGGTCGCGGCTCATCGTGGCAGAGTTCGTATCCATTGCCTTCTTGACTGCAGACGTGATCTCCACCGGTTTGAGCTCCGACTGGAAGGCGCGCGAGAAGACGGATGCCACCGCGCTCTCCACGCCCCTTTCGAACTTTTCGAATGCGCCCACAAGACACCTCCTATCAACGCAACATCAGTCTTAACGATACGGCGAAATCCCCCGCAAGGCATCATCGTACGGGCCTTCTCCCCAAAGGTTTGACGGCGAACACACTGGATTTGCGGCGCTTCGCCGCGTTCGGGGCACCGAGTAAGCCGATAACGTAACAGCGGGCGACGGCGATTTGTGGAATACAACACTCTTTGACACAGCAGTAGTTGAATATGCAATAAGATGCTCAAGGCCAATCGGTCCGACGTCGGAGTGCCAGCTGAGGCCGTCTCGTTCGCATTGACCGGCGCAGATGCGGGCTCTGTCTCATCGGATCTGTTCGATGCCCGTCAGTTCGATGCCCGTCAGTTCGAGACCCTGCTAGGCGACCTGTTCGAGGCCCGAGACGACCCGACGTCGCCAGCGTGAAAGGAAACTATGTCCAAGGCAATCTATTCCGCACTCGCGAAAGTCTTCGCGGCAGTGCTCATCGCAGCGGGCGCCGCCGCGATCGCGGGAGGCAAGATCGCCCACTCGACGGTCTCGGAGCAACTCGCTCAAGAGAGGATCGACATGCCCTCCAAGGGCGGCGTCGAGGCGCTCAAAGACAAGGAGTCGAAGGAGGCGCTTCGCCCCTACGTCGGGCAGAGGCTCACAACCGGCCCCCAAGCGAAGGCCTTTGCCGACCATTACATCCGCCAGCACATGCTCGAGGCTTCCGGCGGCAAGGCCTTCGAGGAGGTCTCCGGGCAGTATATGTCGTCGCGCGGCAAGGTCTCGGCGGACCAGGAGGCGAAGCTCAAGAACCTGCGCCAGACCCTGTTTGAGGGCAACTCGGTGCGCGGCATGCTCCTCAACGCCTACGGCTGGTGGACGGTGGGAACTGTCACCCTGTTCGCCGGCGTTGGGCTTGTGATTCTCGGCATTGTCCTCGCAATCCTCGGTTTCGGCGTCTTGAGGCCGAAGAAGGCGGAAGCGAGGCCGAGGGAAGAGGAGTAGGCGAAAGGCGTCCGAGGCCGACCGAGCCGACGGGCGGAGTGTCGCAAGGGTCATCGCCGTCGGACTTGGAAAACCCGGCGGCGGCCTATATGCTGTAGGTCGCCGCACAAGCGGCCAAGCTCAAGTGGCGGAATAGGCAGACGCGCACGGTTCAGGTCCGTGTGCCCGAAAGGGCGTGGGGGTTCAACTCCCCCCTTGAGCACCGACATAGTTGGAACACGGACACGTGCGCATATGCCACATGCGCATCCACAACATGTTCGGCTAACGCATCCGCAGGCGCGCAAGGCTGCTTTCTCCCGACTTCCGCGCTGGCTTGCTCTCTTTTCGAAGGGCTCGTTTGCAATCCTGCCTCCTATAAGGCGAGCTTCCGTTTGAGGTCTCATCTTCGTTGCCGTCGCTCCCATTTGCGGTTTCATTCTCTCGCGGACGTCTCCTGACTGCAGCCCCGTTTTCTTTGCACGCATCTGGCTGCAGCCTTCCGCAGACGCGACTTCTGCAGACGCGACACGCCCGTGCCCTCAATGCTTGCGTCTACTGCCGAGGTTTGGCTCACCGCCGAAAACTGGCCTGTTGCCGAGATCTGGCCTACTGCTGAAATCCAGCAGTTTTGACGCGCGAGTCCCCGTCTTCATATGCAAAGAAGGCTTTGACTGCAAAGTGCAGGGCGACGACGTCGCTCATTCCTTCCACGCTCAAATCCAGGAGAATCCGAACTGCCCTGTGCACTCTCGAGCGACTCTTTATACAGAACAGAAAGTTTCTCTATATGAAATCTCCAGTTGCGTAAGACAAACCTTGGTGATTGGCTTGCGTTTCTAAAGATGGACAATATGCATTTTTGTAGCGGTAAACAAGGAATGAAATTCATTTATGAATGGCTTTGAAATACTCACAGTATATCGATGCATATTCCTTGTCTCGGATGCTGTGCATGCCATTTGAAAGAAACTTGGGTGATGTTCATTCGCTTGCTGATAGAGTTGGCCGTCCGTCTCCTTTTCCTCCGTCTCATTGATCTTCGAATTCGGCTGGAAACGATGGGCAAAATGGCTTCTTTAGCGTGACTAAACATATTTGTCAATGGTGTGCGTACACCCTTGTTTGCGCTTGTGCTGGCCGGTACCCGCTAGTAATCTTCAAACCAAGCGAAGTAAATACGACTAAAAAACACAACCGGCGGTGCCCTGGTACAGCATCGGGTTGAGTCTCGATTCGACAGAAGAGAATCGATGCTTCGCAAGCCTTCACCTCTCAAGCGGACCGATCGGCGATCGCGACCGGGAAAGCTTGACAACAACCCGATAGACGGCCTATCACGACTGAGTCTGACGCCTTCTCTACTCAGGGGCTTCTATGAACACGTTTCCATTCTGACGGCGTTCTTTCCGTCGGACCGGCGCGTGTATCCCTGTGCGTGTCATCAAACGCATCGTTCTTCAACCCGACCTTTGTCTCTCTGACTTCATCAACTCTTCTTTAAGCGCTCGTCGCCATTCAGCGCTGAGCGCGTTCCTCAGGCTTGGTTTCCCAATCGGGAGCCGTCAAAGACCAACTCGTTGCTGCCAGTCGTGGCGCCCGCGGCGTGACGGGTATGGAAGCCGCTGCCACATCGCTCTGCCGAACAGTGGAATCGTTCGTCGGGGCGCGTGGAACGGTTTAAGTCACAAACAACAAACAAAAGGAGGTGGCCTCAATGGCTACGTACGTTTCTCCCATGATCGAAGAGATCGCCGATTACACCGACACCACCCGGGGATACTTCTTCGGAGGCTGGGCCGACGCCTTCGGCGGCAGCTACGCCGGTGGCCGTTGGTTCCCCTTGCCCTGGTGGTGAGCCCGTCGCGCTTTTGAGCGCAACGAAACCCAGCCAAGGCGGGATTGGAAGGCGGGAGCGGTCCGCCGCGGAGGCTTGGCCGCAAGAAGGCTGCGGCCGTGCGCCGCGTCACCGGACGCCAGCGCTCTTCTAATTCCTTCCTGAACGGCACATCCCTGGGTGTGGACCAGAGCGCTGGCCCACACCCAGGTTTCAACTAGGAGCGAAGACCGATGCAGACATTGCTGGAGACTTTCCGACCCGACGAACGCCGCCTGGTTTCGGTGCAGCTTTCGCCGTATCTCGAGTGGTGGGTCGCCGACGGCCGCCGACGCGAACGGCTGAGCCGCTCCGACGTCAGCTTCGACGTCCCGGAGTCTATGCGCGAGGCGATTCTCGGGCTGCCGCACCATGCGACCATTCGCCGGGCGGCGGAGGAGCTTGTGCGCACCGACAGTCCGGGCGTCGCCGTCCTTTTCGACGGCACGGAGGTGATCGCCCTGGTTCCGGCGTGGTCGGGCGAAAGCCTGTACTGGGCGGCCAAGGACGGCGTTCTTCTTCTTTCGACGTCGGCGCGCTCAATCGCCAAGGAGATCGGGGCCGACGTCAACCCCGCTTTCCTCGCCTCTTTCTTGGTCGACGGCCTTCCCCTCGGCGTGATGTCCAGAATCTCTCCGTGGGACGGCGTCCAGGCGCTCGCGCCCTTCGAAATGCTCCGGGCAGACAGAGATTTGAGGGATTCGAGCGTGAACGCCCGACCCGTCCAGGTCTCTCCTCGCATCGAGCCGACGGGCGAGGACGAGGGCGACGTCGACGATGGCGTGGCGGCTTTGCGCCAAGCGTTGGTGGAGGCGGCGTATCGGCGGTGCGCCGGGCACAAAGGTGTGATTTCATGCGACATCTCCGGCGGCGTCGACTCGGCCGCAAACGCCTATCTTCTGCGGGCCCTTCACATGGACTTCGACGCGACGCACGCCTCGTCGAGCTCTCAGTACAACCTGGACGACATGTGGGCCAGGCGCATCGTCAACGACGTCGGCGCGTCCGCTGCGTTCTATCCGGCGCTCGGATCGACGGGGCTCACCTTCGACGCCGGGGCGGCGTTTCCCAACGGCTATATACCCGAGACGCCCGTCATGTGGTGTGACACCGAGGGATACGCCAAGGCGCTGGCGGATCGGACTGCGCCCGCCCGAAGGCGGCGGCCGATCCGGCGGGGGAGGCACCACGCAGAGCATTTCGACCCGCCGCCGCCTGTTCGCCTGCAGTTTATGGGGCTCGGCGGCGACGAGCTGTTTGCCCCGTTGCCGGCGATCGCGTGGTCTCTGGCGCACCAGGCGCCCTTGCGGGCGCCCCGCCTGGCGATCGGCTATTGCAGAAACAACCGCATACCTTTGCGGCACGGGATTCCGAGCATCGCAAGCAAGGTCCGGTACGGGCGGTGGGTCTCCCGCTCGATGCGCGAGCTCGCCTCCAAAGGCTCGGCGCCGAACGACGAGCTGGCTTGGTCCGGCGGATTCTCCTTCCCCTCCTATATGCTCAACGACGCAAAGGAGCTCGTGCGTGCGCCGTTCGACGTCGGCAGGCTTGAGCCCTTGAACGAGGACCGCAGCGTCAACCAGGCCTTGGAGTCGCTGCTGGGACAGGCGGCGATCATCCGCCAGGTCAACGACATGTTCGGCCGGGGCGGGATAACGTGGACGTCCGTCTTCGTCGATCCCGGGGTCGTAGGCGCGGCTCTCGCGCTTCCCTTGAAGATGCGCCTGCATCCCTATATCAACAAGCCTTCGCTCTACCGCGCCATGCGCGGGCTGATGCCGCGCGAAATCTTCGCGCGGGCGACGAAGGGCGAGTATACGAAGGACTCGTACGAGACGTTCTTTGCTCGCCGGGAGTTCCTCGTGGACGAGCTCGCGCATGGATATGTGGGGCAGCTGGGCCTGATCGATCGCAGCGCCCTCAAAGCGAAGCTGTCGATGCGGACGGTCTCCAGCGAGTTCCTCTTCGAATTGAAAAGGCTTGTCGCCGCTGAAAGGTGGATCCGAAGTGTTCGGTAAGAAAGACGCAAAGAAGAATGCGGCGCTCAACGGGCTGTCGCTGGCCCCGGGCGTCTCGGTTCTTGAGACGGAGAAGGGCACGGTCCTTTTTGACGGCAGGCAGGGCCGCTACTTCCAGCTCAATGAGCTGGGGCTGACCGTTGTGCGCTCTCTCGAAGAGGGGAAGGACGCAGACGCGATCGTTCGCCGCGTCGTCGAGGCCTACGACGTCGATCCGAATACGGCCGACGCCGACGTGAAAGCCTTCCTCGCCCACATCAAGGAGCTCGGAGTCGCGGTGTGACAGGCCCGCCTATGAACGCCTCGCTCTGCAGGGAACTTGGGCGGCACTGCCGAAGGAGTTGATCGATGTAACTTTTAAGTACGCTATGTGGTTAAAAACTTAGTTAAATATGTAAGTATTTGCTTTTAATAATATTAGATCATTAGATGTCAGTCAATAGTTAATTTGTCACCTTTTGTGCCCTTGAACCGAGCCCCCTTCGGAAGTAAGCTCTTAGTCAAGCAAAGAAAACGAAGGCAAACACAATGAATCTGATGCACTTATCAAACTGAAGTTCGAGCCTTGGTTCTTTACAAAAGAGTCGAAGCTCTGCAGGCTTTTGAATTCCGAGACGGCTTGATCGGCAATCCCGGTCGGGCGCTTCGGAAAAGTTGAAATAATCCATTTTCAAAGTTGAACGGAAGGGACTGTGTTCAAAATGTTTCTCCCGCCGATCCCGTTTTCAACGGACTTCAGCTCCACACGATGTATTTAAGAACGCATTTCCTATAGAGATGCATTCCTTTTAAGCGCGGATCTTCTTTGGGGCGCGCAGTCGCTTTGGGCACACGCCGTTTAGGCGTACGCGTCCCCGGGCGCACACCCGGTCGGCCCTGATTGAATCGCTCTGACTCACCACTCTCATTTTGCCCGAATTTTCGGGTTTCACTGGCTTGGCTTCCCGTTGCCGGGAGGCCGTCATAGACCAGCCCGTCGCCGTCCATTCGTCTGTGGCGTGACGGGATGGAGGCCGCGTCGTTCCATGTCGCTCGTTTGAGCGTGCGAAGCGGCTTGACTGTATACAACAACGAATAGGAGGCAGCCTCATGGCTACTTACGTTTCCCCCGCGATCGAGCAGATCGCCGACTACACCGATGCGACCCAGGGATTCATTCCCGGCGTATTCCGTGACATGTTCGGCGGCCGCGGCCACATCATCTTCTCGGGTGGGAACCTCTCCAGCTGAGTCTCGTTAGGGCAGGCAATGTCCTAACGAACTAGCTGAGACTAGGGGATGCGCCGCCGCGTCAGACAGCGAGGGAACCTTACGCGTCGGCGCATCTCGCCCGGATTGGAGGAGAGCCCATGCTTCAAGAAGCCTTTCGCCGAAAAGGGGCATGTCTTTCGACTCCGCGATCTTGTAATTTCTTGAAAGTTTCAAGAATTATAACGGACTAAACCTTTAATTTAGAAGGAGAGAAAGTGTAAGTCAATGAATTCTATGTCACTTTTCTTATCCTTGAAATGTCTGGTACTGGATAGTAGTCTTATAGCTAAGCGAACAGAACGAGGTTAATCAATACAACTACGGTGCTCTTGTAAGGCATCGGGTTGAATCTCGATCTATTACAAATGAATAGGATCTAAAACCATCTGTCAATCTCAAATGGATTGACTGACACTAATAATCGCTCATGTTTGATCTTGGAGTATCCGAGTTTTCGAATCCCTCGTCGAAAACCGCTTCTCGGGTTCGCGAAGATCTGCTGACATGCGTTGATCTCGGCGGTGAAAATCCGTCGGCCTCGCGCCTAGAGCGCTCTTTGAGGGTGCCTGGCGTTCAACTTCTCTTTCCTCTCATACTTCATGATTGGCCACTCGCAGTTCCGTCGGCTCAAACAAAGGCTTGGCCTTTGCCGACGGCGACTGCCGCAAGCTTGGCTTTCCCCGGGGAAGCCCTTAGACCAACTCGTCGATATCCTCTCGGGGCACTGCGTGCAATCGAAGTGCCTGTGGCGTGACGGGATGGAGGCCGCGTCGTTCCATGTCGCTCGTTTGAGCGTGCGAAGCGGCTTGACTGTATACAACAACGAATAGGAGGCAGCCTCATGGCTACTTACGTTTCCCCCGCGATCGAGCAGATCGCCGACTACACCGACACGACCCGTGGTTGGTTCAGCGGACCCTGGTACGACATTTTCGGCGGCAGGGCGATCTTCAAGATCTGATAACAATGACTAGCGTGCCGGAACACCACTCCAAACGTTCCAGCACGCCAGCCATGATCGAAAACTGAGGCATCGGCTTTTTCAGCCGGGTACATTTCCTCTGTTATTGAGTGAATTGTTGGTGCCAGGCTATCATCCAGGGTCGATTGATTCCACAGTTCTCACAATTTCCTCAACAGCACAGTAACAGTATAAGGAGGCAGCCTCATGGCTACTTACGTTTCCCCCGCGATCGAGCAGATCGCCGACTACACCGACACGACTCAGGGACTGGGTTCCGGTTTCCTGTATGACGCATACGGCGGGCGTCTCTTTAAGTGGTGGTGACGCATACGCGGTTGCTGTGACCTGCACGTCGGCCACTTATCAGAAACCGCTTTGATCGGTAGCCGACAATGCGCGCCACCCGCGCGCAAACAAGGTTGCAATCAGCCGTGACGCCGAATTCACCTCGGCGGGGGCTGAGGACTAGAGCTTCAGCCCCCGCCGGCGGACCTGACAACAAACAATTCTCAAGTTCAACAATCAAAAGAATAGGAGGCAGTCTCATGGCTACCTACACTTCTCCCGCGATCGAGCAGATCGCCGACTACGCCAGTGCGACCCAGGGGTTTTTCTGGGGAAGGCATTCCGACTACTTCGGCGGCAGATGGTTCTGAGTGATCGACGGTTAGTGTGTGTCAAACGTAGAGAACAATGTTCCGATGATGTTGGAACTAATGCTCTAACGCGCTAACCGCGAGCCGAGGCGTCAGCTTTCATGGCCCGACGCCTCGGCCTCCTCAACCCGTCGCGAGCATTCAAGTCCAACGCTTGAATGCCGGGCGTCACATTGCCGGATGCGGGCTGATGCCCTTGGCCCGCATCCGGTTTAAGAATGAATACGGCGTCTGGCGGCGCCTCTGACGAACCGGGCGGCGCGGCTATGTAAGCCGTTGGTCCGGTGACTTCCATACTTAGATTGAAAATTGACTCAAGCGTCCCGATAGGGACACCAATCAGACGTTCCGATAGAAACGCTCACACACCCTGCCGGGAAACAGGAGGCAAGATTGTCAGAGACACTGATAGAAGGAAGGCGCTCGGAGGGCTCCGACCTTTCTTCGACACGGGTTCCGCCCCGCCTGGAATGGCGGGTGCTTGACGGAGGCAGGCGTGAGCGGACGGTTCGTTACGGCGTCGCTTTCGACGTCCCGCAAGACATGCGCGACGCGGTCGCCGCACTGCCCGACGAGGTCACGGCGCGGCGTGCGGCGGAAGAGCTCGCGAACACGGATGGCTCGGGGGTCGCAGTCCTTTCTGACGGGGCGCAGGCGATCGCCCTGGTTCCTGCATGGTCGGGCCAGGCCCTCTATTGGGCCGTGAAAGACGGCGTTCTTCTTCTTTCGACGTCGGCGCGCTCAATCGCCAAGGAAATCAGAACGGCGGTGAGCCGGGGCTTCCTTGCCGCCTTCCTGGTGGACGGCCTTCCCCTCGGCGTGGCGTCGAGGATCGCGCCCTGGGACGGCGTCCAGGCGCTCGCCCCGTTCGAAGCGCTCCGTGTTGATCGCAACCTGACGGGGCAAAATCTCAAGGCTCGCCCCATCCAGCTCCCGCCTAGCTTCGAACAGCCGGGAGACGACGACGTCGACAGCGCCGTGGAGGCTCTGCGCCAAGCGATGCTGGAGGCGACCTTCCGCTGGTGCGAACGGGGCGGCTCGATCTCCTGCGACGTTTCGGGCGGCGTCGATTCGGCTGCAAACGCCTATCTTCTGCGGGCGCTCCATGTAGATTTCAATGTGACGCACGCCTCGTCGAGCTCCCAGTACAACCTGGACGACATGTGGGCCCGGCGCATCGTCAACGACGTCGGTGCACCCGCCGCGTTCTACCCGGCGATCGGATCGACCGGGCTCACATACGACGCCAGCGTGCCCTTCCCCAACGGCTACATCCCCGAGACGCCGCCCATGTGGTGCGACACCGAAGGGTATGCCCAGGCGCTCGCGGACCGGCCCCGCCCGGCCGGCCTGCAGTTCACGGGGCTCGGCGGCGACGAGCTGTTCGCCCTGTTGCCGGTGATGGAATGGTCCCTGGCGCATCAGGCCCCTTTGCGGGCGCCGTACCTGGCGGTCCGCTACTGCCTCAACCACCGCGTGCCCCTGCGGCGCGGAATACCGAGCGTCGCCAGCAGGATCGAGTACGGGCGTTGGATTGACCGCTCGATGCGCGAGCTCGCCTCCAAAGGCTCGACGCCGAACGACGATCTGTCGTGGTCCGGAGGGTTCTCCTTCCCCGCCTACCTCTCAAACGAGGCCAAAGAGCTCCTTCACTCCCCCCTCGACGCCGGGTCCCTCCAGCCGATGAACAGGGATCGGACCGTCCATCAGGTCCTGGAGTCGCTGCTGGGGCAGGCGGCTATTATCCGCCAGGTCAACGACATGCTCGGCCGGGGCCGAACAAGGTGGGCGTCGATCTTCGTAGAACCCGGCGTTGTGCGGGCGGCGCTCTCACTGCCGTTGAAGATGCGCAGGCATCCGTACCTGAACAAGCCGATGCTGTATCGGGCCATGCGTGGATTGATGCCCCGCGAAATCTTCGCGCGGGCGACGAAGGGCGAGTATTCTCAGGATTCGTACGAGACGCTGTACGCGCGCCGCGAGCACCTCGTCGGCGACCTCGCCGACGGCGCCGTCGCGGACCTGGGCCTTATCGACCGCAAGGCCCTCAAATCGAAATTGTCGATGCAGGCGCTCTCCAGCGAGTTCCTCTTCGAATTGAAAAGGCTAGTCGCCGCTGAAAGGTGGATCCGCAGTGTTCGCTAAGAAGAAAAAGGAAACGACGGGCGACGGCTTGTCGCTGGCGCCGGGAGTGTCCGTCCTTGAAACGGAGAAGGGCACAGTCCTTTTCGACGGCAGGCAGGGCCGGTATTTCCAGCTCAACGAGCTCGGGCTGATCGTCGTGAAGTCGCTCGGGGAGGCGATGGGCGTCGATGCGATCGTCCGCCGCGTCGTCGAGGCCTACGACGTCGATCCGAAGACGGCCGACGCCGACGTGAAAGCCTTCCTCGCCCAGATCAAAGAACTCGGAGTGGCAGCATGACGATCCAACTCTTCTCCGAAGAGACCACGCAAACCCGCTGGCGCGATCGGATGCGCGCGCGCCGGGCCATTCTCGCTTCGTCGCGGCTGGCCAAGGCCAAACCCGAACGCATCGAGCGCGTCATCGGCAAGTGGGCCTCGAAATACCCCGTGACGGACATGGAGACGGCCCGCACGGACAGGGCCGCCGTATGCACCGTGAGCGAGCGGGCCAGAAGCCAGGAGGGATGCCTCCTGCGCTCGATCGCCGTGGCGAGAGCGGCCAAGTATCGCCGGCGGTCGATCACGTGGTGCTCGGGTTTCGCCCTCGAGCCGTTCCGCGGGCACGCATGGGTCGAGGTCGGAGGCGTTCCGGTCAGCGAGAACGTCGAAATAGCGGATTACACAAAGAGCATGGAGGTTCGGGCGCGCGGCGACGCCGACGTTTCGGCGCCCGGCGAAACTGCAGGCGCGGGCTTCCTCGAACCCGACAGGATGATGGAGCCGCCGCCTGCCGCGCCCGTGCGGCCGCGCGACCTGTTCGGGCTCGCCAAGGACAGGCGGCTTCTCGTCGTCGCCGCCCTCATGGCCCTCGTGGGCTCGGGGCTCACCCTTCTGATTCCGGGGTTCATCGCGAAGTTCTTCAGCGACGGCTCGTTCTCGCTGCCGAGCCTCGGGTGGATCGGGGTGTTTCTGGGGGTGCTGCTTGCCTCCGGCGTGGCGATGGTTTTCCAGTACTACTACCTGCAGAAGGTCGGCGAAACGATCGTCCGCGACGCCAGGGGCAAACTGAGCAACCATCTTCTGCGCCTCCAGATCAAGGAGTACGACGAGCGAAGCGCGGGCGACCTCGTCAGCAGGGTCGCGGCGGACACGTCCAGCCTGCGAACCGGATTCCTTCAAATCTTCGTCGCGTGCACCACAGGGTTCCCGCTCGTCATCGGGACGTGCGCGCTCATGCTCTTCCTCGATCCGTTCCTCATGGGGACGGCGCTCGCCCTCATCGTCGGGCTCGGCTTCGTCCTCTTCGCGGTGAGCCGCCTGATTCAAGGCGCAAGCCTCGCTGCGCAGCAAAAGCTCGGCAGCCTCACCTCCCAAGTTCAGCGGGACATGAACGGGATACGCACCATTCGCGCGACGAACGCCACCGACTCCGAGGCCTCAATGCTCGAAAGCCGGGTGGAGGACGCCTGGCAAGCCGGGCTGAAAATGGCCAAGGTCCAGTCGATCGTCAGCCCTATCGCCAACATCGGCTTTCAGCTTTCGGCGATCGTCGTCATCCTGGTGGGGGCTTACCGCACGAGCATCGGGGCGATGTCGATATCCGAGCTCGTCCAATTCGCGGCCCTGCTCTTCATTCTCGTCTCCCCGCTGGGCCAGATGGCCTCGGCTCTCTCGCAGCTGCACTCTTCCCTCGGATCTTTGCAGCGAATCAACGAGATCCTGGATCTGCCGCGAGAAGACGAGCTGGACATGGCGAACCTCCTTTCGCCCGAGCTTTTGAAGACCCTCGAGGCGTCTGCCAAGCCCAATGCCCCTGCCATCGACTTCGACGACGTCGTCTTCACCTACGGCACGCGCGAGTTCGGGCAGGAAATGGACGACGCCGACTCCCTTGTGCTCCACAAACTCAACCTGCAGGTCCCCGAGGGCAAGCGGGTGGCGATCGTCGGCCCCTCCGGCGCCGGCAAAAGCACGGTGCTCCAGCTCATCGAGAGGTTCTACGACGTCAACCGCGGGGCCATACGCGTGTTCGGCAAAGACATACGCGACTATTCGCGCAGCGACCTTCGCGACGTGCTCGGATACGTCGAACAGGACGCGCCCGTCCTCTCGGGAAGCCTGCGGGAGAACCTCACGCTCGGCCTGGGCGACGTCGGGGACGACAGATGCATGGAGGCCCTGGAAAGGGTCAACCTCGGCTACCTCGCAACCCGCTCGGAGCAGGGGCTTGACGGGCCGGTCGGGGAATCGGGCGCCTCGCTGTCCGGCGGCGAAAGGCAGCGCCTGGCCATTGCCCGTGCCTTGCTTTCGAACAGGCGGATCCTCCTCTTCGACGAGGCCACCGCCAACCTCGATTCCCACAACGAGCGCCAGATCGGCGACGTGCTGAGGAACATGGCCGGCAACAGAACGGTTCTAGTGGTCGCTCACAGGCTGTCTACCATAATGGACGCCGATCTCATTCACGTCCTCGAGCACGGTAGGCTCGTGGCCTCGGGCACCCATTCCGAGCTCGTCGTCAAGTCGCAGATCTATCGAAACTTGGCAAGCGAGCAACATCTGGTATAGACTGTTCTCGCATATCGTATAGTGAGATAAGGCAGGCATATGACCGACATAGAAACGAACGTCAACAGCATCTCCATAAGCGAGCTGCGAAAGAGCCATCGGGGCGTCGAGGTTCTCCACGGGGTGGGCTTCACGGCTAACCCCGGCGAGGTGACCGCGTTCCTGGGGCCCAACGGAGCCGGCAAAAGCTCGACCCTCAGGATTCTTCTGGGCCTCGACAGGGCCGACAGCGGCTCAGCCCTGTTCGGCGGCAAGCGCTACCGCGACATCGATCGGCCGCTCACCCGCGTGGGCGCGCTTTTCGACGGACTGGCGGGAAACAAGATGCGATCCGTGGCGTCCCACCTCGCGATCGTCGCCGAAAGCAACGGCATCCCTCACGCGCGAGTCCCGCAGGCGCTGGAGGAGGTTGGGCTCTCCGCCAAGCGGAAGTCGCGTCTCGGCACGCTCTCCCTCGGCGAGGGGCAGCGCCTCGGATTGGCGGTCGCCCTCCTGGGCGAGCCCCAGTTTCTTGTGCTCGACGAGCCGACCAACGGCCTCGACCCCGCCGGAATTCGCTGGTTCAGGAACTTCGTCAAAGGACAGGCGGCGCTGGGGCGCACGGTCCTGCTGTCGAGCCACGTGCTCTCCGAGGTGCAGGCGGTGGCCGATCGCGCAGTGGTCATCTCCAAGGGCAGCATCCTGCTCGACTCTCCCCTGGCGGAGGCCACGGAGAAGATCTCCTCGCTCGAAGACCTCTTCTTCGAACTGACGGAGGGGGCTGCATGAGCGCCTTCTTCAGGAGCGTTTGGCTCGAGTTTCGGAAAATGGGGGCGGGCAAGGGCCTCGTCATCTTCTTGTCCCTCCTATTCCTTGTGCAGCCTCTGTTCTCCTACATCCAAGGAGGGCAGTTTATGGAGGTGGGCCTCGATGCGACGCCTCAGACTCAGCCCCAGTTGGCCGAACCGATAGGGGATCCGCGGTACCTCGGTTTCGACGTTCTGTCCGTGGGCGAGCTCGCCGTCCTCATCTACGCGGCCATCCTCGGCGCCGCGGACTATCGAACGAGGGAAGTGCGGACCACCCTTCTCGCGGTCAACCGAAGGTCCCGCGTTCTCGGGGCCAAGTTCCTTGGCTTGGGCTTCTTCCTTTTCGTCGTCAGTTTTGCGTCCGCATACCTGACCATTGCGTCTTTGCAGCTTGCGGTGCACAGTCAAAGCGGAGTGAACCCGGCGACGCTCACCCCGGATGTGTGGAGGCTCATTACGTGGAAGGCGGTGCATTGGACAGCGCTCGGCCTCATGTCGTACGCGATTTCACTCCTGTGCCGCAACTGGCTGCCCGCCGCCGCCGTGCTGGCCCCGCTGACCATTGGAATAGGCAACGCACTCGTGAGCCGGTGGAGCGGAAGCGCCTTCCTGCCCTCAGTGGCCGGAAGCTGCCTCTCCGCAATTCCGGACAAGTCGTGCCACGTCAGCCAAGGCGCGAGTTTCGCCGCCCTCGTTGTGTGGCTCGCGCTGTTCGTCGCCGTCGGATGGGCGGTGTTCTCCAGGCGAGACGTGGGGGCGCGGTAGCCGTGGGGCTCTATGTGTCCGAGCTGCGCAAATCCACAACCCATCCGTTTGGCGCCCTCGGCGTCGCAGCCCCGCTGGCATGCGTGCCCGTCGTCGCGATTGCGGTGTCTCACAACGGCGTCGGGGAAAGCGAAAGCCTGCTTCGAGCCCTCCAGCTGTCTCAGCTCTTCACGGCAATCCTCGCGATGGGGACACTTGGCCAGGAGTACGAGAATTCGAGCCTTCGCGGGGCGCTCTTGGCGACGCCGCGGCGATTGCGCCTTCTGGCGGCCAAGTTGGGCGTTTTGACGACGCTCACGCTCGCCGCGTTGGCGGGAGGCGCTCTTGCGGGCTGGCTGAGCCTGTCAATGTCCGCCGGGGGCGTCGCTCTACCGGGGGCGGGCAAGGCCGCGATGATTGCGCTTTCCTGGCTGGGAATGGCCTTCGTGGCCGCGGGCCTCGCCGTCGTGTGGCGGTCGGCCATCGTCCCCGGGGCGGTTCTCATTCCCCTGTTCCTGGGGCTCTCTCAGCTGCTGTCGGGAATAGTCTCGGCAGCCCGCTTCCTTCCCGACCGTTCGACTTTCGCCGTTTTCACGCGGGCCGGGGGAGACACTCTCGATCCGGGCCCCGGGATGCTCGTTCTCCTTGTGTGGGTCGTGTGCCTCACGGCGATTGCGGGATGGCTGTTCGAACGCAGGGACGTTCGGTAGCTTTGCAGTCTGTCAGCCTTGCCAAAGGGGTGATTGGCAAGGCTGACGAGGCCTCCCGTTTGCGGAATTTCCCTTTTAGCATTTCGACGATTCAGGCCGCCCCAGAAAGGGCGAACCCGATCGGGCCCATGAGCCGGCGGGGAACAAGACCCGCTCTTTTGACGATCGCCCTAGCCGTAACAGACCTGCTCGGATCTTGTTGTGGGGCGGGGCCGCTCGCATCCGCGCGACCCCGCCGTTCATCGGCTGCGCGCTCAAACCGCCTTGAACATGCCCGTGAAGGGGACTGAGACCGCCGGGGCGGCCCTGTCCTCCGCCGGGCGGAAGCTGACGAATCCTCCCAGCGGAGCGGTCGCGGCGCCGCCGCGCAGCACGTACTCGTACAGGCTGTAGCTCGGGTCGCTGACGGACACGGACACGGTCCGCTCGCCGTGTGCGGGCACCCTCACGCCATAAACCGCTCTTCCGTCCACGCCGAAGGACGTTTTGAGGCGGGGGTTCGCCCACTTTCCTCCCTCGCCGCCGAGCTTCAGGAGGGTGAACCCGCTGAAGTTGACATACTGCGAACTGTTCCCGACGTTGTGCAGACGGACCGTGAACTTCCAGTAACCGTCGGCAAACTCCGCTCGCGCTGAAAGATTCGAGGGATCCGAGGCGCCGTCGACGGTCGCGTAAAGCTGAGTCTTGACGGCGGCCCCGGCGTCGATCTTGCCATAACCTTGCACTTGCGGGGCGACGAGGGCAAGGGAGCGCCCGTCGTTTGTCCGGGCAGGCGCCGACGTCCCTTGGAGGAGCAGGCGCACGAGGCTCTCTTTCTCCTGCGCGGAGCGCGAGGCGAAAGCGGGGTCGGATTGCACGCGCTGGCGCACGCGGGCGACGTCGGCGGCCGAAGGGGCGAAGGGCACGTTTTCAGCCGACGTCGGAGCGGCTTGCGCTGCGGGCGCCTTTGTCGCCTGCGCCGCCGGGGACGGCGTCGACGCATCGTCGGCCAAAGACGCCGACGTCGGCAGGAAAGCCGAGACGGCAACCGCCGCAAAGGCGACAAAACGTCGGGGGGTTCGGATTGTTGACATGCATGCCTCGCATTCATCGTGAGCGCAGCGGCGCTCGGTTTCGGAGCCACGAGCTTTCAGAGAAAGTGACCCTCCACTTGATAGTAACAATTTCAACTACCAAATGGAAGTAAAGAATTAAAGCAAATTCTTGCAAAGCTTCTTTCGCGGGGTGTCGAACGTTTCCAGGCCGAGGACGCGCAGTAGGCGTGGACGCGTCTTCCGGATGGGACGCGTTGCGGGTGCGGACGCGTCTTTTCGGGAGTTGAAAGCCTGTCGGCAGCGCGGGCGCCGTTCCTGAAGGTGAGGCCGCCGCCTCGTTTCCCGAGAAGAGTGGGAAGTTTCCGCAAAAAAGTGGAGAGTGTCCCCGGATGGGCGAGAAGTTTCGGCAATGGCGTGCGCATCGCTGAATCCCTGTGGTAATGTCTCAGGCTATGAACAACTTTCGTTGATTAGCTGCGCCGCGACGTCCATTCCGCGGCGACATGACCTCACCCCAGTCAAGGCTATACGCGGGGCCTTCAGTCCTGCCTACGAAAGACAACAATGGCATCCCATTCTCATCGCATATACATTGCCCCCATGCCCAAGCGTCTGCCGCGTTTCATGAGGGAAAACACCTCGGAGCCGGACCGCGTTCCGGCAACGCCGTCGGGCATCATGCGCAAGGCGTTCCGAGACACCTGGAAAATCAACCTCGTCTATACGGCGATGGTCTGCATCGCCTCGGTCTGCACCGCCCTCATTCCCTGGGCGCTCGGCAAAGCGCTTGATTCGGGGCTGGAAAACGGGTTGACCCCGGAGATCCTTCCCGGCGTCGGCCTGTTCGTCGGCCTCGTTCTCCTCAACTCCGTCACAAGCGTGTCCGAAGTGATGGAAATCGTCATTGCCATGCGGGCGGCGTGGAACCCCGCGCGGCGGCTCATGCGCGTCGTATTCGGCCGGCGAACCGACGTCGGCCGCGACATGGCCTCCGGCGACATCGTCACGGCGATGACGGTGGACGCCGAGAGAGTCGGTTCATTCACCGCCTATCTGCCGTCGGTCGTTGGATCGTTCCTCGGCTTCGCCGCGGTTGTGGCCCTCATGATCGGCATCTCCGTGCCTCTGGGGCTTTTCGTCGCCGTCGGGATGCCGATTCTCATGGTCGTCACCAGCTGGATGGTCAAGCCCTTCCAGGCGCGGGTGGCCGAGCAGCGCGAGGAATCGGGGACTCTCACGTCGATCGCCTCCGACGGAATCGCCGGATTGCGCGTCATGCGCGGCGTGGGAGGCGCCGACCTTTACAACGAGACCTACGCGGCGCAGTCCGCTCGGGTGCGCGACGCCGGCATCCGCGCCTCGAAGTACCGAGCGCGTCTGCGCGTGATATCCGAGGCCGGCCCGGCTTTCTTTACGGCGGTGGTGATCGGCCAAGGACTGTGGATGACGTACGACGGCGCGATCAGCCCCGGAGCGCTTGTGGCCTTTTACGGCTTCACCGCGTATTTGTCCATTCCCATTGAAGCCCTCATCCAAACGACGTACGAGGCCACTCGGGCATGGACGGGGGCGAAGAAGATGTCGCGCATCCTCGCGGCCAAGCGCCTCGTTTCCGACGCCCAGGCCGATCCCGGCCTCGCCGCGCCCGACTGGACGCGCGCGGCCTTGACCGACGCTGCGTCAGGGGTGCGGATCGGCCCGGGGAAGACGGTCGCCCTCGTATCGGGCTCTCCGGAGGAGTCCGCCGCCCTCGCCGCGCGCCTGGCCCGAACCGACGACGCCGACGAAGTGTACGCCGACGGCGTCGATCTGCGTCGCCTACGGCTGGCCGAGGTCAGGAAAAACATCGCCTACTCCGGCCCGATAGCCGAGCTGTACATGGGCACGCTCCGCTCGAATCTGCTCGGCCCGGACGCCGAGCCGATCGAGCCGCGCGCAGTGGCGGCGCAGGTTGCCGACGTCCTCGAGCCGGGCGGCGAGATTCGCCCGGTTCTGAGCGAGGAGCCGGGGGAGCGGCCGGCCGATGCCCGCCTGCTGCGCGCCGTCCACGCAGCCGACGGCGCCGACGTCCTCTCCTCGACGGAGGGAGGGCTTGACGGCCAGGTCGCCGAACGCGGCAGATCGATGTCCGGAGGCCAGCGCCAGCGAGCGGCGCTCGCCCGCGCACTCGCGTTGGACGCGCCCGTCACGATCCTCGTCGAGCCGACGAGCGCCGTCGACTCGCACACGGAATCCCGGATCGCCGAGCGGCTTGCCGACTGCCGCGCTGGAAAGACGACAATCGTCGCCACCGTTTCGCCCCTTGTGCTCGGCCGATGCGACGAGGTCGTCTTCCTCGTCGACGGGAAAGAGGCCCTGCGCGGGACCCACCACGAGCTTTCGTCCCACCCGGACTACCGGGCCGTGGTCCACCGCGGCGAAAGCGATGAAGGCGGCAAAGCGCCGACTGCGCCGGACGCAAGAGGCGAAGGCGCAAGGGACGTCCGCGACGAGAAGGTCGGCGTTGACGAGAAAGGCGGCGTTGACGAGAAGGGCGGCGTCGGCCTCGGCAAAGCCGACGTCGACCGTGAGAACGGAGGTGCGAAATGAGGCTCCCGGTGGCCGACACGCGCACCGCCATGCGCAAACTCCTCGGCCTCATCGCTGATCGCAAGGCCGAATTCGCGGTCGTTTTCACGCTCCAGACGGCGCTCGCAGTCGTCGGCGTTGTGACGCCGACGGTCGTCGGCCGCGCAGTCGACGCCGTCGCCGCGGGAACGACGTCCTCCTACATCCGCAACGCGATCGCGTTCATCGCCGTCGTCGTGGTGATACAGGCCATTTTGGGGTACTCGGCAAGCCTGCGCGCCTACGTCTTCTCACAGAAGATTCTGGCCGTGCTGCGTGAGCGGGTCGTGAGGGCCGTGACCTCCCTTCCCCTCGGGACCGTCGAGGCCGCCGGGTCGGGCGACATGATCGGCCGCACCACGCACGACGTCGACAGGGTCAGCTTCTTCGTCGAGGGCGCCGTGAGTCGGCTGTTCATGACGGTCCTGACGATTGCCGCGACCCTCGTTGCGATCTTTGTGGCGAATCCTTTGCTCGGCGGGGTCGTGGTGCTGACCGCTGCGCCGATCTTTTTCACGGTTCGCTTCTACGTCCGGCGCGGCGTGCCGGCGTATCTTGCGGCGTCGGCGATCAGCGCGGGAATGTCCGGCGTAGCGTCGGAGACCGTGGAGCAGTCGACCACCGCCGACGCCATGCGGCTGGGGCGGGTGCGCGCCGAACGGATGGACACGCTCATTTACGAGTACTGGCGCAACGAGGTCTACACCGGCTGGGTTCGGATGCTGTTCATCGTCATGAATCAGCTTGTCACCTATCTTCCCGTGGTCACCGGCCTTGCACTCGGCGGGTACATGATCGGAATCGGCCAAACGACGTACGGGACAGTCACAGCGATCGTCCTGTACGCGTCCCAGCTGCGCTATCCTCTGTGGACGTTCAGCTGGTGGGCCGATGAGTTCCAGTTCGCGATGGCCGCCCTTGCGAGGATCTTCGGCGTCGAAGAGGCCGGCGAAAGCGGCGTAGGCGAAGGTGAAGGGGCCGCCGAAAGGGCGAGCGAAACGGACGCCGGTGAGTCTGGCGAGAGCGGCGGCGTAAGCGGCGCGGACGACACGCGCAGAAACGGGGGCGGCGGCCACAAAGCTCGCGAGAAGCCGAACGCCGCCCGCGACTCTGGTCCTGTCAAAGGGGCGAAGGCGGCGGGACCGGATTCCTCCGGCGGGTTCGACGCCGCCTTGCACATCGAAGACGTGCATTTTGCCTACCGCGAGGGCCAGGACGTGTTGCACGGCGTGACGTTGGACGTCGGCGGCGGGGAGACCGTCGCGATCGTCGGGCCCTCCGGCGCCGGAAAATCGACGCTCGGGCGCCTGATCGCCGGAATCAACGCACCCGCGGCGGGGTCTGTGCGCATCGGACGGGCCGAAGTGTCCTCGATGCCGGAATCCGCCCTCCACGCCGCCGTGGCCATGGTCACCCAGGAGCACCACGTGTTCCTCGGCAGCCTCGCCCACAACATGCGCTTGGCCAAGCGCGATGCGACGGACGAAGAGATTCGGAACGCGCTGGAGGCGGTTGAAGCGACGTGGGTCGACGATCTGGAAGACGGCCTCGAGACGAAGATCGGGTCGGGAGGGCTCGCCTTGACGCCGCCGCAGGCCCAGCAGCTGGCCCTCGCCCGCATCGTTCTGCTCGATCCGGCGGTGCTGGTGCTCGACGAGGCGACCTCCCAGCTCAATCCGACGGAGGCTCGCTCGCTTGAGCGTGCGCTCGGCAGGGTCCTCGAGGGGCGCACCGTCGTTTCGATCGCGCACAGGCTGTACACGGCGCACGACGCCGACAGGGTCGCCGTCATGATCGACGGCCGCGTCGCCGAATACGGCAGCCACGACGAGCTGACGGCTCGCGGCGGCGAGTACGCCGCGCTGTGGAACGCCTGGCAAAGCGACTGAGGCCTGGCCGAGCAAAGCCCGGTGGGAGCGGACGGAACGCCAGGGCGGCTGAACTGGGAAAGCTAAAGGCCGAGCAAAGCCCGGCAGAGCAACCGAAAACCTGTGGTCGGCAGCATGAAGGGGCCCTCGACAGAGGGCCCCTCACCCTGCGGCTGGCATGTTTCCTGCGGGCGCCTTCTCGGCAACGCTTGCCGTCACTGCTCTCTTGCCTGCAGCTCGATCGTGTTCTCGATGACCCGCGTGGGGGCGACTCCGGGAAGATAGGCGTCGCCGACTATGATCGCTGGAGTGCCGCTGAGCCCCAGATTCTGGGCGAGCTGCTGTTCGGCAGAGGCTTCCCGTGCGACTTCGGGCGAAGCGTAGTCGGCGTTGAACTTGGCCATGTCCAGCCCGACCTTCTGCGCCACGGTCCGGACCGATGCGTCGGTGTACCGGGCGTGGTCTCGAGGGGAGGCCAGGTCCTTGTAGGCGGCGTCGGCGAACTCGAACAGCTTTCCCTGTTTCGCCGCGGCCAGCGCGGCGCGAGCCGGCTTGTCGGAACCGTACTGCTCGAAAATCACAAAGTTGTGCCAC